>NZ_CAITNG010000001.1 GCF_903893715.1 uncultured Mucilaginibacter sp.
GCCGATATTTTCGTTAATTGCATGCCAAACCCATAGGGCGTGTAATTGAAAAAAAACGAACATTCTGAAATGAAAAACTTACGCATATTTACCCTCGCAACAGCTTTACTATTTGCCGGCAGTTTTACGCTGATGGCACAGATAAAATTACCTTCCATCATCCAAAAAGTTACCGGTGGCAATGGCGCACCATCGAGCCTTGATGTAGGCACAGCCTTAAAACAGGCACTTACACAAGGCACATCAAAAAGCAGCGACCAGCTTTCGGCCCTTAACGGTTATTTTGGCAACCCGGCTGTAAAAATATTGTTCCCGCCCGAAGCGCAGAAAGTAGAAAGCCGTTTGAGGCAATTGGGCATGAACGACCTTTGCGATAAGGTAATCCTATCCCTCAACCGCGCGGCCGAAGACGCCGC
This sequence comes from uncultured Mucilaginibacter sp., assembly GCF_903893715.1. Classification (GTDB taxonomy): domain Bacteria; phylum Bacteroidota; class Bacteroidia; order Sphingobacteriales; family Sphingobacteriaceae; genus Mucilaginibacter. Next base: position 417 of record NZ_CAITNG010000001.1, read on the forward strand.
AACTCAAGCTAAACCCATTTTTATTGATGCCATTAAACAAATGACATTGGACGATGCCATGAAGATACTCTTGGGCAGCAACGATTCGGCGACACAATATTTTAAACGTACCACTACCGCAGCGCTGATACTGGCCTTTAAACCCATTATACAAGCCAGCCTGAACAAGGTAGGTGCCACGCAATATTATGGACAGGCCGCCAACACCTATAACAGGATACCTTTTGTGAGTAAAATCAATCCGGATATTGCCGATTATGCCTGCCAAAAAGCTATTGATGGCTTATTTGTGCAAATTGCTGTAGAAGAGCTAAACATCCGCCAAAACATAGGCGCACGCCCAAGCCCGGTTATGCAAAAGGTTTTCGCTTACGCGGATAAGAATAAACCGGCTAATTAATTTGATTATTTAAACAATATAATCAACTGCCCTTTTTCAACCTTGTCGGTAGGTTTTACTTTGATGCTTTTTACCGTGGCGTCCGCCGGTGCCTTGATGATGTTTTCCATTTTCATGGCTTCGAGCACAAACAGGTTATCGCCTTTTTTAACCTCGTCGCCTTCGTTTACCAAAACCTTTAACACCAGGCCGGGCATCGGGGCTTTTATGTCGCTTATTTTGTTGGCGTTCAGGTTGCTCAGGCCCAGCTGGTCCAACAGGGCGTCAAACTGGTCTTTGGCTTTCAGTTCGTAGGTATTGCCGTTCACTTTGATAACGGCTGTTTTTTCTTCCTTGTTAAAGCTTACCACCTCGGCGTTGTACGAGCGGTAGTTTTCGATGATGTGATAATTCGTCGCGTCGATTTTGCTGATAACGGCATTTGCCGCTTTGCCATTAATGGCGCTGCCGGTTTTGCCGGTTTCCACATCCAGATCGATATGTTCGTTTACTTTAATTTTGTACATATTATTGTGTTAAAACGTACTGAACCAGGTTGGCCCCCATTTTCAAGGCCTTCATCCGCGATTCTTGTGTATCATTAGGATAGGTACCAAAATCTTCCCAGCCATTTCCCAAATCGCACTCATAAGTATAAAAGCAAACTAAGCGGCCTTTATAAATTAAGCCGAAGCCTTGCGCGCGTTTGCCATCGTGCTCATGTATTTTTGGCAAGCCGTTCGGGAAATCAAACTTCTGGTGAAATATGGGGTGGTTTGGCGGCAACTCCACAAACTCCAATTCGGGGAATACCTTTTTCATTTCGCGGCGTATAAATACATCAAGCCCGTAGTTGTCGTCGATATGCAAAAAGCCACCACCAGTTAAATACTTACGCAGGTTTTTGGCTTCCTGGTCGCTGAACATCACGTTACCGTGCCCGGTGAGGAAGATGAATGGGTAATTGAATATCTCGGCGCTGCCCACTTCCACCACATCGTCTTCGGCCTGGAAATTGGTCTTGATATTTTCGTTGCAAAAGGCAATCAGGTTGGGTAGGGCGGTGCGGTCGCCATACCAATCGCCGCCACCATTGTATTTTACCTTGGCCATTTTATAGGTAGGGTCGCTAAAGCTGCCGAAAATCAGCAGGCAAAAAACGGCTATGGCAGGTACAAACTTCATCTGTTTAAATAGTTCACTTCGAAACAGGCCTCCAATGCGGCGGTCTCTGTTCTTAAACGGTTATTCCCTAAAGTTATTGGTTCAAATCCATTTTGCAAAGCATCTTCAATTTCTTTTGGCGAAAAATCACCTTCGGGACCTATCAAAATCAAATAACGGTCATTTAAAGTTAGGTTTTTTTTGAGTGCTATCTTATCCCCCGGTTCGCAATGCGCGATAAATTTTTGACCGGTAAAAGGTTGTGTGATGAGTTTTTGAAAAGGCACAGGCTCGTTCAAAAGCGGATGATATGCCTTTAGCGATTGCTTTATGGCTGATGTAATGATTTTATTTAAACGCTCAGCCTTGGCTTCCTTACGTTCGGAGCGCTGGCAGATGATGAGTGATATCTCGTCGATACCTATTTCGGTCGCTTTTTCTAAAAACCATTCCAGGCGTTCAATATTTTTTGTTGGTGCTACCGCGATATGCAGGTAGTGATTGCGTTTGCCGTACTGTTGTTGTTGGCTAAGTAGTTTTAGCGCTACCCTTTTGGGATGCTCATCCACAATCTCCGCTTCGTACAGGCCGCCTTTCCCGTCGATGAGTTGTACTTTGTCACCGGTTTTTAGGCGCAGCACGCGGACGCAATGTTTGCTTTCCTCCTCATTTAAATAATAAACGGGCGAGGCGTCAGTAAGGTCGGGGGTGTAAAAAAGCTGCATGGCCTGCGGGTTTAATGCAAATCTATGGCATCTTTGTCGTCAATCAGCAACTCCAGCTTTACCGATTCGATGTTTTGTTCGGATTTTTTGAGCACGGTGATGTTGTAACCATTAGCCTCCTTCTGCTCGCCCACTTCGGGTATCTTGCCAAAAATATCGCCCAACCAACCCGATACCGTGTCGAAGTCGCCGTCTTCGGGCAAATCGTGCGGTAAAAACTCATTAACATCGTATATGGGCGCCAAAGCGTTGATCACAAACTCGCGGTGGTTCAATTTCTCTACAATTGGTTTTTCTTCGTCGTATTCGTCCTGTATCTCGCCAACCAGTTCTTCAACAATATCTTCGAGGGTAATCATACCCGCGGTGCCGCCAAATTCATCGAGCACAATGGCTATCTGGATGCGTTTTTGTTGCAGCTCGGCCAGCAGGTTATTTACCTTTTTGGTTTCGGGGATGAAATAGGGTTTGCGGATAATGTCTTTCAAGGCAAAATCCACGTTGTTTACCAATAGGGGCAAAATATCTTTGGCGTGTACGATGCCGACAATCTTATCAATGGTATCATCATACACCGGCATACGCGAGTACCCTTCGGCGATGATCTCGTTCAGCAGCTCTTCTTTGGTAGTAGTCAGCTCGATGCCCGATATTTTAGTGCGGGGCACCATGATGTTTTTTACTACACGCTCGTTAAAATCGAATACGTTTTTGATGAGCTCATGTTCGTTCGAATCGATGGCACCGCTTTCTTTTCCCTGATCAAGCAGATATTGCAGTTCCTCGGAGCTATGGTGTGCATCGCCGCTTTCGGTAGGTTTTATGCCGAACAAGGCGAGTACCAGATTGGCAAACTTGTTGAGTACCCATATCACTGGCTTAAAAACCGTATAAAAAACATTCAGCGGGAACGAGATGGCCATGGTTACACTCACCGGGCGCTGTATGGCGAAGGACTTAGGCGCCAACTCGCCAAAAACGATATGCAGCACGGTAATAAACGCGAAGGCCGCCACGTGGCTGATATCGATAATGAGGGGCGATGTGATGATCAGGCCGAACATCGAAAACATGTTCAGCATCAGCTTAGTGGCCACATCCTGTCCAAACCAACCCAAGCCCAGCGACGCGATGGTGATACCCAATTGGGTAGCTGCCAAATAGCCATCCAGGTTGTGGATAATACCACGGGCCACTTTGGCCATGCGTCCGCCCGATTTGATCTGTATCTCGATCTGCGAACCACGTACCTTAACAATGGCAAATTCGGCGGCAACAAAAAAGCCGTTGAGCACAACCAGGAAAAAGGTCAGAAAGATATAGGTTCCGCTTATGTCTAAATCGGGGTGCGCCATTGATTAATTATTGGTACGAGGAAAACGTAGCCTGGTACAATTCCATGGCTTCGGTAATAACTTTGTAGGCATAACGCTGGCCCATTAAATGCTCAATGGTAACGTTTTTACCTTCCAATTTTTTATAATCCTGGAAAAAACGGACAATCTCTTTCATGGCATGCGGCGGCAACTCGGTCAGTTCGTTGATGTAGTTTACTGACATATCGTTTTTTGCTACCGCGATGATCTTGTCGTCCTGTTCGCCGCCATCAACCATGTGCATCACACCGATAACCTGCGCTTCGATGATAGACATGGGGTAAACATCCACGGAACACAACACCAATATATCCAGCGGGTCATGGTCATCGCAATAGGTTTGGGGTATAAAACCGTAATTAGCCGGGTACATTACCGACGAGAACAATACCCTATCCAGTTTCAATAATCCGGAATCTTTATCAATTTCGTATTTCGCTTTCGAGCCTTTGGGTATCTCGATAATGGCGTTTACAATAGTAGGTATATTTTCTCCCGGAGAAACCTGGTGCCAGGGATGCTGCGTGCTCATAGATATTATTCTGTTTTTTTATCAATTTCATCATTTGTCTCTGTTATCAGCTTTCTTCGTAAAAAAGCCAGTAACAAAGGTATTGTTGTTACCAGTATCAGGCCAAATACAATATATTGTAAGTAATCCTTTATCTGGTGCGGGTATTTCTGTCCTAAAAAGTAACCCGCCAACGTCAGGATTGTTACCCAGGCAATACTGCCTATCAGATTAAAAAACGTAAACCGCTTAAAATCAACCCTAACAATTCCTGCAAAGATAGGTGCAAAAGTTCTAATTATCGGGAAAAATCTTCCCATAACCAATGCCATGCCACCATATTGGTTATAAAAGTTCTCGGCGACGTGTACATAGCGCTTTTTAAAGAACAAAGAGTCGTCCCTTTTGAAGAGCAAATGGCCAGTTCGGAACCCAAACCAATACCCCACCATATTGCCCAAAAAGCCCGCTAAAATTAAACTGAGTATCAGTACGAAGATGGGAACGCCCAGCATACCTGCCGAACAAAGCACACCAGCTAAGACCAGGAGATAGTCGCCTGGTAAGAAGAAGCCAAAAAAAAGTCCGGTTTCGGCAAAAACAACCACCAGCAGGAGGTAAAAACCACCTTGACTTATGATTTGCCGCGCATCAGTTAAATTTTGTAGGTGTTCCCAGAATTTTTCCATTCAGAGTATCTATCAGTAAAACTACAAATTATTAAATCAATTTGCAGGTCTGACAGATATTAAATAAGGCCCGATATCAAAACCGGGTACACCCCGATAACGATGGTAGCCAGTGCCGACAAGCCTAAAACAAATGTAAAATAGGCCGGAACAGGCACTTCCGACGGTTCGGCGGCATTAAAGTACATGGCTATAATCACCTTAAAGTAATAATAAATGCTAATGATGGCATTTACAACAGCTATAATGACCAAAGCCACCTGGTATTGCATCAATGCGCCGGTAAACATAAAGAACTTGCCGATAAAGCCCGCGGTTAGCGGTATACCCGCTAATGAAAGCATAGCGATTGTCAACGTCAATGCCAAAAACGGGTTCTTTTTCGCGAGGCCGTTAAAGCTGTCGAAATTGTCGCTGCCTGCTTGTTGTCTCACCAAAATCAATACTGCGAAGGCAATAATAGAAGCGATAGAATAAGCAGTGGCATAGACAAAAACCGAATTGGCCGAGCTTGCACTTAAAGCCACAATAGCGAACATCAAGTAGCCTGCATGCGATATGCTCGAAAATGCCAGCATCCGTTTAAAGCTGTGCTGATACAGGGCTGTAATATTACCGATGAACAGCGTAAGCATGGTGATGATGAGCAGCGTAGGGGCCCAATAAGCCGACAACGGATTAAAGCAGGTGGAGAACAAGCGCAAAAATGCCGCGAAACCTGCAGTTTTTACTACGGTAGACATGAAAGCGGTAATCAGCGTAGGTGAACCTTCGTACACATCAGGCGTCCAGAAATGGAAAGGGGCAGCGCCAACTTTAAAGCATAGGCCTACAATCATCAATAACACCCCGGTATAAAACAAGGGGTCGAGATGGGCAGGATTCATCAGTATCCAGGCGCGGATGTCGCTCAGGTCGAAAGAACCGGAGGCACCATACACCAAGGTAATACCGAACAACAAAAAGCCGGTAGAGAAAGCGCCCATCAAAAAGTATTTCAGCGAAGCTTCGTTTGAGGCGACGTCGTTCTTTTTGATACCCGCCAAAATGTACAAGCTAACCGACATGATTTCGATACCGATAAACAACATGGTGAGGTTATGGTATGACAGCATAACGATGATGCCCGCCAGCGCGAACAACATCACCGCGTAATATTCGGCAACGTGATCGCTGATGCGTTCAAAATAATCTTTTGATAGCAGCAGTATCAGGATAGTAGACAATATGGTGAGTGCCGAAAACGCGATAGAGAAGTTGTTAAACTGCATCATGCCATTAAATATCGGCGCGGCTTCTTTGCCCCAATCGGCAAAAGCAAAACCCAGGGCAATTAACAAACCAATAACAGTAACCGGCAGCAAAGCTTTTTTCAGCTTGTATAAACCCAGGTATAGTATTACGATCGGTAAAACAGAAATGATGATCAGCGTATTCATGGTTTACTTTACTGAGGTTAATTTGTTTTGGTTTACCTGCTCAATCAGGTGGTGAACACTGGCTTCGCTGAGGTGTAAAATGCATTGAGGGTACACCCCGATAACAATAATGAGCGTACAGATAATACCCAGTACAATTTTTTCGGAACCGGTGATGTCGGTAAACACAGCAGTTAAAGCGTTGGTTTCGCCCTGCATAATTTTTTTATACATCCTGAGCATATATACCGCGCAGAAGATGATGGTTAACCCGGCTACAGCCGATAAGAAGATGTTGTATTGATAAATTCCGTTGAGTAGCAAAAACTCGCCGATGAAACCGTTGGTTAAGGGCAATGCCGCGGTACCCAAAACAATAATGAGAAACATGATGGCGAACTGCGGAGCCAATTTAGCGATGCCGCCCATTTGGTCGATGTCGCGGGTGTTGAGCCTGCGGCTAATAATATCCATCACAAAAAACAAACCAACGATGTTGATACCGTGATTCAAACTTTGTATCAAGGCACCTTGTATGCCTTGAATATCCCAGGCAAAAATACCGGCGGCTATCAGGCCAACGTGGGCGATTGACGAATAAGCGATCAAACGTTTGCCGTCCTTTTGGTTAAAGGCAATGAGCGACGCGTAAACTATACCGATTACCGCTAAAACGATAGCTACCGGGCCCCATTGAGCGAAAGCTGCGGGTGATACGGGTATCAACCAGCGGATAACACCATAGATACCCATTTTTAGCATAATGCCCGAAAGCATCATGGTGCCGCCTGTCGGCGATTCGGTATAGGTATCGGGCTGCCAGGTATGGAATGGGAACAGCGGCATTTTTATCGCGAAAGCCAAAAAGAACGCCCAAAAAACAAATGATTGCTTGTAAGCGCTCAGATGCAGATGGTAAAATGCCTGTATATCGTAATTGTGGGCCGGGTTTTGTGTGTACAGGTAAATCAAACCCAACAACATAAACAAGGAGCCCGCAAAGGTGTAGATAAAGAATTTGATGTTGATGCGAATACGGTCGCCGCCGCCCCATAGCGCGCAGATAAAGTAAATGGGTATCAAGGCCGCTTCCCAACCCACATAGAATAAAAAGCCATCCAATGCTGTAAAAACCAGCAATAAACCAGCTTGCATAAACAATATCAGGGCGTAAAATACGGCAGGGTTTTTATAGTCGTGCTTAAATGTGCTTAGTATAATAATGGGTACCAATAAGGTGGTAAGCAATACCATCACCATGCTGATACCATCGATACCGGCTTTAAAATGAACACCGGCACTTGCTATCCATTCAAAATCAACACCAAACTGGGTGGTGGCATCGGGTATAAATTGCGAAAGGAAAGTTGCTGCGACGGCAAGCTCGGCCAAACCAAATAACAGGGCTACTGTTTTAGCATTAGCGCCTTTAAACAACAGGGTTACAAGGGCACCAAGCAGTGGTAAAAGAAGTAGGATAATAACCGTCATTGTGTGTATTGTAATGCCTTATTAAATTATATGTAACACCGTGTAGATACCGTAGCCCAAAATGGCCAGGATGCCTATCACCATCATAAAAATATAGAAACCTACATTGCCGCTTTGCAACATGCGCAGGTCTTTGCTGGCTTCCATTGAGCCGCTGCCCAAACCATTCACAAAACCATCTATGCCCAGCTTATCAATAACCTTATAGAAAAAGACAGAGAGGCCATCCAGTGGTTTGCGGATGAATGCATCGTATACTTCGTCGATATAAAACTTGTTATAGGCCAAACCGGTAAGCGCGGGGCGTTGCTCGGTATCGGCAACGGGCACATGGCCGTTCTTGTTGTATTTAATGTATGCCCAAACCAAGGCTATCAAAACTCCGGCAACAGAAACGCCCATCAGCAGCCATTCGGTGGATGGGGCCAGTTCGTGAGGGTAAAGCTCTTGTATGGCTGTAGATTTTTTGAAAACCGGCGCCAGAAAATCCTGCAACCAGTGATGGCCGCTCAATACTTTCGGTACATTGATAAAGCCACCAACGATGGAAAGTATGGCCAGAACAACCAATGGTATTGTGATTGATTTTGGAGATTCGTGCAAATGATGTTCCTGCTCGTGCGTGCCCCTGAATTTACCGTAAAAGGTAAGGTACAACATCCTGAACATATAGAACGACGTAAACATGGCCGCGATAACACCAATTACCCATAAAGCCGGGCTGTGGCTGTAAACGTTGGCCAATATTTCATCCTTAGAGAAGAAACCCGCGAACGGCGGTAAACCCGATATGGCCAGTGTACCGATGAGCATGGTGATGAAGGTAACCGGCAGTTTGCCTTTAAGGCCGCCCATTTTACGCATATCCTGCTCGCCGCTAACCGCGTGGATAACCGAACCCGCGCCCAGGAATAATAAGGCCTTGAAGAAAGCATGCGTTAATACGTGGAAGAAAGCACCTGTATAAGCGCCTACGCCCAAACCTAAAAACATGTAACCTAATTGCGATACGGTTGAGTAAGCCAATACTTTTTTGATATCCGTTTGTGTCATCGCGATGATGGCGGCCATGACGATGGTTGCCAGACCGATAACAGCGATGATGTGCATGGTAACCGGCGACAAAGTAAACAGGATGTTTGAGCGTGCTATCATATACACACCGGCGGTAACCATAGTAGCAGCGTGTATCAACGCCGAAACAGGAGTTGGGCCAGCCATAGCGTCGGGTAACCAGGTAAATAAGGGTATCTGCGCCGACTTACCGGTTGCGCCAACAAACAGCAGCAAGGTAATCAACAACAAAGTGGGATTATATGGGTGCATCAACGATGCCCTGTCGTACACTTCCGAAAAAGTAACGCTGCCGAATGTTTGAATGATAACGAATACGCCAATCAGGAAACCCAAATCGCCGATGCGGTTCATAACGAAAGCTTTCTTGGCCGCATCAGAATAGGCAGCATTGCTATACCAGAAACCGATAAGCAGATATGAGCATAACCCGACGCCTTCCCAGCCGATAAACATGATGACATAGTTTGAACCCAGCACCAATAACAGCATGAAGAAGATAAACAAGTTTAAATACGAGAAGAACTTGCCAAAACCTTCATCATCGTGCATGTAACCTACCGAATAAACATGGATAAGGAAGCCAACGCCTGTAATGATGAGCAACATGATAACGCTCAACTGGTCAACCAAAAAAGAGAAAGGGATAGTTAAACTGCCAACATGTATCCAATCGAAGTAAGTGACTTCGATGGCTTTGTGCGCGGGATCGGAATTGATTTGCAAAAAGGCAGCTATACTTAAGCCAAAAGCCAACAGCACTACTGTACTGCCAATAAAGCCTATCGCACCTTTCGACAAAGCATTGCGGCCAAGCCCATTGATAATAAAACCAGCTAAGGGTAATAAAGGAATAAGCCAGATGTAATTATTTATCATTTATATTATTCTTTTGGACCTCGAAGGACCTTTTCTTGATTCTTGACTCTTAATTCTTGCCTCTAACTTACCACTTCAACCTGTTCAGCACGTTAATATCCAGCGAATTGGTATTGCGGTATATCATCACGATAATGGCCAAACCTACCGATACTTCGGCTGCAGCCAATGCCATGATAAAAAACACAAACACTTGTCCGTTAGGATCGCCCCTGAAAACCGAAAACACGGTTAGCAACAGGTTAACTGCGTTCAGCATCAGCTCCACCGACATAAATATCACGATGGCGTTGCGGCGCGTTAACACCCCGATAACACCTATCGAAAATATGATAGAACACAGGATGATGTAATGATTTAACGGTACGGCCTGTATATTTTGTGATAAAGTATCCATGGTTACGCGTTTGAGGGTTGTTTATCTTTAGTGGCCAATAAAACTGCGCCTACCATTGCCGAGAACAGCAATAGCGACGAAACTTCGAAGGGCAGTAAAAATTGGTTGAACAATACTTTACCGAGGCTTTTTACCAGACCGAGGTCGCCCTGGCGCAGGATTACCGGTTGCGATTTGTCTAATGCCTTAACCGCCGCTACAATAACCACGAGTAAACAGCCACCGGCTATAACGCCGGCAAACTTGATAAAGTTGGAACGTATGGGTTCCGAATCCTTATTCAAATTGAGCAGCATGATAACAAACAGGAACAGCACCATAATGGCACCCATGTAAACAATAAAGTTTACGATGGCCAAAAATTGGGCATTGAGCAAAACATACTGTATGGTAAAGGTAAAAAACGTTAAGATGAGGTACAGCACACTGTGCACCGGGTTCTTTGCAAAGATGACCAGGAGTGCGAACAGTATCGACAAAAACGCGACAAAATAAAATAAACTCATTTTTATATTATAAAGTACCGTTGCCTGTTTTTAAAAGATGGGCAAAGGTATAAAACTTCCTTATTGATTTAATGGCTCCTCCACTAATTTGTCTTTACCATAAATAAAATCCTTCCGCAAATAATTTGAAGGGACGATATCGCCGTCTAAGTAGATTGCTTCTTTAGGGCAAGCCTCTTCGCACAAGCCGCAAAAAATGCAGCGCAGCATATTGATCTCGTAAACGGCGGCGTATTTTTCTTCGCGGTATAAATGCTCTTCGCCAGGCTGGCGTTCTGCAGCTATCATGGTGATGGCTTCAGCCGGACATGATAAGGCGCACAAACCACAGGCGGTACAACGCTCGCGGCCTTCTTCGTCGCGTTTAAGCGAGTGCATGCCCCGGAAATTTTCGGAAAATTCCCTTTTTTGCTCCGGGTACCTGATGGTTACGCTTTTGCGGAAAAAGTGTTTTCCGGTTATCCTCAAACCGCTTAATATGGCAGGCAGGTAGGCCCGTTCTAAAAAGTTGAGCGGTTTTGATTCAATAACCTTACGTTTACTGGTTAATGGTTCCATGTATACCTATTTGAAAAACGTACTAAATAAACCTGTTAAAACAATATTGGCTATGGCCAGGGGGATGAGTATTTTCCAACCCAGATCCATCAGCTGATCGTAGCGGAAACGCGGGATGGTCCAGCGTACCCACATAAAGAAGAAGATGAAGAATACAATTTTAGCGAACAATACGCCTACACCAACCAGCGGGCCCCAAGTACCCCCCAAAGTAGCGTTCACGTAATCCATGCCGGGATAATTGTAACCTCCAAAATATAAAGTAGACATTACTGCCGATGAAACAAACATGTTGATATACTCCGAAAACAGGTAAAAACCCAGTTTCATGGATGAGTATTCGGTGTGGTAACCACCTACCAACTCGGTTTCGCACTCCGGCAAATCGAAAGGCGTGCGGTTGGTCTCCGCGAAAGCGCAAACGATAAAGAGCAAAAAGCCCAATGGCTGACGGAAGAAGTTCCAGGTAAAGTAACCGTGGTGCCAAAAGCCGTGTTGCTGCTCAACAATCTCGCGCAAGCTTAAGGTACCGGTAACCATTAACAAGGCGATGATGGAAAGGCCCATCGCGATTTCATAACTGATATTTTGCGATGCCGCGCGGATAGCGCCCAACAAGGAATATTTATTGTTTGATGCCCAACCGCCTATCATGACACCATAAACGCCTAATGATACCACACCAAAAATATAGAGTACGCCAACGTTGATATCGGCTACCTGCAGGTCGAAATAATCGGAACCGATAATAACCGGTTGCCCCCATGGTATTACGGCAGACCCGATACAGGCCGTCATGATAGCGAGCGATGGCCCTACGATAAAGAGCAAACTACTTGCCCTTGTGGGGATAATCTCTTCTTTCATGAACATTTTGGCACCATCGGCCAGGGGCTGTAATATGCCCAGCGGGCCTGCGCGGTTAGGGCCAACCCTGTCCTGAAAAAATGCGGCTACTTTACGTTCGGCATATGTGCTGTACATAGCAACAACCAAACTTATACCGAAGATAATGCCTACCAGTATAAATTTTTCGCCAACAAATCCTATTAAAGCTAATTCCATTATTATAAGCGTGTATTGCGTTCAAATTGTTCCTCGTTTGCCTCAATCAATTTCGGATCGGACTTTACAACCGGCAGCGGGTGCATAGTTTCGTAATGGTTCGAGCTTATAACCGAAGTATTGGCAATATGGCGCGGGCCTTCAATTACCCAATCGGCGGTTTTCTTTTTATCAAAACGGCAGGTATTGCAAATAAATTCTTCTACCTCGCCATAAACATCCTTACGCGCAGTAACCCTGATTACGTCTTCGCCTTTATACCATAGCGTTACCTTACCATTGCATTTTTCGTGGTCGCAATCGCGGTGCGCATCAACGGGTTTGGTAAACCAAACACGGTTTTTAAAACGGAAAGTTTTATCGGTTAAAGCGCCAACAGGACAAACATCGATAACATTGCCCGAAAAATCATTATCGACAGCAGCGTGGATATAAGTCGATATTTCCGAATGGTCGCCGCGGTTTAAAATACCATGTATGCGGTGGTCGGTTATCTGGTCGGCGGTAAACACGCAACGGTAGCAAAGGATGCAGCGCGTCATGTGCAGTTGTATTTTATCGCCAATATCTATCTTTTCAAATTTACGACGGTCGAACTCGTAACGGGTTTTTGCCAGGCCGTGTTCGTAGCCTAAATCCTGCAAGTGGCATTCGCCGGCCTGATCGCATATCGGGCAATCGAGCGGGTGGTTAATAAGCAGCATCTCCACAATACCCCTGCGTGCCTCAATCACTTCGGGCGAGGTAATGTTTTGCACTTCCATGCCATCCATAACCGTGGTACGGCACGATGCGATGAGTTTTGGCATAGGACGCGGGTCTTTTTCGGAGCCTTTGCTTACCTTTACCAAACATGTACGGCATTTACCACCGCTGCCTTCTAATTTGGAATAATAGCACATAGCCGGCGGAACGATATCGCCACCTATCATTCTCGCGGCATTCAGGATGGTTGTTCCTTCCGGTACTTCAATACTTATTCCGTCTATTGTAACTTTCATCTATTTCAATTCAAAAGTTAATTCCCTATTGTGCTGCTGGCTCTAATACCGGTAGCGGATCGGCATAATGTGCCAAACCAAAGTTTCTTGTAACTGCTTCTGCTCCGTTGGTAACGTGCCATTCAAATTCGTCCCTAAAGTGGCGGATGGCGCTGGCTACGGGCCATGCTGCCGCATCACCTAAAGGGCAAATGGTATTTCCTTCAATTTTTTTCGATACATCCACCAACAGGTCCATGTCGCTTAGTTTGCCGTGGCCATATTCCAGGCGGTGCAATACTTTTTCCATCCAGCCGGTGCCTTCGCGGCATGGCGAACATTGCCCGCAACTTTCGTGGTGGTAAAAACGGGTAAAGTTCCAGGTATTGCGCACAATGCACTGGTCTTCGTCAAACACGATGAAACCACCCGAACCCATCATGGTTCCGGTAGCGAAACCACCGTCGGAGAGGGATTCGTAGCTCATCAGGCGGGCTTCGTTTTTGATGGTTTTGGTGATGAGGTTGGCCGGTAAAATTGGCACCGATGACCCACCTGCAACAACCGCCTTTAAGCGCTTGCCATTGGCTATACCACCGCAATATTCGTCGGAGTAGATAAAATCTTCAACCGAAACACCTAATTCAATTTCGTAAATGCCGGGTTTGTTGATGTTGCCCGATGCCGATATCAGTTTGGTACCTGTACTGCGACCGATACCGATTTTGGAATATTCATCGCCGCCATCGCGGATGATAGGGACAACTGCAGCTATCGACTCCACATTGTTTACCACCGTTGGGCAGCCCCATAAACCCGCAATAGCCGGGAATGGTGGTTTAATGCGCGGGTTACCACGTTTACCTTCCAGCGATTCCAACAGCGCAGTTTCTTCGCCGCAAATGTAGGCGCCGCCCCCGGGTTGTACGTATAGTTCGAGGTCGTAACCGGAGCCTAAAATATTTTTACCAAGAAATCCTTTTGCTTTTGCTTCGGCGATGGCTTTTTCGAGGATGCGTATCTGCGGCATCATTTCGCCGCGAACGTAGATGTACGATACTTTGGCACCCAGGGCATAACTCGATATGATCATACCCTCAATCAACAAGTGCGGGATATAAGTCATCAAATAACGGTCCTTAAAGGTTCCCGGTTCCGACTCATCGGCATTACAAACCAAATAACGTGCACGGCCTTCGGGTTTTGCCAAAAAGCTCCACTTCATACCTGTAGGGAAACCCGCGCCGCCACGGCCGCGCAAACCCGATTTCTTTACTTCTTCAACCACTTCATCAGTGGTCATTTTCAAAGCTTTGGCCACGGTATCATAACCACCTTTCGAGCGGTAAACATCAAAAGTTTCGATGCCCGGTACGTTAATATGTTCTAATAATAATTTGCGTCCCATTACTGTTAATATATTTTACCTGTTAACGTGTAGGTGGCCGTATGATTTTTAATACTATTTCTTGTGCAAATTAAAAACATCACCATCGATAACCAGCCAATAAGCGGGTAATCATGATGCAGAGATATGTATAGTGCAATACCAATTATTAACGCGACATCCCATAAAACTAAAGTCATTCTCTGTTTCATTTCCTTAATTTTTTGTTTGAGCGGTTAGGTCTGCTATCAGCTTATCCACCTTTTCGGGGGTTAAGTTTTCGTAAAAAGTATATTCGGGGCCAATTTGCAAAACCGGGGCAAAGCCACAGGCTGCAAGGCACTCCACACCGCGCCAGCTAAACAAGCCATCGGCAGTAACTTCGCCTTCTTTTACACCCAATTTTTGTTCAATATAACCCATCAGTTTTTCTGCACCATTCAGGCAGCAAGGACCGGTGCGGCAAACCTCCAAAAAGTATTTTCCCTGTGGTTTCAGCAGGTACATGCTGTAAAATGTAGCCACCTCGTAAACCTCAACATGCTGTATATCCAAATATTCAGCTATTTTATCCATAGCCTGCGGGCTTACCCAGCCAAACTCGGCCTGTACCAAATGCAGTATAGGTAATAGGCCGGCTTTTTGTTTTCCTTCCGGATAACGGCTTACCACATCATCGAACTTTGTGATGAGTGCTGCCGAAAACTCGACCTGGCCTTGTGTATCTTCAACTCTAAGCATCTAATTCTCCGGCTATAACGTTTAAACTACTCATGTTAATAATCGCGTCGCTCAGTACCATACCGCGGCTCATGGGCGCGTACATCTGGTAATTTACAAAACTTGGCCTGCGGAAATGCAGACGGTAGGGCGAGCGGCCGCCATCGTTCACCAAATAAAAGCCCAGTTCGCCATTGGCGCCTTCAACCGCGTGGTAAACTTCGGTTGTAGGAGTATCTATTTCGCCCATCACAATTTTAAAGTGATAAATAAGGGCTTCCATATTGTTGTAAACTTCTTCTTTAGGCGGCAAATAAAACTCGGGCACAGCGGCGTGAAAAATGGATAAATCTTCTTTCTCCAGTTTTTCCATGGCTTGCTCAATGATGCGCAGGCTTTGCCACATTTCTTCGTTACGTACCAAAAAGCGGTTGTAAACATCGCCATTGGTGCCTACGGGTACTTCAAAATCAAAATCCTGATACGAGCTATATGGCTCTTGAGCGCGCACATCGTAATCAACTCCTGCGGCACGCAGTATCGGGCCGGTCCAGCTGTAGCTCAGGGCGGTTTCGGCAGTAACAGCGGCGATGTCTTTGGTACGATCGATAAATATACGGTTGCGGTTAAACAACGCTTCAAACTCACGCAGCGCTACAGGGAACTCCTTGAGGAATTTCCTGATTTTATCAAAAGCGATGGTATTGAAATTACGTTCGAAACCACCTATACGGCCAATATTGGTAGTAAGGCGCGACCCGCAAATTTCTTCGTATATCTCGTACACATGCTCGCGGAACTGCATCATGTACAAAAAGCCGGTAAAGGCACCGGTATCAACACCCAATACGCCGTTACAAACAATATGATCGGTAATACGGGCCAGTTCCATGATGATAACGCGCAGATAATCCACACGTTTTGGCATCTCGATACCCAATAATTTCTCCACCGTCATGTGCCAGCCCATGTTGTTGATGGGCGATGAGCAGTAGTTTAAACGATCGGTCAATGGGGTTATCTGGTAAAATGGCCTGTGTTCGGCAATTTTTTCGAAAGCACGGTGAATATAACCGATGGTTGATACGCCGCTCACTATCCGCTCGCCATCCAGCTCCAGTACGTTTTGGAACACACCATGCGTTGCCGGGTGGGTAGGCCCCAGGTTTAAAGTGGAAAGCTCACTTTGCGGATCGTTATCTGTTATGAGAAGGTGATTGTGCATGTTTATCTTCCAAAGAAATAATCTTTTTTATCTATACGGTTCGGGTCTTCCAAAGGATATTCTTTCCTCATCGGGAAAACCTCCATATCGTCAACATTCAGTATCCTGCGCAAATCGGGGTGACCGTCAAATTGGATCCCGAAAAAGTCATAGGTTTCGCGTTCCATCCAATTGGCACCGTTCCATATTTCGCTTGCTGTAGGGATGTGTACATCGTTGGCAGCTAAAAATACTTTGATGCGGATGCGGATGCCACCGGCCAGGTTGTGTACATGGTAAATTACCCCAAAAGGTTTTTCCAATTCGGGATAGTGAATGGCGGTAATATCGGTTAAATGGATAAAATCGAGGTCGTTTTTGAGGTAGCTTAAAACATTGGTAATCTCATCGCGGCTGGTTTCGATGGTAAGCAGGCCATAAGGGTCGCCCAATTGGGTGATCTTGTCATCAAATTTTGAAACCAACTGTTGAAGAAGCTCTTCGTTCGATATTTTGGCCATTACTATAGGATTCCGTATTTAGCTAATAATTCCTGGTATTTAGGGTCTTCGCGCCTGCGGCCCGATTCTGTTTGTACCAGTTTTTGGATATTGATAAAACCATCGATAATGGCTTCGGGGCGTGGCGGGCATCCGGGAACGTAAACGTCAACCGGGATAATCTCGTCGATACCTTGCAAAACCGAATAAGTATCGAAAATACCACCGCTTGATGCGCAGGCACCTACGGCCATTACCCAACGGGGTTCGGCCATTTGCAAATAAACCTGGCGTAGTACGGGGGCCATTTTTTTGGCAATAGTGCCCATTACCATCAACAAGTCGGCCTGGCGGGGCGAAAAGCTTAAACGCTCGGCACCAAAACGAGAAAGGTCGTAATGTGAGGCCATGGTAGCCATAAACTCGATACCGCAGCATGATGTTGCGAAAGGCAAGGGCCACAGTGAGTATGAACGGGCCAAACCAACGGCCTTATCCAATGATGTAGCGAAAAATCCCGACCCTTCAACGCCCGGAGGGGCTTCAACAATTTGAATGTCACTCATAAGCTTCTAATATAAAAACCCACCTTTTACAAGGATGAGTGCAAAATTAACAATAATCTGTTCAACAGTGTTAAAAAAACACTAAGGTTGGTATTTAGAATTATTCTAATTAATCCCAATCCAAAGCGCCTTTTTTCAGGACGTATATAAAGCCCAACAACAGGGTGCCCATAAAAATGAACATTTCGATCATGCCGGGCGAACCTAAGTCTTTAAAATTTACCGCCCAGGGGTACATAAAAATTACTTCCACATCAAACAACACAAACAATATGGCTACCAGGAAGTATTTGATGGATATGGGTGTAAAGGCATTACCTATTACTTCCACACCCGACTCGAACGTGGTTAACTTATCGGCTGTTTTACGCGTGGGGCCTAATTTATGGGTAACAAACATTACGATTACCACAAAAGCCAATGCCACTATCATTTGGAAAATGATGGGCAAATAATTAACCGGCAAACTTTGAGATTCCATGCGGCAAATATAGGGGGAAACAAATCAAATA
>NZ_CAITNG010000002.1 GCF_903893715.1 uncultured Mucilaginibacter sp.
ATTTCAAAAAAACATGGGTGTTTATGGGTGTTTAATTTTTTGTTTCAATTCCTGATTCTCGACTCTTGATTCTAAAAGTACATAGGTATTTATGGGTGCTTAATTTTTTGTCTCGATTCCTAATTCTCGACTCTTGATTCTAAAAGTACATGGGTATTTATGGGTATTTCAAAAAAAATCCGTCAAAGTGGGCCTGTGAAATCAAAAACATCACCCATCAAATCAGCGGTTCCCACAATATACAAAAAATCCCCGGCATTGTAAAAATTTAGTTCAATGTGTCCGGTTTGTTCGTTTTCACACATTAAGCTGTATTTTAGCAACCTATGCACAAAAGGTATCTGTTTGTATTGCTCTTTTTTATTTTGCTGTCTTTTTTATCCTGCAAAAACCGCCTAAAGCCGGAGACGCCATCGTTTAAAAGCGTGTTCGGTATACAATTTACCGAGGTGAAGCGGGTGTTCGACAATGGCCTCAGCTTCGCGCAAAACGGCTACCAAATGAAACCCGATTGGCAGCTCACTTTTATATCGACCGACTCCGTAAATATTTACAGCCCGGCAAAAAAAAAGTTCTTCAATTGCCCGGTCGGGTACGACCACGACTCGGTTTTCAACGTAGCTTGGGCTTGGATAAAACTACGCAAGATATGTAAAGATAGCTTGGTATTCCAGGTGTTGCACGTGCAGGACCAGGTAATAACGTACGCCAAATCGAATATGTACATGACCTTGTATGCCAACGATTACATCAAAAACCATTTGCATACCACCCCTCAAAGCCTGCAACACCCAAGCCGCAAGGATACCTTGTACATCAAACAACGCATTAATGAAGTAAACGGTGTACCCGATAGCGCATTTTCGGCAACGGAGCAAGCTGAGCTGAAAAGCCGAAGCCCACTATTAAAAGTTGAACGGGTATTACCCGAGCCCGATGAAACGGCGATGGAAGACCCCATACCAACCTATATGCTGCCCGAATACAACATCAGCATACAAAAAGCCTATGATGATTTTTCGTATTCGTTTTCAGTAATTATTGATGCAGAAGGAAAAATGGCCTTTTACCGCTCCACCACCGCTATGATGCCCGAATTTGCCGAAGCTACCAAACGCACCATGCGGGCTATCATTGCCGGTTACCTTACCCATTACCTCGACGTGAGGCCGGGCAAAACATTGGGCCAGCCCCATGCCAGTATCGTAATGATAAATGTAAAGGGGGCGAAGGGCTAAACATCCACCCAACCTACATTAACGCAAAAACGCCAATACCTCATCGGTAGTGCCCACCTCGCCCATCCGCGGGAAAATATATTTCAGGCTCCTTTCGTGCGCTTCGGCGGCAAGATCGCTCATCGCATCGCTGATGAAGGTAATGTTATAGGCCCGTTCGCTGGCCGAGCGTGCCGTACCCTCAACGCCTATACTTGTCGATACGCCGCCTAAAACGATGTTGGTGATGTTTCGTTTTTGCAGTTCATCGTGCAGGGCGGTTTCATAAAAAGCGCTCCAGGTATGCTTGGTAATATAAATATCGTCCGGGTGCGAATCGACCCTGGGGCTTATCTGGTCCCAGCCTTCTGTAAATTGCATGCTGGAAGTACTACCCGGACTTGCCTCTTTTCGGCTTTTCGTCCATTTTGCACCGGCATGGTTTACATTCACCAAAACAATAGGTTTGCCCGCTTTGCGGAAGGCCGCTATCAGCCTGTTAGCGTTTTCGAGCACCGTATCCATAGGGTGTGGCGCTGCCGTAAGGCCAACGATCGCGTTTTGTAGGTCGATCAATACTAATGCAATATTTTCATCTAATTCGGTGATCATAGGATTGTTTTTTGATTATGTTTTTGTTTAAGATGTTTTTACTGTTACGAGGGGCTAAGGTCGCTCAGCTCCAGATCGGTTGCCGCTTGAACCTGCTCACGCATCATTTTATACTTTTTCCTGTTTATCTTTAAAAAGCGCAGGTGTACCAAGCCTATGATAAGCGCGATGATGCCCTCGCCCAAAATAGTGTTTTGCGTACCTATTAAGTGCGATATCGCTCCAATCAACAATCCGCCAAGCGGCATCATCCCAAAAAAGGCCATGGCATAAAAGCTGACCACCCTGCCCCGCATGGCCGGTATCACTGTGGTTTGCAAAATGGTGTTGCTAATGGTGATCTGCGACATCATACCATAACCCGCCATGGCGCAAAACACCAAAAACAGCCAGTAATTGCCCTGGTGCGAAAAAAGCACCAGTCCCGAGCCAAATATCAGGGTATTAACGGCCAACACTTTCTTCAGGTTTGAGCCCGATGGCAGCGTAGCCAAAAAAACAGCTGCCGCGAACGAGCCTGCGGCAATTACGCCATCAATAACCCCAAAAGTCCGGGCGTTTCCCTTAAATATTTGTTCGGCATAAACCGGCATCAGGTTGCCAAAGGGCAACACAAACAAGCTGACCAGCGCGAGCATAATCAGGATATACGTAATTGAGGGTGTTTGTTTAAGATAGGTGAACCCTTCACGCATTTCCTGAAACACATTTTTGGTATGCGGGTTGGGATGATAGTCTGGCAGGCGCATTTGTAACAACGAAAAAATTACCGCAACAAAACTCAGGGCATTTAAAACAAAACAAATACCATTGCCAAACTGTGCCAGTATAATACCCGCTATCGGCGGACCAACAATGCGCGAAAATGTAACCATCGACGAATTGAGTGCCAGGGCGTTGGCAAGGTCGGCCTTGTCGTCCACCATTTCATAAACCAGTGATTGTCGGGCGGGCACATCAAAAGCATTGACGATACCCAATATCACGCTCAAAACAATAATGCCCCATACCGAATAATGGTTCGTCAACACCATAATGGCCAGCAATGCTGCCTGTATCATAGAGGCTATTTGCGTCACCAAGAGCACTTTGTGGCGATTATACCTGTCGGACACCACGCCACCCACTAACGACAGCACAAAAGATGGAAAAAGGCTCGCGAAAGCGGTAATGCCCAATATCAGTGTGGAGTGCGTTAAAGTATAAATTATCCAGCTTACTGCCGTTCGTTGCATCCAGGTACCCACAAGCGACACCGCTTGCCCGCTAAAAAACAATCTGAAATTGCGGCTCTTAAATGCGCTAAATGTACTATCAATCTTCATCTCTTAATATTCTCCCCTTATTTCAATCAAAATCAACCAGTTTTTTCAGTGGCTTTATTGCCTGCACCAATGCATATATCTCATCGGGTGTGCAGCTTTTTTCCAACGCGTTGCTTAGCCATTCATCGCGTTCATTGCGCACTTTAACCAATACTTCTTTGCCTACCGGCGACAGCGATATAATTACCTTGCGTTTATCAGTTTGCGAAGGGGTGCGGATGATGCAGCCCAACTCTAACAGGTGGTTCAGTATTTGCGACATGGACTGCGTGGTAATTTTTTCCATCGCGGCAAGCTCATTGGGATATAGTTGTCCGTACTGGTCGAGCAGCGCGATAGTAGAACGCTCGGTCATCGACAGGTTTTCGCCTGTTGTTGATTGTTTGCGTAGTTTTTTTACCAATCTGGTAACAACTGTGCGCAAGTCTGTAGCTAAAGCCTGGTTTTTCATTATTTGCAAGTTAAACTTGTAAGTTTACCTTACAAATATACAGCTTACGGGGTTTAGTACAAAGTCATTTTTATTTTTTTTGCCCGCAAGGGGTGGAGGGGGGTTAAAAGGCCAAAAAAAGGCCGATAAATGTTCCATCAAAAACATTCATCGGCCTTAAACCAACAACAATTCATCAATTATATTTTTATAAAAAATCAATCAGGGGAAAGAGATTTTTATTAACGTATGTATTACCCTATCCAAATACAATACCAAACAGTAAAAATGGCCTTTAATGCCGCAATTATCAGGGTTTTATGGTTCAACTTCGAAACACATCGGGGAAATTTTCACCAAAATGGGGAATTTTGTTTACACGATGGGTTTCCATTAAAATTGAAACGCTACCTTTAAACACGATTTATATGGTTATGAAACTATCTGAGCTCACCGCATACCTCGAAAGCCTCGCCCCCTTGGCCTATCAGGAAGATTACGACAATTGCGGCCTCATTGTGGGTTATCCTGATATGGAAATTACGCAAGCCCTGGTATCGTTAGATTGTACCGAAGCCGTGGTCGATGAGGCGATCTCCAGCGGCTGCCAGGTTATCATCTCGCATCATCCCATCGTATTTAAAGGGCTAAAAAATTTTAACGGCAAAACCTATGTGCAGCGGGTGGTACAAAAAGCCATAAAAAACGATATCGCCATCTATGCCATCCATACCAACCTCGACCATATTGCGACAGGCGTTAATGCCCGCATTTGCGAAACGTTAGGCCTGACCAATTGCCGCATATTGGCACCTAAAACAAGTTTGCTTAAAAAATTGGTAACCTTTGTGCCCGTAAGCCACGCCGAAGCTGTACGCATTGCTTTATTCGGGGCGGGTGCAGGCCATATAGGCAACTATAGCGATTGCAGTTTTAATACTGAAGGCACAGGCACCTTTAAAGCCGACGAAAATACGCAGCCCTTTGTAGGTGAGATTGACCAGGTGCAAAACGAGCCCGAAACAAGGATAGAAACCATTTACCCCATTAACCTCGAAAGCAAAGTATTAAAGGCGCTTTTTACAGAACATCCCTACGAAGAAGTGGCTTACGATTTGTACCCGGTTACTAATCCGTACGGCAATGTGGGGTCGGGTATGGTGGGCGAGCTGACCGAACCAATGGACGAAACGTCCTTCTTACAAATGGTAAAGCATAAAATGAAAGCCGACGTCATCCGCTATACCAACTTGCGCAACAAACCCGTTAAAACGGTGGCTGTTTGCGGCGGATCAGGCAGTTTTTTGCTAAAGCAGGCTATAGGCGCCCGGGCCGACGTTTTTATCACTGCCGATTTTAAATATCACGAGTTTTTTGATGCCGAAGAAAAACTGGTGATTGCCGACATCGGACATTTTGAAAGTGAGCAATTTACCCAGAATTTATTAGTTGAAATTATTAATAAAAAATTTGTTAACTTTGCCGTCCGTTTAACAGGAGTAAGTACAAACCCCATCAAATATTTGATTTAATGGAACAGACCATAGAACAGAAGCTTAAAGCTTTATACGAACTGCAAACCATCCACACAAAAATCGACAAAATACGTCAGGTAAGGGGCGAGCTTCCAATGGAAGTATCGGACTTAGAGGATGAGGTTGCCGGATTGGAAACACGCATACAAAAAATAAAAAGCGAACTGGATGATCTTGAAGATTCCATCGTAACGCGCAAAAACCTGATCAAGGAAGCACAGGCCAACATCAAGAAATACGAGGTTCAGCTTAACGAGGTTAAAAACAACCGCGAATACGAAGCAATATCGAAAGAAATTGAGATACAAGGCCTCGACATTCAGGTAAGCGAAAAGAAAATCAAGGAATATGGTTTTGAAATAACTACCAAAACCCAAATCTACGAAAAAGCCGTTGCCGACCTTGAAGGCCGTCAACACGACCTTGACGCTAAAAAAGCCGAATTGGATACCATCACCGGCGAAACCCAAAAAGACGAATTGGAGTTGACAGCCGAAGCTGAAAAAGCTAAAGCGAACATCGAAGAACGTTTGTTAACTGCCTACACCCGTTTGCGTTCGAACGCTAAAAACGGTTTGGCCGTGGTAACCATCAGCCGCGATTCATGCTCGGGTTGCTTTAACCAAATACCACCACAACGCCAATCGGATATCCGTCAGCGCAAAAAAATTATTGTTTGCGAACATTGTGGCCGTATTTTGGTTGATGAACAAATGGCACTTGAAGCTGAGCCTGCATAAGGTTTGGTTTTTAAATGATATATTGGCGCCTTAAATAGGGCGCCTTTTTTTTGCGACAATGTTTCGAAAGCTACTTTTTATAACCATACTGTTCCTGTGCTTCAAAGCCGATGCTTACGCCTATTTTGATTTCAATCCAAACTGTGTACGCGCCTATAAATGTATTTTAAGCCTCCGGCTGCCCGAAGCACGCGAACTCATCAATAAAGAAAAGGCGCAGCACCCCAAAAACTCCATTTACCTGCTGATCGACAATTATTACGATTTTTATTACTTGCTGACCACCGAAAACAAAGACGAGTTTGAAAAACTAAGGAAAAACAAAGACACCCGCATATCCCTTTTGGAAAGCGAAGACGAGCGCTCGCCATATTACAACTTTTCGATGGCACAAATCTATCTGCAATGGGCCTTTTTGGAGAGCCGCTTTGCCAACTATACCTCTGCCGGCTGGGCCATCAACAAAGCATACCGATTGCTGCAGGATAACACCAAAAAATTTCCGGCATTTTTACCCGATAATATCCCCTTAGGGGTAATCAATGTACTGCTTGGCTCGCTACCGGGCGGGGCCTTAAAAAGCGTACTTGGTTTTTTTGGCATAAAGGGAGACACGCAAGTCGGCATAAAAATGCTCGAAACAACGTCGGCAACTATCAAAAGCTCGGTATATGCTTATCATTACGATGAGTTGGTGTATTATCTTACCTATATCCAAACCAACGTAGCTAACGACCCGGATGCATATCAAAAAATGTTGAAGCTCACTGCAGCCGAAGACAACGCCAGCAGCTTGTTTAAAACCTATATCATCGCCTATGTTTCGCTGCGCACGGGGCACAGTAACGAGGTGATTGAGCTATTAGAGAACCGCCCGCCAGATTATCAGCCTTATCCGTATCTTGATTATATGCTGGCCATCGCAAAAATGAACCGGCAAGACAGCGATGCAAACAATTACTTCAACAAGTTTTTGAAAGATTATAACGGTGTCGACTATATAAAAGACGCTTACCTGCATTTGGGCTGGCAATGTTTGCTTGATGGCGACATGCGTCGCTATCAGGCGTTTTTGCAACTGGTAAAAAATAGGGGATATTTGTACAACGACAAAGACAAACAGGCCCTTGACGAAGCCAACGACGCCCCGGCAAACCCATATCTGCTCCGTTCTCGCTTATTGTGCGATGGGGGTTTTTATACTAAAGCACTCGCCATTGTACTGAGCAAAACACCTAACGACTTTTCGCTTGCGCGCGACAAAATTGAATACTATTACCGCATAGGCCGCATTTACGATTCGATGGACAATGATGACGAAGCCATCATCTATTATCAAAAGGCAATAGCCATAGGTAAAACATCCACTTATCACTATGCGGCAAGTTCGGCCATCCGCATCGGTATGATTTACGAGCAACGTAAAGATTTTGCCAGGGCACGCAACGCTTACCAAATGCTGTCTGGTTTCAGCACCAAACAGTTTAAAAATAGTTTGGAGCAAAAAGCCAAAGACGGGCTTGCCCGTATTGGCGCGCCATCAAATTAAAACAACTCCGTCTGCTTTCCTGCCAGTGGCGTAAAATGGCTCAAATCATAGGGCGGCATTTCCCTTCCGGCCAAAAACCTGGCGCAGGCCATCCTGAACAATTGTTGTATAGATTCCGCTATTTTGCCCTCGCCGCTCATACGTGTACCAAAACGGCTGTCGTTCAATTGGCCGCCGTGGCACTCAGCTATCATGTTCAATACTTTATCGGCCTTGTCCGGAAAAGCTTTATGTATCCAATCGGTAAAAAGTTCCGCTATGCTTCCGTTCAGCCTTACAATAGTAAACCCGGCAGACAATGCCCCCCTATCGGCCGAGGCTTTGATGAGGTTAGGTATTTCGTTGCTGTTTAGCCCTGGTATAATCGGCGCGGCCATAACCCTTACGGGGATACCGTTTTCCGATAGTTTTTGTATCACGCCAAGCCTGCCACCGGCGGTGATAGTGCGGGGTTCAAGCTTTTGTCGCAAATGCTCATCGAGCGAGGTGAGGGATACATTAACGTGCACCAGGTTCAGTTTAGCCAATTCGCGCAACAGGTCAATATCGCGCAGTATCAAATTGTTTTTGGTGATAATGCCTACGGGGTGTTTATACTTTAAAAAAACCTCAAGCAATGAGCGGGTTATTTTCAGTTTGCGTTCCAGTGGCTGGTAACAATCCGTGTTGCCCGATACCAATATCATGCTGGGCTGATAGTTTTTTTTGTTGAAATATGCTTCCAATAGCTCGGCGGCATTGCGCTTTACAATTATCTTCCTTTCAAAATCGAGCCCCGCGCTAAAGCCATAGTACTCGTGCGTATTGCGGGCATAACAATAAATACAGCCATGCTCGCAGCCCTGGTAAGGGTTTATAGAGCGCATAAAATGCAGGTCGGGACTGTTCGATTCACTGACTATTTTTTTGGGGTGCTCATCAAATATCTGCGTTGCCGAGTTTTCGAGCATGGATTCGTCAAGCCCTTCGATATGTTCGAGTACGTATTTGTTTTTCAGAAACTTGTTGTGCGTGTTTACCTGCGCTCCACGGCCTTTAAAATAATCCGGATTATCCTCATGTCCCATAAAACAAATTTGCTAAATATTTTAGCAAATTAAGGGTGCCGGGTCAAATTTCTATCAGTTTATTTTTCAACGCGTACATCACCAGCCCAACCCTGCTTTTTACGTTCAGCTTTTCAAAAAGCTGGTCGCGGTGGCTATCCACGGTCCTTGCGCTGATGGCCATTTTTTTCGGCAATTTCTTTGTAGGTCATTTCGGTGCCTACATATTTCAAAAACTCTATTTCCTTGCTGCTCAACTTAACGGTATTAATAGGTGCCTTGTATTGCAGGTTGTTCACCAGATGTCTGGCCACAAAAGGGGGATAGTAAACTTCTTCGGCCGATACGGTGTCCAGGGCTTCTTTAAAGTCTTCCGGTTCGGCATCTTTTAACAAGTATCCCTTTATGCCCATTTTTACCAGCGAAACCACGGTGTCCGCATCTTCAAACATCGATAATATGATGACGCTTACCTCCGGATAATTGCTTTTTAACCACTTTGTTGTGGCCATGCCATCCATTTCGGGCATGTTAATGTCGAGCAGGACAATATCGGGTGCAAATTTCTTGCTTATTTTTTGGGTAAATTCTTTACCGTTGCCGGCCTCCATCATTACCTCGTAGCCAACAAAATTATTGATGAGCGATGCTATCCCACTCCTGAAAAGGCGATGATCATCAACCAGGGCTACCTGAATATTTTGAGTCGACATAGGCATGTTGTTGTGATGGGTTTAAGCTGACCTTTATTTCCGAACCTTCGCCAACCGCGCTTTTTATGAGCACCGAGGCGCCGATAAGGCTTGCCCTGTTCCTGATGTTCTTAAGGCCCGAACCGTTTTTGCCAATGGCTTCATCCAAATCAAACCCTGTTCCATCATCCGAGGTTGTTAAAGTTACCAAATCCTTAGCGTATTGCAAGCTAATGTTCAAACATTGTGCGTTGGCATGTTTTAAGGTGTTGTTTATCGATTCCTGCAAAAGCCTGAATAAAACCAGTTCGGTTTGCTCGCCCAGACTAAATGCCGTGCCTTTTTGTTTGTAGTTAATGTTGAGTAGCTTGCTTTTGTTGATGCGTTCAACCTCGGTTTTAATAGACGGGATAAATCCTTTTGCCGCAAAATTATCTACACTCAGGCTGCGCGAAAGGTCGCGCAGGTCGGTTATGGCCTGCGCAACCAAATCTTTGCTTTCGGCAATGCGTTCGTCTTTTTCGCCATTGCTTAGTGTTGTTGCCGTGGCCAGGTTCAATTTTACAAATGAAAGCACTTGGCCGATGTTGTCGTGTATCTCCTGGCTGATGTTGCGCATGGTTTGCTCCTGCATCTCCAGTTGCGCCGTCAGCAACTCCTGCCTGAAGCTCGATTTAAGCCGTTCTTTTTCCAAATGGTGTTCTTTTTTATTGTTATGATAATATACAGCCAAAAAAAGCATGATTAATTCTATCAAGATCAACAATACTACAACTGCTACTATAGTAACAACAATTTGTTGGTTAGTTTCTTGCATAGGTAAAATGCATAACAATAACTTGGATAAAGGATAACACTCAACAGCGGCAAAATAATTTGATAGATGCTAAGGCCCGCTATTTGTATTTTATAAAATAAAATAAATTGCTGCGGACCCAACAGCACGATTGACCCAATACTAAAAATCAACGTTCCTCCGCTTATCCAAAAATAGGGGTTACCACTAATACTAATATCGTAATTGTCTTCACGGAGCAGCTTGGTTATCACCATTAATGAAAGCAACCCCTTTACAAACTCAATCATCACAAACGAAAAATTGTCAAATTTTATTGGCCCCTGTAAAAAGAAAAAGTTAGACAATAAAAAAACCATTACGAGGCTCGAAATTACAAGATAAATTGTTTTTATAAATCCCTTGAAATCAAGCATATTCAAGAATATCCACAATGAAATTGGCGACGACACAAGTAGGTAATAATTATAAATAACATAGGTCGTTTTTTGGCCAAACCAATTTTTATTTACCGCACAAGTTTCCGCTATACAAACGACTATTAAAAGCCACAAAAAAGGCGTTAACCTAAAAAATCTGAGTTTGCGATAAAAAATTATCGCAAACAACAAACTTACAAACTCAAAATACTGAGACCAGACAACTGTCATTACCTGTCAAATTTATTTATGGTGTCATTTGGACAATGTTTAACGGATCACCATCCCCACTACCGATGCCGCCGTCGCCTGGTGCAACATATCCGCCTGCTACCAACTTAATATCTGGTGGAATTACAGTACTTGGGTACATAAACGCTGTTAACCTGCCATTTTTAGCTGTTGGGTACTGTTTTACATACTCATCCGTATATACGCCAAATGTGATTTTCACACTTGGTGTTTTTAAAGTTTTAAGAAATTCTATTAATTCCGTTTTGTCTAATACAGCCCCATCCGAATATGCTGCCTTTACCGCTGGGTCAGTGCTGCTTTGATAAATTTTTACATAGTTTGCAACACAGCCCTGGGCCAATGTGTTGTCAACTTTTCTGTGCTTTGCCATAATAATTAGATAATTTGTGTTTAGGTGAATTTTTGTAAAGTTAGCATTGTGTTTTTACAAATTACACAGTGTTTTCACTGTATTTATTCGGTGAAAACACCTATTCACTTTGGGTTATTCCCTCGTTGCGGGGGTCATCATATTTGCCCAACTTTATAAAAAATTATTGAAGTACGGGTAAGCCGAAAACGAAAGAGTAGGCACAGAAAGATTTATGGCAAAGCTGTTCCTGTTATTGACAATATTTTTTAGCTTGTTATTGGGTGTGTTTTTCGCGATGGGACAAAAGCCTATAGAACAAAACCCTCTGGCGCAAAATTCAGCACACCTGATTACAGACCATTAACATCACCGACCCTACATCCTATCACAGCCCTCATTGCATAGCCAGGCATTGCCCTTCTGTGCAATGAGGCGCTTTACCTTTTATCAAAACGTTAAACTTACCCCCAGAGTAAATAAAAAGTATAGTCCGTTCATCTGTGTGTTGCTGGTATAATCAACTTGATTAAACGGCTTTATCAGGTAAGGCGTAAAACTTAGTTGCGTTTTGGCAACGGTGTAGGTTAACGGCATCGAGCCACTTAAAGCAAGCAGATTGTATTGCTTTACCTCTTGTTGCTTTTGCTGCGTTACTGTTTGGGTAATTATGGTTTGCGATGGCTGGCTCGGAAACAATACGTTCAACGGGTTTGAAGGCGAGGGGTTGGTTACCGCCCTTTGCACCTGCGATTGTGTATAATAAGTTTGTTCGAACGATTGGGTACCGGCATAAAGCATGGCGGTGGGTTCCACTTTCAAACCATCTTTCTTTTCGGTGCCGGTTTTAAAAACCGATATTTCTTTGGATAATTCGCCGGTATTGATGATGTCGTTGCTATTGTCTTTACCAATGCGATAGCTTGCGCCGATAGTTGCCTTAACAATATTGCCGGGGTTAAAGTACAATTGGCCATCGGCGGTAAAGTTGAAGGTCGAGAGGATAATGGGGCTGCTGCTGGTTATAAAATATTTGGTTGCCGAGATGGATCCGCCATATTGCTTTTTGTCATCGAACGAAAAGACATAGCCCGGTGTAACGCTTAACCCTTCTGATTTTGAATTTGAGCCGGATAGGTCAAAATACCCGGTGGCGTTCAAAAAGAGGCCGGATTTGGATATAATGGTAAAATTAGGTAGTAAAACCGGCACGCTCGAATTGTCGCTGCGGCCGGCATAGGTGAGGTTTGATAAATACTGTATGCCCCCGTTATAAAATACGCTTTTTGCAGGAGTTTTTTTTGAAGTATCGCTTTGGCAGGCTGCTGTATAATTGTTTAATGCTATCGCCATTATCACGGCCATAGCTAATAATAGGTGTTTTTTCATGGCGATAGGTTGAAAAAGGGTTTGGCCATATAAAATCAAAAAGGCCAGTCTTGGCCTTTTTGACTTTATGATGTCAGCTGACAATTATTTGTTTTTGGTTGCGCTCAGGCTCCCTTGCGTAGATGATGACCCTTTGATGCTTGCATCTTTACCACCAGCTTTTATATCAGTACTTGAGGCTGTGGTACCCGAAACGCTGGCATCTGCTTTTTTGGGCGAAGAGGCGGCACTGGCCGAACCGTTTGCCGATGTTGAATTGCTCGCGCTTACTTTAGCCGATTTTGCAACATGTTTTGCATGGGCAACTGTTTTACCAGACGCGGCAACAGCTGCCGATTTTTTTGCGCTAACGGCAGCATTGGCCGAGGCTGCTGTGCTTTTTGAAGCGGCTATCGCGTCGCTGGCGTTTGCTTTGGCCTTAGTTGAAGCATTAATCGCTGTGTTCGAAGAAGCATTTACCGCATCGTTCGATTTGGTAACAGCTGCAGCTGAATTTGCTTTAACATTGGCATTTGCATCCGCCGATGTTTTGGCGGCATTATTGGCTGTAGCCTTCACCGCTGCCTGGCTTTTATCTGCGGCCTGGCTGGCCACATTGGTCGATTGGCTCACAACTTTTTGTGTGGTAGTTGCAATGTTAGCTGTTGGCAATGTTGCCTGTGTTGCAACTTTGGTAGCTGTTGCTGCCCCAACATTTATTTGGGCAACACTTGCTTTGGCAACAAATAACGCTGCTGCGAAAAGCATAGGTTTAAATAGATTTTTCATGACTCTTTATTTTTTTACTTCAGTTTATGTGATAATTGTTTTTCCGGTCTTGCCTTAATGGCCGGTCTCACAAAACAATTTACAAAGAGTGTTCCAAATAGCTGTTTTTGGGGCTTCAGCGCGGTTATCGCATACGGAGGGGTTCAAAAACCGTACAAAATCCTATACATTTTTGGCGTTTCTTGTTTTGTATTGGGTACGATAAAAACAAAAAACGCCCGCTACAAAAACATAGCGGGCGTTTAAAATAAAGTAGTTGGCGTTTACATTTTTGGCATCCGTTTCATCATGCTGGCCATGGCCGCGGGGTTGCTCATTTGTTTCATCACCTTGCGCATATCGTCAAACTGTTTGATCAGGCGGTTTACCTCGGTCAAATTAGTTCCCGATCCTTTGGCTATACGGTTACGGCGGCTTTGGTTAATGCTATCGGGATTTGATTTTTCGTAAGGTGTCATCGATTGGATGATGGCCTCGATGGATTTAAAGGCGTTATCGTCCACCTCAACATCTTTCATGGCTTTGCCTACGCCGGGAATCATCCCCATCAAATCCTTCATGTTGCCCATTTTTTTGATCTGCTGTATCTGCCCGAAAAAATCATTAAAGTCGAATTTGTTTTTGCGGATCTTCTTTTGCAGCTCGGCCGCCTCTTTCTCGTCGAACTGTTGTTGGGCTCGCTCAACCAGCGATATTACATCGCCCATGCCCAAAATACGGGATGCCATACGGTCCGGGTGAAAAACATCCAAGGCCTCCATCTTTTCGCCCGTACCAACAAATTTGATGGGCTTGTTTACCACCGATTTGATGGAAAGGGCCGCACCACCGCGTGTATCGCCATCCAATTTGGTCAATACAACGCCTGTAAAATCGAGCCTGTCGTTAAATACCTTGGCGGTGTTTACAGCATCCTGGCCGGTCATGGCATCAACAACAAACAATATCTCGTGCGGGTTTAATGCGGCTTTTACTTGCTCAATCTCCACCATCATGGCCTCGTCTATCGAAAGACGGCCCGCGGTATCCACTATCACTACATTATTGCCGTTCTGCTTGGCCAAAGCCACCCCTTCGCGGGCAATAGCAACCGGGTCTTTCGACTCCATGTTGGCGTACACCGGCACGCCGATCTGCTCGCCCAATACTTTTAATTGCTCTATCGCCGCCGGGCGGTAAACGTCGCCTGCTACCAGCAATGGTTTTTTTCCTTTTTGTGTTTTTAAATAGTTGGCCAGCTTTCCTGTGAAAGTGGTCTTACCAGCACCATTCAAGCCGCCAATTAAAATAACCGTCGGCGAACCGGCAAAGGTAAGTTCGGCTGTTGAACCACCCATCAACTGGGTCAATTCGTCGTTCATTACCTTGGTCAACAACTGTCCCGGCGAAATGGCGGTCAATACGTTTTGGCCGATGGCTTTTTGCTTTACGTCGTCGGTGAAAGTTTTGGCAGTTTTATAGTTTACGTCGGCATCCAAAAGGGCCTTACGTATTTCCTTCATGGTTTCGGCCACGTTTATTTCTGTAATGGTACCTTGTCCCTTTAGTACCTTAAACGCCCTGTCGAGTTTATCCGAAAGATTTTCAAACATCGTATATAGTTCTTATTTAAACTAAAAATTTAAGCCCACAAAGTTATGATTTTGACGCGAATAGCCTCATTACTTTAGGGTGTAAAAATCCATTAAATGTTAAATCGCGTTAAAAAAATTTCCCTTAACAATAATTTAACTAAAACACCCTGTAACCGATGTTAGTTTTGAACGTCTTATAACAAAAAACTATTAACCGATTTTATGCCGCGTTTATACCTGCTCACATCTATACTTCTTTTCAGTTTAGCGGCATTGGCCCAACCCGCCGTAAAAAAAATATCGGCACAAAAAACCGTAACAGCACCAAAAATCGATGGCGTTTTAGACGACGAGGTTTGGAAAACCGCACCTGTTGCTACCGACTTCGTAGAGTTGAACCCCGTAGCAGGCCGCCACGAAAAGCCCGAAGAGCGTACCGAGGTGCGTATATTATATGACAATACAGCCATTTATGTTGGCGCCCGCATGTACGAAACAGCAAAAGAAAAAGTACAGCACGAATTTGTTAACCGCGACAATGTTGGCAATTCGGATTTTATCGGGCTGATACTGGATACTTACCTGGACGGCTTAAACGGATCGGGCTTTTATGTTACCGCGGCCGGTGTGCAGTTTGATGCCAAGTATGCGCCCAATCCTAATGGCAATAACGAAGACCCCAGTTGGAACGCGGTTTGGGAAAGCGCGGTAAAAATTGACGACCAGGGATGAACGGCCGAGTTCAAAATACCTTACTCCGCCTTGCGTTTTCCCAAAAAAGATGTGCAAACCTGGGGCATCAACTTCATTCGTAAACGTCAGGCTGAGCAAAAACAGTTGTTTTGGAACGAACTGGACCCAAAAAAGAACGGCCTGATGAACCAGGAAGGACAGTTAACGGGGATAGAAAAACTTAGCCCGCCTGTGCGGCTTGCTTTTTACCCATATATGTCGACGTATGTTAATCATTACCCATATAACACACCCGGCATTGCCAATACCACCGGTTCGCTAAACGGCGGCATGGACGTTAAATACGGCATTAACCAAAGTTTTACGCTAGATTTGACCCTGGTACCCGATTTTGGCCAGGTACAGTCAGACAATCAGGTGCTCAACCTAACACCTTTCCGTATCAAGTACAACGAGAACCGTCCGTTTTTTACCGAAGGCACTGAGTTATTTAACAAAGGCGGACTGTTTTACTCCCGCAATATAGGCGGCTATCCGATAGACTATGGAAATATTGCCCTTGGCGCCAATGAAGAGGTTGTAAAAAACCCGTCGGAGACGCGGCTGCTAAATGCCACAAAGTTTTCGGGCCGTACGTCGGGCGGTTTGGGTATTGGTGTTTTTAACGCGGTAACGCAAGCCGCCGATGCAACTGTTGAGGATACGCTTACGGGGCAAACCCGTATGGTGCAAACCGCGCCCACCACCAACTACAATATCATCGTATTGGATCAAAACCTTAAAAACAATTCTTCGTTCACGCTCATTAATACCAATGTAGACCGCTTTGGCAGCGATTATAATGCAAACGTTGGCGGCTTTGCTTATAACCTAAACAATAAGAAAAACTCATACAACCTATCGGGATTTGGCTTTCGCAGCGACCTGAGCTACCCCGACCGAAGCGATATTTCGGGCTATGCATACGAGGTCAATATAGGTAAAACCTTAGGCACATTTACATGGAACGTTAGCGAAGACCTGGTTAGCCCTAATTATAACCCTAACGATCTTGGTTTTTTGAACAACCCCAACTATTTTGACCACGATATCAACACCAATTACGGCGTTTACAAGCCCAATAAATATTTTAACCAATGGAACATTTGGACCAATATCTATTACTCGCGCAGGTTTGAGCCATCGGTGTTTCAAGCCATGGACCTTGCCATCGGCGGCAATGTTACCCTAAAAAACCTTTGGCAGTTGGGCACCAACGAACATATTCAACCCGGCGGGCATGATTTTTACGCCCCCGAGGTAACCGGCCTGTATTTTAATACCCCATCAAGCTACCGCTTCAACTTTTATGGAAACACCAACCGAGCCAAGCAGTTGAGCGGCGGTTTTTTTGTGCAGGTTGTGGAGGTAAATAATGGCCAAAACTCTTATACCAATACCAACGAGCTTTTTTACACCCTGCGTATCAACAACCATTTTAGCTTTGGCGAAGACGTTACTTATAACCCGCAACGCGATGTTTATGGGTTTTTTACTGTTGATGCCAACAACACCTCGGTGTTTTCGTTGTATAACCGCAACACGGTGGAGAACATATTTAACCTGAAATACACTTTTAATAATGTGATGGGGCTTACCCTGCGCGTTAGGCATTACTGGAGCCGGCGTAATAATGTGATTTATTATAACCTGCAGCCAAACGGCAGTCTGGTGCAACGCATACCATCAGAGTTTAACGCCAGCAACGATGAAGATTTTAATACCTTTAACGTGGACATGGTATATCTGTGGGAGTTCGCACCCGGCAGCGAGCTGAGCGTGGCCTACAAAAACTCATCCTTAACTGATGTTTACCCCGGTGAACCGGGCTATTACCATAACCTGAACAATACTTTCAGTCAGCCTGCAAATAACAACTTCTCCATCAAGGTGCAGTATTATATCGACTATCAGAGCCTGAAAAAGAAAAAAGGCAGCAGTTAAGGGAACTTATATACTATCCCCAACGCCAGACCCTGCGATGCCTGTATTTTGCTGTTGGTGGTAATGTCGTACAGCATGGTGCCGTTCAGGGTAACATTGATCAACCGGTTTACGTGTGCCGCTAAGGTGGCGTCAAGGCGGTGGGTGATATGGCTAAAATTGTTGTACGGGATAAACAACGCATAACGCGCCTGCAGGTTCATGTTCTGGGCAATGTCCTTATTGATGCTCGATACCACCTGGAAAGCCAGCTCGTTCCGGAAAATGCTGCCTGGTGTTACCCCGTAATTTCCCGATATATTGTGGTAAACTGTGGTATCCAAAACAAAGGTTTGCCTGGCGGTACCTGTTCCCAAACGGATGTCAACAAATTTATCCGGCTTATATTCAAAACCCAGCGACTCTGTAAAATAACCCGGCGACATAAATTTTGAAATAAGCAGGGGAGGTAGCGCATTCCCCGATGCATCTACCGGATATTGGTATCCCGGCGCAAACTGCGACTCAAAACTTACCGAACCAAAAAAGTACCATCTTTTGGATAATTGGGTTGCCAGCTTATTATCGAAAAAAATACGGTCATTGGTTTTATGGGCTATTTGACCCGAATTTTTCGAAATACCGTATATCATCAACAGTTCCGTAGTAAAGCTTTGTGGTTTTTGATTGTATTCCGCTTTAAAATCGAAGTTATTGCCCAGGGCTATGGAGTTTACACCGCCTCCGCTCCAGTTATTACTGAACGATGATTGATTAAGGTTGATACCCAATACGAGGCTTTTGCGCCAGTAACTCACCTCATACGGCAGGGGCGAAACGGGTATCAATTCCGGGTGAAGGTTGAGTGGCCGGCTGCGCACCGGCAATACGTTTTTTGGCGGTTCAACCCTGTATTTGTTCAGGATGCTGGTGTCTATTTTAGTGGAATCGGCTTTTTGGGCTTCGCTTTTGTTTACTATAAATAGAAAGGAGGCAATAAATATGCAAAAGCCAATTTTTGACATGCGGCAAATTAAATCATTTTTTTTGAAAATATAAACGACGAATTGGGCAGTAATTGCTTGTTATTATACAAAACAAACCCCGTTATGGCGCAGTGCTCAACGGTGGCAGGGTATAAACGTTAGGGTTAAACTTATAGCGTTCATAGCTGCTCTTTATATACCTTACAAAATCATATTCGTTTGATTGTAGCACAAAATAGTAGGTTGGTCGGTATTTAAACATGAAATCCGTCAAGCTAAAATCTTTAAGACCGGTAACGCTCTCCACCAATGTTTTGTTAAAGCGCGCATCTATCACGTTTTGCTCGTAATCCCTTTGTATTGTAGCGCGCAGTCGCGCGGCATTACGGCCCTTAAAGCTTAGCATATTGTACAAGGCATCAATGCTTAGTCCTACTCCAACGCCGTTTCCTCCGCCAATGGACAACAGGTCGCGGTTGGCCAATGTTCCGTAAACCCTGTCGTATTCGCGTCGTGTAGCTTCGTAGCGTTTTTCGGGGTCTAAATTGTCCCTTATCGTAACTTCCTTTAATGGTATGCTGGTAGGTTTCAAGTATACTGCCAGTGTAGCCTCGGCGCCCAATTTAAGGGTATCGC
This sequence comes from uncultured Mucilaginibacter sp., assembly GCF_903893715.1. Taxonomy (GTDB): domain Bacteria; phylum Bacteroidota; class Bacteroidia; order Sphingobacteriales; family Sphingobacteriaceae; genus Mucilaginibacter. The sequence continues at coordinate 18,974 of NZ_CAITNG010000002.1, forward strand.
TAAAATAGCCGAATTTGGAAAAAATAAGGACATCGCCGGGTTTGGCATTGATTTTAAACTCGGCCTTCAGGTTATCAAAATTGTTGGCCCCCGAGCTGGTATTTTGGATATTAACTTTGGCAATACGCTCTTTGGTATCCTTATCAAACACAATCCCGTCGTACTGCTTTTCCTGCGCAAAGGCAAGCGGTATCCGGATTATCCATAACAGCACGATCAAACGAAACTTCATTGTCGATAAAACTAACCTATCTGTTTGTTATTGTACCACCTTTTAACAAAAATTAACATCGCTACTTTGCTATCACCAGTTGCTGGCCTATTTTTATGTTGTTATCGCCCATGCGGTTCAGCGTCTTTAATTCGTCAACGGTCAAACCAAAACGCTTCGATATATTATAAAGCGTATCGCCCTGCTTCACGGTGTATAACTTGTTTACCGGGGTAACTTGCACAATCGAGTCCTTAATGTCTTTCCCCATGTTGGTAGTTATCTGGTTAAATACTTTGTCCTCTCGTTTCGTTTTTTGAACAGGGTTGGTATCCGGCCGGTCGTACTGGTCAAGGTTGTATTTTTCGATTATATTTATGATTAACGATGGGTAGTTAGGATTGGTTGCGTAACCTGCAGCTTTTAAACCTCGTGCCCATCCTTTATAATCATTCTTATCCAGCTCGAACAAGGCGGCGTAGTTTTTCCGGCGCAAAAAGTTGGAATGGTCGCGGTACGAGTCTTCGGGGTTGCTATATACCCTGAAACATTCGTTGGCAGCATCGTCGTTTTTATAATAGCTTTTGCCTGTCCAGCTGCTGCCACATTTAATGCCGAAGTGGTTGTTAGCAATACGTGCCAAATCGCTGTTGCCATTGCCCGATTCAAACAAGCCTTGCGCCAACGTAATACTTGCCGGTATGCCATAGGCATTCATTTCCTGTATGGCAATGAGCTTAAACCGTTGGATGTATTGGTCAGGAGTATAGGTTTGATAGGTTACCCCGTTCTTTGTTACTTCTTTTTGTATTTCCTGGTTGTTGCGCCGCGCCTGACCGTTGGAAATGGATTTTTTTCGCGAAAAGCAGGAGGCTAATGTTAATAGGATGAATAGCGCGCAGGTGGTTTTCCGCATGGAGTGGTACAAATTTTACTTTTTAGTAAAACTACACTTTTAAAGCAAAAAACAACACGGGTTTTAGTTATCAATTTGCTCCCGCAGCAACCAATGCTCCGCTTTGTGTGTTATCGGGGTTTTCGTCGAGGGTATTTAGCTGATATTTGGTAACCAGGTTCAACACTTGTGCAGCCCATTTACGGCTACTGGCGTAACCGGCTTTTTGTATACCGTGCGCCCAACCTAAATAATCGTAATGGGTAAGCTTATCGGCCAAGGCGCTGAATTTTGTTTTCTCGGTCATGATTCGGGCAAAATCATCAAAAGATTCTTCCGGCGAGTCGTATTTTTTATACGATGTGCTCACTGTTTTTTTGCGGCGCTTGTAAAACACCAAGCCATAACCCTTCATTCCAAATTGGTTGTTCAGGTTTTTAGCAAGCGCGCTATTGCCATTAGCCGACTCATGCATGGCAATGGCCAAAACAATGCTGGCAGGCACGCCTGTTTGGTGCATTACGCGGATAGCTTGATCTTTAAATTTTTCGATATAAGATTGCGAAGCATTTTGCGCCCAGGCGTCAACTGAAACAAACAACAGTGCAAGTAGTAAGATTTTTTTCATCGTTTACTTTTTTCTGATGACCATAATACCATCCCTAACCGGAAGGATTAATTTTTCCACCCTTTTATCCGCATTGATGGCATCGTTAAAATCACGTATCAAGCGTGTGTCGGCATCATTTGCCGCTTCGTCGTACACTTTTCCCTTCCACAACACATTGTCAACCAAAATTAAACCGCCAGATCTAACCTGTTCAAATATCAAATGATAATAGGCCAGATTGCTTTTTTTGTCGGCGTCAATAAATGCAAGGTCGTAAATTTTATCGGATAATTCCAAAAGAACTTCCCGGGCGTCGCCAAAATGGGGGTATATCTGCTTGTCAGGGTCCGTCTGTGCAAGGGCCTTGGTTATCATTTCTTCCATTTCGGGGTTCACCTCAATGGTGTGTAATTCACCGCCTTCGCAAAGGCCTTCGGCCAGGCAAATGGTGGC
>NZ_CAITNG010000003.1 GCF_903893715.1 uncultured Mucilaginibacter sp.
CTCGTGTTGCCACCTTAATCCTTCCAGATATCCAATACAGGCTTCCTGAGTTGAAAATCTCGTAAATACTTCACTTACATTCATTTGCATAAATATACAAAAATTAAATGTCTATTCATGGGCTATTACTCTCGAGAGGGGCAGGGGGTGTGTCCTCCGCCATGCATAACGAATAACGCAACCTAACCTCTTCACATCCAACACGCCCCCACTCATCCCGATAGGTATTGGGAGGGGAATTAATATTTATTTAATTATTCGCTGTAAAACCACAAAGTAAACATCATTTTGGCGCAACTGCAGTTCTTTTTCAAAAACACCGTTGGCCGGGATGTTCACTTCCATTTTCAAAAACGCTTGCCCGCTGTTTTTCTCTTTTATCTGCGCCACCTGCGCCTTGGTTAGTTGCGCCGGCGAACCCATATCAAAATAGGTCGCGTAAGCATCGTTCGAGCGGTAGCCAACCTTCCTTATCAATACCTCATATTTTCCTGCGGTCAAATGGCCTATTTTTACCTTCACCGGAGCGATGGCTTTCGCCGGCAGGTCGCGCTTATAAAACACCTGGTCGTTTACCGAATCGCCCGGGTGGGTAATTGTAAAGTCCCAAAACAACAACTGCACATTGCCCTGCTTATCGCGACAAACCACTGATGCCGTATCGCTGCTCTTCAATTCAGCATCGCCCATCTTGTTCAAAAATTGGTAAACATAAAAAGCCGGCTTTTTGATATCCTGATAGTTCAACAACCCAAAACCACCATGAAAAGGTGTAAACCTTGGTCCCTGCTCTTCAAAAATATCGGTAAATGTCCAGTACGACATCGAGTTCACATACGGTCCGGCATGTTTTATCTTATCCAGCATATAAGCCGCCTCCACATAATTATCATGTATCGGGTCTGTCGGCGTGTACGATGAGCTCCATTCCGTATAATTCAATGGCAAATTAGGCATCGGCGACCGCTCAATTTCTTTCTTCGATTTGATCATATTACCCGATACCGCCATCCTGTTCTGGCTCACAATAACGCCTACCTCACCGGTTTGGTCCAAAAAGCCTTGCTTTACACCGTAATCATGCGTACTCACAAAATCTACAGGCACTTTGTTGGTATGGCAATAATTGATAAAGTCCGTTATCCAGGCATTACCCGCCGTTGCAGGCCCGCCAACTTTATAGTCAGTCGAAACCGATTTAATGGTGGTCGATGTTTCCTGGTACAATTTAAAATAATCCGCCTGGTCCCCGCTAAAAAACAGGTTCTTCAAATTCGGCTCGTTCCAAACCTCAAAAAACCAACTGGCCACTTCGGCATGGCCATAACGCTCGGTAAAATGCTGCACCATGTTTTTGATGAGGCCATCCCATTTTGCATAGTCCTTTGGTGGGGTGATATTCCCTTTCCACCAAAAAACGGTCTTGTTACCACTCGCCAAAGCATTCGGCATAAAGCCCAATTCCACAAAAGGCTTCATCTTGATGCTGAGCAGAAAATCGAACAGTTCATCAATATACTGGTAATTATATTGGGCATTGCCCGCCTTGTCCTCCCGGTAAACGCCCATATCATCGCTTAGCAAACCGTGGAAACGAATGTATTTAAACCCGCATTCCTGCTTTACCAGCCTCAATTGCCGCTGCCAATCAGCACGCAAACCCTCATTGGCACGACCCGCACCCACGCATTCCTGGAAGCTGCGGTTAAACGGTCCCTGGATTTTGGCAGCGTCAATATCGATTACCCTCGGCTGTGCGAATACGCTATTGAGCGAAAGCATTAAAAACCCAATACAAAAAAAGTATCTCATCTAAATTATTTTAAGCCCACAAAAACTCCCCTCTCGAGAG
>NZ_CAITNG010000004.1 GCF_903893715.1 uncultured Mucilaginibacter sp.
GGAAGTATGCGTCCAGGTTACCCACACTTTATACTTTCCTTTTATGATAATCGGCGTGGTAAAGGTGATACTGGCTATTGATCCGGTACCGATGGTATTCCTGAAATTATGCATTGTGATCACATCGTTCCACCAATAATATGTGCCGTTACCTGTTGGCTGGCAGTCGTAAGTTACGGTACCCGCCGGGTCGGAGAACGTGATATTGGTCATCGGGCTATTCAAACCGACGCTGCTTTTACCAGCTACACGGAAAATGGATGTTTGCTTGCGGAACTCAGGCTGGTCGGCCAAATCCCAGTCAACTTCTGTTGGCGGGAATATTTTGATGTAGATATCGCCCAGCAATGAATGCAATACGCCGTTGGTCGACGGTATATTACTGTGCGGCCTGTCGACAGAGGCGCCGGGGTATTGTACCCCATTGATCAAATCATAATCCAATTGAATAGTGAGCCCCTGCAGCACGTCGGATATTACGTCTTGCCCCGGCGATATGGAAATATGCGATGGTTTACTAACGATATCGGTAAGGTAACTGTTCTCAGCCAGTATGTGGTAAGCCACGTAATCGTACAATCCGTCAGCTGGGTTGTGCAGCGGGTTGCTGCCCGGAGTTGAGTATTTGAGCTGCAAAGCGGCAAAATTGGGGATGCCTATGCTTTGATACACCGAGTCGGGTTCGGCAAATACGGTAAAATAGGCCCTGTTAGGGTTGGTGGCCACGTTAGCCGGTACGTTCAGGGTATCGTAAAAACCGGTGGCCTTTAGCGCCTGGTCAAAAATCGTATATTTCGCGTTCAAATCTATCAACTGGGCAATTGTGCTTGTGGCTGGCTGCAGTACATGATCTATCACGTGCATAACGCCGTTGCCCAACGATATGTTCGATTGCAAGATCAAGGCCTGCCCGTTGATTATATAACTGGACGTACCGTTAACGTTTATCACACCGCTTGTAAGGTACTGGCTAAACATTGTAGGGGTGCGCAGTTTACCGTCAATAAAATAGGTGGTATTGATGGTATCGTTTTGGATTACATGGTAACGCACGAGGTTTTTTAACGAATCGATATTGAACTGTGAAATAGCGGTTTTGCCCTTGCTTTTCATATACAAGGTTACGGCACTGTTATTGGGCACAAAGATGGTGTACTCGCCATAGGCTTGCAAAAAGCCGTCATAGCCCGTTGCTTGCAATATCTGATCGAAAAGCGAAAAATCATTAGGGTCGCTCTCAATATAGCTGGTAATATTGAGTTGCCCGTTTACCAACGCCGGGTAAACTGTTTTTTTGCAGCCTGTTAAATATAAACCGGCTGCAAAACACAAGGCAATAATCCACACCCACTTGTTTTTCGTCAACATCTTCTTCATAATTTGATATTCTATTTCTTTAATTGGCTCAAGTCTTTTTTCTAAAAATTCAATGCCGCATGACATAGGAACCATAGAACTGATGTAAAAAAAGCTCAGCTATGTACGCAAATTTTCATCGCTGTTAAAAAAAGTAACTATTGGTATTATATTGGTTTATAATGGCTGTACAATACTATAAAAATAAATTGTTTTAGTAAAAAAACTGTCCTGTACTGTCTATACATTGTCGTTAATAATTGTCAAATTGATAATTATTATTACATTTTTAAACAAAAATACTCAAATAAACATCCGTAAATTAAAAAAAAAGCAATTCAATTTTTCCTTTAATAGTTATGACTGACGGCAACTATTATAAAAAAAAACACTAAAAAACTATTTTTCATATCAGAAAGACTGTTGCGCTCATTAAAAATCTATAATATCCAAAAAAGTCATCCATTACTAATAGTATGTGTCATTCCTTTTAAATTCAATTTTTATCAAGCGCTTTTACCACAAAAAAAGCCCGTATAAAGCAAATTGCTTTATACGGGCTTTTGATTATGTTATTTATAAATTACCAGTTAAATGGCAAATACCAATTGCCTGCCATCAAGTTGGCTTGGGCTGTTGCTGCACCACCGTAACCATCTTTGGTTAGTTTAGCGCCTACAGCATTGGCCAATATGCCGTTATTGCCTTCGCGGATAGCTATACGCAACAGGTCTTCCCAGCGGTGTCCTTCATAAGCTGCGTCCAGGCCACCCTCCAACAACAATTCTTGTTCTTGTATATTGGGATCGGTAACGGTAAACGGCGCTTCGTTTGGCGAGTTGATCACACTATGCGGATAAGATGTTAGCCAGGCACGCCCACGTATACCCGGTGTTTGGTACCAACCATTACGGAAACGTGGCGTATCGCCGCTACGCGCGTCAATATCGTACGGAGGCGGGTAAAATGTTTGCTCAATATTAGTATAATCCGAATTTGGAGGTGTTGAGCTTGTACTTGGCGGCAATGGAGCCGGTCCGTTACCATTTTGCTGCGGATTGGTTGCGCTAAAAGTATAAGGGTTAAAGCTACTATTTAAACCATTGTTTAAAATAGCATAGGTCAACAAGCCGTAACCATCGCGGTTGGCGCATTCGGCATAGCGCAGGTTTAGCGTTACGTCGCGGTATAAAAACCAGCGCCCGTATTTATTAGTTTGCGAAACAGTAGCATCCTGATAGGTGTACAGGTACTTCATGATCACGTTTTGATTGTTAAACGCGTTGTAGTTACCTGTAGGGTCGTAAAAAGTTAAGCGCATACGGGCATCCGAGTGGAAAGTGGTCGTAAAGTTGGTGTTACCGTTACCGCCATTCGCCTGTATTTGCACTTGTGAGTTCCAGTTATCGATAGCTGTTTGCGATGGTTGCACCAGGTAACGGCCACCTTGTTGCGAAAACAAATCAACAAAGGGATCCACAGGGTTTGTAGCCTGCGGGAAAAACATTTGCCATATCCATACGGCATCGAGCTTGGTATCGTAGGTAGGATAAACAGTTCTGCCAAACATGGAGCGCCAACCGTGGTTGTTATCGCTGATGAGCGAGTTGATATTTTGCTCCGTGTACCTTACATAGTCGATGGCAAAATCGTTAAAACTTGCCGCTACTGTACTTTGCAATATAGAAGTTGTTTCCATACGGTAAGTATTGTTGGTAGCACCATCCTGTACGTACTCCAATACTTTACGGTATTGTGTTGCTGCCAGGGTATAATCCTCGGGGTGGCTATAAGCTGCTTGCCACAAATACAAATCGCCCAATACGAGGTGTTTGTCAACAAATTGGTGTGTAATTGGGAAACCGCTTATGGTAGCCGGTGTTGGGGTCGTTATGGTAGTAGATCCGTTGATCAGTGTGATAACACTTGGATATGGATCTAACCATGGCAAAGCAGCAGTAAAGGTGATCAGGTTCTGCAATAAAGTTGGGAAGTCGACTTTTTGGAATTTAGACGGGTCCTTCAAATCGTTGATGTTAGATAACGGCGAGGTAACATAAGGTACGCTACCAAAATGTATACCCAATTGCAGGTACAACCACGAGCGCAAAGCGCCAATATCCGAGTAGCGGTAGTTATAATCGGCCACGGTGATCTTGTTTTGGGCCAGCATGATGTTCAAATTGTACAAAACATCGTTACAGTTTAGTATAACTTTATAAAACGGCCGCGGATCGGCCCATGGGTTACCAATGGTAACATGGTGTTGGCTTATTTCCTGCAGGTACTTATCGGCATTTGGGGTTACGTCCATCAGGTCGGCCCGTAGTTCGTTCAACACTACATATTGTTCGGCAAGGCCCATAAACTGGCCGTATATGCCCAATATGGCCGAGTTAACATCGGTTACGTTGTTGTAGTTTTGAGTTATATCAACTTCCGACTGTGGTTTTATGTCCAAAGCTTTTTTGCACGAAAACAGCATGAAAAAACATGTCATCATCAGTGCTAACGTAAACTTCCTTTGCAAATTCCTTTTCATATTTGTATAAAATTTAAATATCCTTTTCTATTATAATCCCAAGCGCACGCCCAACTGAACCGACCTGAATTCAGGCTCCAAACCTGTATCGATACCCTGTGTCAACACGCCTTGTGTGGCGGCAAATTCGGGGTCGTAGCCTAAATATTTTGTTAAAGTGAATATGTTGTTGCCGGTTAGGTAAACTTTTAACGAGCGTATGCCTGTTTTAGCCTTTACCGGAACGTTATACACTAAGTTGGCTGTACGCAACCTAAAGTATGAGCCGTCTTCTATCCAACGGTCGGAGAAGCGTGAGTTTTTGATGGGATCGCCATACGATATTTGCGGAACGTTGGTAACTTGTCCGGGTGCCCTCCATCTGTTGAGCACTGCATCAGTTTGGTTGATAAACCCTGACTCGGCTTCTAATTGCTGCCTTACATAGTCAAATATCTGGTTGCCTTTGCTAAATGTAAACAAAGTACTTAACGAGAATCTTTTGTACGAAACCGATGACGATATGCCGCCTGTAAAATCGGGGTTAGGATTGCCAATCACCTGTTGGTCGTTGGCATCAACAACGCCATCATTGTTCACGTCAACAAACCTTACATCGCCGCCATGTGGCTGCAATAAAGTACCATTACTCAACGCGTATTTAACACCCGATGCCAAAGCTTCGGCATCCGAGGTATAAACGCCGTTGGTTTTGTAGCCATAAAACAAATTAGCTGCCGACCCTACCTGAGTAATAATTGTTGCCCCTGCGTACTGGGTAGTTATAGGGGTACCGTTTGGCAATTGGGTTACCTTGTTGCGGTATTTTGCGATGTTAAAGCCCATATCCCATTTCCATTTAACGGTATTGATGATACGACCGTTAACTGCAAGTTCGATACCTTGTGTGCGCATTGCACCGCTATTGTTTACCACATAGGTAAAACCTGTGGCGGCAGCCTGCGGCTGGTTGATGAGCATTTGCGAGGTAGAGTTTTGATAAACATCAACGGCAAATGTCAACCGTTCTTTCAACAAGGATGCATCAAGGCCAAGGTTTATTTTTTGGTTTTGCTCCCATTGCAAATTAGGGTTTCCAAAATCACCACGTACCAAACCTTCACTACCTAAGAAATTTTGCGTTACATAAAACTGCCTGGCGTTATAATTGCCGATATCGTCGTTACCGGTAAGGCCAAAGCTGGCGCGTAGTTTCAACAGGTCAACAAAATTAACATCCGACATGAATTTCTCCGACGATATCAGCCATCCTGCCGATATTGATGGTAACACAGCGTATTCCACACCGCCTATGCCCAAGGCACCCGCAATTTGGGTACCAAAACGCGACGATGCATCAATACCCATATTGTATGATAAAAAGTATTTGTTCAGCAACTGATAGTCGACACCTATATAATTGTTTATCCATAACCAGTTGCCCAATTCGCCGCCTGTACTTACGCCGGTATGGCCTTGGTCAACGCTCAAAAACTGATCGGTAGGCGAGTTATAGCTTCTGGCAAAATCATCCTGACTTTGGCTGCTTATCACGCGTGAACCCACCGTGGCAGAAACATGATGAATACGGCCGAAAACCCTGTCATAAGTAAAGTGAGTATCTTCGGACAAACTGTATAGCCTTTGTACCTGGCTACCCAAGCGGCTGTAAACAATCGAGTTTGTGGTACCACTTATGTATGGGTTCCTAATGGTATCGGGTTGGGTACCAGAGCGTGGTATAAAATAACTTTCCCTCACCTTATCGTATGTTACACCTAACAAGGTTTGCAATGAAGCATATTTGTTAAACTGGTATTTAAAGTTTAGCGCACCAAAAAAACGGTAGGCCTGGGCCAATTCTTTTGCAGTATCCAATATGGTTACAGGGTTGCCTATGTTAAAAATATCGAGGTTGGTAAAGTTTGGCGATTGTTGCCCCTGAGCGCCAACCTGATGTAATTGTATCAAAGGAGATTTTTCCTGCGCCAGAAATATGGGGTTTGTTTTTGGCGATACACCCTGATCAAACAATGTTTGTTGATTGTATGAGAAGGATAAATTGGCGTTGATGGTAAACTTTGGCGACAAGTTCAGGTCGGCATTAAAACGCGTATTATATTTCTTCGCATCCTCGTTTACCGTAACCGAGCCATTGTCGGCATAACCCATCGATAGCGTATATTTTGCAATGTTATCACCACCGGATACCCTTAAGTAATAGTTTTGGTTAACACTGTTATGAAAAACCTGGTTTTGCCAATCGGTATTATTATGGTAGGTATAGTATTGATTGGTGGCGCTGCTTGGGTTGTTCACGTCGTTCATATAGGGCTGGGCCTGTACTTGCGCATCGGTCAAACCGCTCGATTTCAACATATCTGACATGTACGACCTAAAATCGGATGCCCCAAGAACCGGCAACTCTTTAGGCTTGATATTATAACCTACATAAGCACCAAAATCAATTTTTGTTGCCAAATCGTTGGTATGGCCTGTTGTAATCAATATTACTCCATTGGCGGCTTTGGTACCATACATCGATGCCCCATCCTTAACAACGGTAATGTTGTCGATGTCGTTCATATCGATGTTGGCGAGCGGGTTGTTAAAGTGTCCGCCTATTAACGAACTGCCGTAGTGCGAATTATCGTATATCAACCCGTCAACTACAATTAAAGGCTGGTTGGTAGCGGTTATCGAAGAAAAGCCCCTTAAGCCAAGTTCGGCGCCTATAAGCGGCGTGCCCGAAAGCCGGATGGCATTTAAGCCGGCAACCTTACCCTGCACATAAGAATCAGGTGTTTCAGAGTTTGTTTCCCAAGCGCCACCAACGTTAATCGTTGAAACCGCGTTCGATACCGTATTGAGCGCTGCTTTGCCAAAAGGCATTTGTGCAACACTGTAAAACGAGTTGAATGTATCTTCGTATAAAGATGAAGTAACCGATTTACGGCCTTTCAACGGTATTTCTTTCGTTTCGTAGCCTGGTCCCGAAACCAATAACACGGCCGAATAGGAAGGTACGCTAACCGTAAAACTACCCTTATCGTCGGTAATGGCCGCCGAAAATTCGAAAACGCTGATACTGATACCAGATATTGGTTTACCGGTTGCCGCATCGGTTATCGTACCCGTTACCGGAACGCCCGCATCGCCCTTTTGGGCGGCATTCAATGAATCGGGCTGTTTAGCAGCTGTGGCTGTTTTTTGCGCCCAAACCACCATTGTAGCCAGCACAAATACAGTAACAAGCGACAATCCTCTCAATAATTTAGTAAATATATGCATGGTTAGGTTTTATATCTTTTTATTGTAATACAGGAACAAGTTTAATATAATCGAAAGTAATACTGTTTGTACCCGATGTTGTACTATTGGCCCCCACTACAAACATGGAGTTGTAGCCATAACTGGTATTGGTATAGCTGCCCACATACATCTCGGCAAAATTGTTGAGTGGTATGGTGTAGTAAGGTATATTGCCTAAAGTTTGCTTATTCCCCGTTAAAGGCGTGCAAAAACTAATCTCATCACTAAATACAGTTTTCGAATCGTTTATGGCCCTTACGTATACTTTATAGGTAACTGTATTTACATTTTGCAACGGATAGCCCACCCAATATTGTGCAGGCAGGCCAACACCGTTTTGTGAATTGGTTTCGATATAAATATCTTTCCATTGTACACCGTTAGGGTCGTTCTTTATCCTGTAGTAAACATTGTTTGCCCGCCCGCTATTGTCGGTAAGGTACCAGGCGCCGCTTGTGCCGTACACAGGTTCGCTTTCACCCTGGATAATAATGGTCGGTATTTTGGCAGCCAGTTTAAAAAACACATCTTTCATTACATATACCCTACCGTTACTGGCGTTGTATGAGCGTATCGTATCGTTCATGTTAATTGGAATTTTAACACCAAACAGCGATGGTATGGAATCGGGCATGGCTATGGTACCGGGCTCACCTTTAGTTGAGTATACTCCCGGCACTACCAAATCCTTAATGGTGTTAAAAGTAGAAAGCTTGCTTATACTGTCGGCCGTGCTTGCGTTAAAATACTTACTTACCTTGCTTATCTCGTTGTTTAAACCGGCATCGGACATTACAAAAAACGTATACTGTGCGCTCTCGTTAGATACATAAGCGGTTTGGTCTTCAAAATAATTTTGATGTACAATACCTGTCCCTTTTTTCAGTATCGGTTTACCATTGATTGGGTTAACTGCGGAATCGACAGCTAAAGCCGTATCGATAAAGCTATAATTTTGACCAACCAGATAAGCTTGTTCCAAAGCGCCATCGGTGGTTAAGCCGGGGCCTTGGGTATTGCCCGCGGCTGCCCCTGTATTGGTTACATAATCCCAAATATTTAACTTAGGCATGATAGCCTTGTTTATAATATGGAATATACCGTTAGAGCCATACTGATCGGCTGTTACAATGGTAGCCCGTTCTATTGTTGTGCTCGTAAATGTTTCGTATTTACCATTAATCATGGGCACCCTGAGTGTAGGCTGGGGTAAATTGGTAGTATAGCTTTGATAACTGATGTGATTGCCCACAAACTCATTCAACCTACCTGTATCGGTCAATATGGTCGCATCAACACTGGCCATTGCGGCATTGTTAGGTGCCCAAACGGTAAATGTTTTTGACGTAGCCAACGTATTACTGTATTTGCTTTTTGCCAAATACTGGTTAAACTTGCTCAAATTGGGGTTACTGCTTATTTGCTGCAGCAAGGTAACACCCAATGACGGATCATTTGTCAAGTCGTGCTGCGCCCATTGATCTTTACATGATGCAAAAACCGATGCTATCAGCATAAACACTATTAAATATTTATTACGTTGGTTACTCATTACCATACTTTTTTATTTACTACTTTTTAAACTTACTCGGTGTTCGATTATTATTGGCCTATCGAGCCGTCTCTTCTAAAATACCTTGGTTCTTCCTGGTTTTGTGCAAAAGGTAAAAACTGCACCATATCAAAAACAGTTGCGTTACCATTGGCCGCACCAATTGCCAACAATTCAAAATCGTGATGGTCTGTTGTTGGTATAACTACTACACCGCAATAAAACAAGCAAACCGTGTTGTAAAAATTATTGCTGGTTGCACTGTATGGCGCTTCGGTATAGCGTTTCCAACCTGCCGCTTCTTCTACCGGGCCCGACGCGTTGATAAGCGACGCGGTGGCGCCAAGGTATGTAGAGTTTAAATTTGGAATCACATTTTGCAAAGGATTGCCATCAACTAAAATCTGCGCACCGGCTGTTTCTGAACCGTGCCCGAAGCTGATCCAAACTTTATATTTACCCTTTATAATAATTGGGGTTGTAAAATGAATATCGGTTAACTGCGAAGACGGTCCGTTCCTGAAGTTGTTTAACGAAATCACATCGTTCCACCAGTAATAAGTACCATTGTTAGCGGGCTGGCAGGCATAATTTACAGTTGAGGCCGGGTTAACGAAGTTGATGTTTGTTAGCGGGCTGTTTAAACCTACGCTGCTTTTACCGGCTACACGGAATATGGATGCTTGTTTACGGAATTCGGGCTGATCGGCCAGATCCCAGTCCACTTCCGTAGGAGGAAATACTTTTATATAGATATCACCTAACAGGGAGTGCAATACACCATTGGTAGAGGGGATATTGCTATGCGGCCTGTCAACCGATGCACCGGGATATTGTACCCCGTTGATATAATCATAATCCAACTGGATAGTCAAGCCTTGCAAAGTAACAGATATCACGTCCAACCCTGGCGATATAGACAAGTGGGAAGGTTTACTGATGATATCAGAAAGGTAACTGTTCTCGGCCAGTATATGGTAGGCCATATAGTCGTACAAACCATCATTCGGGTTGTGCAGCGGATTGCTTCCCGGCGTGGAGTACTTGAGCTGTAATGCCGCAAAATTAGGGATGCCGATACTTTGATAAACCGAGTCAGGTTCGGCAAATACCGTAAAATATGCCCTATTCGGGTTGGTGGCTGAAGTGGCCGGTACGTTCAAGGTATCGTAAAAACCTGTGGCCTTTAGTGCCTGGTCAAAAATAGTGTATTTCGAGTTCAGGTCTATGAGCTGCGCCAGCGTACTGGTGGCCGGCTGTAGTACATGATCTATCACATGCATGATACCATTTCCCAGTGAAATATTTGATTGCAATACCAATGCCTGCCCGTTGATAATATAACTGGATACACCGTTAACATTTACCACGCCCGAAGTAAGGTACTGGCTGAACATGGTAGGTGTACGCATTTTACCGTCGATAAAATAGGTAGTGGAAATTGTGTCGTTCTGTATCACATGGTAGCGCACCAGGTTTTTCAACGAGTCGACATTAAACTGATCGACCGAGGTTTTGCCCTTGCTTTTCATGTATAGGGTTACCGCACTGTTGTTCGGCACAAATGCTGTATACTCACCGTAGGCTTGTAAAAAACCATCGTAGCCTGTCTTTTGCAGTATTTGATCCCAAAGCGAAAAATCGGCCGGGTCGCTCTCAATATAGCTGGTAATATTAAGTTGCCCATTTACCAGGGCCGGATAAACTGTTTTTTTACAGCCTGTCAGATATGCACCTGCCACTAAACTCAGGCTTACAATCCACAACCATTTTGTTTTTATCAATATATTTTTCATCACCTTATCTTTAAAGCTTAAATTATTTGTAAAAAGGATTTTGTATCAAGTTTGGATCTAATTGCAATTCGGTATAGTAAATTGGCAAATACAAACTATTTGGATCCTGATATTTTGTGAGAATGATTTGTTGTAAAGCCGGCGAAGCGTTTACCAAAATAGGTCCTGTTAAAATAGGTAGTGTGGTTGGGAAATTACGCCTTGCGTATCTAAGCAAATCATACCAACGTTTGCCTTCATAAATAAACTCACGGTCGCGCTCGTCTAAAACGTAATTTGATACGCCTACAGGATCGTTGGCGGCCGGAAGCGTTAAAGACGTGCCTGGTACAATAATTGCATTGGCACGGGTTTGTATTTGCTGAACCAAATTTAAGGCATCTTGCCCTGCACCGGTAAATGCCTCTGCTTCTGCTTTAAACAGTAATATCTCGGCATAGCGATATACAATCCAATGCCTGTACGAAGTGGCGGCGGTAAGGGTAGCAGTGGAGTTTGGCGTTCCTATCCATTTTGATATAGCCCCTGTTCCACCATTCGATGCAATTGCAGCTCTTACGTCAACGTTTTTGGGGTTGTTCGGATCGACCGGGAAAAGACTGCCTTGCACATTGATCTGCGCAGCCAACGAACCTGCGGTGTTGATATAGAACATTTGATAAAAAGGGTTGGTCTGCGTGGTCGACCCATCATACTGAAACTCGAATATGCTTTCGCTTGAGTTACCGTTTGAATACACGGTGCTAAAAAAGTTCCCGTCGCCTGCCACCAAGCCAAACTGACCCGAGTTTATGATTTTATTACAAGCGGTTATACAATCGGTATAGTCATAAGTCCATAAATAAATATCGGCCTGTAATGCATTGATAGTATATCTTGTTACCCTGCCTTTATCGTATGCAACAACACCGTAGGTATAAACAGCGTTACCTTCGGCTGTCGACAAATCGCTCAGTATTTGTTTTATTATAGTGGCTTGTGGCGTTGTTGGCAACAACACCAAATCATTGTCGGTAGAGGTTGGTGTTAATTTCATCGGCACATCACCGAATGTTCTTACCAGATAAAAATACATTAAAGCCCTAACCGTCAAAGCTTCGGCCATATAGGCATTTAATTGGGTCTGCGTCAATGTCGGGTCGATGCTGATAACACCAGGTGCATAAAGGAGCACCGTATTGCACAAATTTATAGTGCGATACAAAGAAGCCCATTGAACTTCGAGGTTAGTAGGTAAAATATTACCGTTCATAATGTTAAAATCATCCGTGTAGGATCCCGCGATGGGGGTTGTAACATTATCGGCACGGAGTTCGCCCCATTTAAACAGGGTTTCGGCCATTTGCCCGGTTGCACTATTACTGCCGTTGGTTGTTACACCTTGTATTAACGACGCATAAACACCTATAACCGCAGACTGCAACTGCTCTTTATTTTGCCAGAATTGTTGCCTGATGGTACCGTTTTGCGGGTATAGCGTTAGGTACTTATTACATGAGCAACTGAGCACAAGTGTTACTATAAGTACCGAGCGATAAATAATTCTTTTATGCATTTTATTTATTTTTATCTTTTAACAATGTTTAAAAAGTACCTGTTAAACCTATTGTATATGATTTAAACGGCGGCGTTGTTGACGAATCTATAGGCTGTTGATAAATATCGCCTGCCCTTGGCGAAATTTCGGGATCCTGACCTAAGTAATGGGTCCAGGTGTACAAATTCTGTCCGGTTACGTAAACGGAAGCACTTTTTATGCCCAATTTTTTTGCAAAAGTTTGATTTAGGTTATATCGAACTGTAGCCGAACTAAAACGCAGATAGCTACCGTCGGACACGTAACGCGACGAACCTAACCAATTATAGCCTGCACCGTAAAGTGCACGGGGTATTTGGGTAACATCGCCGGGTTTTTCCCAACGGCTTAAAACTGCTGTACTTTGGTTGTTAAAAGTGTACTCGTTGGTTGTTTGTATCTCCGTGCCATTGATGATATCGAAACCTGTTCTGTAGCTGAAAAATAAATTCAATTTCCAGTTGCGCATAAAGGTAACAGTTGGGCCAAAACCGCCGGTAAACTGGGGGTTACCGTTGCCTAAATACTGAACGTCTCTTGCATCGATAATACCATCGTGGTTTACATCCTGATACTTAGCATCGCCCGGTTGGAAATAATAATACTTTCCGTTACCTAAGCCAAATACTGTTTGTACGGGTACACCGTTAGGATCCTTTATCTGGTTACCATTTTTATCGGTAGCGATAGTTGAATTTGCATCAGGATAAACACCCTGATACACGTAACCATAGAACGAACCTAAAGGGTTGTTCAACAACAGCGTTGACTCGTACGAGCCATTAGCCAAGGGGCTACCGGTTGTAACTGAAACATAAGGTGAAAGTGCCCGGATTACGTTTTCGTTATGCGCGATATTGAAAGCAAAATCAATAATCCAGTTTTTTGTCTTCAATGGAGTAACGTTCAGGCTGATTTCAAAACCCTGATTATCTAAAGTACCAACGTTTAAGTTAACCGTAGAAAAACCAAGATTTGATGGAAGGTTGGTATTAAAAAACAAATCAGTTGTGGTGTTCCTATAAATCTCAGCGTCAAAGTTTACCCTGTTGTTAAACATGATCAGGTTAAAGCCGAGGTTTTTACCGGTAACTTTTTCCCAACGCAAGTTATCCAATTCGATATTTGACGGGTATACGCCGGTTTGACCCAAATAAGTATAAGTATATCCTGAGTAATTGTTGTAAAACGAATAATCGGTTGCGGGAGCGTTACCAATTACACCATAACTTGCACGTACGCTCAAATCGTTAATAAACTTAAAACCACTCATAAAAGGCTCGCCCGAAAGCCTGTAACGTGTGGAAACAGCCGGGAAAATACCATAACGGTGAGCGGGCCCAAACCTTGAGTTACCATCGCCACGCAGTGATATGTTGATAATGTACCTGTCTAACAAAGAGTATTGGCCGCTTACTAAAGCAGATACGCTACGGGTTTCTGTTAAACCCGAGGCAACGCCCAGGCCGGTTCCTACATCAAGCCCCTGCGCCGAAGGATCCTGCAATATTGCAGTTGCTGAGTTAGCTGTGAGCAACGATTGGTTAACAGACTTGGTATCATCGCTTGATAGCTGTATCAGCCCTTGAAAAGTTTGCTTTTCGCCTATTTTCGGGGTTATAATAAAGTTTGTTTTGGTATAAACATCAAATGCATCGGTATCAAATTCGTATGCTGTATTGGCGTTTAACAAAGTTGAGGCCAAGCCGGTAGCACTTGCCGGTAAAAACGAAGATACCCGGTTTGTATTGATGTCAAATTGAATATCCTCGTGCAAGGTTAGTAAACCGGGTACAATTTGGTAATTAACGGTAAAGTGCGGGGTTATCCTATCGGCATAGCCATTATTATTGCCCTGTTGTGCTAAGGCAACCGGGTTATATGTACCTGGATATTGACCTTGAACATTTGATGATGGGGTAAACAAAACAGGGGTTTGCTGCCCTAAGGTATTATACTGGTAAATGCTCATAGTAGGCATTTTATTTTGTGCCACCGACCTGATCGTTGTACCATAGTCGCCTTGTGTTACCGAGTGGGTATACGCTATATCGGTTGTAAAGTGTATTTTGTTTGACACGATATAATCAAGGTTAAGACGGGCATTAAGACGTGTTAAGCCTGTACCAACCGTTGTACCTAATTGACTTGTGTAACCTACCGAGGCAAAATACCTTGCTTTTTCGCCACCACCCGTTAAAGAGATATTATTTTGTATAAGGTAACCATTTTGGGTAATTGCTGCCAACCAATCTGTGTTTTGACCGTAGTTATAGTAGTAAAACGGATTGCTGATATCGTGTTGAAATTCAGGATATTTATAGATATTGATGGGTACTCCCTGCCCGTTCTGGTATTCTTCCGGAATCAGCTCGGAGTATTGGTTACCGTTTAAAAGGGGAATTGCAGTAGGTTGAATATCTAACGAACCCGTGAAAGAGTATGTTAAAACAGGAGCACTTTGAGCACCGCGCTTGGTATTGATGATCAACACTCCGTTTGCGGCACGCGAGCCCCAAACCGCTGTTGCGGCAGCATCCTTTAATACGGTAATGTCTTTAATATCCGATGGCGCTATACTTAATAAACTGGCATAACCTTGTTCATCGGCAGTAGCAAAGTTAAAATCGGTTGGTATGGAGGTTTCAAACGGCACACCATCAACAACAACCAATGGATTGCTTGCACCGTTAATGGTTGAAGTACCGCGTATCTTTATCGACATACCGGCGCCCGGGTCGCCTGAGCTTGCAACAATATCCACACCAGGCAAACGACCTTCTAATGCCTGATCTACCGATGTAACGGCAAGTTCTTCCAAATCTTTCATTTGGATGGTGGCAGATGCCGTTGTTAAATCGCGTGAGTCGATTTTGAGACCGGTACCGTTATCGCGTTGAACTTGCCCGGTAATATTTACCTGCACAAGTTCCCTTGCAGAAACCAATGAAACATTAAAAACCGTTGTTGAACCTATTGGAAAAGATTGCGCAGTATAGCCTATATAGGAAAAAACGATCTTATTAGCAGTTGATTTTACAGGGAGAGCAAAGTTACCATCAATATCGGTAACCGTACCTGTTACGGTACGTTTGTCGGCATCCTGCTCTTGTACACTCGCACCAATAAGCGGCTCTTTGGTTTTTGAATCTATCAATTTACCCTTAATCAGTATCTTATTCGCTGCAGTTTGTGCTTTTAGCGATTGGCTGAAAAAGCATGCCGATAGAGCAAAAATGCAACAGATATATGTAATTATTTTTCTCATATTCAATGTTGGGTTATTGATGATAATTAATATTTATTTGGATTAGGGTTATTAGGGCTCAACGCCGTACTATCAAGATATTGCAAGTAAGTATCAATCTGCTCAATCACAGCGTGGTCGGCCAGAACTATCGAACCAACCGGCAAAACATTGGCTATGCGGCCCTGGCCATCAATTACCTGCATGGCGTTAACGTTATTGTTTATTTTCAACAGCACACTGTTACCATCATTACTGAACAACTGGGTAACAAAATTGCCCGTTTTCTTACCATCGGGAACTACCTGGTTGGCATTCAAAATATGGTATTTGATAAAGTTTGTTACCAAATTCACGTCAGAAGGCGCTGTTGGGGTAAAGTTCGCCGCTTTAACCGCACCTGTGCCTGTACCGGGCAGCCAACCGTTGTTCACGGCATCTTGAATTGCGGCATTGGTTGGTATAAATACAGTGTAGTCGGTACCTACAGATACGCCTTGGATAGACCTTGTAGTGGCGTTCCACAACAAACTGTTGCTCAAAAACTTATAAAACATGTAGTACGGGTCGCCTCCAACACCGTTTACCGGTGCAATCTGACCTTTTGCATAGATATCCTGCCCAATAGTACTTGTAATTGGCGAAACAGGGGCTGTTGGGATCAATACAGTGTTATTGCCGCTTACAGGATAATAAACTATACCATTGCTGCAGGTAATATAATTGGGGTTAACGGTTACAACAGTATTGTTGTCCTGATTGCCGGAAGCATAAAACTGGTTGTTTGAAAACTTAACATACTCGGGCGCAAAGCTGGACAAACCTACCGTTGAATAAATACCGGGTTGCGAAACATTGCTCAACTCGTTAGCGGGGGTTTGGTAAATACCCAAGTTTATGGTACGTTCCAATTGGGCGTCACCACTTGTTATGCTGTTTGTGCCCGGCGCCTGATAGTTGATACCCGAGCCCGGTGTTGTGTTGTTGCCTGCCGTTGGGTTAAGGCTAAATCCTAATGCTTTAAGTGTAACATCAGGAATCATGATCATAGTGTATTTAAAATTCGGATTTGTGAGGGCAAGCCTAAACGAAGTGAAGAATGACAAGGCACGGTACATTATACTATAAGCAGGATCAAGGTAAGCCCTACCGTATACTGTTGCGAAAACATTGGTAGCCTGCACTTTATTTGTACCATAAAACATCCCGTTGCTGCAAATTGCCTGATCTACCACATCGCTGTTTGCATTGAACCTAAATGGCTCAGCATTATAGTTAGGATGGTTAATATTGCCAATTTGGCTCGGCCATACCGGGGCAGTAGCCATGTGTGCGTTTATAAAATCGACAACGACAGATTGCGGCAAACTACTAAGTGATGGATAATGCTCCAGTAACACACTGTTTACGTAGGCATCAAAGGCGCTGTTGGTTGGCGCCGCCAATGTCCAACCACCGTACTGAGGCGCATTACTGCCGCCTGTGCTCGGAAAGTTTTCGTTTTGTGGCGAAAAAGCCAATAAGTTAGAGTATTGTTTAACATAAACAGGTGCCGTTGAACCGGTGTTGTTGGTGTTAACACTGGTGGCATCGGGGCTTAATCCGTAGGTTATTAAACCACCATACTGTTGTATAAAGTTATAAAAGTGGCTGTAGTTTGATTTACTGGCCATATATTTTTCGAGGCTCAGCAATGGTTGCGGAACTGTGCTGATTTCTTGTACTACACCATTTTCGCAAATGATATTTCCATTGACTACACTTCCGTCGAGCACGTTGAAATTCAATGCTGAATTTGTGTAGGTGGAGGTAGGGTAAAAGAAATTGTAATCGTAAGACGATAAACCGTTGGCACTGAAATAGTAGGGGGTAAAATATGGGAGGTATTTAAAATTAAAATCGTTAGGGTCGTACAAAAGTGTTCCAGTTCCGCCCGTAACGGCAAATGGAGAATTGGTGTTTTGTGTTATCACTTTTATGTTTTGGCCGGCTAATGCACCATAAACAGGATAGTTGGGAACTGTAGTCGTGTCCACCCTGTCGTGGTAGGTGGTACGTCTTTTGTAAGCTGCATAGGGAGTAGTAACCCCGTTGACAATTGTGAAAAAACCCTGAGCAACCTCGATATTGGAGCCGGTAGGAATACTACCAGCAGCAGTTGATGTATAACCACTGGCAACCAAACAATAGGTCACAATTTTAGTGGCGGTTGCTGCGTCGAGTGTTGCCCCATTGATGTTGGCTTTTTTAAAGGCGGCATCATCAGGCGCAAACAAGGTCCAGTAACCACCGGTACTTAAAATATTGGTGTAGCCGGATTTATCGATACAGGCCAACATATTGGTAAAGTTAGTCTTTGCCTGCAAGGTTTGATAAATTGGCGGGGCCAATGTTGCCGGACGCCCGTAAAAAGCATCAAGCGCTTGTTTTCGGCACCCTGAAAAAGCAAGCACTATTAAAAACAAGTAAAATAAACTTTTAAGAAATTTATACATGGTGAAAAAACGTTTATGTTATTTAAGTTAATAATCTATTTTACATTTAAAACTATCCGGCACGCCACCCTGATCCGGAAAAACCGACCATGGCAAATACCTAATAATAAAAAACAACTGATAAACTATTTGGGAAATTAAAAGCCTTAACTATCTCAAATTGGCAAGAGACAATTGCAAACAAGACTAAAATTTAATTGATACGGCAATAGCGTACGCGAAATACGTAAAGGTTCCCTCATAATTTATTAGTTTTTGGTTAGTATTCAAATTGGCTATTACAAGTGCAAACGCCACCTTGTTATATTGTTTAAAAGTATAGTAAATAATCACATTAACTATCCTGCCCCATCCTGAATTTAAAATTTAATCGCAATTTATTCCCTCCGTTAAAATTATTGCATACAAACAAACTTTCTACTAAAAGAAATGTAAAAATTACAATTAATATTGATTGAAAACAGTATTGAAAACATGATAGTTGGTTTAAAAACGGCCCTCTTTTTTGGCCTATTTTGACGTTTTTTCTGCTAAAACGCTACTCTTTTTCTTAAATTCTATAAAATCCTTTTTTTGCTTTTTATAAATCCCACGATGTTTACTTACGGGTTTCTATTTGCAAAGACGCGGTTTGCAAGCCGTTTGATGTTGCCGTTACTGTTACAAAACCTGCCTTTTGCGTAGCCTGCACAATGGCCAAAGCCAGACCATGAAACGCCTTCCGCCAGTCGGCCTTGAAGGAATCGTGATTGACCGGGTCGCCATTGTCAACGCCTGCCAATGTTGCTTCGCCTTCTATTTTGAAGCTTACTTTATTGTCGGCATTTGGTACAACATTTCCGTCTTTGTCGAGTATCTTAACAGTGATGAACGAAAGGTCGCTCCCATCCGCATTGATTGTTTTCCTATCGGCGCTAATTTCAATTTTTGATGGTGGACCGGCAGTTTTAACCTCGCTGGTCAAAACAACTTCGCCTTTTTTGGTGCGCGATACTGCTTTTAATGTTCCGGGTTCATATTTCACGTGCCACATTACGTGCAGTTCTTCGCCGGTTTTGCTTTTCACGCCCAGCGATTTGCCATTTAAGAACAATTCCACGTTATCGGCATTGTTATAATACGCCCAAACATCCACCATTTTACCGGGCTCCCAATTCCAATGGGGCAACAGGTGCAACACCGGCGTATTGGTCCATTCGCTTTGGTACATATAATATACGTCTTTAGGGAAGCCTGCCAAATCAATTATCCCGAAATAAGAGCTTCGTGCAGGCCAGCTATACGGTGTTGGTTCGCCAAGATAATCAAAGCCTGTCCAGATGAACATCCCCGAAAGGAAAGGGTATTTTTTGATCTCCTTCCATGCTTCTTCGTGGGTTGAGCCCCAAGGTGCCGAAACGTTGTCGTAAGCCGACACGGTAAAATCGTCATTCATTTTCTTTCCGCTATTGCCCCTAACAGGCCACCGCCTGATCGAATCGGACGGCATATCGTACACGCCGCGGGTTTCGAGGGCCGAAGTGGTTTCGCTACCTATAAATATTTTGCCGGGATAACGGTCGTGAAAGTTTTTGAGGTCGTTTGAGTGATAGTTGTAGCCTACCAGATCGACAGCGCCCGATTTGATGATTTCGTTACGCGTACTGGGGTCGTTGTTAGCGGCTGTAATAGGCCTGGTGGTATCAAGGCTGTGCACGATGCCCGCAAGCTCTAAAGCTATCCTATAGCCGCTTGTATCGGCTTGTTGTGGTATCTCGTTACCTATACTCCACATAATTACGCTGGGGTGGTTGCGGTCGCGCAATATTTGGTCCTCCAAATCGCGTTTATGCCATTCATCAAAAAACAGATGATAGTCGAATTTCTTTTTGCCTT
Source organism: uncultured Mucilaginibacter sp. (assembly GCF_903893715.1). Classification (GTDB taxonomy): domain Bacteria; phylum Bacteroidota; class Bacteroidia; order Sphingobacteriales; family Sphingobacteriaceae; genus Mucilaginibacter. The sequence continues at coordinate 19,731 of NZ_CAITNG010000004.1, forward strand.
TTTGCCAGCAATCAAAGGCTTCGTCCATTACGATAAAGCCCATCTTGTCGGTAAGGTCGAGTAACTCGGGCGCAGGCGGATTGTGCGACGTGCGGATAGCGTTGCAACCCATGGCTTTTAAAATTTCCAGTTGGCGCTGTAAAGCGCGATAATTAACAGCGGCACCTAAACTGCCAAGGTCGTGGTGGTCGCAAACGCCCAATATTTTTAAGGGCCGGCCATTTAGCGAGAAGCCTTTATCGGCATCAAAATTGAAATATCTTACACCTAAGGTTGTTTCGTAGGTATCAACTACAGTGCCGGCACTTTCCACTTTTGTATAAACCTTATACAGGTAGGGCTTATCTACCGACCACAACACAGGGTTTTTAATGGTCAAGGTTTGGTTTACTCCGGCAATGGTGTCTTGCAGTGCTACATTGCTTAATGTAGCCGCAGTGATCAATAAACCGGCCTGATTATAGATACTGGTGGTAATATTGACCTGTTGTGGTTTACCTGTTAAGTTTTTGAGGCTTGTTTTTAGGTTTACGGCTGCGGCTTGTTTGGTGATGGTTGGCGTGGTTACAAAGGTACCCCAATGATCCACAGCTATCTTATTGACGGTTACCAACCAAACGTTACGGTAAATACCCGAGCCCGAATACCAACGGGAGTTCGGCTGCGATGAATTATCGACCTTAACGGCAATAACATTTTTTTGCCCGCCATAATTTAAATATGGTGTAAGATTATATTGAAACGAGATATAGCCATTGGGCCTAAAACCCAAATGGTGCCCGTTTATCCAAACATCGCTTTTTTGGTATACGCCATCAAAGTTGATGTACACCATTTTGCTTCTATCGCCTGCAGGCAAGGTAAAGGTTTTACGATACCAGCCTATTCCGCCCGGCAGTGCGCCCCCTTCGGGCGAAGCGGGGTTATCTTTGCTAAACTCACCTTCGATGCTCCAATCGTGCGGTAAACTCAATTTACGCCATTTGGTATCGTCAAAGGCATTGTCCTGCCCGTTATTTACGTCTCCTAAATTAAAAGTCCAATCCTTATCGAAATTTAAAACAACCCGAACAGGCTTTTGCTGTGCGCTTACAGGCAACAGATAGGCCACTAAAAGGCATAGCAGCAAATAGTTGAATTTCATTTTTAGCGGTTAATTTGGTTAATAAAGAGCCGCTAATTTATCAATTAATGTATTAAGTGTACGTGCAACAAATAAAAAAATTATTAAGTGTGGATATAACAATAAACAGGGCAGCATTTTTATATGCCGCCCTGTTTGATGGGTTGTTATGATAGGTTTTTATTAGTAGCCCGGGTTTTGTGTGTAAAGACCGGGTTGTGCATCCAATTGCGTTTGCGGTACCGGGTATATCACATAATTTGCCACTACAGGGTTTATCCTATGAGGGAGCGCAGCATCATCAATGGCGGCCCATGCGTTCATTATAGTAATAAGGTTGCCGCTGCGTTGCAAATCGAACCAGCGTGAACCTTCGTCGGCAAACTCGCGCCTGCGTTCATCATACAGTTGCGCCAACGTAACGTTTGTTTTGCTTGGCAAGCCTGCACGTGTACGCACCTGGTTTACTATGGCATCAACATCGGTTTGCGTACCGCCTGTAGCACCGTTTAAAATGCATTCGGCTTTTTGCATTAATACATCGGTATACCTTACTGCTATAAAGTTCTCGCCCCAATCAAAACGGCTGGCTGCAGGCAGCTTTGTGATGTCGAGATACTTTTTAAAGAAAGGGCGCGACTCGGTACTGCCTAAATAGGTATAGCCCGCGCTGTAAATTGTTGCTGCTTTGCGCAAATCGCCGGTTTCGTATGAGGTAAACAGGTTGTTTGATACGGGGATAATCTCGAGCGATCCATTCGCGTTGGCACCCAAACCAAGCGAGTTAAAGTAGTTAGCCGGGGTAAGGTCCCAAACATAGGTGGCACCAAGCGTAGGGTTTTGGCCGCTGATATACATCACATCAAACACAGCCTCTTTGTTTGTTGTTGGGCTTTGGTTGGTGTACGAGAATATGTTGGAATAGTTGGGATTAAATACAAAGCCACCATTGGTAATGATGTCCTGTAATAAGGGCATTGCTAAATTCCATTCGTTTGAAGCCATGCCGGGGCCCGAAATACCATAAGTTGGGCCCGAACGTGCCATGTACACTTGAGCCAATATGGCTTCGGCGGCGTATTTGGTAGCGCGGCCAACATCGGTAGCGGTATAGTTAGGAAATGTACCACTGTAGTTAGCCGGTAAATTTGCAATGGCGTATTGCAAGTCGGCGATGATGAACTTGTAAACATCGCTTACCGAACTGCGACTAATTGTGCTGGCCTGCAGCGCGGTTACCGGCGTACTGATGATAGGCAAGCCTCCATAATACCTGATCAAATCGAAATAAAAGAAAGCCCTCAGGAACCTTGATTCGGCGGTTAGACGGGTAGCCAATGGTACCGAACCGATATAACTCCCGTTACGGCTTATTTGATCGAGTACGGTATTGGCCCTGAACACGCCTGTAAAATCCTGCGACCAAACGCCTTCAACATAAGTATTAGGTGCTATGCCGGTAGAAAAATCGTTGATAGGGTCCCAATCGCGGCCTGCGACCGAAACACCATAAATATTGTCGGACCGTATTTCGGAAAGAAATAGTAAGTTATCCGGATAACCGCGCAAAGAGTTATAAACTGCATTAACGCCTTGTATAAAATCGCTGGGTTGCTGGTAAAATGTTGATGTGGTTGCCGATGATAGCGGCACCTGATTTAAATCCTTGCTACACGATGATAACAGGATAGAAAATGCTATAGTTGCTATAAAAAATATCTTCTTCATGTTTCTTAAAATTAAAATGTAAAGTTTACACCGAATATTAATGATTTAGGCAATGGTAAACCGCCATAATCGCCGGCCTCAGGGTAACTCGCATTAGAGCTTACCGTTGTATTGGCTGCATCGGGGTTTAAACCGCCTGAATATTTATCAGCCCCAAAAAAGTTCTCGAGTGTGAAATACACACGGGCACCCTGTATCAATGGGGTTTTAATTAAGTTTTTAAGATTGTATCCTAATGTGATGTCCCTTACACGTATATAATCGGTTGAGTACACGGCATCTTGCGTAGCGGCAATGGGTGAGTTATAGGTTGCATAAGCTTTACCAAAACGACCGGCACCGGTGTTACTTTCGGAGTACCAACGGTTAACAAAAGTTTCGGGGGTATTGTCGGTAAAACCTTGTCCCGGTCGGGAAATAGCCCGAGCCAACTCTGAATAAAGCGAGCCACCTGTTTGCCCCTGTACTAAAATACTCAAGTCGAAATTTTTGTAGTGGAAGGTATTGGTAACTCCAAACGTATAATCGGGGTTAGGATGGCCCACAATTTGCTTATCGGCTTCTGTTATCACACCATCGCCATTGGCATCTTCGAATTTTGGATCGCCGGGCGATTCGGTACCATACATAGCAACGTGGTTAGCAATATCGGCAGCGGTTAAAAAGCCATTGTATTTGAGTACATATATACTATTTAAAGGGGAGCCTACACGGAGGATCTGATCGCTTACGTTAAACCCATTGGGAATGATGATTTGCGATTGGCCCGGTGCCAAGGCTATTACTTTATTTGTATTGTGGCTGATATTGAAGTTAGTGCTCCATTGCAATTTACCAACCAGGTTGCGTGTGGTGATTTCGAGTTCTTCGCCTACGTTACGCACCGAACCCACATTGGTTAGATAAGTTTGGAAGCCTGTAACTTCGGGTACCTGCACGTTAAGCAGCAAGTTAGTGCTCAATTTATTGTAATAGTCTATCGAACCAACGATACGGTTGTTCAACACACCGAAATCAATGCCGGCATCGTACGTTTGCGATTTCTCCCATTTCAAATCGGGGTTAGCCAACAAGTTAGGTGCCTGGCCTATAGCTGCAGCCGCCGTTGAACCGAATACATATCCGTTTGAACCCAGGGTTGCAATGGTATTGTAATCGCCGATGTTGTTGTTTCCGTTAACACCATACGAACCCCTCACCTTCAAATCGCTTATGGCAGGTACTGCTTTCATAAAGCTCTCCTGACTAACCCGCCATGCTATTGATGCTGACGGGAATACACCGTACTGATTATCGGAACCAAAGCGGGAAGAACCGTCTTCACGTATACTTGCGGAAAGGAGGTATTTATCTTTATAGCCATACTGTACACGCGCAAAATACGATTCGAGCACGTTTTGTGTAGAGGTGGTGCTACCGGTAATGGCTGCGGCAGCATTTAGCGTTTGAATTGACGCGTTGGTATAACCACCGCTGGATTTTAATGATTGCGAATCGAAACGATCGTAGTTATACGACTGGCCCAACAACACATCCAAACTATGTACCGATTTGAAGGTGGTGCTGTAATTCAGCGTATTTTCGTTTACAAAGGTTTGCCTTGTATAACTACTATACGAACCGGATGTGGCCGACAATATATTGTTGGCCCCGGTAAATGTACGGCTGGCAAGCGAACCGGTTGTTATATAAGGTACATAGGTGTTTGAAGCACTGTTGGTATTATCTAAATTGAGCGAGGTCCTGAATGTTAAACCTTTGATGATCTGGTATTCGCCATAGGTAGTTGCCAGTGTGCGGTACCTTTTAGTAGTGCCCACGTTATCCTGTAATTTACCTAACAAACCGTTGGTACTATTGCTCCAGGCATAGGTTGCATTTTTGCCGATATTGGGATAAAGGCCGACGGTATCTTCCTGCACAGGGCTCATGCTTAAAGCCTGGTGAAAGATATTGTCTTTACCTTCGGTACCCGGATCCTGAGTAATAGAGTATGACGGTGCAAGGTTAACGCCGAATTTTAATTTTTTTGTAAGGTTTACTTCCACATTGGCCCTTACACCATATTGTTTGTAGCCAACACCAATTAAAAAGCCATCCTGATTTTGATACGCACCCGAAACCATGTAGTTTACCATATCGGTAGCGCCACTGGCCGATACTTCGGAGTTTTGCATTACGCCACGGCGTTCTATCACATCCTGCCAATCTTCATACTCCAAACCCGGATGCCCGGGCATTGCCCAACGCGGATCGATCATATAGGTTGTGTTAAGGCCTGTTGGAGGTAAACCTATAAATGACTGGCGGGTTGCGGGATTATCGTTTGCTGTTGCACCTAGGCTGCCATATTTAGCTACGTAAGTAGCATTAATAATTTCGGTAGCACGGGCAATCCATTCGTCGCCGCTCAACATATCCAAATGTTTGCTGGCTTCGTTTACACCAATCGAGTTATTGAACTCAATTTTTGGCTTGCCTGTTTTACCTCGTTTGGTAGTGATGAGCACTACACCGTTTGACGCACGCGAGCCGTAGATAGCCGCGGCTGCCGCATCTTTTAATACCTCGATGTTTTCGATATCGGCCGGGTTGATATTATCTAAAGGGTTACCGGTAGAAAAAGAACCGCTGGCCACGTTGGATGAGTTATTGGTTAAGGGGAAACCATCGATAACGTATAAAGGCTCGTTACCAGCGCTTATGGAGCCGCTGCCACGTACCTGTATACTAAATGCCTTGCCCGGTAAACCTGTGGTTTGTTTAACGGTTACACCCGCCAACTGGCCAACAAGGGCCTGATCAACGCGGGTTATGGGGCGCTCGTCAAGGTTTTCGTTTTTCATAGAGGATAAGGCCCCGGTAACATTGCCTTTCTTTTGGGTACCGTAACCAATTACCACTACTTCACTTAGCTGCTTGTTGCTTTCTTCGAGGGTTACATTGAGTACATTTTTGCCGTTTATGGGTACAACTTTAGTGATGTAACCGATAAAAGAGAACTCCAATGAGCCGGTGCCATCCGGGATGTTTAAAGTATAGTTTCCATTGGCATCGGTAGCGGCAACCAGTTTTGAACCTAAAAGCTTTACGGTTACGCCCGGTAATGTGAGGCCGTTTTCGTCGGTTACTTTGCCTTTTATGGCAAACACGTTAATGGCCGCGTCTTCCTGCGCTTTCTTTATTTCTTCGGCTTTCTTTATTTCGACATATTCGGGCCCTACGTTCAAAACAATATGATCGTTGATGACACGGTAAACTATGCCATGCACCGTGAGCAGTTGGTTAAGCACGTCTTTTAATTCCTTACCCGACAAGTTCAGGGTTATTTTTTGGTCGGTTTTAACAATGTTTTTGCTGTATACAAACTTAACGTCGGCGTCTTTTTCCAGCTTGCGCAAGGTGCTTTCGAGGCTCGAATTATTTACAGCTATATTGACCGTTCGCAAAAGCACGTCCTGTGCCTTTATACTTTTTGCGAATGAAACACCACATAATGTCAGTGCTATCAAAAGGTGGGTACAGGTGATTCTCATAATTTTCCACCAAGTATTTGAGGATAGTAAATAAATTTTCATAAATTAGTTCGTTTTATTTTAGGCTTAAAATGAGACAATTAATCCCCTATCGTCTGTTTACACGGACGTTGTTACCAACGGGGCTTTAGATTTAGCCGGGAGTGGTGATGACACTTCCGGTTTTTTTATGACTGCTTTTTTATTTCTCCATGTTTATTTGGTTTTTAGGTTTGTTAATTGGTTTGAGGTTTTCTATACAATTCAACTTCGATATCGTCCATATTATAGCCCACGTTTAGCGAGCCTTCGAGCATATCCAATATTGAAGCAAGGTTTTGATCGGTAAAATCAGCGTGAAACATCAATTTGCCTAATTCTTTATCATTGGTGTAAATACGTGTACCAAATTTTTTATTCAGGATGGTTAATACCTGGTCTAAAGGTATGTCATCAAATTGCACCGAGGTTTTTTGCCAAATACGCATGCTTGAATGCAGTGTTTCCGTTCCGCGGGTTAAAAAGCCTGTGGCCCGGCTATATACCACCCTTTGCGTTGGGAACAACATCACCTCCGAGCCATCTTTTTCGGGCAGCTTAACGGAAACTTTCCCGGTTACCACCGAAACTTCGGTAGTTGGAATATTGTTATAAGCGCGGATGCGGAAACTTGTGCCCCAAACCCGCGTGATTACCCCCCCGCTATAGATGATGAAGGGGTGGGCATGGTCTTTACTGACTTCGAAAAATGCTTCACCGGTCATTTTAACCTGACGGTAAGCCCCCATAAACTTTTTAGGGTATTCCAATTGGCTTTTTGGGCTCAACCAAACCACGCTCCCGTCGGACAGTACCTGTTTGTAAATGCTGTTGGTTTGATTATCGAGCTTCATCTGCTCGGACGCGGTAGTGACAATAGTGTTGGGGTTTTCGGCCTTGGCTTTGCGATTAAAATACAGGCCAAAGGCAATCAAAAACAATGCAGCCATGCCCGAAAGCACATACATCATTTTTACCGCGAAACGTTTTTGGCGGATCGGGGTGGTTTCTGAAACCATACCATGCCCAACTGAGTTTTTGAATTTATCGAGCATCAGCATTCGTAAAACTTCCTGCTCATCATCGCTCAATGTTTCGAAAGGGTCATCCTCACCTTCAAATGAAGCATACCATTGATGGATCATCAATACTTCATCGTCGGTACAATGGCCATCCATGTACTTGTGCAGCAGCTGGGGTGTTACGCGATAATTCATCAATGCGGTTACGGTTTATAACGGGCTTGTATTAGTAATGACATACAACTGAGCCCTAACCCTTACTCCGGATTGAAATTATTTTGTGTTTTTTATTTACCGACTTTTGCAGCGCCCCTAAGTTTTTTTGATAATAATTGTTAAAATTACATTTATTAATTATTATTGTATCTAATTAACCAATTATGAACAAGACCTTTACTAAACAGTGTGGCATGGCCATGCTCCTTATTTTCTTGCTGAACATGGTTTACGCGCAAAAGAAGCCGAATGCGCCTAAGGAAAAGGACATGGGCGCTTACCTGATGGTTTATTTTAAAGATGCTGACCATAGTCTGCATTTTGCGATGAGCAAGGACGGGTATAGCTTTACCGATGTTAATAACGGCGACCCTGTTATTAAAGGTGATACCATCGCGGAGCAAAAGGGTATTCGCGACCCGTACATATACCGTGCGCCGGATGGCATGTTATATATGGTTTTGACCGACCTGCATATTTATGCGCAAAAAGAAGGCTACCGCAATACTTTATGGGAGCGCGAGGTTGAAAAATATGGATGGGGCAATAACCGGGGTATTGTTTTGATGAAATCGGCCGACCTGGTGCATTGGTCGCATACGGTATTAAGGGTTGATAAGGCTTTCCCTGAACTGGCTGACATTGGTTGCGCCTGGGCACCGGAGTTGATTTATGACGAAGCGAAGAAAAAGACGATGATGTACTTTACGATGCGTTTTGGTAAAGAAAAATGCAAAGTTTACTATACCTATATGAACAAGGATTTTACGGCGATGGAAACGCTGCCCAAACCCATTTTTGAATATCCTAACGGGGCCGAATATATTGATGCTGACATTACTAAAGTGGGTACAAAATACCATATGATGTATGCTTCGCACAACGGCGGCTCACATATTGAGCAGGCTGTTTCCGACTCGATAAATACAGGTTACGTATATGACCCGAAAAGAGTGGATGCTGAAAAGGTAGGTGATGAAGCGCCTACCGTTTATAAATTGATTGGGCAGGATAAATGGATTTTGGTTTATGATATCTATCGCATTACGCCGCACAATTTCGGGTTTAGCGAAACCAGCGATTTTGTGAACTTTACCAATCTGGGCCATTTTAACGAGGGCGTGATGAAAGCTACCAATTTCTCGATACCGAAGCACCCGGGGATTATACAAATCACCAAAAAAGAGGCGCAGCGCATTGCCGATAATTGGAAAATGGGCGAGAAATTTTAATAAGCAATCGATACCTTTTCAGTCGTGCCAGGCTAAAAGAACAATGAATTCAAATTTACCCGGAGCCTGCGGATGGCTTTGGTAAGGTGGCTTTCGACGGTTTTTTCGGAAATGCCGAGTTCGTCGGCTATTTGTTTGTTTGATTTGTTTTCCTGGCGGCTCATTTCGAATACCGAGCGGCATTTGGCGGGCAGATAATTGAGTTCTTTTTGCAGGTTGAAATAGAAATCGCGAACGTTGACGGTTTCTTCGGTCGAATTATCTTCTTCGGTTTTAAACAACTGTAAAAACTGGGTGTAGGCGTTGCGGCGGGTTTCTTTAGCGATGCAATTGAGCACCAGGTTACGTACCGCGGTATAAATATATCCCTCGAAAGAGGTTTTAATGACCAGGTTTTTGCGCCCCGCCCACAAATTGGCCAAAAAATCCTGGATGATTTCTTCGGTTATTTCGCGTGAGCGGATACGTTTATAGGCAAAAGCGTAGAGTTTTTTCCAATAACGATTGTATAGTTCTTCAAATGCCTCCATACTGTCGTCCTTCACCATGGCCAACAGTTCGATGTCGGATAGGTTAAACAGGTTTGAACGACTATTCTTTGAAGCCATATCGGTCAGGGTCTAAGTTAAAATTATAAAAATCCTATGATTAGCTACAGCGTATGTGCACGTTATAGTATCGGGATATCAGATCCCGCATCATATTATTGCTATAAAATTAACCTTAGGGGTTAGGGATTACAATTGGTATGTAACAAATATAATACTTTTGATAGTTTACAACTGTCCTGAACAATCCTGTTTTTATCCACAAAAAAAGCCACCAAAGTGGCTTTTTGAGATTGAATATCCGGAATGTAGCTCATGCGGGCACTTAGCTGCAGTAAATAAACTATCCAAACCCATTGAATCAGGTTTTTTAGATAGCTGATTTATACCAGCTGTTTTATTGGGTCTTGGCTATTTCAACAGCATAAATCTGCTCTACTCCTTCAAAATTGGCGCGGAAGATGATCCACTTTTCGTCGGGCGAGAAATGCACGTTTGGCTCCAAATGGTATTGATGGTGTTTCATGTTGACCAGTTTTTCTGACTTGAACCTGTCCCCTACGGGTTTGAACAGGTATATCCATTCGCCATCGGGTGCTTTAGCTACCTGGCCGGGGTCGCCGCCATCGCCGCAAAAGGTTTGCTCGTCTTTTGATACGTTAAAGTGGATAGACCATTCGTTGCGGTCCATTTCGTACTTACGGTCCTCTTTGCCGGTCTTCATATCAAAAGCTGCCAAAAAGAAAGTTTTGCTTTTGGGTTGCTGCAAGTCGAACCACTCGCGGGTGCCGCTCACACCAAAAAACTCGTGTCCGGCAATTTCGTTGGGCATGGTGCGCACGTGCATCAGGGTATTTTTACCGGTTTGGATGTTGATGTTCCAGATACGGTCGTTCTTTTCCCAGGGGCCTTCGTGGCAATAGGACAGGATTTCCGGGTCGGTTGGTGAAAAGAGCAGGTGGTTGGTCCATTCGTTTTCGCGGTGTATTTCTTTTATCTCTTTGGTTTTGATGTTGACGGCGTACAGGATATGTTCGATATGCGCGTCGTATATCCTGTTAAAGAACTGGCTCTTGGCCGGGTATTTGGCCAATATCTCGCGTTCCTGGTCGCCGGTGGCTTTTACACAGGCTAAGTAGGTGCCGTCGGCATTGATGGTGCCCGCGCGGCCCTTAAAGCTCGGGTCGAACACAAAAATAACCTTGTTCACTTTGGTATCCACATTCACCGCAAAAACGGTATCGCCGCTTTGATAGTAGGCCGAGCGTGTTTTTGGGCAAACCATTTCGCCGGCCATTTTGCCGTGATGGTTGGTCAATTGCTCCACCTTTTTTGTTTTAAGGTTGATGGTGAACAGCTGGTTACCGATTGCCGTGTTGCTATAAAACACCATCAGGTCGCCTTCGTTTTTACGTTGGGGCACAAAGCAATTATTGTTAAAATAAAAGCTTGAGGCGCTGTCGCGGCCATTGACCAGGCGAATGACCTTGTGGCCGGTATCTTTGTCGATCCACTCGGCGGGCATAGGTTTTACCGACCCTGTTTCCATAACGGGTAATTGCTGCGCCTTGGCGGCGAAGGTTAAAAAGGCGATGCAAAGGGTGCAAATGCCGGTGAAGTTTACTTTAGCTGATCTTCTCATGGATCTATTTTTTAAATAGGGGTTTAATGGTTAGTGCTTTATCAATGTCAATATATGTGTTCAAATCGCGCATGGCGATTACTTCATAATGGTTGTCTTTGAGGTATTTGAGGTATTCTTCGAACAATGCGGGCGAAGTGTTTACCCATGGATGCGCTGTGTCGGGCACACCATGGATAGTGAGCACCAATATTTTGCCCGCCTTTGCCTGTTTTAGGGCTCCATATATCAGCACTTTATTGGTATCGAGCATGGTATAGCCGGGCATCACCAATGGGTTATCCTTTTCGGGATCGTACACACGGTCGAAACCGGCACGCGCGTATTGGTAGCCCGCGGCTTTAAGTACGGGCAATGCCTTCGGACTTGTATCATATCCCGGATAGGCAAAACTGATTGGTTTTGGGATATGGTATTCGGCACATTTATCTTCGATGTATTTTAGCTCGGCCATCAGGTGCACGCTATCCAATTTGTTTACATGGGTATGGTTTTGGGTATGGTTACCAATTTCGAAACCCATTTTATTGAGTTGGGCAATCTGTTCCCATGTCATGTATTTGGTTTTATCGGTAAAGGGCGGAGTAACAAATTCGCAAATAAAAAAAGTAGCACCAAAACCGTATTTTTTCAATAATGGCGCCACTATAGTGGCATGGCTTACCACCGCGTCATCAAAAGTCAATACCACCAATTTATCGGGGATGGGTTTTTTGAGGACTTGTCCGTTAGTTATGAGTGGCAGTAGCAGGGCCAGTAGCAGGGCCAGTTTGAGTGGCAGTGGCAGTTTTATTTTTAATATTTTCATTTTAAGTTTTTCCTTTTTTCCTATAACAACTTAAAGCTACTGCTACTCAAAACTGCCACTTAATTGCCGGCCGGTTTAGCAAAGGCTGCGCCTTTCAATACCGGGCTTGGCGGGGAAACAGGCAGGCTGAATGTTTCGGGCGCATCGGGGTGCGAAGGGTCGAAATGCGGCGTATCAACCAGAAATTTCTCCAAACCTAAATGGTTTGATTTTATCCCTTCAATCACCATTTTGGCTATCTCATAAGCTCCGTACGAGTTAAAGTGCGTATTGTCGGCCAGTGGCTTGTCGCCTTGCCCCGGCCAGGTATTGCCGGGGTAGTGTACAAATGCTTTGGTGGAATTGTCTTTTCCCAAGGCATTGTAAAAATCGGCGGTCATGGCGTTTACGTCTATCATAGCTACACCTTCGTCCTGCGCAACTTTGCGGGCCGCGGCCGGGAAATCGCCCAGGGTATTCACCACTTTACCGCTATCGTTAAATGCACGGCGGCTGGTGGAGGTAACCACAACAGGTATCATGCCCTTTGCCTTAGCCTGTTCAATAAAGTATTTAAAGCTTTCGGTGTATGATTTCCAGGCACCATCATTGGGGCCTTTCTCTTTCTGGTCGTTATGGCCAAACTCGATAAACAGGTAATCGCCGGCTTTGGCGGTGCTGAGTACTTTATCCAAACGGTGTGAACCTTTAAAGCTGGCTAAAGTTAAACCTGATTCGGCCTGGTCAGAAATAGCCACGCCCGGTTTAAAAAAGCGGGGTATCATTTGTCCCCACGAGCACCAAGGCTCATCGTCCTGGTCAACCACGGTTGAGTTTCCCGCAAGGTAAACGGTGATCTGGTCCTCAACTTTATCAATTTGTACGCTCGAAACAGCAGGGCGTTTGCCGTTAAACTCCAGCGTCAACTTATCGTCCCAATCCAGTTTATTGACTTCGCGGGTGTTGGTATGTACTTCGCCGCCGGTGCTGATGGGCCTTTTGCGGATATTGACGATAAATGTTTTGGTTACAAACTCGCCGGGTTTGGTTACCACTTTCTCCAGCATCAGCCTGCGCGATTCGGCGCGAACGGTGGTTATCGAACTGTCCTTGGCATCGCCCAACGTAACGGTAACTTTATAATTGCCTTCGGGTACGTTTACCGAGAAGAAAAAGGGTTTGTCGCCGGTGATAAGGCTGGCTTTTAGCGGGTCTTTACCCCCACGGTCGACAGCATTGGCGGTTGAGCCGAAATCGAGACCATAGCCCAACTGGCTGGTAAAGGCTGTTGCAGGTGTTATGGCTGTATAGCCATCTTTTACTTTGCCCGAGCCAAATTCAAACTTAAAGCCGGTGGTTTGTGCAGATACCGTGCCGGCACTTAATACCAGTAAAGCGGCAGCCGATAGTTTTATTATCCTATTCATATACAATTGTTTCATCTTATTATTGTTCCTTTTTTGCCGGTGGCGCTACAGCCGTTACCTTTTCGCCTTCTTTTACGGTTATGTTCAGACCACTGTAATCGACATTATTGACATAGGTGGTGCGCAGGCCGGTTTGAGCTTCGATATTACAATCGACAAATTTTACATTGCTGATGGGGCTGCCGTCCAAACCTATCAAAATACCACCCGATTTTGCGGTGCCGCTTACGTTGATGAGTTGTACATCCCTCACAATGGGCAGCGGGTTTGATGGTGGCGACAACACGCCGTGTGAGCTGGTCCAGTTCATGTTGAACTCGAAGGCACGGTTCACACCGTTCAGCTTAAAATTACGGAAGACGATGTGCTGCACGATGCCTCCCCTGCTTTGTTGCGATTTAAAACGCACCGGCGCCCAGTTACCGGCTTCGGCAACGCAATCGCGTACCTCCACGTTCCGGATTCCGCCGGATGTTTCGCTGCCCATGGCTACACCGCCGTGGCCATAGCCGAAGCGGGTGTTTTCGATGATGATATTCTGGCAAACGCGGTTGGGCACGGTATTAGTTTCGCGACCGGCTTTGATGGAGATGCAATCGTCGTTCACATCAATATCGCAATGGTTAATGTCTATACCATCGCAGGCATCAATATCGATACCATCGCTGCTTGGGATATTGTGTTCGGCGGTGATGGTTACGCCATCCACCTTAACGCCTTTGCAGTATAGCAGGTGCATACACCAAACGGCCTCGTTATGCAGCTTTAGGTTGCTTACCGACACATTATGGCAACCTTCCAGGCACATTAAACGTGGCTTACCGGGGCGGGGCGTAGTTTTCAAATCGCGGTAAACAGCAATCAGGTCTTCGCCCGAGCCATCAATGGTGCCGGGACCGGTGATGTTGAAATCAGTTAAATATTGGGCATTAACAAAAGCCGCCGTGTACATTTTTTCGACGCCTTCAAAACTGGTGTGTATCTGCGGGTAATCGTCGGGGTTAAGGGAGCCTTTTAATATGCCTTTGTCGTTGATGGTTAAATCGACACCCTTTTTAAGGAAGATGGAGCCGCTAATGAAGGTACCTTCGGGTATTTCAACAACCCCACCCCCATCGGCGGAAGCCTGGTCGATGGTTTTTTGGATGGCAATGGTGTTCAATGTTTTGCCATCGCCAATGGCGCCGTTATCGGTGATGAGGTAGTGACGCCTGATATTATTTGACACTTTATTTTTAGAAAAAGCAATAGGGGCAAATAATAGCATAACGGCCAGTAAAAAATAACCCAACAGCTTTTCGCCCTGAATTACATTATCGATTTGCATGTGCAGAGGTTGCTTCGCTATCGCTCGCAATGACGCATTGATTTTATTTTTCATGTTAATGATATAATACCGTAATTACATTTACCGAACGCGGTTTCAAATTAGCTGATAACTTCCCGGCATTAAATGTTACAGGTTTATCGGTCGGAAATATCTTTTTGGGTTCGTTCAGTGTGTTAAAGTCAAGGTCATTGGCTGATGTGAGCTCGGTCCATGTTCCGTTATCCGTTCCGGCAATTCCGCTTACGTTGAAGTTAAGCGAGGCCTCTTTAGTTGAAGTATTTATCAGTTTAATTATCAGCTGATGTTTGTTTTTATCGATAGCTGCGCTGCTGTACAAACTGTCCTGGCCCTCGATGGCTTTACCATTTATTAAAGCGGGAACCACATCGGTGCCTTTGTTGTTGGCGTAAAGTTTTTGGACGTAGTAGTTGGGGGTACCTACCGAGCGCAGGTTATCGAACCAAATGAGGTCGGGGCGCCATTGCCAGGCATCAACGTGGGCCAGGAGCGGCGCGTAGCTGGCCATTTGTACCACATCGGCGTTACGCTCAAGGCCGGTCATAAAGGCGGCTTCGGCGAGGGCGCTTATCCAGGTGTTCATCACCTCGCTTTCTTTGGCATTTTTTGGCTCTTTGATGTGGGCGGCATATTCGCCGGCGAATATTTTTGAGCTGTTGCGGTCGTAATTATCATAGCGGCCGGCATTTTGCAGGAACCAGTCGGGCGATTGGTAATAATGTTCGTCCAAAAAGTTAGCCTTTTGGGCGCGCAGCTCGGTTTGCAGGTAATCGAATTTATCCCCGGAAGGTGATGGCCCGGAGCTGGTTACCAGTTTGATGGTTGGATATTTGGTATTGATGGCTTTCGCGAAAAGCTTATAGCGGTCGAGGTATTGAACGTCCCATTGCTCGTTACCTACACCCATCATTTTGAGGTTGAATGGTTTTGGATGCCCCATTTTTGCACGGAGCGCCCCCCATTTGGTGGTTACGGCGCCATTGGCAAACTCGATCAGGTCGAGCGCGTCCTGGATAAAGGGGTCAAGCTGGTCGAGCGGGGCAACTTCGCCGGTATTGTACTGGCAGGCCATACCACAATTGAGGATAGGTAGCGGCTCGGCGCCGATGTCTTCGGCTAACTGGAAGTACTCGTAAAAACCCAGACCGTAGGATTGAAAGTAATCGGGTGCCGAGCGGAAGGGGAACTCGGTGTTCCAGCGGTTGATGATGAGTTCGCGGTCCTCGACATTACCCACGGTTTTTTTCCATTGGTAGCGGTTGGCCAGATCGCGGCCCTCCACAATACAACCACCGGGGAAACGGATGAAGCCCGGGTGCAGGTCGGCGAGTTTTTCGGCCAAGTCGACACGCAGGCCGTTAGGACGGTTTTTAAAAGTTTCCTGCGGGAAGAGCGATACCATGTCGATATCCAAAACACCTTGGTTAGAGAAGGCTACACTCAATTGTCCCTTTGCTTCGGTAGCTGTTGCCGTTACCGGGACGGTATACTTTGCCCATTGCGTAGTAAAACCCTGGAGGTCGGCTTCGCCGAGGCTGGTTTTGCCATCGGCGGAAAGCAGTTTAATGTGTATTTTGGTATTGCCTGCAACTTTGCGTGCCAGCACCGAAAAGTTATAAGTTTTGCCTTGTTGGACGCCCATGCCACGGAAACCTTCGTTGATGATGGCATAGTAGCCGCTGTTGCTTTTAACAGTTACCCTATCGAAACGGGGGTTATTGATATTCTCGATACCGCGGTTGATGATGAGCGAATTGCCGTTGCCGCCCTCCATCTGTACTTCTTTCCACCCCATTAAAGGTTTGGCAAACTCGAAGGAACGATTTTTTACCAGTTCGGCATAGAGGCCGCCATCGGCAGCGAAGTTGATGTCCTCAAAAAAAATACCCCACATGGTGGGCTGTATTTTTACGGTGGGTTTATCGACTTGTATATTAATGGTTTTAACGTCCTGGGCTTTTAGTGATAGTTGCAGTAGCAGGGGCAGTAGCAGTATTGTTAGCGGCAGTCGCTTTATCTTTAGTGGCAGTGGCAGTTGCAGTAGCAGTCTCTTCATCTTTAGTAGCAGTGGCAGTTGCAGTAGCAGTCGTTTCATAATTGGTTTATAATTATGCTTCAATATTACTCCATTTTGTTCGTGTGTGTTCATTGTTATTTACAAAGGTTTCATCTTGGTTTTCGAGATGATGATGAATTTGGTCTCCTGCGGTTTTAAGTTCAGATTAACCGGGATAAAACCGTTTGCCGCTTTACCGTTTTGCATAGTCAGTTCGTTGGTTGTCGGGTTCCATTCGTTGATGATGCCATCGCCTTTTAGGGTGGCCTGGGTATTGGTTTCGTCTTTTACACTTTCGTTGAAGAAGAAGTAGATATCGGCGTCTTTGGTAACGCGGTGGATGTATTTTACCATCGGATTGGCGGTGGCCAATTTAACATCGGATGCCGACATTTTACTGATGGCCGAAGACGTTACATCGCCGGAAGGTTCAACTGTTGCCCATGAAAAATCGGCGGTTGTTGCGGGTTTGCCGTTCAATACGGTTTTATCGGAAATGAGCGCAGGTGTACCGCCAATAAATACCACATGACCACCCTGCGCGGCGAAAGCTTTCAACTTGTCCAATACAGGCTGGGCTATTACGCTGATGGCCGGAAGTACCACAGTAGTATAAGCTGTACCGCCTGCGGTAACAAAGGCTCCTTTTGTAAGTTTCAAATCGGTACTTAGTGCCTGGTCGCTTACAAAATCAAAATCGTGCTGACTATCTAATAATTGTTCGCCAACGTGGATGAGGCTTTTGTTAGCATTCATATCGCCCAAAAACAGGCTGGTGGTAGGCATATAAAAAGCCACTTGCGTTGCGGGCCTGCCTTGGGTCAGTAAGTAACATACCTGGTTGGTGTATTTTACCAATGTGGGGAAGCCGTCTTCGGCCATGTAACCGCGTAAGCGAAGTTGCCCGCTGTTGGCGGATGAGGGTACAAACATCAATTCGAAAATGTTGATGCCGCGTACCATTTCCTGGTTCAGTACCCATTTGGCCTGCTCGTCGTTTGGCGCGGGGCGGTATGCCGCGAAGGTTTCGCTAAAGGCGCGAGGCTTGTTGTACACATGCGATACCGATGAAGCGAATTTCGGGAAGTTGGATACCGTGTCTGACCATATCTGGTGCCATATCGCATCCACTCCGGGTATCTGCAAGTCCTTCATATCCTTGAAAAAGTCGCCGCCCGAACGTACGAACTGCCCCATGTTATCGTCCTTGTCGAGGTGGACAATGTACTCGATGCCGTTTGCTTTGCACCAATCGCCTTCCTGTTTAAAGTAATTCTCGCCAAACAGGTCCGACCAAACGTCATAATAATCGGCTTTAGCTTTGGCCTGCTCGGGCGTTGGGTTTGGGATGGAGAAGGTGGCTAAATAGGGTGTGATGTCGTAACCTTTTTTTGCTTTGAATATTTCGGGCAAATTGGTTGTCCAGGGTGTGTAGCTGAAAGCCGGTTCATCGCCACGGAAACCGAGAACGGTTTTGCCAAACTCATCGCCGATGTATTTTTTGTATTGTTCTTCGGTCCAGTCTAAAAATTGTTTGGTGGCGGCCGGGTTGAGGTAGTCCATTAACGAGGCACTGCCGTCCTTACCTTTGGTGGGGTTGTTTGCCGAGCGTGTTGGCGAGGTGCGGAACTGGTGCTGCGCGATATAGATATCCCAATTGCCCGGGGGACTTACAAAATGCAGTTTGCCGCTGCTGATGTCGATATTTTGCTCAGTTTTATCGGCGGGGTTAACCGCTATGGCACTTAAAACGTCGGGTGTAAGGGTTTGGTCGGTAACCTGGCCTGCGGTAGTATGTATGGGCCTGCCTCCGGTTAAGGCCTTCATTTTGAGGTCGGGGCGCTCTTCGCTGAATTTGCCGCCGGCAAAACCGCTGGGGTATTTGCCTTCGTCGATGATCCAGATGTGCATACCGCGCTTTTTGGCTTCTTCCACGGCCGTTTTGATGGACTGGAACCAGGCTTCGGACAGGTATTTGCCTGCCATGCCGTAGCCCGGCTCGATGGTTACGGCGCGGAAACCAACGGAGTATAGTTTATCCAGGTCGCGGGCAATAACCTCGCGGGTCATGTTGCCATCCCAACCCCAGGTAACGGTGGTGCTGTATTGCGAGGGCGGGTTTTTTAGGTTGGCCCAAACCTCGTTAAGGGTGGGCATGGTGGTTTTTTGCCATGCCGACTGGGCGGAAAGCTGTTGAACCCAAAGGGTGCAAAAAGCCAATAGGAGAAATGGTTTAGCTGTTATACGATACCGCGGGGCTATGTTGTATGAACTATACATTGAAAAGGATTAAACATCGGTTGAATTGCCGGCTCGCGGGGGAACACACAACCCCCGCGATGGCAATTTTAATCGGGAAAAAGTTGAAACCTATCACAATACCACCTTTTTTTAAACCCCGAAAAAAGACATTAAAAATTATTACTAAAAAGCTTAAGCTGCTAAATTCCTATTAGTTATATAGACAATATGTCCATAACGAATGTACAGGGGTGCAGGTTTATGTTTGTTGGTATCCCGATAGCTATCGGGATGGTTTATAAACAACATGATAAAATTAGGTTAACGGAAAGTTTTACGCATCCTGTACCGTCCTGATTGGCGGGTGTGTAACTTGAATTTTACGGAGGAGGCACGGGGTTTGTTGTTGGTGATAACATTGGCAACTGTAGTAATTTGTTGCCACTAAGGCACGAAGACACTAAGTTTGAATTGTGTGAGTTATTTAAATATTCCTCTCGCCTTTAGGTAACCGTTCTTTTCTATTTCAAACAAGTCGTCAACATAAGCACCCATTACGGCGATGGCCTTGTTATTTTCAATTTTATAGTATGGTTCGGGGTACAACTTTTTGACGCGAATTGCAGGTAAATCTGTTATATCAAATATAAGTGGCTCCTTAAACTGAATGGGGACAGCTTTAACCGGTTTGCTTGATGGGTTACCAAAGCGGTTGGGGTCTCCGGGACTTGCCCATTTTCCATCACTGGTTAGATAGACATCACAATAAAGATATTTCTGATGGTACATTTTTCCGTTTATTTCGGATACAAAAATCAAAACATACTTAAACTTTGAAAACGGAGGTGTCCCTAAATTTTCATGATCGAAAACTATAAATTCAATTGTATCCTTGTTGAAATGATTGAAGACGTTTTGGATTACCTTATATCTGGCATTAAAGCCATCGTCCATATTTATTCTCATTTTCCTAATTCCATGTTGCGATGTGGAATCAATTTCAAAAGGTTTGATATAAAATTGTTTTACCTCAATTTTTTCTCCGACAAATACGTACAAACTATCCTTTGCCGTTTGCGCCAGAATATTTTGGAATAATAACAGCAAGACGATGGTAGTAAAGAGCCTTAATTTCATGGTGATGAAGTGGTCAAAGATAGATTCAAATATATGGTTATACTTGCTAATTGGGATATAAATTTGTATATTGCATAGTATAATCACATATCGAAAACATGCCTTGAAAACTGTTTTCACTTTATTATTTATCGCGTTTAGTTTAGCGGCCATAGCGCAGGATGCACCGGAAACGCCGCAGGAAAAAAAGGCCGCAGAATTGATAGCGGCTTTGCCCGAGGTTATCAGTTTTAACAAACACATGAAGGAAATTCATGAACGGCCATTGGTTATAGCTATTGATACAGACCCGACACCGGCAGACCCTTACTATACTGTAGCAGTTGAAGAAGATTTGGGCGACCATGCTTTTACATACTGGCGTTTTTGTGTGGGCGAAAAAACGCAGACTATCTTTTATTTTGATATCATCGCTAATAAAAAGATACCATTGGATGTTTGGCGGAAGAATGGGAGGAGGCCGTGATGCATGAGTCAAGAGTCGTGAGTCTATAGTCATGAGTCAAGAGAGGGATTGACAAAGAATAATATTCTTTCATTCCAGCCGGTATAGCCAATGATTGAATTAAAATTAAAAATACCCATAATTACCCAAAGTGCGCGATAGATAGTTCGGGACATTGCGAGTGGGGTGCCGAAATAAATTCGGCATGACCGGTAGGTTAGCATACCCATAAATACCCATGTGGTTTTTGAGCAGGAAGCTTGAAGCACGAAGCGAAAAATGAATAGTTGAGGATACCCATAACCCGCCATTCAAATTCGAAATTGAACATCCGAAATCCGAAATCAAAGCCGTATATTTGCACCTCGAAAAAATCACGATTGTATGTGATTTTGTATTAACAAATTTTAAAACGTTTAAATCATAGTTGTAGATGATTCATATTACACTTCCTGATGGTTCCGTTCGTGAGTACGACAAGGGAATCACCGCAATGCAAATCGCATTATCCATTTCAGAAGGTTTGGCACGCAATGTTTTGGCCGCCGAAGTTAACGGCCAGGTTTGGGATGCCAGCCGCCCTATTGAGGAAGATAGCAGCGTTAAACTGCTTACCTGGAACGATACACAAGGCAAAGCTACTTACTGGCACTCGTCGGCTCACTTAATGGCCGAGGCTTTGGAAGCGCTGTATCCGGGTACTAAGTTTGGCATCGGTCCGGCTATTGAGACCGGTTTTTATTATGATGTTGATTTTGGCGAGAGGGAGTTTTCGAGTGATGAGTTTAAGAAGATTGAGGATAAAATTATTGAGCTGGCCAAAACCAAGGAGGAATATATCCGTAAACCTATCAGCAAAGCCGACGCGATAGCGTACTTCACCGAAAAGGGTGATGAATATAAGCTTGATCTGTTGAAGGACCTGCCCGATGGCGCCATTACTTTTTATACCCAAGGCAACTTTACCGATTTATGCCGCGGGCCGCATATCCCCAATACGGGCTTTATTAAGGCTGTAAAGCTGATGAGCGTTGCCGGTGCTTACTGGCGCGGTGATGAGAGCAGGAAACAGTTGACCCGTATTTACGCGGTTACGTTCCCGAAAGCAAGCGAGCTGACCGAATACCTGACCTTGCTGGAAGAAGCCAAAAAACGCGACCACCGTAAATTAGGCAAGGAGTTGGAATTGTTCGCTTTTAGCGAAAAGGTGGGCATGGGTTTACCGCTATGGTTGCCCAAAGGCACCGCTTTGCGCGAACGTTTGGTGAACTTTTTGCAGAAAGCACAAGTGAAGGCCGGTTATGAGCAGGTAATTACCCCGCACATTGGCCATAAAAACCTGTACGTAACATCGGGACACTATGAAAAATACGGTGCGGATTCGTTCCAACCGATAAAAACCCCGCAAGAGGGCGAAGAGTTCTTTTTAAAACCGATGAACTGTCCGCACCATTGCGAAATATACAAAACCAAACCACGTAGTTATAAGGACCTGCCGGTGCGTTATGCCGAGTTTGGTACCGTGTACCGCTACGAACAAAGCGGCGAGCTGCACGGCCTGACACGTGTACGTGGCTTTACACAGGACGACGCGCACTTGTTTTGTCGCCCGGACCAGGTAAAGGAAGAATTTAAAAAGGTGATTGACCTGGTGCTGTATGTTTTCGGCGCATTGGGTTTTGAGGATTATACCGCGCAAATATCCCTGCGCGATCCGAACAATAAAGCCAAGTATATCGGCACTGATGAGAATTGGGCACTGGCAGAATCGGCTATTATTGAAGCAGCGGAAGAAAAGGGCTTAAAAACCGTGATCGAGTTTGGTGAGGCCGCGTTTTACGGACCGAAGCTGGACTTTATGGTGAAGGATGCACTGGGCCGTAAATGGCAGTTAGGCACCATTCAGGTTGATTATAACCTGCCCGAACGCTTTGAACTGGAGTATACCGGTGCCGATAACCAAAAGCACCGCCCGGTAATGATACACCGCGCGCCCTTTGGCTCGCTGGAAAGGTTTGTGGCCGTGCTGATTGAGCATTGCGCAGGTAATTTCCCGTTGTGGTTATCGCCGGAGCAATTTACCATTTTGCCTATCTCGGAGAAATATGAAGATTATGCAAAAAAACTTTCAGAATCGTTAAAAGATTCCGATATTTGCGGGCTTATTGATTTTAGGGACGAGAAAATAGGGAGAAAGATCCGGGACGCTGAAGTCAAAAAAATACCATACATGCTTATTGTTGGTGAAAAAGAAGCAGCTGAAGGCATGGTTTCGGTAAGAAAACATGGCGAAGGCGACTTAGGAAGCATGACGATTGAAGAATTTAAACAAAAAATAATAAAAGAAATAACCGTATAACTTGGCTTTAAATAAACCTAATTTTAACAGAGGACCGAGGCTCCCTTTCAAAAAGAAAGAAGCCGAACACAACATCAATCAATTTATACGCGCCCAAGAGGTACGCCTTGTGGGTGATAATGTAGAAGTTGGCGTGTATCCGTTAAAGGAAGCTTTAGCGATAGCTGATGAGTTGGAATTAGACCTGGTTGAAATATCCCCGAACGCGGTTCCTCCTGTTTGTAAGGTGGTGGATTATAACAAATTCATCTACGAGCAAAAGAAGAAGCTGAAAGAGATAAAAAGCAACGCCAAGCAAACGGTTATAAAAGAAATACGCTTTGGACCGAACACCGATGACCATGACTTTGAATTTAAGTTGAAGCATGCCATTAAGTTTTTGGAAGCAGGCGAAAAGGTGAGGGCTTACGTGCATTTTAAAGGCCGTGCTATTGTGTACAAAGAGCAGGGCGAGATATTGCTGCTGCGTTTTGCACAGGCACTGGAAGATGTAGGCAAGGTGGAGCAGTTACCAAAGTTGGAAGGTAAACGGATGTTTTTAACCGTTACGCCTAAAGGAAGCAAAAAATAATGTGCAAATAAGTAGATGTGCGGATGTGCAAATACTTTAAATGTGCAAATGAGTAGATGTGCAGATGAGCAAATACTTTAAATGTGCAAATAAGTAAATGTGCAGATGTGCAAATACTTTAAATGTGCAAATGACTAAATGTGCAGATGTGCAAATACTTTAAATGTGCAAATGAGTAGATGTGCAGATGTGCAAATACTTTAAATGTGCAAATGAGTAAATGTGCAGATGTGCAAATACTTATTAAATGTGCGTATTTGCTAGTGTGTAAATGTGCAAATGCTAAAAAGAGTTTTCTAATTATATAATAATAAATCAATTTGCAGATTTGCACATCCCGATAGCTATCGGGAGCACATTTGCACATTAAAACAAAAACAGAGTTATGCCAAAAATGAAAACCAATTCCAGCGCTAAAAAACGCTTTAGCATTACTGGAACCGGTAAAATTACCAGGAAAAACGCATACAAAAGCCACATCTTGACCAAGATGTCGACCAAACGTAAGCGTAACCTAACCCACACCAGCTTAGTAAGCGATGCGGATTTAGGTAACGTAAAACGTATGCTTTGTATCGGCAAGTAATTAATTAAATTTTTAACCAGGTATTAGAGTATTAAAGTCCGCAAGGCACTCACTACCAAAATCGCAAGAAAATGCCACGTTCAGTTAACGCAGTAGCGTCGAGAAGACGCAGAAAAAAGATCATGAACCTAGCCAAAGGCTATTGGGGATCGAGAAGCAAGGTTTACACCGTTGCTAAAAACACAGTTGAAAAAGGTTTACAATACGCTTACCGCGACCGTAAAGCTAAAAAAAGGGAGTTTAGGGCTTTGTGGATACAACGTATCAACGCAGGTGCCCGCCAGTATGGTATTTCTTACTCACAATTAATGGGTAAATTAACCGCTAAAGAAGTTGGTTTGAACCGTAAGGTATTAGCCGATTTGGCCATGAATCACCCAACAGCTTTTAAAGCCATTGTTGATTCGGTAAAGTAAGCGTTAGCTTATAAAATCAGAAGCCTCCCGACTTATCGTCGGGAGGCTTTTTTTGTTGGACCAATACAAGCTAAACAAAAAGGGCATCCGTTAGCTAACGGATGCCCTACTCTATTGGTTGATTATAAGCTTAGTTATAGATAAAGCTACCATCGCCGCGGCGTTGCATTTGCTTGCCGTTACGTGTTGGTGTACCACTCCATTTTTGCAGGTTTAAGCGTACCCCAAACAGGAAGTATCTGCTCAGCGAGTTGGATAAGGTATTGGTAACACCTGTTGGCGTTACGGTTTGCTGTATGAAGTTGTTTTGGTGCAATAAGTCGAAAATATTGAAGGTGATGACGAGGTTCTTCTTCTTTAAAAACTCCTGCTCAAAACCGGCGTTTATTACCAAGGGGTTAGTACTTAAACCTGTTAAGCCTGTCACATAGCTTTTGGTTGCGCTGTAGGTAAATTTAGACAGCTTTAAAATGTACCAGTACCCATCAACAGCCAATGAGGTTGTTTGCAGCACACTTGCAGAGCCTACGGCGCCCGGAAGGGATGTGAAGCTTCTTGACAGATCGTAACCTATGTATGGATTGATTTCAAAGTCTTCAACCGGGTCGATGCGTGGCCCGAAACGTTCGTCGAAGCGCCAGTTGGTATTATGGTAAAGGATATCGGTAAGCGCATTGGTAGTAAAATCGCGGGTGCCGCTCATTGCCACACTGTAACCATAAGTGATGTTGCCGTTTAACGATAGGTTGTACCGGCGGTCGTCTAATTGTTTGGCGATGTTATAGCGCAAAACATAAGCGTGCGCGCCATTTAAATTAACGTAGAAGGTGGTATCAACCGTCTTGGTTTTGCCGCCTCCTATTGGCCTCTGTATCTGTATCACGTTTGACGATATTTGGTTATCGGTAAACGAGCCATTGCCATTTAAAGAGAAGTTAAGCTTTGAATTTGCTATATAATTATTGTATTGTGCAGTTATGGAGTTATTGAACGATTGAACCAGGTTAGGGTTACCAACGATGATGTTGTTTTGATTCGTTTTATCGATAAACGGCTGAATTTGCGTAAAGTTTGGTTCATTGTTGGTTCCCGAATAGGTTAAAGTGAACCTTTCGGTGCGCGACCATGAATAAGCAAAACGAAATACCGGGATAATCTTGAAGTCGGAACGTGAAGTTGACACATCGGCACCGGCGCCGTTATCTAATTTTGTACCGGCCAAAACCGTTGGCACTAATGTAGTTCCCAAGGACCAGTTCCATTTAGTACCCTCGAACCTATAGTTAAATGTTAAACGGGTTTCGGTAAAGGAGTAGTTATAGATGTTACTTAGGTAATCGAGGTGTTTTGTGGTACCGTTGGCCAGGATACTATCAACAGTTGCCGTGTTATCGTATGACGAACGCCTGGTTTGACCGTTAAATTCAAACCTTGAAAACTGCCCTATCGGTTCGGAGTAAGTCATGCTACCGCGCAAGGTTGTATTGATACTGGTACGATAAGTAAACTCGTGCACCAACGAATCGTTTATCACTGTATTTTCTGTCGTATCGGCATAGTACAGGTAATTTTTATTCGTCTCGCCGTTGGCGTTGCTGGTGGATTTATTTATACTTCCCTGAAAAGATATGTTCCTTTTGGGTTTTTTGAATATATGCTGATAAAGTACGATCATGCCGTAGTTTGGCGAGCTGCTTATATTGCTGTTTAAACCTGTAGTTACCGGGTGTTGAAAATTGGTGTAGCTTGATGGCGTAGTACCATTTTGCTGACCAAAAAGATCGACGGTATTGTTGAAGGAATTGCTCGAATTGGTTGAGTTGGAGTAGCTAAATGATGGATTAATTTGAACATAGTTTGAGCTATCCGCATCAATATCCATCTCGAAGGTTACGTTGTGATTGCGGCTATCGTTTTCGGATGTACCATTGCTGACAAAGTTACTTTGGCCCAAGCTGGTATAATTGCTTCCATAACTACTATTGATGGCGTAATTATCGCTAAAATTAAAGCCATAACCCATTATCACCTGTACTTTTTTACCCCATTGGTCGCGGTAGTTGATGTTTGGACCACCCGATTTTGTTGTGCCCGGGCTACTGCTACCCCTGGCCCCTGCGCCAACACCAGTACCGCCGCCACCGCCATTGGTTGCACCACCTGCTATACCCGATGAGGCCACACCGTTAACCGTGTTGCTTAAATTGCCAATTAAACCCAATTGCTGGTTGGCGTTTATACGCTGAACAAACAAGTTGGCATAGTAGCGGTCGTCGTTACCATAGCGTGCTATGGCGCGACCAGTTTCGCCGACCGACCTATCAGCACGGGTGGTAATGTTTAATACTTTTTGGGGATCGCCATCTTTTATACCGGTACGGGCAGCCTGATCGCCGTAATCGTCGACAACCTGTATTTTTTCGACTATATCGGCAGGTAAATTTTGGATTGCCGTTGCCACATCGCCGCTGGCATAGGTTTTACCGTTTAGTTTGGCTTTGGTTATTTGTTGCCCCTGGTGGGTAACGGAGCCGTCGCTGCCTACTTCAAAGCCCTCCATTTTTTTGAGGAGCTCATCAACGGTGGAGTTTTCGCGCACTTTGTAATCGCTGGCTTTATACTCAACCGTATCTACCTTATAAGTGATACTTGGCACACCATTAATGGTAACAGTTTTTAGTTGTGTCGAGTTTTCCTTTAGGATGATGGGGTCGAGCACGAGCTTTTTCAGTACGTCGTTTTGTTTGTACTTATTTACCTTTGGTATATAGCCTATTGAGTTAATAGACAATGTAAAAACAGCCAATTTTACATTCTTCAATACAAAAATACCATCCACGTTGGTACTTGTCCGTACGGTATCTTTAGCTGATGTTAAGGTGATGGTTGCGCCGATAATGGGGTTATCGCTCGAGTCGCGCACTACGCCGCTCACTTCTCTGAGCGGTGCCGGGGGCAAAACCGGAGCCTGTGCCCTGGTGCGGCCGCCGTTGCCAAAGCCGCCGCCACCACCGCCACCGCCACCTTGGGCGAAGACCTGGCCGGCAAAAAGAATTGCACCGAGTATAAATAGAATTTTTTTCATCAGTAGTTTGGTTTAGGTTTTAATTTATTTATTACTACGTGTGTTTATTTTTTTGCTAATGTGTATTTGCCCCAAAAGTCGGTTGGGCTGAGTAATTCTTCGGTACCATTGTCAGGACCACGTGCACCGCCGCCACCGCCAAAACCACCACCGCCGCCTGCGCCGCCGCCGCCTCCACCACGGCCGCCGCCACCGCCCCCTGCACCACCGAAACCACCGCCACCACCACCTACGCGTACAGCGTCGCCGCCACCGCGGTTACCGCCGCCAAAGTTTCCGTTTCCCATTTGTATCGGGTTAACGCGGATATTATAGGCAAACTCTTTAGGGTTGTCGGCCGATATATTCAACAGGCTTAAGGGGATAGACAATTCGAAAAGCAGGTTTGCCTGATCGTCATAATTGGCGGCCGCTTTGATGCCATATTCGTTGTAGATAGAGATAACAGAATCAGTGATATCCTTAAATCCGGATACGCCAATTGTTTTGATAGAGGATATGACTGTTTTACGGGCAGCTGCCGCGTCGGCAAGCGAAGCGGAATCTTGCACCGTATTTTGATTTGCACCACGCGGGCGGCGCAAACCACGCATGTTGGCGCGGGCAACTATCGGGAAAGTAACGCTGTATGCACCCTCTTCCTTCTTTTTACCGGCGGTATTGATGGTTAGCGTAACGCCGCCACCCATTATTTTTGTATTGTTGATGGCATCGGTACATTTAACAACCAGGTAAAGGTTTTTACCATCGTTTGATAGCGTATAAAACAATTTGGTGGTTTTGTTAAAGGCGGCGAAAGTATCTTCCCACTCGCCGAACTTACCGTCTATTTTTACTTTTTCGGGTGCAACTACACTGCCTTGCTGTACGTTTTCGAGTTTCTTTTGTGCTTGCGCTGCAAAGCAAACAAACAAGAATATTGCTGTTAAGTTAAATAAGGGTAAAAATTTGTTCTTCATAAATTGTTTTTTTCTACTTTTAACTATAAATGAACCAGTTTCAATTCAGTTTTTTTGATATAGTTTTGTATCGGATGTTTCCATTTATAAATAGCCTAATCGACCGGTGAAAGATATAAAGCCTTTTAGGTTTTGGTTACTGGATGTGAATTTACAACGTTAGTTGCACTAAAAACTGAATGTATTATAATTGTTGCGTGTCTGTCATACAATTGTTGCAAAGGCAGTAAGTAATACTTTTTTAACACACTGATTTTGTGATATTTACTGAAATTATTCCATTCGATTAGATAATGTAACTAATTTGATAGTTTTTACTTCATCAGCTTGCGGAGCGGCATACCATAACAATAGCTATTTATTTTAATCGGGGGCGAAAATATAAAATATAACACGAAAAAAACTAATATGGGCAAAGATCAAACCTATAAACACATCAGCTATTCGGAAACTACCATTACCGAACTGATGATCCCCTCCTACTCCAATTTTGGGGGCAAAATACACGGGGGCATCCTGCTATCGTTAATGGACAAAGTAGCCTATGTATGCGCTGCCAAACATGCCGGCAATTATTGCGTAACGGCATCGATAGATACGGTGAACTTTTTGGAACCCATTGAGGTGGGCGAACTGGTATCGGTAATGGCCTCGGTAAATTATGTGGGCAACACGTCTATTGTGGTGGGGATACGCATCATATCGCAAAACGTAAAGACCAATACGTTAAAACACACCAATACCAGTTATTTTACCATGGTGGCAAAAGACGAAAGCAACAAACCCGTACAGGTGCCCGGACTGATACTGGAGACCCCGCAACAGATACGCCGGTTTGCCGAAGCGATAAAGCGCAAAGAACTGAGGCAAAACTACCGCGAAGAAGTTGAACACATGAAAACATCGGTAGATTATGAGCAGTACCTGGAGTTGCTAAAAAGCGAAAGGTGCCTTGTAACTTTAAGAAACTAAACCTTTATTAATAAAATTACGTAAAAGAGTGGATTAATAATGCAAGTTTAATTTGTTATAATAATTATTTATTTCTTTTTATCGTGCTGAAACATAACCTAAGCAGCCTGATAATTTGCACATATACCCTGTATTAATGAGGAAGTGGCGGTGGTTAATTTTTATATGTTTTTTAACACAAAAGACATTTTGTTCGGCATCGATATTTGCTGATACTGTGTTGTTAAAAAACGATGCTGCTTCGGCCGCCGACATAGACAATATCAACACGGTTGCTTACGATACTTTTTTAACAGACCCTGCAGGTGCACGCAAACTTGCCGAAAAGGCCCTGCTTAAATCGAAAACAGCCAGCTACGCAAAGGGTACAGGACAAAGCTTTTTGAACATCGGTGCCAGTTACTGGGCACAATCGTATCATCAGCTCAGTTTGTTATACCTCGATACGGCTTTGCAATATTTTGAAAGCACCGATCATGTAGACTTATCGATATGCTACCGGCATATTGCCCGCAATTATATAGACCTGAAAGACTATAGTGCCGCCAATACTTTTTTAAACAAAGCGGAATTTGAGGCCGGCGCAAACAGTTTTTTACTGGAGGAGGTTATTGCCGAAAGATCGCTGATATTTAGCAGGCAGCAACAATTTGACCTGGCTATAAACGAAGTTAACAAAGCCCTCAAAATTACCAAGCAGATAAACAAAACGGCATCCCAATCGATACTGTACGGCCGTTTATGCGGTATATACAGCGACAACACGGACCATAAAAATTACGGGCTGGCATTGGCTTACGCCGATTCGGCCATTAATTTAAGCTATGTTACAAAAAACAAACGCTTAAGGGCAAGTTGCTGGGTTACCAAAGCCAACGTCCTTTTAAATGAGCGTAAACCTGATGAAGGGTTGTTTTTTGCCAACAGCGCGCTTTTATTAGCTGATAGCCTTGGTTTAGCCGATATTGAATCGGGAGCCTATCTCTCCATTATCCGCATTTATGAAAGTAAAGGGGATATGAAAAACCAAATGGCTTATCAAAATCGTTATATCGCCTTTGAGCAAAATTTGAGCAAAGCCAATCAGCAAAACAGTTCGCAAATCATTGCCGATTACTTCGCATTAAACGACAAGCTGAGAACTATAGACCAAGCCAACCATAAAGGCGATGTTTATAACCTTATCGTAAAATCGCAAAAGAAAATCATTGTGATACTGTCGCTTTCGCTGCTATTGCTGATGGTAGCGCTTTATATTGTTTACCGTTACTACCGGCAAAAAAGAATATTGGCGCAAACCCTGAACGAGCAAAACATGGCCACGATAGCTCAATCGCAACTGATTGAGGTACAGGCGCAGCACCTGGAAGAACTGAATAACCTGAAAAACAAATTACTTTTAGTGATTGGGCACGACCTGCGCGGCCCTATTGGCAACCTGAGCAGCTTAACCGGTATGTTTGAGGATGGGCACCTTAAAGAAGAGGAAGTGAAAGAAGTGATGCGCTCGATCGGGCCGGTTGTAAGGGGGGCCGAACTTACCTTAAAAAACTTGCTGGAATGGGCCGAAAGCCAAATTAAAGGCAACAATTTGGAAGCGACCTATGTTAATTTGGCCCCTATTGTTGAGGAAATTGAGAGTATCTTTAAGTATTCGTTCGATCAAAAAAACATCACTTTTTCAAACCAGGTTTTGCCGGAGCATATTGTGTTGATGGATCTGAACCACCTGAAGGTTATTTTACGCAACCTGATTAGCAACGCCATAAAATTTACCCCGGCCAAAGGGCGCGTTACGGTAACATCGCACATAAACGATGGCAAAATAACGATTGGTATAAGCGATACGGGCCGTGGCATGAACAACGAGGAAATTGAACGCCTTTTATCGGTAAAAACGCATTTTACCAAACCCGGTACGCAAGGCGAAAAAGGAACCGGTATCGGCCTGTTGTTATGCCGCGAACTGATAGAATTAAACGGCGGCGAAATGTGGCTGACATCGGAAGTAGATAAAGGCACAACATTTTACTTTAGCTTGCCAAGCCATTAAATCATTGTTTTTTTTGACCGGCTTCTTTTTGCGCTTCTTCGAGGCTGGCCTCTATCCCAACTTTTTTCAGGTCGACCCTGATCAAAGCAAATAAACTCATATAAATATTGGCAATAAATACCAACGCGAAGCCAGCAATAAGGTAACCACGCCAATCATCGAGCAATAGCTTGTAGCCGGTTATGATCAACATCAATGCGGTAACGTAATGGCTAAAGCAGTATTCGCAGGTAAAAAGGTAGAAGAACTTACGTTCGGCAATGGTTTTGCCCTTGTGGCAGCGGTTGAGGCAGTACTCGCGTGGTTCGCGAAAAACTTCTTCGTGGGTAACGGTCCATGCGATGCAGGCAATGGGTATTGCCAGTGTAAATAGCCACGTAATTTGTGTACCAAGTTCCATGCTGTAGTAAAGCGATAACAATCGAAATAGTTTTATACAAATAATTTTTGAAAACAGCGTTATGCAGATGGTTTTTAGCTAAATGGTTTAAAAACTTGTTATTTAAGTTTATTTTTGGTCATCAAAATATACCGTTATTTACGCGGTAGTTTAAACCATTCCATTTATTATGACAGTTGGACTGTTAATACCTTGTTACGTCGACCAGTTTTACCCCAATGCGGCCATTGCTTGTTTAGAGTTGCTTGAAAAATTGGGCGTTACCGTTGTGTACCCCAAAAACCAAACCTGCTGCGGGCAACCCATGGCAAACTCGGGTTTTGAGCATTTAACGCATGGCTGCGATGAGCTTTTTGTGAAGAATTTCGCGGAGTTTGATTATATCGTAGCGCCATCGGGCAGTTGTGTGCTGCACATACGCGACCACTTGCACGATGAAGCCAATCCCGAAAAGGCGGCCCACATCAGCAGCAGGATATATGAATTTACGAGCTTTTTAACGGATGTGTTGAAAGTACAGAGCTTGCCGGCCAAATTTCCGCATAAGGTTGGCGTGCACCAGAGTTGCCACGGGCAAAGGGGCTTACACTTATCGTCGATGAGTGAGCTTGTTGCGCCGGAGTTTTCGAAACCGGGCAGCTTGTTGAAGATGGTGGAAGGAATAGAAATTGTACACCTGGGCCGGACGGACGAATGCTGCGGGTTTGGCGGTACGTTTTGTGTGGTGGAAGAAGCAGTATCCTCGAAAATGGGCAAAGACCGTGTTGCCGACCATTTGGAACACGGGGCAGAATACATTACCGGTGTTGACATGAGTTGCCTGATGCACATGGAAGGCATATTGCGCCGCGAGGGCAGCAAAGTGAAAGTGTTGCATATTGCGGAGATATTGAACGGAGTAAGATAGAATCAAGAGTCGAGAATCAAGAGTCAAGACTTTCATTTTTTTGGGGTCGGACTAATAAACTAATGAACCAATGACTAATGAACTAAAGGACCACGCTGAATTAGCGGAGATATTTAACAAAGACGAGGAACGGGTTGACTGGCACGATGAGACGTTGTGGTGGATACGTGCCAAACGCGACAAATCGGTGCACCAGATACCGGAGTGGGAGGCTTTGCGCGAAACTGCATCGCAGATAAAGAATAATGTGCTGTCGAATTTGGATAAGTATCTGGTGCAATTTGAGGCCAATGCCAAAGCCAATGGCATCATTATCCATTGGGCGGCCGATGGCAAGGAGCATAACAAAATTGTGCACGATATTTTGACGCAACACGGTGTAAACCGGATGGTGAAAAGCAAATCGATGCTGACAGAAGAGCTGCACCTGAACGAATATTTGATGGAGAATGGCATTGATGTGATCGACTCGGACCTGGGCGAACGCATTGTTCAGTTAGCTAAAGAACCGCCAAGCCATATTGTGTTGCCCTGCATCCATAAAAAGAAAGAAGAGATAGGCGAGTTGTTCCACCAATATTTGGGTACACCGGCAGGCAACGCCGACCCGCAGTTTTTGACCGAGACCGCGCGCCATCACCTGCGCGAGACCTTTTTGACCCGCAAGGTGGCCTTGACCGGCGTAAACTTCGCGATAGCTGAAACAGGCGAATTTGTAGTGTGTACGAACGAGGGCAATGCCGATATGGGCGCGCACCTGGCCGATGTTCATATTGCCAGTATGGGTTTTGAGAAAATCATCCCCGAAAGGAAGCATTTGGGGGTATTTTTACGATTGTTGACGCGCAGCGCTACCGGCCAACCCATCACCACCTATAGCAGCCACTTTAGCAAACCACGCGAAGGCGAGGAAATGCACATTATTATTGTAGATAACGGGCGCAGTGTTCAATTGGGACGTGAAGAGTTTAGGAACTCGCTGAAATGCATACGCTGCGGGGCTTGTATGAATACTTGTCCGGTATATAGACGCAGTGGCGGGCATAGTTACCATAATGCGATATCGGGGCCTATAGGGGCTATATTGGCGCCTAACCTGGATATGGAAAAATATGCCGACCTGCCCTTTGCCTCTACCCTTTGCGGATCGTGCAGTAATGTGTGCCCGGTGAAGATTGACATACACGATCAGTTATACAAATGGCGCCAGGTTATCGTTAAAAACGGTTATGCCACCACGGCCAAAAAAGCGGGGATGCAGGTGATGACCTTTACGCTATCGAACCCGGCAGTTTACCATACCGGTGGCAAAATTGGCCGCTGGGTAATGAAACACGCACCTTTTGCCGTGAACAATAAACTAAACCCCTGGTACAAACATCGGGATATGCCGACGCCGCCTAAGGAATCGTTTGGGGAGTGGTATGCGAAGAACAGGAAGGGTTGATTTCGGAAGTCGGATGTCAGAGGTCTGACTTCAGAGGTCGGATTGGTGGTTGGGTTGAAGTTTTAATTTGAGCGTTTTTGGAACGTGCGTATGTGCGCAGTGGGCTGTAGTCGGAGAAACAGGCGTAGACTTACGTGAATCGCGTCAACGGATAGCTCGGCATAACGCATAGACAGCCACGGCACGCGTGCGCCAGCACGGAGGGGTTATTTGTTTAGTACGTAAATACTAAAATTTAATAGCGTGGCAAAACTAACCCATGCCAAATAGGGCACCAATAACCAAGCCGCCGCTTTGCTTATTTTGCCAAATGCCACTATGTTGATGATAATGCAAACCAAAAGCGCCATAATAACTGCTAATGCCGCCCCTATTTGGTGCATACCAAAAAACACAATGGACCAGGAAAAATTCAATACCAACTGAAGCACATAAATGCGACAGGCAGTTGTAAAGTGTGCAGCCTGTTGCCTGCGCTGCCATACCAAGGCGGCTGCAATGCCTATAGCGATGTAAAGCGCTGTCCATACCGGACCAAAAAGCCAGTTGGGCGGGTTAAATGATGGTTTGTGCAAGTAAATATACCAGCTGCTGATTTGTGATATCGTAAAAAAGCTGGCCACCCCACCTATGGCTAAGGTTATACCTATACTAATTATGAACGGGACGTTATCAGAACCAGACTTTTGCATGTTACTTTGTTTTAGGGTTTAACCGGCACAAAGTTAGATTGTTTTGTCTAAGTAAGTTAAAGCCGGGTTAGCTTTGACAACTTTGGAAAGTTGTCAAAGGTTTGCGAGCATCGTTACTTTTTGGTAGTTATTATCAGTACACCGTTTTTCCCTTTATCACCATATTGGACTTTGGCAGGCTGTCCGCTTAAATTGTCGATGCTTTGTATTTGTTGGAGCGAAAGCTTTTTTAGTTGCTTTGGTGTTGCTTCTTTGCCATCGATGATGATCAGTTTATCGGTAAAGTTTATCGGGCCTGCTGATAAACTATTACGAGGAAAAGTGTAAACTTTGTTAACACTAAGTCCGGTCAATGGTGAAGCACGATGCAAGGTCTTAGTTAAGCCATATACCGGCCTGTTATCTTTGACCCCAACTACACCCAAGCCATATACTGTATCTATCCTTGTTACGCTTCCGTCAGCATTTACAGTTAGCCCCCTCTTCGCCGCCAATAACGAATCCGTCCTTAATATTGTGCCATCGGCTTTAACTATAAGCCTACTCATCGCACGCACCAATGAATCCCGGTTGTGCTGAGTTACGCGTATGGTATGTCCGTCGACAAAAACCCTTTTAATGCCATATAGTGAGTCTGATTTTATCATGTAATCTAAGGACCCTGGCGCTCCGGTTCTCCATACGGTATCACCATTTATCCTGACATTGATTATTTTTTTCCCGCTAACGGTAATATCACTTAATTCGGAAGTATTAACATTAAGTGTAAGCGGTTGAATAGTCATGCCGTTAACTTTAACGCTGGTTACCCCTATTGGCTTGCCCACCGCCCAAACTGAGTTGTTAAGGGTATTAAGCACCATTACGCCGAACTGTTTGCGCATTTTTTCGTTCAGGGCAGTTACTGCTTCCGAATTTTCATTGCCCTTGGTTACTACCGATATGTAACCGGCCTTTTCCGGGTCATCCGTTTTAGCTTTGCTATCGCGATAGACTATCATTTTGGCTATGTCTTCGGGGTTTATATTGGCCAAACCTTTTTGGTCTGCTTTTACCCCGTTAATGTAGAGCGGCAAGTCGGGCTGGTTCTTTTTTACCGTATCGATAAGTGTAAGCAAAGCCTGATGCGATGTATCGGGTTGAATGGAATACCCGCTAACCGCATTTAGCAAGGGGGCATCTTTGTGTACCGGAGAAGCATTCATGCTCATTTTACTTACCTCGAGCTTTAGCGCATTTAACATTTTTACGCCGCCTTTTTTAACGCTATTTAGTTCTGCTTTCGAAACAGTGAAAACCAACAGCAGCGCTATAACGGCGGGAACCAACAACATATAGCGCGACAAGTTTATAGCAGAAGATCTTTTAGCATTCATCATGATGATCCGTTTTTTAATGGTTGATAAATTAAAGTGGTTTACCAGGCCTTGCGGCGATGTGGGGAAGATGACGTTCAACAAGCTGTATTGGTATTGCCTGCTATCGATACCGTTACGCAATATTTTACGGTCGGTAATAAACTCGATGTTTTCGCGCACGGCGCGCTTCATCAACCATACGCCGGGGTTAAACCAGTAGAATATGGTGCTTAGTTCGGCCAGCAATATATCCAGGGTATGCCATTCGTTTACGTGTACCTGTTCGTGCAATAAAATGGCTTTGATATCGCCCGGAGGGTGGTTGGCCGGATTGATGAAGATGCTTTTCCAGAAAGAAAATGGGCCGGAATCGCCATCGATAACGCGTACCTGATGGTTGTGAATGTTTGCCGGGGTTGATTTGCGGTACATTTTGTACAGCGAAAACAATTGCATCAACAGGCGCATGGCCAGCAGGGCCGCCCCTACCCAAAACACCACTTCTATCCAATACCAATAATCGGGGGGGGGCTATGGGCTTAACCACCTGTACCACGGGTGTTTCTAGGTTGAGTATCACCTGTACGGGTTGTGCAATCTGCTCGTGCCGTTGTGCAAAGCCATCGAGGTTGATGAGCGGATAAACCGAAGCGAACAAAATTGCCGCAATTAAGTAAACGCGGTTGAGCGTGTAAAAAGTAAGATGCCTCAGCACCGCGTAATAACCCGCGCAAAACAGTAACAGCGCGATATTTACTTTCAGTAAAAAAACGAATAAAGCTGGCATGGTTTTAGGTTTTAAGGTTTTTCGATGAGTTTGATGATCTCCTGCAGTTCGGCCGCGCTTATCTTTTTCTCGTTGGCAAAAAAGGTAACGAGGTCTTTATAGGAGTTTTGGAAATAGTCGTTCACAAAACCGCTCATAAACTGCTTTTTGTATTCTTCTTCT
The DNA here is from genome assembly GCF_903893715.1 of uncultured Mucilaginibacter sp. Taxonomy (GTDB): domain Bacteria; phylum Bacteroidota; class Bacteroidia; order Sphingobacteriales; family Sphingobacteriaceae; genus Mucilaginibacter. The sequence continues at coordinate 56,991 of NZ_CAITNG010000004.1, forward strand.
TTTATTACCGGCGCGTAGCGGTACGTATTGCCAATTTTTTCGCTGCTTAAAAAGCCTTTGCGCTCGAGGTTTTTTATGGTTGATGCCAGGGTAGTGTAGGGCGGCTTGGGCTCGTTCAATATTTCGAGGAAATCTTTGATAAAACCTTTACCGTTTTGCCATACAGCCTGCATGGCTTCTTCTTCCTGTATTGATAATTTTTCCATTTCAATTACGATTATTTCGTAAATCTACGAACAATTCGTAATTATCCAAATTATTTAACAGATTTTAACGTAATAAATTTGTGAGCAGTTAGCAAAGCGCTTATAGCGGGGCGCATAGCGCTAAGAAGAGAAAGTTTATATGCACGCTTACTGGTCGAAGGTTGCACCTCCGTCCTAAAATGTTTTAACCTTTCAGCTTAAAGCGCAAGCAGAATACGTGCTACATTTTAGGACGATTTATACTGTCGCTAAACTTCGACCGGGGTTTGGCTTCATATATAGCGATGGGTTTGAAACCCATCGCTATGGAAAAATCTTTTGTTTTTATATCACTTATGTTATTTTTGTAATAATAAATTATTCTTTGTATATTGCAGATAATTTGCGAGAAAACACCTTTTTGTGCTTGTTAACGCTGTTGAGGCGTTGGGCGTGGCTGTGATTTAGGGTAGCCCCTACGGGGCAAAAAACGTCTTTTTTTATTTTGCTACAAACAGGTAGCCCCTGGCGGAGCATTTTAATGGCGGGTTTGTCGCGCGGTTGACTCACTCCGGCTGCACTGCGCTGGCCGACCCTCTCTTCCGCGGCGCGGTAAAGAGGGTGTAAAAAAGGTGGCGGCCTTTTGATTGAAATTTTAAACCAACGATTGATATATGAAAACGATTGACGCATTTACACTAACACCTAAACAACAACGCTTTTGCGATGAGTATTTGATGGATATGAACGCCACCCTCGCTGCCTTGCGGGCGGGATACACGCAGGCCACCGCCATGAACGGGCAATTGATGGAAATGCCCAAGATACAGGCTTATTTGAAGGAGCGGACGGCGGAGGCGAGTAAGAAACTGCAGGTGAGCCATGAAACGCTTTTGGGCGAACTGATGAAGGTTGCTTTTGCCAATATGGGCGACTATTTTGGGGATGACGGCAAGATAATGCCTATGAACGATATTGCGGATGATAAAAAAAGCGCGATATGGAGTTTGAAGGTGAGCGAGGGGAAATATGGTACTACGGTACAACTACGACTACACAACAAACTGGCGGCTTTGGAAAAGATTGCCAAGCACATTAAGTTTTATGAGGTGGAGCAAAAGCAACCGGAACCACAGGAGGCCGTTTATGTGGACAAAGGAGACCTGAACGATGATGACCGCTTTGAGGATGATAGCATTGACGCACTGGACAAGGATTTATACGAAAAAAAGGTAAAGCTTGAAACGCTGCAAAGGGAATTGTACTTAAAGGAACGGGATTTAAAGCAGCGGGAGGCGGATTTGGCGATGAGGGAAATGGGTATTCAGACCGCCTTAGCAAATGCTGCGGCAGTTGAAACGGCTGAAAAGGTTGAAACGGCAAAAACGGAAAGCGCGCCGACCAATACCTTTAGTAACCCGGGGTTGAGCGGCAGGAAGTTGAGCAATGAGGTGATGAAAGAACGCCGCCAGCAGTATTTGAACAGTTTGCCGCCTAAACCCGGGCAGAAGGTGTTCTTTTAAACAAAGCGCATGGCGCGTGGCGCAAAGCGTTTTGAATAACTTGTGGCGGATTTGAATTTTATGTGGCGTTTGTTATTTGGGGGATTGGAAATCCCCTGCCTTTGGGTCGAGGATTGGAAATCCCGATCAACGATTGGAAGCGGCTTTAGCGATGAGAGAGATGGGTGTAAACAGAGCGCTTGCTGATGCCGGGCGTAACAATAAGAACGGGGCTGCTACGGTTGTTGGTGATCCCGATAGCTATCGGGACACCAGCAACGGCGGTTGGAAGATGTGGTGCGTTATGCAGGGTGCAAATATGGCTTTGAGAAGGTTTCTCCTCGTACCTCGTTCGAAATGACAAGGTAGGTGAGTTTAAGTTTTGAAACACCCATATTTACCCATAGGGTTTGGTCATTGCGTCAATTGTTCATTGTGTTTGTAACGGGGTTAAAATCGCTTAGAGATTGCTCTATGCCTCGCCATGACGTTGTTACAGGCATATTTAAATATTCCCCCAGCCGCTGGCGAGTACATCGGCCAGGTGCATGGTTTGGAGCGGGATGTTGTTTTTGTCGATATAGCTTTGCAGGTGCAACAGGCAGGATGAATCGGTAGAGATGATATAGTCGGCCCCGGCTTCGAGGGCGTACTCTACTTTTTGCTGGGCCATGGCACTGGATATGGCATCGAACTTTACCGCGAAGGTACCGCCAAAACCGCAGCAGGTTTCGTTGTGTTTCAGTTCGACCATTTCGAGACCCAACACTTTGGAAAGCAGCAGGCGTGGCTCTGCCTTTATTTTGCACTCGCGCAGGCCGGCGCAGCTATCGTGGTAAACGGCGCGGCCTTCCAACTCGGCGCCAAAGTAATCGCGGTTGATGACGTTGACGAGGAAGTCGGACAGTTCGTGGATATTGCCTTGAATGGCCCGGCATTTATTATGGACGGTGGTATTGGTAAAGAGGTCGTTATAGTAGTTTTTTACCATGCCGGTGCATGAGGCCGATGGCGAAACGATGTAGTGGTCTTCGGAAAAATCGTTGAGAAATTTGCTGCCGGTTTCTTTGGCCTCATCCCAAAAGCCGGCGTTAAATGCGGGTTGCCCGCAGCAGGTTTGATTGGGATTGTATTCGACAGTGCAGCCCGCTTTTTCTAAAACCTTAGCCGTGTTGAAAGCTGTTTGCGGAAAAAGCTGGTCGATAAAACAGGGTATAAACAACTCGATCTTCATGCAGGGGGATTATGCGACACTAATATCAGGAAAAATACAATTTTATCCGGTGATGGCAAAGTAAGCAATAAATCCATGTGGTTTGAAATAAATATTTTAAAATCCGGTTTTACATTTGTAGCGGCGGATGGTCTAAAAAACAAAAGGAAAAATGCTTTTATTTGTTGCGCACAGACAACGTGCGGACACACACTTAAGCTTTAACTTTTGGAAGGACAGTTTTTTTTGTTGTGTTATTTTTAATATTTTTAACACAAACTTTATATATTTTATCCATATTTAAAAATTGAACGATAAAATTGAAATAAAATGCCCTGATCACAAAAAAACAGTTATCCGGAACGGAAAAAGGACCAGATTTGTCCGAGTTGCAAGCAAATATTGTTGAACGAACCTTATACAAACGACGCGAATAAGAAGATGAAAGAAAAAGAACGGATGAATATTGACCCGCTTTTTATCAAACCCAGCGATAATAATGCCGTGGCGAGGGTAAAATTAGTGTTACAGTATTTTAAGGCTTTGGCATCGTATGTTCAAATTGCTTTTTTTGTATTTATAACTTTTATATTATTTATAGTTGGTATCTTTGCAGCATAAAAATTTTCTCCCTAATTAAAGCAATAGCTTAATATTTAGCGCCTTTTACTTTTTGAAAACACTACTCAACCCATGGTTTATTTTAGGTTGTTTGGTTTGGTTAACTGTGTTTGTTTTACGGAAACTGCATTACGCTATTCCGCATTATAGCAACAGCTACCTGACCGACCTGTTTGCCGTGCCTGTGATTGCTACCCTGGGGTTATGGTTTATGCGGACGGCGATAATAAAAACGAACTTATACCGCCTATCGGCAGGGCAGGTATTGTTTATAGTAGCTTATCTGTCGTTGGTGTTTGAAGTGATTTTACCCCACTATTTTAAGCAATATACGGCGGATTATATGGATGTGGTGATGTATGCTATTGGGGGTATATTTTTTTTCAAAATAATGAACAAGCCTGTCGTTTGATTTCCCTTTTTTGCAAAATAACACGGTTAACTGTACTGTTTTGATGTCTACAACGCGTAAATTTTTTATTAAATACATCTATTAAACAAAAAAAATGTAATTTTAAAAATTAAAGATACAATTGGCCCTTAGAAAGTTGCGGTTAAAATTTGATCTTTGATTTGAACTACCGTTCTAAATTTAAACATTGCATAACCGGCGCTTATCGAAAGATGAAAAGGCAATTTATTCTGACCTGTATAATCCTATTAGGTAGCTGTTCGCTTGTATGTGCCCAAATAAGGGCTTATTACGGCCCCGACTCTGCTGAGTTGGCGGCGTTTAAAAAAGATTCGGCCAGGGTTGTTGCATTAAGAGCGGGTATTAGTTTAGAAAAAGCCCGTCCGTATCCGCTGCCTGAACCCAATGTAAAAGAAATAAAGTTTTACCACCGTTATTGGCGCGATATTGACCTGTCGAACCCGCAAAACAAAGTAATGGCGCAACCCGGGGCAACCTTGATAGAGGCAACCTTGGCGGCATTGAAAAAGGGAGTGATTACCGCTTATGACCCAACACCGGGAACGCCGGAAAATCCTACGGGCGACGCCTTTACCTTGCCGATAAACTACGCCCTAGTGATGTCGCAATTGAGCGATAGCGCTACGGTTGACCAGTTTGACAAGGACGGCAACAAAATTGGCAGCATACAAAAGGCCAACAATTTTACGCCCGATAAAATAAGCGGCTACCGGATAAAGGAGGACGTATACTTTGACAAAACGCGGTCGCGGGTGATGACACGTATTATAGGCATAGCGCCCTTGTTAAAACTAAGTTTAAGCAATGGCGATAGCTTGGGCGTGCAACCCTTGTGCTGGTTCAACTTTAACCAGTTCAGGAAGGTGCTGGTTACCATGGCTGTTGACACGGCGAATAAAAAGGCTGCTATGAGCATGGATGATATTTTTTTACAACGGCGTTTTGCGTCGCGGATTGTTGAGGAGTCGAACCCCCTTGGCGTACGCATTAAGGATTACGCCAGTTTGCCTGCCGACCAGGAAAAAGAAGCCAGACGGATAGAACAAAAATTAACGGCATATAAAGGTAGTATGTGGCCCTATAGTACGGTCGAAATTGAAGACGAGACTAATGGTACGGCCGATGCAAAAACCGACCGCGTACAAAAGAATACCAAAAAAATATCGGCACCCACGGGCGCTGCAAATGCCCCTACAAAGGTTAACTAACAAACGGTTTAACCACTACCCTACCCAAATAACACATTTGCGCCATTTTTTAGTAATGGCGTTGCAATGAATTTTATTTGAGCTATTTTAGTTAAAAGCCACGAGCTAATATATTGTAATACAAATGATATCAGAACCAACATACCAGGCGGCAAAAATAGTTGCCCCCACTATCGAAAAGCTTTTTGCGCAGCAAATACATGCCGCTGCCGGAAGCGAGGAAGCCGAAAAGGCCTCATTGGCGCAGGCATACCTGATTGAAGCGGTTATCGACGTGGCATTTTGGGCCAGCCTGCGCAAAGAAGAAGGGCGTTCGCCAAAGATATCCATCGCGTTGATGCCGCCGGATAAATCGGAACAACCACTTCTTTTTCACAAAAGGCTGAAATTTACTACCGATATTATTGTAAAACTGGCACCGGCTATTGAAAGCCCCGGCACGCATTTGGGTGTTTGGCATACCGGCGATGAACTATACATTTGGGGAACCACCCGATTTGTACCTGGTTTTTGTTTTATCTGCGAGGTTGTTGAACCAGGCTTATTGGTAATAAAGCACCGACGCATAACGGGCTTCGGCAAATTTGTAAATGTTGCCGTATTAAAAGGCGACCTCATTAAAGTGATTGATGAAAATACAGACGAGGTACCGGATTGCCCGGCATTGGTTACGTCGTTACTTGGGTTTAACGACCCTTCATCGTGGAATTACTCGATGAATATACACGTTCAACTGGCGGTATCGATGCGGGCGCACGGACGTGGGGGAGCGCTATTGGTTGTGCCTTCGGCGCACGAGAACTGGCGCGAATCCATTATTCACCCTATTACGTACCAGCTTACGCCCGAGTTTAGCGGACTGTCGGACTTGCTAAAGCAGGATGTTGCAAAAAAAGATCTGGATTTGTGGCAGGAAGAACTGAACCGCTCGGTGGAAAACGTAGCCGGCCTTACCGCAGTTGATGGTGCTACCCTGATGAATGATAAACACGAACTATTGGCTTTTGGTGCCAAAATAGCAAGGTCGCCAACCGGGCAACGGATAGAACGGATTTTGGTAACCGAACCTGTGATAGGCGGTGAGATACTGACGATACACCCCGGGCAATATGGCGGTACGCGCCATCTTTCGGCAGCGCAATTCGTGTTCGACCAACGCGATGCCATCGCCATGGTTGCATCGCAGGATGGGCGTTTTACTATTTTCGCATGGTCGCCATGCGAGAACATAGTACATGCGCACAGGGTTGATAGTTTACTATTGTAAACAAGCATAAACAAAAAAGCAACGCGGATGGCGCTGCTTTTTGTCTGAAATTTTTTAAAGCTTATCGGTTAAAAATTAGCTAACCTTGGATGGTTGTGTTTTTCGGAAGTGAAAGGTGATCCCTGGGTAAACAATGCCAGGCAAAAAAACAAGGCACCAAAACCCCAATGCGGCCAATGTACTTTAGGGATAAAGCTGTATAACCCAGGGCCAACCAATAAAAGGAAGCCGGCAAACATGGTCAAAAACAAGTTCATCTCCATGGGGAAAACCTGGATAACGCCCAATTTATTGTTGCTGAAAAATGCAATCAACAATAACAATACGCCCATGATTACCGGGATGAAAAGGGATGCACCGCCTACGTTATCAAAACCAAATACCCAAGGTGAAGAAATAAGCAATATAGCGCCCAAGTATTGAAGTGCCGCATGAAAAGATGTCGCGATAAATGGTTTCATTTTGTTTTTTTGTTTGTTTACGATAGCAAAAGTAAGTATATCTGTCCTTTGTTTTCAAAAAAAGTGAAAAGTCTGAAATAAAAAAGCCCCGGAGACAATTATCCCCGGGGCCTGTTAAACAGGATGGTATCTTAAAAGCCGAGGCCAATGCCGGCATTATATGAACTATATGTTCCTGCAGAGTACGATGCGTAAATATTCAATATAAAAAAGTTGAGTTGAAAGCCCGCATCGGCATGAAAGCCACTCACACTTGTTTCGTTTATAGATACGGGATTATTATAGGTTGTATACACCGGGTTTTGGGTAATCGGACTGTCTACACCTGTTGTTACAGGATAATTACCATAAGTATTTACGCTTGTAGTACCCGAGCTATAACCTACGGAAACGAAAGGGGTAAAAAACAATAATTTCTTTGAAAGTATTGCCTGAATATTTATTGCGCTAAACTTTCCCTGCAAAAGCTGGTTACTAAAATCTGTACTTTGCTGCCCGTCCTTGGGCTTTGCGTTCGAAGGATTAGGCGTAACATTAAGGTTATAGTTGTAAGTTAAACTTGTATAACCAAAGGCGATGGCCAAATCGAAAGGCATTAAATGTTTTGCTGTGCCAAAATCTTGTATAATGTCATGCTTTATACCAAAACCTATCATACCTAACGAACCAAAATCGGTGGAACCATAGTCTTTGCTGTTAACTGTGGGTATATATCGTAACGTAACATCAGTATTGTGTATTAAACCTACCGTAAGTTGCAGTAGCGGTGCCGGAACAATATTTATACCGCCGCTTGGCAAATTAAACGAGGCCAACTTTGTATGGCTGCCATCAGTACTGTAAACAGATATAGATTGACCTGGTGTATTATTACTACCCCCCAAAAGTTTGTGTTACCGTGCTTTGTCCTGCGGTTGTTGGCCCCACGGCACTTGATAAGCCTATCTTGGAATAATCAAAGCTTTGATCGGATGTTGGGATCATGGCCACGGAAACACTTAACCTCAAATCAAAATGCAAAAAATTTTTTGTTTTCGCTGTGTTTGTCCAACCATTAGAAAGATCGGTACCTAAACCCTTAAAGAGTGGTTCGAGATAAGCTTGTGCTAATTTTGTAGCATCGGCGGGTCCGGATTTAAAAAGGCTCGAAAAGTCGCCAGAGCTGTTTTGGTTGCTTTGCGCTTCGGCTTTTACACAGATAACAGCGGCAAGAATAATGCAGGTAAAAATTTTTTTCATTTTACTGAGATTTAGGTTCAACAATATTTATCGGGGATGACATTAAAAAAGCAAACAGGTAGTTAAAGTTACAAACAAATATAAATATTCGGACGCAATATTTAATTTTTAATTTATTACAACGCTGTTTTCAGCTCAAACCAGTTAAGCAACTTTCAGTTCTTTGTTACGCCGGAAGATGGACAGCAGGAAGCCTATCACCATAATAATGGTCCCGCTCCAAAAGAGATTGATATATGGGAAATCGATGGCTTTCATTACTATATATGGCTTTTTGCTTTCGGGTTTTTGGTAGACCGAAATCTCAATCTTGTTATCCTTTGCAATATTGACAATGCTGGTCAAACGCAACTTTAAATCGATATCCGCAATTTTACGGGCGAAATCGAAGCCGCTTTTGCCTTTAATCAGGTAAACGGGCTCGGCTTTATAAGTTTTGCCATGGCTGTGCACTTCGAGCATGGCGCCTACTGAAACATCGTTTTGACCAAGAGTAATGTTTTCGACTTTGGCATTCGGGTCGATGCCTTTCAACACTATCATGCCATCCCGATAAGGAATAGAATCGCCTATGGCAACCTCGTGAACAGTTGGCGGTTCGTAGCTGGCATCGTCGTTGGTTTCTTCATGAGCTGCACCGCCGTTTGTCTCATCGTCGAATTTAATGTTGGCCATGCTGATGTGGGTATACAAGTCGTGGAAAAGGTAATGGCGCGTATCGGGCGTAGCTACCAAACCAAACTTACTATTGGCTTGGGCATTTGGTTTTAACACAAATTCTTCTTTCAGGTTGCCTTTATCGTCAATCCTTTTATAATCCACCTTAAAGTAATGGTTCGGCAATGAAACTGAGTCGCCTGTATAAGTAATGGTATAGGCGCCCATTTTTATCGGCTCGTTTTTATAGAGCATGATATTTTCGCGGGGATTGTTCGTTTTGTCGAACTCGGCATTATAGGTTTCGCCGGTATCGTTAATGGATACCACTGAACTGGTGCCTGCAGAAAGTACTGCGCCAACCAGCAACAAACCAATACCGATGTGCGCAATGACCGAACCCGCCAACTTGGTTTTACCTTTTAATACTTCGGCCAAAATTTTGACATTAGCCAATACCGAGTAGATGGCACCGATAATGAGTACCGAATATATCCAATGGTTATGGTAAATACCGGTTATATAAATTACTAAAGCGCCAACAAGAGCCGCAAAAACGAGATATACTATCGACGTGATGAGAAAACGTGTGCTATCCGTTTTTTTATACTTTAAAAACTGGGTGAAACCCGCCAGTAAGGTAATTACTACAGCAAAACCACTTTGGAATACATTATAAAAATTGATGGGCTCTGTTGGTGGGGCTGCATGGGTGCCGAACATCGCGTTCCAAACGGGTATAGAGGTTACCGCTACCAATTGCAGACACGACAGTCCCAGAAAACAAGCGCCTACGAACATCCAGAACTCGCGGGAGTAGGTTTCTTCTTCTTTGGTAGTGATGGGAAGTTCTTTGCGCCTGATGACCAATAACACCACCGCGATGACGAGGAAAATGAGTACATCGATAACCAAATGCCAGTACATACCTAAATCTGTAAAGGCATGTACCGAAGTGTTTTGCAACACGCCGCTACGCGTTAAAAACGAAGCATACAACACCAGCACAAAGCTGATGAGCGTTAAAAATGTAGCCGTAAAGTAGGAATGCCCCGTATTTTTATAGACGATGAGCACGTGTACCGCACCAATCAAAGTAAGCCATGGGATAAGAGACGCATTCTCAACCGGGTCCCATGACCAATAGCCATTAAAATCCAGCGATTCATAGGCCCAAAACGAACCCATGATGATACCTGTGCCCAATACCATTACCGAAAACAGGGAATAACTGATGGCAGGTTGCACCCACTCTTTGTAGCGTTTGGTCCAGAGGCCGGCTACGGCGTAAGCAAAAGGCACTACCATGGAGGCAAAGCCCAAAAACAAGGTTGGCGGATGTATTACCATCCAATAGTTTTGCAGCAATGGGTTCAATCCGTTGCCATCTTTAATAAATTCGAGGTAGTTTGGCGAACTGAAAATAGGTGCCTGTATGGCATCGCGCAGCATAATAAATGGCGAGCTGCCTATGCGTGTACCAAATATCTCCACCCCTATCAGCATCGACGAAAGCAGCGTTTGCGATAAGGCCACCACTGTCATCACCGGATTTTCCCAGGATTTGGCTTTCCATATCAAAATATTGCCTAAAACGCCCTGCCAAAACGCCCAAAGCCAAAAGCTGCCCTCCTGCCCTTCCCAATAGCTGGAAATAATGTAGTAAACCGGCAATGCTTTGGATGAGTGCGCCCATGCATAATGGTATTCGAAAAGGTGGCTGTAAATGATATAGAACAGGCAGCAGCCAATACCAACTACCGATAAAGCATTTAAGCGGTAGCCAATGCGGCCAATGATATGCCATGATTTATCTAACGGGTTTTTGTTTACCGTGGCAAAATAATAGCTGATGGTTGATAATAGCGCCGAGCCGAAAGCGAGCACAATAAATAATTGTCCCAAATGCCCCGGCAAAAGGTGTTCACCTTTAAAATCTGTATCCATTAATATTATATAGTGGCTGTTTTAGCCTTGTATTCTGTAAGCTCCACCTTGTTTGGGGTGTATTTAGAAGGGCATTTCATCAATATTTTCGATGCGTGAAACTCGTTTCCTGTCATTTGCCCGGTGAGTACAATCTGCTCGGCGCGTTCAAAATCCTGCGGTTTGGTACCTGTAAATACCACTTTACACTCCTGGCCTTGCTTGTCGGTCATGTAAAAAGCGAAGTAGTTGGCATCCTTTGTGGCATCATAAACCAGTGCTTTTTTCTTATCCAGATGACCAACGATATCTAAAGCCGCATCCGTGTGTTTGGCATCGCTAAACGAGCCGTAAGTGCTTGTTTTTGAGTATGTGCTAATAATTACCGCTATCGCGATGGCGATAAGGACAATACCGAAGATGGAACCTTTTTTCATTGCTTAACTATTTAGATAACAATAGTGTGGCAAAAATACAAAACATCGGTGGAATATATTGTGATGATTGTCACTTATCTTATTTAGAATTGTTCTTAAGGGAGATGCGGAAAGCTAAAAGCAGAATGCGGAAAGCTTTAAAACAAAAAAGCTCAAAGCGACAGATCTGCTTTGAGCTTTTTGCTTTTTGCTATAAGCTTTTTTATGGCCAAACACCCAGTGTTTGATACGATACGGCTATTTTGTTGATAGCGCCTACAAAAGCGGCAGTGCGCATGGTATCTATCTTGGGGTTGCTTTTCCAGGTTTCGCGAATCTCGTGGTATGAGCGTATCATGGTATCTTCTAAGCCCGAGTTTACCAGTTCCAGCTCTGACGCGCCTTTGATGATGGTAGCACGTTGCATCGGAGTTAAAGCCGTGCCGGTGATACCTTCTACCATGTTCACCAAATTGAGGTTGGAGTTTTCTTCGAACCTGCGGTTCATACGGCCGAAGGCAACGTGCGACAGGTTTTTTAACCATTCGAAATACGACACGGTTACACCGCCTGCGTTGGCATACATATCGGGGATAATGATACCGCCGTTTTTGTAGAATATGGCTTCAGCCTCAGGAGTAGTTGGGCCGTTAGCACCTTCGCAAATAATTTTGGCCTGTATGTTATGCACGTTGGCTTCCGTTATCTGGTTTTCCAAAGCGGCAGGTACCAAAATATCGCATGGCTGTTCTAAACCTTCGAGGGAGTTCCTGAACTCTTTTGCACCCGGGTAACCTAAAATAGAGCCCGAAAGCTTGCGGTGCAGGAATACCGATTCGATATCCAAACCATCGGCATTATAAATAGCGCCTTCGTACTCGCAAAGGCCAACAATGATGCCGCCAAACTCGGAGAGGAATTTTGCTGAGTGGTAACCTACGTTGCCCAAACCCTGTACAATAACCCTTTTGCCCGATATACCTGTGGTGAGGCCTAATTTCTGCATGTCTTCGGCTACACTTACGCATTCGCGTATGGCGATGGCAACACCGCGACCAGTAGCTTCGCGGCGGCCTGCTATGCCATGCAGGGCGATAGGTTTACCGGTAACACAACCCATGGCATCCAACTGGCCGGGGTTCATGGTGGCATAGGTATCGGCAATCCAGCTCATTTCGCGTTCGCCCGAGCCGTAATCAGGCGCAGGTACGTCAATGCTGGGGCCAATAAAGTTCTTTTTTATCAACTCCACCGTGTAACGGCGGGTGATGTTTTCGAGCTCTTGTACGGTGTAGTTTTTGGGGTTGATTTTGATACCACCCTTTGCGCCGCCAAAAGGAACATTAACAATGGCGCATTTGTAGGTCATTAAAGCGGCCAAGGCCATCACCTCGTCTTCGTTTACCATTTCGCTGTAGCGGATACCGCCTTTGGTTGGCGATTGGTGTTGCGAGTGTTCAATACGCCAGGCATCGATTACCTCGAAATGGTTGCCTTTCCTTATAGGGAAACGGAAACGGTAGACGCTGTTACATGATTTGATTTGATCGAGCAAACCCGGATCGTGGTCGGTAAACTGGGCCGCGAAATCGAAGTTTTTACATACGTCACCAAAAAAATGCGTATCCTGTTCAGCAATAATTATACTGTGAGACATAATTTTGAAATTGAATAAATATTGGGTTCAGTTTATATTTGTGCAAAGGTGAATGAATTTATATCAATTGTGCAAATGAATACTTTCAAGGCTTGTTAGCCCCACCAACAACAACATCACGAAATCAATGTTTAAACAAGATAGTGTTATTTTTTGAACCAAATTGAACGGTAGTATTATTTTCAATTTTCGCAAAAAACAGACCAAAAAATGACATAAAATTGCCAAAGTGGCAATTTTAAACCCGGTTTTACCGCTCTAATTTTTTGAGCCGACGGTCGATAGTAAAGAGGTAAATGGCCAGGCCAACGAACACGATAGCGATGGTGGCTATCACCACATAAATTTTACCCGAGCTGCGCATGGTGTCGGCCATTTCAACATCAACGGGCTGGGCAAAAATGGCGGTATAGGTAAACAAAAATGTAAGGCGGGCGAGTATCTTTTTCATTAGTTTATGGCGTTCTTTTTGTTTTCAATCAAACGGATGCGGTAACGTATGGTGGCTATCCAAATAGCCATCAGGCTCCAGCCAATAAAAGCGGGGTACAATACCACGCGCATGCTTGTGGCCAGGTCGTACTTGCCAAAGGCCGGGTTGCCGCCGTTACCGGGATGCAAAGAGTCGGTTAAGCGGGGCAGTATAAATATAAGCACCAACATTATCGGAAAGGCGAAGATGTTATAAATGGCCGATATTTTAGCACGCTTTTGCTCTTCGTCCATAGAGTTACGCAAGACAAGGTAGGCGCAATACAGCAAAAAGGCAATGGCAGCGCTGTTTTGTTTTGGGTCGCCGCTCCAATATTCGCCCCAGGTGTATTTGGCCCACATCATGCCGGTTATCAACCCCAGAGCAAAAAACAATAGGCCGGTGTTTACACATTCAACTGCGGCAAGGTCGTACTCCTCTTTGCCTGTGTTTAAGTATTTGATACTGTAATAAACCGAAATGACAAAAACTGTTAGCATGCCCACCCACATAGGCACATGGAAATACAAATTGCGTATGGTTTCGTGCAAAATGGGCAAAGTGGGTACGGGCAATAAAAAACCGGCTATCATGGTATAAAATACCAGTGTTACGGCTAAAATTTTCCACCAGGATTTATAGATAAATTGCATATCGGTGTTTGGGGCTCAGTTTTATCAAATAGCGTAGCCGCAAAGGTATTTATTTTACGGGAGATAAGAGTCAAGAATCGAGAATCAAGAGTCAAGAATTTGTACTCGGGCTTGTTGATTTTACGCCTTAGTTATTTTTCTTAGTGTTTATCCGCCGGGGCATAATCAACCGGTAGCTGGTCGGCTACCTTATCGTTGCTCCAGGCGCCTTCGTACAATGTGCTCTTGCCTAACATTACAATGCCGTTCAAATCTATCAGGGTGTAGGGTTTATATAGCGTAATAATGGTGGACATGTAATTGGCCATATCGAGCGGACGATAAACATAGCTGTTGCTATCTTCATCGCGTTTTTTGGTATAAACCACATACAGGCAATCGGGAAAGGTAACGGCGAAAACTCCTGCCTCATCGGTTGTACGTAATACTTCATAGGGTCTTGTCGGTGTTCTGATCATTGTTTCGCGAAACTTGTTCAGATTGTATAGCTCTTTCCAATGATTGGCAGAATCGATCATGCCTTTGGCCATAAACTTATCAATGTTTTGGACAATGACTATTTGCGGCGGGCGCTCGGGGTTCGGCGTCCGTATCAACCGGTACATTTTAAAGCCGGCAGAATCAAGCTCGTTGCGCTCCAACGCACGAAAAAAGTGCATGCTTGAACCATAATAAGCATCTTCGCGTTTTTTGCGCCAAATTTCCAATTGTTTTTTGGTGCCTTTTAAATCTTCGAACTGGTATTGGCCGCCGTATGATACAATCTGGTTGATCTCGTCCAACTCAAAGCCGCCGAGCAGGTATTTGATGCGATAGCCCAGAGACTTGTTTTCGATCATGATATATTCATCGGCGGTACCTACCAGTTTCTTTTCGAAGGTATGGTAGTACAAATCGATAGCGGTGGGGTTCAGTATCCTGCATTTTTTGGCATTGTCCGAAGTACCTAAAAAGTATTTAATGAACTTGGCGAAATTCTCTTTAGAGAATGGGTGTCTAACAATGTTTACTTCCTGAAGATCGTAACTTTTGAGGTGCATCTCGATCTTCAAGTTGATTGGTGTTGCCCCTACCAGGATGGTTTGATGGTAACTATCGTAACCTACATAAGTAACCACCAGTTCGTATTGGCCGGATTTTACGTTTTGCATGGTAAATGTACCGTCGTTAGCGGTTGAGGTGCCAAAGGTAGCATTGCTTAAAAACACACTTGCTTTGGCCAACGGGGTGCCGAGATCGGCGCTGGTAACTTTACCGCTTATTGTACCTGCCTGTGCGAAAAGCAAGATTGGGGATAGTGCAAAAAGTAATAAAAGATAAAGTTTCCGCATGCGCTAAATTAACTGCAAAAGTAGCCTATTATTATGCAGGCAAAGTAACAATTATGTGTTAATCGCGCCATAAAAAAGGAAACAACAGCAAGGAGGTTACGATAACGATGAGGTTAATGGCCAGGAGTACGCCGATATCCTGATAGCTAAAACTGCGGTCGAGGCCATCGATAGCGCGTTTGCTCATCTTGATGAGTACCAGGATAACCGGTATGATGACCGGAAAACTTAAAATAGCCATCAAAGTGCCGTTATTGCCGGCTTTTGAGGCTATGGCCGATATCATGGTAAAAACGGTTGAAAAACTTATACTGCCCAATAAAACGCTTAAAAAGTAATATAGATTGTCGTCCGTTGGGTTTTTGAAGAACAAACTGTATATTATTAAAGCCAAAACGCTGAGAAGCGCCATCAGCAAAATATTGTAGATAATTTTCGACAAAATAATGGCGTGCGGGCCGGCGATGGTGTAATAGTACAACAACCGGCCTTTGCTCTCTTGCAAAAAGCTTTTGGCAATGGCATTTACCGCTGCGAAAAGGATAATGATCCAGAACAATATGTTCCAAACAATGGGGTAGCCTTGCGACTCGCGAAAGCCGGGATTGAGGTTAAATGCCATATAACACACAAAAACAGTGGATACGACGTATAGCAATACTCCGTTAAAGGCATATTTGGAGCGCCACTCCAAAATAATTTCTTTTTTTAACAGGTGTTTTGTTTGATTGAGCAAATCCATCGGTTGCAAATATACGTTTTTATAAAAGTGTGGACAGTATGGTTATCATGGGGAATAGATGCCACACAGACGGTGCGATAATCTTCGTAAATAATAAGAATGAGGCATAATTATATTAGTGGTACAGTTGTTGCCTTATTGTTTTAAATACGTTATTGATGAAAGCGATAGAAGAGCACATAGCATGTTATTGTTTGAACGCCCGGTGTTCGAACTCTATTTACCGTCATCAAACTACGGCCATAACGTATATCACCCTCGAAAAATCATTATTAGGAGAAACCAGATGCACCAAATGCGGTTCGGCATTGAAATCAATGGTTGACCTGGAAATAGAAGAGCAATTACGTACATTGCTGCCTAATTGAACGGCATATTTGCCGAACAATGATTACCTTAGTGTTATGCCCCAGATTTATTGTGATACCCCCGTTGGGGTAGCCTGTATTACGGAAACAGAAGGTTTTATCAGTAAGATATCGATTATGGATGTACCTGCTGATATTGAGCAGGCCGCCACGCCGCTTTTACAGCAGGCAGTGCAACAACTCGGTGAGTATTTTGCCGGAACAAGACAGGTTTTCGATTTTAAAATAAAGCAGGAAGGTACCCCGTTTCAGCAAGAGGTTTGGAGTGCATTGAGTGAAATAGGTTACGGAAAAACGATAACGTACACCCAGCAATCCAACAGGATGAAAAACCCCTTAGCCATTAGGGCCATAGCGGCGGCAAATGGCAAAAACAATTTATGGATAGTTGTACCCTGCCACCGGGTAATAGGTGCCAACGGCGAATTGACAGGCTATGCCGGTGGCTTGTGGCGCAAGCAATGGTTACTGGAACATGAAGCCAAGGTACTTGGAATAGGACAAACCAAGCTGACTTTTTAAACGGCCTTCCTTGTGGTAAGCAATTCGATATTGTTGTACAGATCGACCGCGTGAAAGGGTTTCGACATAATGACGTTCATGCCGGCGTCTACGGCGGCGCGACGTTCATCATCGAAAGATGATGCAGACAGCGATATAATAGGCATGCTGCGGGTTGGTTCGCTCATTTCGCACCTGATCATACAGGCAACTTCAATACCATCCATTACGGGCATGTGGGTATCAAGCAATAACACATCAAAATGTTTTTCCTGTAAAATATCAACAGCAGCTTGTCCATCGGCAACCATTTCAAAATCAACCTGCCATTCCCTCAGCATACGCGAAAACATAAACTGGTTGATGGTATTATCTTCGGCTACTAAAACTTTAAGGCCCTTTAACGTGGGCATGGAGTTGTTGTCAACAGATGTGGGGATTTGTGCTTGCATTGTGTTTCAGGTGTTTAGTCTCGTTTTATAATTTGGGGATGAGCTACTGCGGTACAATGGTTTATTTACCATAATAGCGGTATTGATACGCAAAAAAAGGGACGGATGTTTCGCCGCCCTGATTTTTTATTTACGAAAGAACTATCTGAGACAATTTTAAAGCGGGAATTATTGCTTGATTTCCATTTTATCGGCAAAGTGGGCGCAATAGTCGCGCAGGTCTTCCACAATGTTGGTTTCGCCGGTGGCGCGCAAAAAGCTATCGCCCATGGTTTGCAGGGTTTCGTAAAAGAAACGTTTCATATCATCGACAGGCATGTCTTTTGTCCACAAATCGATGCGGAGCGAATTTTTATAGTTATGGTCCCAAAGGGCCAGCATCATCGATTTTACGGGCAGCGCCTCTTTGGTTTTTGAGTCGGTTGATTCCCAAAGAATGGTTTCGGGAACATTGTTATCATCCAGTTCGATGGTGAGTTTAATTTCAGCTTTCTTCATGTAATGTGTTACTTCACTAATAATAATATAACGACCGTTAAGGTGATAAAGCTTAACTCAACGATCCATAGTTTTTTGGTTTGAGGGAAAAAGTTGCGCAGCATGAGGTCGAGGTAAAATACAACGAAGGCAAACAGCGCGAAAATAAAGGTAATGGTGCCCGTCCAGTGCTGGTAAGGGCTGCCCATTATTTTGGCGCCGTTGATAAATACGTAACCTGCTAAAACCAGCAAAAATGCCGTGGCGATATTGAGCGGGGTAATCCTGAATTTCATATTATCGTCTTTTCCTGTTCTCTTTTTGCGCGGCGGCCTTTTTGCCGGGCCTGTTGTTATGCGTTGCCTTTTTAGGTGCTGCCTTGCCTTTTGCCGCCGCGAATTTTTTGCGTTGGTTAAAGCTTTTCTTTTCGTGGAAGGCGCCTTTAAAGTCCGGGTCGTCTTTGCGTTTTTGGTCGTCAATCTCCCTGTCCTGGCTTTGCTTTTCGTCGTAAGGCGTGGCATCCACAAAAACTTCGGCGGGCAAAGATATAACAGGGATCTGTTGGCGTATCAATTTTTCTATCTTACGAATGTAATATTCTTCATTCGGGGCGCAAAAAGTAATGGCCTCGCCCGACTGGAAAGCACGGCCGGTGCGACCAATGCGGTGCACATAATCTTCGTAAACCACGGGTACATCAAAATTGATGACGTGGCTCACATCGCTTACATCGATGCCGCGGGAAGCGACATCGGTAGCCACCAAAATCTTCACTTCGTCGTTTTTAAACGCGTTGATGGAGTTGATACGGGTATTCTGGCCTTTGTTGGCATGCAGCACCCTCACCTCCTTCTCACCGAACTTACGGAGCAGGAATTTGTAAACATCCTCGGCGGCGTAACGGGTTTTGCAAAAGATGATGAGCTTTTTGATATCGTCGGGCTGATCGAGCAGGTATTTGAGCAGGTTTATCTTGGTTTTAACGTTCGGCACCATAAACAAACGCTGGTTTACCGTTTGTGCCGGTGTGGCCTGCGGGGTAACCTCAATGGTGATAGGGAACTCCAAAAAGTTTGAAGACAACTCGTTTATCTTATCGGACATGGTAGCCGAGAACAACAGGTTTTGGCGTTTGCGCGGAACTACCTCTAATATCCTGTTGATTTGGGGCATAAAGCCCATATCCATCATTTTATCGGCTTCATCCAATACCAAAACCTGGAGGGCTTTGGTTACGATGTGTCCCGCAAGGTAAACGTCCATTAATCTGCCAGGTGTGGCTACGATGATATCGACACCTTTATCTATCAGTTCTTTTTGTGTTTTGGGGCCCAATCCGCCATAAAGGCAAACAATGCGCAGGTCGGTATATTTGGCAAACTCGCGTGCGTTCTCTTCTATCTGGATAGCCAGTTCGCGGGTTGGGGCTACGATGAGCGCCCGCATATCGTTACCTTGGGCGTATTTGAGCCGCATGATGATGGGCAGCATATAGGCCGCGGTTTTACCCGTTCCTGTTTGGGCGATACCCATGACGTCCTGCCCGTTCATGATGGGCGGGATGGCTTTTTGTTGTATGGGCGTAGCTTCGGTATAACCGGCATCGGCAATGGCATTGAGTATTTGCCGGTTAAAATTAAAATCTTCGAAAGTTACGGACATGGCGGCAAAGGTAGGGTTTTGGGGATAGAGTCAAGAATTTAGAATCAAGAAACGGGAGGTGTGAATGATGAATATTTTAATATTAGATTAGAGGCAATTATGGAAGACCAACATATCAAAAATCTTTTAAACCAGGTATTAGCTGTTAGTAGGCGATATGAAAAGATAAATGAACTTTCGGGAGAGAACTTCAATCTTTTCAAAATATTAAAAATGGAATCATCAGAAGTCCGGCTTCATTCTGCTTTTTTAGGAGAAATGTTAAACCCGAAAGGGAGCCATGGACAGAAAGATGTATTCTTAAAATTATTCTTAGATAAATTTCAATTTAAGAATAACGCTTTCGATACGGCATCTGCACATTTAGAGATTGAAAAACACGCAGGATTTTTGAGCAACGATGGAACAGAAGGAGGTAGAATTGATCTTATAATAGAAGATCGAAATAGAAATCATATAATCATAGAGAACAAAATTTATGCCGAGGATCAAAAGAATCAAATGTTACGATACTTCAAACATTCGCCTACGGCTGACTTATTTTATTTGACACTTGATGGTAAAGAGCCTACGGAATACAGTAAAAACGAATTGAAAATCGGTAAAGATTTTCAATGTTTATCTTATATGACGGATATTATCGACTGGCTTGAAAGTTGTCGCAAGGAGGTTTCCGTTTTGCCTATTATCAGAGAAACCATATCTCAATATATTAATCTTATTAAACTTTTCACAAACCAAACAATTAACGACGCCATGAAACAAGAATTATCAAACATTATCATTTCAAATCTTGAAGCGTCTTTTCTAATAGCAAACAATTTAGATTCTGCAGCAGAACAACTATTGGAAAAATTGGAAATTGAAGTTGAAGCTATAGCTGAAGATTTAAATTTAGGTTGCCATTTCAATGCTAATTTGAATAAAAAATATACCGGTTTCAGTTTTGAAAAAGAAGAATGGGAATCAGCACATATCGTATTTCAATTTAGTGAATACGGAGAGAGGCCACTTAAGTATGGAATTTGTGCTTTTGAAGATCCCCAAAATGTGGAAATACCAGTTAACTTAAGAACTAAAGTTGCCGAAATATTTGGAACAACCCTTACAGCAAAAAATAATTGGTGGCTGTATAATCAAAATATGCCTGAACCTTTCAATAAAAATTGGAATAAATCGCCAGAGCCTTGGATCGATTTGAACAACGGTCGTCTAAAAGAGGTAATTAAGCAAAAGGTAGCGGAAATGTTAGATACTATCGGGGATTTAACACTATAGACTGGGTGTGTGCTAATATCAAATAAGCCAAAATTTCGTATTTTTGTAAAAAGGAAACCAGGGGGTTAACGGATATGCAATAAATGTAAAAAATACCCCATTTTATCCTCCTTAATCTAATTTTTCAGTAACAGCAGTAATAATGTAATGAAATATTATGAAGCCTAAAAATCAAATCTTAACAAAATTTCAGAAGTTTTTATTAAGTGGTCCAATAATGAGTGATGAGCAATACAAACTATTTAAAGAAGCTAGAAAGCATTTCAATAAATGGAGAATAAAGTAAGTCAAATTTTACCCATATAATTACAAGCACGTTGTTGGCGACAACACATTCAGAGTCCGTCGTTGTTAGTGAAAACGGTGCTAAACTTTATGATATACCGATATTTACCTATGACTGCCAATATACCGAAGCAATTGAATAGCGGGCTATCTATCGCAAAAGACATCCCGATGGAATCGGGAAGCCAGCAAAAAATAAAAATGAGAACACCCATATTTACCCATTTAATAGATTGCACAGCGACGGCCTGTCCTTAGAGAGATTGCCACGCTCGCGCTCGCAATGACAAAATAAAAAAACACCCATAAACACCCATATTTACCCATGACCATCCTGATAAAACAAGCGACTGTAGTAAACGAAGGCAAACAATTTGTGGCTGATGTATTGGTAAAAGATGGCTTTATTGAACGGATAGATGGCAGTATTAACCAAGCTGCCGATACGGTAATTGATGCCGAAGGCTTATTCCTGTTGCCGGGGATGATAGACGATCAGGTGCATTTTCGTGAGCCGGGGTTAACGCATAAGGCCAATATCTATACCGAATCTCGGGCGGCGGTGGCGGGTGGTATCACATCGTTTATGGAAATGCCCAATACGGTACCCAATACACTGACTCAGGAATTGCTGGCGGACAAATATGCCATAGCCGCCAAAACCTCGTTGGCCAACTATTCCTTTTTTATGGGTGCATCCAACGATAACCTGGACGAGGTGTTGCGTACCGACGCAAAGAATGTTTGCGGGATCAAGGTATTTATGGGCTCATCAACCGGGAATATGCTGGTGGACAACCCGAATACGCTGGAAAACCTGTTCAGCAAATGCCCGATGCTGATTGCTACGCATTGCGAGGATGAGGCAACCATCAAAAACAACCTGGCGCATTACAAAGCATTGTATGGGGATCACATCACCATTGAAATGCACCCCAAGATACGCAGTGCTGAAGCTTGCTACCTATCGTCGAGTATGGCGGTGGAATTGGCGAAGAAGCATAACACGCGGCTACATATTTTGCATATCTCTACCGAAAGGGAAACGCATTTGTTTGATAATACCGTCCCGCTAAAGGATAAAAAGATAACCGCCGAAGCCTGCGTACACCACCTGTGGTTTAGCGATACGGATTACCTCACCAAGGGCAACTTCATCAAATGGAACCCCGCCGTGAAGACGGCGGAAGACCGGGCCGGTATTTTAAAAGCGGTGCTAGACGGGCACATCGACATCATCGCTACCGACCATGCGCCACATACCATTGAAGAAAAAGCACAGCCTTATTTGGAAGCGCCGTCGGGCGGACCATTGGTGCAACATGCTTTACCTGCTTTGCTCGAAATGTACCATCAGGGCAAATTAACATTGGAACAAATAGTTGAAAAAACAGCGCGTAACCCTGCTATCTGCTTCAATATTGAAAAGCGCGGTTACCTGCGTGAAGGTTACTGGGCAGATATGGTGTTAGTTGATTTGAACTCGCCCTTGACTGTTAACAAAGAAAATATATTGTACAAATGCGGATGGAGCCCGTTTGAGGGGCAGGTGTTTAAATCGTCCATACGGCATACCATTGTTTCGGGTAATTTGGTTTGGAGCGAGGGTGGGTTTGTAGGGGATGTGAGTGGGAAGAGGTTGGGGTTTGTTTAGGCCAGAGGCCTAAGGATAGTTAGTCACGAGCGATGACGCTCGCGCCAGCTACTCCAACCAACAACCAATAAAAAACGCTGGCGCGAGGCTCTGCCTCGTGACTTGCTATTACCAGGCCTCCGGCCTGTATTTAAATGAATGTCGGAAAAGTATAAAACATATCCGGGTGGTTTATTTTTTGTAACGCTAACCGTAGTTGGCTGGATAGATGTATTTACTCGGCGTGAATATGCTGATGAGATTATCAAGAACCTGAACTATTGTATCAAAAACAAAGGGTTAAAGGTATATGCTTTTTGCATAATGCCAAGCCATATCCACATGGTCGCTTCGTCGGAAGGTTTATTGAGTGATATTTTGCGGGATTTCAAAAGTTATACTTCAAAACAGATCATTCAACAAATACAGGACAGCTTTGAAGAAAGCAGGAAAGAATGGCTGTTATATATGTTCAAGTTTTATGCAAACAACAATAAGCATAATGCTGAATATCAATTTTGGCAGCAACATAATCACCCTATTGATTTGTTTACTGCGAAAGTCATTGATCAAAAGATAAATTATATACATGATAATCCTGTAAATGCGGGTTTGGTTACGGAAGCGCGTTGCTATGTTTTTAGTAGTGCAAACGCGGATACAGAGTTATTGCTTGAGCGAGATTAGGCCGGAGGCCTGGGGATAGTTAGTCACGAGGCAGAGCCTCGCGCCAGCGAATGTTTTCTGCGGCATCGCATTGCTGCGATGCCACAGGGGTTAATGCTCTTTGAAATTATTTTACTCTCCCGGATGATATTGTCGCTCCACATGCTTTAACACATCGGCTTTGTAAAACAGTACGTCTTTAAACTGACCGTCGACATACATCTGGGCCTGGTCGGTGAAGTGTTTGGACGATGGGTCGAAGGATTGGCCGCCGGTAATCAAGCTTTTGGCTTTGATGGTTTTGCCGAACTCGACCGCGGCGATAAAGCTGTTGCCCGAATAACCATAACGCTTTTCTGTACCGGGCATTTGGCGGCTAACGAATGAAGGCAACTGCCCGAAGGCGGATGACACCTGCCCTACCGGTATGCTGGGCTGCTTATCATCAAATTTGCCGTCGGCAAGGCGCTGGTAGCGGTTGATATCGCCCCATTGTACTTTCCAGGTGCCGTATTTAGCTTTCAGGTCGGTGAGTGTTTTTACAAAATAGCGTAGTTGCAGTTGGCGGTCGATGGTTTTTGCCATAGTGGCGATGCGTTCGGTGGCATAGGTGCCTTCTTCCACAGTTTTGGCTTTGGGCATTTGCTCGGCCATCATGGTATTGCCCCAAAGCACGGCCAGTGTAGTTGCCACCGATGTTGCCGATGACCGCTTGTCCCAACTTTGCAATGCCTTAAAAGGTTCGGCCAGTTCGTTCTTTACCGAGTCGTCGCTTTGTTCGTAAACCCGAAACAGGGGTGGCAGCATCACATCGAAAGCGGCGAGGTATTTGTCATAGCCTTTGGCTATCAGGCTATCCAGTGTCAGTTTTTTGGCGTTACTCAATAAGCTGATGGCATTTACCCCGCGGAAATTTTGCCCATCGGGCGCCATATAGGCCGGGTATTTGGTTTTATCGGGACTACTTTTTCCTGCGGCTGCATAAGGCGTGGCGTTACAGTTTTGGATAAAGCCGGAGGCAGGGTTGTATACATGTACAATCTCATCGAGCGGGTATACCCCTTGCCATTCGGTAGCGGGTGTGGTACCATCCACCGGTAAGGTCCAGTCGTATTTGGGGTCGCGTTTGGGTACGAAGTTGCCGTACCACAGCGCAGTATTGCCTTTATCATCGGCATACACAGTGTTGTTGGTGGCGTTGGACAGCAGGTCCATGGCCTTTTTATATTCGTCGAAGTTATTGGCTTTGGTAATTTGCCATGATTCGAGCAGGGCATTGAACGAGCGATTGTTGGCTTTAAGGGCCAGCCATTTGCCATCGCGGCTACCCATAACAGGGCCGTGGTGGGTATACCAGGTTTTGAAGATTGATTGCTGAAGCTGCCCGTCCTTTTTATAACGAACGATGGTTTGCTGCGACGTTAAGGGTTTTGATTGGCCGTTGTACTCATAAACAAAGCCGTCGCCTTGTTTGCTTACTTTTTCGGCGTACAGGTCGGCAACGTCGGCATTACTGGTGGTATGCATCCAGCCGCAGTGCAGGTTAAAGCCCTGGTATACGAAGAACTGGCCCCAGGTCACCGCGCCATAAACGTGCAAGCCTTCTTCGCTTACCATTTCAACCTCGGAACGGAAATAGAAGGGCACGTGAGGATTTATCCACAACAATGCACTTCCAGTTGCCGATTTGATTGGCGATATGGCAAAACCGTTGGATCCTGTCTCGCGCAGCTCTTCGTTTGGTTCGCCGGCGTAGCCCATCAGTTGGCCGTTTCCGCCGTAAAAGGTTTGCACATCGCGCACGGTAGCACCGCCGGTTATGGTAGCACCTACGCTGCCATCGGTAAACATAAGGGCGTACCATGGTTTAAAATTGGTCAACGCATCGGGTTTAACTTCGGGGTGTTTGTACAGGTAGTAGTTCACGCCATCCGCGAAAGCGTCCATTAGCTTTTTGAAATAGGGAGGGGAAACTTGGTAGTCTTTTATGGCATCCGTGGTGTCTTCGGCAAGGCGCATCAGCAGGTCGTTGTAAACGGCGCTTTGACCATCAACTTCGGCAGTTCGGCCTAACACGCTGAGGTAGTTGCGTTCCACGCCTCTAAAATTATCCTCACATTCGCTATAAAGCAGGCCAAAAACTACATCGGCATCGGTTTTCGCGTAGATGTGCGGAATACCCCAAGTATCGCGGATGATGGTGACGCGTTTTGATGTGGCTTCGCAACGGGCTATATCAATGTTGGATAGTTTTTGCGCCGAACAAAATGCAGGCAACAGGAACAGAACTATAACGGTATATTTTAAAAGCATAAAGAACTTTTTATTTAGAAAATGTAAATTAGTAAAAAATCAACAATAAAAAACAATGCACGACAAAGAACTTAAACATGACTTAGAAAAGGTATTTGAGTTGGAACGGGTAATCCTGTTCAGCGATGCTGTATTTGCCATTATCATCACCATAATGGTGCTCGATGTAAGGCTGGAGTCGCCTGCCGGAGGCTTTGCAAACGCAAATCCAGACGTGGTAAAGGAAGCTATTATTCATTCGCTTACGAAGCTTGGGGGATATGCACTCAGCTTTTTTCTGGTTAGCAGGTTTTGGGTAAGGCATTTAAGAATTTTCAAAACCCTACGCGACTATGATATTCCATTGGTTGTGCGCAACTTGATGTTTTTGTTTGTTATTTCGCTTTTCCCTTTTGCTATTTCAATTATATGGGGGACAATTTCTTCAAAAAATTACTTTGGGCTGGATGTTTATATTACCATTTTTCTTGCAGCAACCATCGTGCAGACAGCCGTTATACAATATATTGTAAAACACAAGCAAAGCCTTTGTTTTACGCCCCAAAACGTTGAAGATATACTGCAATGGAAAGTTCAAAAACTTAATTTTTTCCTCACGCCTATTTCGCTTATTTTACTTGCAGTGTTTAATTTTATTGGGTATATTGAATTGGCACCATACATAATTGTACTGCAAGTTTTTGTATTGAGGCGACTGCAAAGTAAATACTATCCAAAAAACAGCCCCGTTAGAATAAAAAGCTTGTTTAAAAGGAGCAAAGGGGCTCAAAAAGTTTTAGTTGAAACTGTAGATTGAATGTTCAATGTTTTATTTATATTTGATTATCAAATCATTAAAAACACAGATTCCATGAAAAAGTATCTTTTGTTATTTGCGATGACCTTATCGATAGGCGTTGCTTTGGCTGCGAAATTAACGGATGGACCGCTAACCGGTTATATTGGCGATTCGATGTGTGCGGCCGATGGGAAAGCCAATAGTGCCGCGCATGCAGCATGTGCAGTAAAATGTATAAAAGGTGGTGCCGCCGCGGTATTGGTGGTGGGCGATAAAGTTTACAAAATAAGCAACCAGAAAGCTGTATTAAAATACGCCGGTAAAAAAGTAACCCTCGAAGGTAAAGTTACAGACGACAGTATTGAAGTAACCAAGGTGACGGAGGTTGCTGAAGTTAAGTCTTGAGTCGAAAGTCCTAAGTCAAAAGTCTTTTAAAATAGTGAGTACCCTGCCGAATATCGACAAGGGACTTTTTTATCATTTGCACCTGCCTATCGGCAGGATGTCATCTCTACATTATCAGGCATCTTTTTTCCATTTGATGAAGCAGCCGATGGCTTTGGTACTATTGGTTTCGACAGATTTGCCGCTTAATAGAGCGTTTACCGCGTTCTCCACATATTTTGTATGTTTTGGGTTGGTGTTTTCTGTGTCATCATCAATAGCGCCGATGTATTTTACCACATTGCCTTTATCAGTTTTTTGCAGGACAAATACGTGCGGGGTAGCTTTGGCACCATAGGTACGGGTAATGTCCTGTGTTTCATCGATGGTGTAAGGGAAGGTATATTTCTTCGCTTCGGCACGTTTTTTCATATTGTCGAACGAATCTTCGGGGATAGCAACCGGGTCGTTGGGGCTTATAGCAATTACCGGGTAACCTTTGGCTGCGTACATTTTATCGAGGTCCATAATGCGGCTTTCGTAAGCTTTGGCATATGGGCAATGGTTACAGGTAAACACGACTATAAAACCTTTGGCCGATTTGTAATTAGCCAGCGAAACGATCTTACCGTCTACGCTTTTTAGTTTAAAATCGGTGGCTACATCGCCGACTTTGTAACCTGTAGCAGGGTCGGCTGTCCAGGCTACCAGCCCGGTAACAGCGAGGGTGAGTACAAAAAGGAACTTTTTCATGGTGATTGATTTTTATATGTAAATATAACTATTAGCTCTCCAGCGGATTAGTGACATCAATAGGATTTGTCCCTGATGATTTTTTTGGTTTAAAAAGAAAGAAGATTGCTGTTATTCTCAACCCATATTCTATAGCCAGAACTATATAAGCTACGAAACCTGCTATTGGCAAAATGTAAATAGCTCCGGCAATTGCATCGAACAAATAATAAAGGGTTATTATTGTATACACCCATTTGGCCCATTTGTATCCTTTTCTTATCAAGATTGCGGATGCCATAAAAAAAGTAGCCGGAATCAATAAATCAATCCAATAGTAAATATCGGTCGAAAGGCTCCCGAATAAAAATAGGCTAATTATGTATATCACCAATGATAAAAAAATCAGGTTGGATGCCTTTTTTGAATTATTGTTAACGTTCTTTGGCATGGACTATTGATTATTTTGATATACTTTATTTAACTCAGCATAAGTAAACTCCTGTTCATAAAACTTACGGAAATGCTTTTTAGTATTTACGACCAACGTGCCGGGTAAAGCGCCGCTCCAGTTTTTGTCGATACCGTCAATAAACGCCTGTTCGTTGGTCTTATCTGCCAAAAATACTTCGCACATAAATTTATGGGCTTTGGCGAAGGATTTTACTTCGGTCAGTTTCGATTTAAAATCCATACTGATCAATAATACTTTAACCGGCTTGTTTTTATAGGTGGCTTGTAATTGCTCAAAATTTGGCAACTCCTTTACGCATGGCCCGCACCAGGTTGCCCAAAAGTTGACGATGTAAACAGTATCTGGGTTATTTACCCGCTTTTCTAATTGCTGTAAACTCAACAGGTTTACGGTTTTCGACTGCGCAAATGCTCCCGAAAGGCATATGGTAAATAGAAAAACAAAAATGAAACGTAGCCGCATAGCACAAAAATATCAAAAACTATCCATCAATCGGGCAACCAAAATGGGTAAACCTGCGGTTGCTTTTTTTTCAATTTTAACCAAATTGCTTACCCCATGAACCGGTGGTATTTTAGGATCGATAATGTATTTGGGGATATCATTGGGAACATAATTGATGAGTCCGGAAGCGGGATAAACCGCCAGTGATGAGCCTATCAGGATAAACGCATCGGCCATGCTGCAAATTTCGGCAGCGGTCTCTATCATGGGCACCTGTTCGCCAAACCAAACCACATGAGGCCGCAGTTGTGAACCTAATTCGCATTTTTCGCCCATTTTCAGTTCCCAACCTTCTATGGGATAAGTGAGCGTGGCCCTCTTGCTGCTTTGCGAGCGGGTGATTATCCCATGCAAATGGATCACATTGGTTGAGCCTGCCCGCTCGTGCAGGTCGTCGATGTTTTGGGTGATGATGGTTACTTTGAACTTTTCTTCGAGTTTGGCAAGGGCATAATGGGCGGCATTGGGTTGAGCCTCCAATACCGATTTGCGGCGCTGGTTGTAAAAATCCTGCACCAATACGGGGTTAATATACCAGGCATCGGGTGTTGCTACGTCTTCAATATTGTATCCTTCCCAAAGGCCATCGCTGTCGCGAAAGGTTTTGAGGCCGCTTTCGGCACTGATGCCGGCACCGGTGAGGATGACTATATGTTCCATATTGTAAAAATATCAAAAGTAGCGATGGGTTTGAAACCGATCGCTACCGGGCATAAAAAAAGCGATGGGTAAACCCATCGCTTCCTGTTTTATAGTTTGTTATTAAACAGCCAGTTCTCGCTGGGTTTGTAATACGGTGTATTTGCGCTTGGCCAGTTCGAAACCGCCAAATAGTACAGCACAGAAAACAACGTTACCTGCTATCATTTTAAGCTCGAAAGGTAATGCCGCCCTTAACGACTGCGCATAACCTGTCAACCCCGGCGAATATAGCGTACTGTTAAATGTAGTATCGGTAATTAGCCAATGCAACACTACAACACCAACCGAAGCCAGTAGAATGTTGGTTATATTTACTTTTTTGATCAGCGTACCTATAAATACCATTGCTGCAAAGCTGATGTAGACAACTACCGAGTTTGCGTACAAGCCGGTATGTTGGTATTTAAAGTAATTGATAAGCAGGTCGCTCATTAATAATACGGTCAATGGCACAAGGTAAGCTTTCCATTTATCAGAAAAGTAGGCCCCACCAAATAAAGCAACTGCGCCAACGGGTGTAAAATTTGCCCATGATACAATAGTACCGAGGCTGAATACGCGTGTTGCCGTTGCCAGCACGATCATTAAAATGAGTACACTGTTGCGGATGTTGATTTTTTGTAACGACATAGTTTTTATTGTTGTTGTAAAATTAGTGATTTGTTAACGAATACTAAAACTTAAGCCCGCATTAAAATTTGTTCCCATGGTATTGTACCCATATACATCGTAGTATTTGGCATTGAATATATTTTTAATATCGGCAAACAACTTTAGATTTTTACCCATAAGCGTGTATTCAGCGTAAGCATCAAAAAGATTATATGGGTCGAGTGTTACATTTTTAGTGGTGAAGCTGGTCAGGTCGAAGTATGAATCGCCACGGCTGCCATAGGTGCGAAAATCGGCACTGAGATATAGTTTTTTTGATGCCTGTACTCCTGCCGATAGGCTAAAAATATTTTTTGGCCTACGCAATATACCGTTGGTTTGCACATCTACACCTCCCGGCCCTTTAGTGATTGTGTTAGCATCCAAAAGGGTATAATATGCACTCAAATTAAATTTTTCCGTGCGATACGATGGTTCAACTTCTATTCCGCGGGCGTTCTGTACATCCTGATTGATATAATGTGAAGTATATACGATAGCGTCGCTTATTTTGCGTTGAAAACCCACCACACGTAGCTTAAAGTTGTCGTTAAAGTCGGAGGTGCTTAAGCCGGCCTCGTAGCTATTCGACCTTTCGGGAAGCAGGTTAGGGTTAGCGCCATACTGACCATAAAGCGCCTGCAGATCTGGCGCGTTGAAAGACGTGGATATGGTGCCAAATGCCTTTAATTTATTGCCGATTATATTTACCGATGGCGTTACTGAGTAGGTCCAATTACTGCCGTAAACATTATGTTTATTATAACGCGTGCCTGCCTCGATATTAAAAATTGATGCCAGACCGGTAACAAATACTGATGTATAGGCGCTAAATTGTTTAGCCGCTGCATCGAGTGCGGAGCCGCTTGTGGTACTTTGCTCATAGCGGTCATCTACACCTGCCAATACTTTTACTAATTTGTCGATATCGTAATTCAGGTACAGGTCGGCAAAGTTAAGACGACCGTTGTATGGGCTTGGCCCGTATAAGCCTGAAATGTAGTTCCTTTTGGTATTCTCGTAATTATAATTAAGGTTTATAGATAATCTATCTAAAGTAAAAACCGCTCTTGCACCTGTATTAAAATGCTTGGCTTCGTTATAATTATTCGCGTCGGTAAAGGCGCCATCGTCATAAGCGTAGTTACCAAACAAATATCTCACAAACGGACTGATTTTTAAATGTTGCGTTGCCTGCACCGAAAAATTAGCGTTCACAGCCTGCTCGTTAAAGCCATCCTTATCGAATGGCACAGTGGCATTGTCGGGTTGGGTAGCTTCCGATATCCCATTGGTTTTATCGTGCGTATAATTAACATTGTAGCTAAAAATGCCTACACGGCTGTTCAGTCCGAGACTTTGTTTAAAGGTGCCATAACTGCCTCCGGTAGCAACGCCGTTAAGGTTGAGCCCGGGCTGAGCTTCCTTCTTGGTTACGATATTGATGACCCCTGCAACCGCCGCCGATCCGTATAGGGTGGACTGCCCGCCTTTTAGGATTTCAATATGGTCGATTTGATCGATCGGGAAAAGTCGCAAGTCGAATGCACCTCCCGTGCCCGAAGGGTCGCTCACAACTACCCCATCCAATAGTATAAGGGTGTACTGGCTGCCGGCCCCGCGTAAATACAGGTTTTTGTCTTTACCAGGATTGCTGCCTGCTCCATTTACCATCACGCCGGCCTGTTCGTTCAGTAGTTCGGCTACTGATTTTCCTGCACTACGGTCTAACTGCTCGCGTGTAATAATGGTTACCACTTTACCCGTTTGTGATTGTTTTTGATAAATTTTTGATGAACTGATCAATACGTCTTTTAACACTTTTGAAGTGTCCTGCGCGAGGCCTGCCTTACTCAGCAATGCCAGTTGTGCAAGCCCCAGGCCTGCCGCAACTAAAATGTAATTTTTTTTCATGTTGATGTGAGTTTTAAACCCACAGCAAACAGCAATAAAGAGAATGGGAAACGCGGCAAAAGCGCGATCACATTCAAGCTTCTATCCCCGAAAGCTATGAATAATATTGTGCTTGAGGCAGGTCTTCTGGCTCGTCCTTGCGTTGAGGTCTTCCCATTCGCCATTTGACGTACAGTGACCGTGTGGTTCAACTAACCTTTACCGTTTGGGGTATTGGCCGGACTTACAGCTGCGGGACAGCTCCGGATTTACACCGGATTCCCTTTTAATCCTTTCGCATAGCGAAAGAAACCGAAAGCGTTACAAAAGTATAAGAAGTTTCAAGAAAGTAAAACGAAATTCAGGGCTTTTTGAAAAAACCATTTTTGACGTACCATGCCATCGTTAACCGTATCATACGATTATAGGTTTTGAGGCCATGAGGTTGGTTGTTCGCTTTTAAAAAGTGGTCGTAAAAAATGCTGCTCAGGGTACCGGCTTTGCCCTCGAAGCTTTTCCAGTACAGGTTTTCGGTTTTGAAATCGTGCAATACAGCGGGTGATATGCAAGTTTTGAACGACTTATACGTTACACTATCACGCCGGTGCAGGGCCGACATAAATTCACCTGTGCCTAAATAATAAGCTGAATATCGGAGCAGTTTGTCTTGCGATGATACCCCGGCGACAAAGCCAACAAAGTCAGCTTCATCTTCGGCACCGAAGCCCATTTGGTGGCTTAGTTCGTGCGTGGCGGTTACGGGTTTCATGAATACGGGCATCTGGTAATTTACCTGCGACTCGCCGGTAAAGGGGTCGTAATACCCTGCTGTGCCGAGATAATTGGATGCCCATGTTAGGATGGACGATTTTACTTTTGGGCTATAGCTGGTAAAATTTGATGATTGTTTAGAAAGCGCGCCGATTGCCTGAGCGGCTGTTTGATAAATGATAGCATTATCCATCTTAAAATCGCTGTCGTTTAAGCGTGAGCGGGTGGAGTTGGCGCTGTCGATCATCATCATGGTGATGGTCTTAACATCATTCAGCGTATACGAAGT
This sequence comes from uncultured Mucilaginibacter sp., assembly GCF_903893715.1. Lineage (GTDB taxonomy): Bacteria > Bacteroidota > Bacteroidia > Sphingobacteriales > Sphingobacteriaceae > Mucilaginibacter. The sequence goes on from NZ_CAITNG010000004.1 coordinate 89,788, forward strand.
ATCCTGCAAACCCAGGCGTTTGGCTGCTGATGGGCGGTAGTAGTTTAGTCCCCAAAAGAGGTAAAAAACGAAACAAAGTAACTGAGCGACGATGATAACGCCGAGCAGATAATTAAAAAATGCTTGGAACTTTTTGCGGAAAAGGAAGCGGATGAGTTTAACAATGGCTATTATAGCACCGATGACAAGCGCGATATAAAAAATATCGCCAACACTGAAAGGGAATATATTGAAAATGAAGTGCAGTACCCGGCAGATGACGGGATACACACCTTCGGAGTAACAGCGCTCAATAAAACTCGCGAAGTTTTCAATAAAGCTGAGGAGGAATGTTAATACGACCAACACAGCGACAACTAATACTTTCTTCTTTATTGTTTTACTGAGTGGCGTAAACTTCATTGCGCAATTTACGCCTTATGGAACTTAATTTTCAATTTGATTTCTTTCTGCTTGAGATCGTCGACGTTGGTTTTTTCAGGGCCGTACCATTTGGGGCCGTTCATCACCAGTTCGATGGCTTTGCGGTTCATGGAATCACTACGGCCACGGATGACGCGGATATTACTGATGCGGCCTTCCGTATCCACCGAAAACCGAAGCTTTACCCTACCTGTCTGCCCATCGGGCATTACGGCCTTTTGGGTAAGATAGGCCATATAGCTTTTCCACCCATCCTGTGGTTGCGCGTCGTGTACATCGGCCGGGCGGGCCTTATGTGTTACCTCGACCACATCAAGCGAATTGCTGGCTTCAGTTAGTTTGATGTCGAGCTTACCTGCGCCGTTAAGGGCTAGGTGTTGGGTTTCGTACCCTATCATTTGCACCACTACCGAGTCTTTATTTACTTCTGCCGGCAGCGAATACTCCCCTTTGGCATTGGTGATGGCTTTGATGCTGGAGCCTTTTACGATGATACGTGCGCCGGGCAAGGGATGACCTGCGGTATCGGTTATTTTACCGGTGATTATGCCCCCATCCATTTGTCTGCGGAACTGGTTAACGGCTACTTCGGTTATATCTAAAGATTTCGATTTATTAGCTATTTCTTCGGTAACAGAAGGCTTGTTTTCGCTTGTATCATTCGTTACGGGAGGCTGAACCATTGCCAGCATATTGGCGTGATGATGCCTTACTGTAGCCAAACGTACACTATGTTGCTCAGTCGCCCTTCGTGCTTTTATCATTGAATCGGCCTGCAGCTGCATAACAGGTGAAACGGGGTGTGCCGGAATTGAAAAATTGGGATGCGCTTGTTGTTTGTTATTAGCTAACTGCGGCGTTAACCCTTTTGGCGATAACCAAAGCCAGGCCAGGCCACCTATTATTAATAACGATGCCGCGATGGGCAATATGCGCCATAAAACATTTACCGGCCCCTTTACGCGGCCTTGCAGGCGGCTCTTAAGTTCATTGAGGTTGGGCTGCTGGTTTTTTGCTGATGCTTCGTATCCTTCCAATGCTTCCATCAAAAACGGATCGTCCTGTGCCTGCTTTTCCAATTGGTGCATGGCGCGGGCATCAAGTTCGCCGTTAAGGTACTTGCGTATTTGCTCAATATCGGGTTGGTTAGCGCTCACGGTGTTTTTCTATACAAATCTTTAAATTACGTTTGCCATTTTGTATATGGCTTTTTACTTCGTTCAGGCTGTAGCCTGTTTGTTCGGCTATGTCCTTATAACATTGTTCGTCGGTATAAAACAGGTTGACACAGGTTTTTTGCGGCTTGGGCAGTTTCTCTTTACAACGCTCCAGGGCTACCATATTGTCTTCCATGTATTCGCTATAAGGATGCACATCTTCTGCAATTTCCATAAGCCCGTCAATTGGTTCGGCAATCATTTTTTTACCGGACCGTATCTGCATCAAACAAAAATTGCGGCACAGTACATATAACCAGCTTTTAAACTGCTTAATATCGTGCCGGGCAACTTTTACCACCAGCTCTTCAAATATCTGCATCACGGCATCCTTGGCGAGTTCCTCATCCTTCAAATATTTAAGGCAAAGCCCGTAAACCAGGTGCATGTATCGCTCGTAGAGGCGCGCAAGCCATTGCAGGTCGCCGGTTTGGCGATACTGAATTAGCAATTGGTCGTCGTCTGCAGGTTCCGGTTTATCAGCGCTCTTTAGGAATCTCATTTAATGCGGAAAAGTAATTTTTTTTTATCGCTTATGGAAATCTGCTTTTAGGATGCATCCCAACCATAAAAATCCATAACCATGAGCCCATATTTAATGATAGCTATGCCCTTTGATGCCGATACTTCGTAAAGCGCCGGCCTGTTTTGATGAATTGAACCGAATAATTAACCTTTAAAATTTACTACCATGTTAGAATCAAAATTAGATATTATGAGCACCGGCTGGCTAAACCTTGTTTTTGCAGGCCGCAACCAGGCATATGGCGCTTACCAATTGAGGCGCGAAAATGTCCGGACTACCAACAGGGCATTGGCAATAGCCATATCTGTTTTTCTTTTAGCGATTGCTACGCCGACTATTGCCAATATCATCAGGGGGATTATACCTAAGGCGGACCCGAAATTTACAGAGAGGGTTGTGAAGCTATTGCCGCCGCCAACACTTGAACACAAGAAGATCGTTCCGCCACTCCTGTGCAGCAAACGGTAAGACCACAGCATGATATTATACGTTTTCCACCGCCGATAGTGAGGCCTGATGTTGAAGCACAGGAACCACCAACCGACAAACAATTAACAACTGCCGACCCAGGTCAAAAAACGATGGCTGGTGGGGGAGACACACCAGTTATTGACGAACCACTGGGCCCGGTAACTACCCCGGGAGTTACTGAAGAAAGTACAGAAACGGTTTTTAAAGCGGTTGAAGTTGAGCCGGCCCCTATTGGCGGCATAGACAATTATTATAAATTTTTAGGTAAAAGGATAAACTACCCTACAGCAGCAAAAGAAGCCGGTACACAAGGCAATGTGATACTCACATTTGTTGTGGAGCGAGATGGCAGCCTAACCGAAATAAAAGCCCTGCGCGACCCGGGCAACGGCTTGGCTGAAGAAGCCATCAGGGTATTAAAATTAGCCCCGCATTGGACACCCGGCATACAAAACGGTAAAAAGGTACGCGTACAATATACCATACCCATCAGTTTTACTTTGGGGGAGCAATAGTTTGGTGAGGTAGTGAGTGGTCAGTTGTGAGTGGTGAATATTTACTGACCGCTCACAACTCACCATTGACCACCCCACTATTCCCACCAAAATTTATACATTTGGATGAAGCATTTACATCCGAATAATGAGAAACAAAATACGCTGGGGCATATTGAGTACCGCCAAAATTGCCCGCACGCAGGTGATACCGGCCATGCAACAAAGCAGGTTGTGCGATATAACAGCCATCGCGTCGCGTGATGCAAAAAAAGCGGAACAGACCGCCAAAGAATTTGACATTCCCCAATTTTATACCAATTACGAAGACCTGCTTGCCGAACCGCATATTGATGCCTTATACAATCCCCTGCCCAATAATCTGCATGTTGAATATACCATAAAGGCCCTGAAAGCAGGCAAACATGTGCTTTGCGAAAAACCAATCGGGTTGGATGCTGCTGAAGCGCAACAATTGCTGGATGCCACCCGGCAATACCCTCATTTAAAAGTGATGGAAGCTTTTATGTACCGTTTTCACCCGCAATGGCAAAAAGCAAAAGCCATGATTGATGAAGGTTTGTTGGGCGAGGTGAGGACGGTGCACGCTTTTTTCTCCTACTTTAATATCGACGCAGGCAACATCCGCAATAAAACCGAAGCGGGCGGCGGGGCATTGATGGATATTGGTTGTTATTGCATTTCGTTCCCGAGGTATATTTTTGGTGCCGAACCCGTGCAGGTGGTTAGTTTGATGGACCGCGACCCGGTGATGGGGACAGATCGTATTACATCGGGCATGTTGGATTTTGGCGATGGCAAGAGCGCTACGTTTACCTGCTCAACACAATTAGAACCTTACCAGCGCGTAAATATTTTGGGCACAAAGGGCAAGCTTGAGATCGAGATACCCGTGAACGCCCCGCCTGACGTACCTGCCAAAATGTGGCTGCAAATTAACCGGATAGCCGAAGAAATTACATTGGTACCCGTTAACCAATACACGCTGCAATGCGATGCCTTCGCCAAAGCGATATTGGACGATACCGAAGTGCCTACCCCCCTAACGGATGCGCTGAACAATATGAAAGTGATTGACGCGATAATAAAAAGCGCTGAAGCAAAAGCGTGGATCAATTGTTAACTTTGTCATCGCGCGAGCAAGCACAAATGAAGGAACTGAAAGATATTGTTAAAGCCTATGATGCCGTATTGAAAAGCGGCAAGCAATGCGCTTTGGCCACTGTTGTACTGGTGGAAGGCTCTGCCTATAGAAGGGCCGGCGCCAGGATGCTGATCACCGAAGACGGTGAACTGACCGGTGCCATCAGCGGGGGCTGCTTAGAGGGGGATGCTTTGCGCAAAGCCAGACTGGCCATGGCACAACAACAACCCATCCTGGTTACTTACGATACCATGGATGATGATGACGCAAAATTAGGCGTTGGCCTGGGCTGTAATGGCATTATCCATATACTGATCGAGCCGGTACATCCTTCTGACAGCAATAATCCGTTGGCGCTTATTAAACAGGTATTGAGCAAAAGGCAAAACGCGGTACTGGTTACGCTGTTTTCGTTAGCCGACAGAAAAGCAAAGCAACCGGGGACCTGTTTGCTATTGGATAGCGAAGGGCAAACTTTAGGTAATTTAGAAAATACTTCCATTAAGGATAAGATAGTCGCGGATGCGGAATCGGTGTTGCGGCAAGGACAATCGGAAACGAAAGCTTATTTTAGAGAAGCAGAATATACCGGTTTTATCGAGTTGGTTAAGCCTGTCATTTCGCTCATTATCATCGGGGCGGGTAACGATGCAATACCGCTAACACAAATGGCCGCTGTTTTAGGCTGGGAGACTACCGTTGTTGATGGCCGGCCGAATTACGCTTTGGCAGAACGCTTTCCTCAAGCGACGCGCATATTGGTTGCCAAACCTGAACAGGTATGCCCGCAAATTGTATTCGACGAACATACTGTTATGGTATTGATGACCCATAATTACAATTATGAGCTGGCCTTGCTGAAACAGGTATTGCCACTTAACCCGGTTTATATCGGGATACTTGGCCCAAAAAAGAAACTGGAGCGTTTATTAGGCGAACTGGAAGACGATGGGTTAAAAATTACGGAGCAGCAACTTGACCATATTTACGGCCCTGTGGGTTTGGATATTGGTTCGGAGGGGGCGGAAGAGATCGCGCTATCCATTATGGCGGAAATAAAAGCGGTGTTATCGCAACGAAACGGGCATTCGTTAAAATATAAGGCCGTATCCATCCACAATAAGGTGGCATCATGACCGGGATCGTTATATTGGCAGCGGGCGAATCGGCCCGGATGGGCCAACCCAAACAAAAACTTTTATATCATGGCAAAAGTCTGTTACAGCACGCCGTACAGGCCGCGCTCAATTCAACTTGCAGACCAGTTATTGTTGTTTTGGGTGCTTACGCCGATATTGTTTTAGCAGATATTAAGGGTGAGCCTGTTGTTGTTATACATAACTCAAACTGGGAAGAAGGAATGGCCTCATCCATCAGAGTGGGGATAATGGAATTGGAAAAAGATGATGACATCACGGGGGCCATTATCATGCTGTGTGACCAACCTTTTGTTGATGCTGCGTTGATAGATAGCCTTATCGCACAAAAAGAGAAAACGGGGAAAGGAATAGTTGCCTGCTACTACGGGGATACTGTTGGCGTGCCGGTGCTTTTCGATAGGAAGTATTTTGCTGAACTGCTTTTGTTGAAAGGGCACGATGGTGCAAAAAAGTTGCTTCATTCGTTTAAAAAGGATGTTATCACGATACCGTTCGCCTTGGGCAAGGTTGATATCGACACGATTAAAGATTACGAAAATTTATTATAGCAGCAGGCTGATTTTTTCTTTGTTGAATAATTTCATTTGTATTTCACTTGATTAATCGTAAATTTATCCACCCATAATTAATACAAAATGTATAAGGCACTTGTTATTGATGACGACCCCATCTTTCAGTACATTGCTGAAAAGATATTCAACAAAACAAATCTGTTTGAAGAGACAAATTGCTTTTTAGATGGAAACCTTGCATTGGAGTTTTTAGAGAAAAACGGAGATGATGCGGCCTCTCTTCCGGATGCCATATTCCTCGATATTTATATGCCGGCATTGAGCGGTTGGGAGTTTTTAAACTCGTTCGACAAAATCAGTTCGTCTCTCAAAAAAAACATCCCCATTTATTTACTCACGTCATCCATTGACCCTAAGGAGATACAACGTTCGAGGGAGCACCCCGCAGTAAGGGCCTTTTCATCAAAACCGGTAACCCAAGAGTTTATAGAGCATGCGTACAAAGACTGCGACCAGGTACACAGACAAAGCGCCTGATCCCAATTTTATTGTCATAAAACACTTTTCGAACAACCGTTCGAATGTTTTTACCGTTTATTAAAGAGTAGCTTTATGGTGGGCACAAAAACAAAAATGTGCGCGCCGGGTTGGTATATTTAACCAGGTTATTATCGTACTAAACACAACCATCATTACCCCACATTCAATGCCTTTTATAGCAGCCGTTTCTAAAACAGACCTTCCCAACAAAATTGACCAACAGGAAGTAAAAAAACAAGCCCGCGAAATGTTCGCGACAGACTTCCCGCAGGTTGACAGGTTGATACACGCCTTCGACAATACCGAAATAATTTCGCGTAATTTTGTAAAGCCTTTAAGCTATTATGCCGAAACGACAACGTTTGAACAGCGTAACGATGAATACAACAATTGGGCGGTACATTATTCGGTGCAGGCTATTGAGGATGTGTTACCTAAAGCCGGCATTGTTAAAGGAGATATTACTGATATCCTGTTCGTATCGACTACCGGCTTGGCGACGCCAAGTATAGACGCACAAATCATCAATCAAATGCATTTGAACCCGCATATTAACCGTATGCCCTTGTGGGGCTTGGGTTGCGCTGGGGGTGTATCGGGCATAGCAAAGGCGATGACGTTGGCTAAAGCAAACGCTGATGCAGTGGTTTTGTTAGTTGCGGTGGAACTTTGTTCGCTGACGTTGATAAAAAACGACTACAGCAAAAGTAATTTTATTGGTTCAAGTTTGTTTTCGGATGGGATTGTGGCTTGCATTGTTAAAGGGGATAACCATAGCCCCCAAGCCAAACTGATTAGCTTTAAGGCGGCCAGCAGTAAATTGTATTATGATTCGCTGGAGGTAATGGGTTGGGAGTTTAACGACAAGGGTTTTAAGGTTGTTTTTTCGAAGGATATACCCACTTTTATCCATGAGCACATCAAGGAAGATATTGTGGAGTTTTTGAGTAAGCATCAATTGGAATTAAAAGATATTAAGAACTTTATTTTTCATCCCGGAGGCAAAAAGGTATTGGATGCTTATACCGACGCCCTGGCTGCAGAAGGCGATTTTTTAAAAAACACCCGCGAAACAATGAATGGCTATGGCAATATGTCGAGCGCGACGGTTTTGTATGTGTTGGAAAAGTTTATGGCCGAGGGCTTTGAAGACGGGTATGGATTGATGTTGGCGATGGGGCCGGGCTTTTCGAGCGAAATGGTTTTGTTGGACATGAAAAATTAAGCCATGGTATTTATCCTTTTTATCAGTTTCCTTATCCTTCAGCGCCTTTTTGAGCTGTTCATATCATCAAAAAACGAAAAATGGCTGTTAGCAAATGGCGCGGTTGAGTATGGTAAGGAACACTACCCCTTTATTGTGGCATTACATACGCTGTTTATCATATCGCTGATTGTTGAATACTTTTGGCGTGGCGTGGCTGATGTGAATTTTGTACTGTTGGCTTTGTTTTTCGTGCTTATTACCATCAAAGTTGTTGTGATATCCACCCTGGGCACCTACTGGAACACCAAAATTTACAAAGTGCCGGGTACACGGCCTGTGAGCACGGGTATTTACAAATACGTTAAACATCCCAACTATATTATCGTCATCTGCGAAATTGCGGTCATACCCCTGACTTTTCACTTGTATTATACCGCTATTGCGTTTACCATCCTGAATGCCGTTATGCTGACCGTTCGTATTAGAAAAGAAAACGAAGTTTTGGCGATGTGAAATCCGGTTTTGGATTATTTAAAGTTTATGGTTTTTCCGTATTTTTAAATTGGAAAAACCCTAAATCATTAATCATGTATTTCGCAATCAAATTATTGTCGCCACGGCCAACCTTCCCACAGGATATTACGCCCGAAGAAATAGCCATTATGCAATTGCACAGGGCCTATTGAAAAAACTATATGGACCAGGGAATTATGCTGATATACGGCCCGGTTCTGGACCCTGCCGGCGTGTATGGCTTGGGCATAGTTGATGTAAAGGATGAGGAATATTTGAAACCTTTATTGGTTAATGACCCCGCGGCCCGCATAGGGAAGTATGTTTACCATCAAATGATGGCGGTGGTACCGAGTCAAAGCCCCCTTTAACCGGATAGCTATCGGGTCTCCTCAGTTGGCTAACGGAGAGACTTTAAAAGTCTATTTGTTCCACCCCATCAAATTCATCGCCCTTATAAATTCGGGTTGTATTGGTGCATTTACTGTTATTGTTCTGTGTGTTAAGGGATGCTTAAAGCTAAGTTGGGAGGCATGAAGCAGCATGGTTTCCATTTGCCAACGCTCTTTAAACAGTTTATTTTGCTTGTTGCAGCCGTGGGTACGGTCGCCGATAATGGGGTGAAAGATATGGCTAAAGTGTTTGCGCAACTGGTGCATTCGGCCTGTTTCGGGCTTAGCCTCAACTAATGAATAGCGCGACGTAGGATGGTTACCGAAAGGCACTTCTAACTCGGCTCGATTGAGTGTTTTATAGCGTGTAAAGGCATCTTGTAAAGTGCCATTCTCTTTTCGCAAGGGGTAGTCTATAGCCTCCTCATCTACCGTGTGACCACGAACAATGGCAAGATATGTTTTTTTGACCCGGTTTTCCATAAACTGCCTTTGCATCAATTTTTCGGTATCCTTATCCAAAGCAAACAGCAATACCCCGCCTGTTTTGCGGTCGAGCCGGTGCGCCGGGAACACGTGGCGGTTTAGCTGGTCGCGTAGTATCTGCAAGGCAAATTCCGCGGCATCAGCAGCGATGGACGAGCGGTGCACCAACAGGCCATGCGGCTTGTTGACGGCGATCAAGTAATCGTCCTGAAAGAGAATATCGAGCGTGGGCATATCGCCGCTAAGGTAAGCCTTTGTTATATTTTTAAACAAACCATTGGCTTGTATGTTGATATACGATAACAAAGCTTAATTTAGCACGTTGTACATCAAACCATTAACCTATGAAAAAGATAGTATTCATCATCGCCTTTTTATTAACCACTTCCTTGATCGCCTCGGCACAGGTTATACCAAGTTTTGCTTTTGGCGTAAAAGGCGGACTCAACTTCGCGCAATTTTCCACCAGTGGCAGCACGGCTTTCAGCAGTGGCAACCGTGCCGGGTACAACGCAGGTATATGGGCCAGGGTTGGTGCTTTAGGCCTTAACTTTCAACCGGAACTGTATTATGCCAGCAAAAGTTCGACCGTGGTGGATGGTTCGGGTAATACCAATACTGTAACCTTTAATAGTATTGATGTGCCGTTGTTATTGGCCTTCAGGTTTGGGGCACTGGGCTTGGGAGGTCATATCAATACCGGGCCAATGGTGTCATTCCTCATCAATAAGGACCAAAGTTTCAGCAACGCGTTAGTGAGCGCGGCGACTGTCCGCAATTATAAAAACCAGGATTTGGCATGGCAATTTGGTGCAGGTGTAGATATTAAAAGTATTTCCGTTGACTTGCGCTATGAGCTTGGCTTAAGTACCCTGAACAACGATGCCAACTATTCGGATAAGCTGAATTTGTGGAATTTGAGTTTGGCCGTCAACTTCCTGTAAAAGCAGCTTTAGCTTATTTCCTGTCTAAACCGCCACCGCCCAAAAAGAAACCGGCGTTAACGGAAAAGTAGCTTGGATTTACGCCACTGGGGTAGTTTTTGAGGTAGTTGTACTCCACATCGAAGCGAAGGACACCTATTTCGAAACCAATACGCGGGAAAGCGCCGATATGGTTTGCTTCGGCAATACTTTGCGATGGCGCTGCCTGATTAACCACTGCCCCCTGCCTGAACAAGCCAAAACCCGAGCTGACGAATGGCCGGAAAAAATGGTTTGAAAAGTAATGGTCGGCAGTTAGGCAATAAGAGTCGATAGGTGAAACGGTAATACCGTCGAGCGAGCTGCTGTTTAATTGTCGCAAAAAGGCATCCTGTATGCGGAAACCGATTTCATTTTCGTCGGAGAACCGGTATTGGGGCTCGACAGTGAGCACTAACATTTGGCTTGGCTGACCACCTACCGGGAGCGCGCCACCTAAAGCAACATCCAGTTTAAACTTGTTGTAGGTATCCTGGTGCTTCTTCTTTGGCGTTAAGGCCGTTTGAGCCATGCATAAGGCCGATAATCCTAAACAGCACAAGCAAAGTAGTATTTTTTTCATCGTTTGATGGGTTATCATTTAAAATCGAACCAAAGTGTGCCGGTTACCGGTTGGGCTGATGGTGTGTTTTTCTGACTGGCCGGACCCATTACTTTTGCCGCCTGGAACTTGGTACCTATCGGTGCAATTGCGCTCAAAAATCCTAAGCTGCCTTCTGGAAAAGCCGGTTCAACATTATTGTTCTTGAGAGCATCTTTCTCGCGTGATGGGTGCAACATTTGAAAATACATGTTTTTGTTGTCCGTGTAAACGGTAAAGGGCGATTCTTTATTTTCGATGGTTACCCAATTTACTTCGGCATGGTAGCCTTTAAACTCGGGGTAGCCCCATGTTTCGCCGGTAATGGCGTCATTGTAATCTTTGTGCCAAACGCCAAATTGCTGCCCTTTCAGGCGGTTTTTCCAAACTCGGTAAGGGCCCCGGCCCTCCCATTTCATGCCTGTGATTTTAGATTCCGGATAGTTGAAGGTAATGCCGATAAAATCCGCATCGCCGGTTTGGCTGTATTTGTAGTCGAGTTTGGCGGGTTGGCCCGATGCGAATGTCCATTTTACATGCAAGGCACCGGTTGCTCCCTGATAGTCGGCATCAACAATGCATTGCCCGTTGTTGCTGGTATGGGTAAATTGTTTTAGGTCGCAATTAACACCGGCCAGCACAGGGCCACCCGATAAGGATATATCGCCGGTTGATTTTATCACCTTTTGAATATATCCGGTTTTTTCGTCGAAATTGTATTTGATGCCACCACAGTTTACCGACAACTCGGTGCCGGTTTCGGTAGCGGTAACATTGCTTGAACTTGTTTTAGCTATTTTAGGTACGACAGGCGCTTTGATGGGCCAGCTCCATGTGCATACTTCCTTTTTATCCGGCCCGTAGGCGGTTAAGTATAATACATCCCCCTTTTTCCAGATTGGTGACAGATTTAACTGTAAAATACCCGTAGCGCCGGGTGCAACATCAAATAACGGGGGTATACCTCCTGCTACAATTTTAGCATCGGTAGATTTTGCTGAGGCGGATGGTAACGTTGCCACTTTCCACATAAAACTGCACTGCTTAAGGTTGGTAAAAAAGTAGCGGTTGGTAACCTGAAGTTTGCCGTTAAAGGTAGCGTCGATAGGTTGCGCGTCGATATGTATAGGCGACCATATCTCCTTTATCGCGTAAAAACTCCCCTCCTTTTCGCGGTGCGGGCCTACTATGCCATCTGGGGCGTGGTTGCCATCGGTATCATAGGCGCCATTTTTATCGCTGCGCCTTACGGCTTCATCCAAAAATGCCCAGATAAAGCCACCGGCACTGTGCGGGTGTTTGAGCATCAGGTTCCAAAAATCATCTAAAGCTGCCCCTGCCCCACCATCGTACAAGCCATGCATAAATTCGGTTGGGAAGAGTACGTCCTGCTCGGTAGCTACAGAGTTGAGCATGTAGGCATAGTCGGGATAGTGTTTGGTGTTGGTGCCATTGAGTTTAGCCCAGGGATGGATAACGATGCGTTTTTGCGGGTCGTACAAGGCGTAGTCGTTATCTAATGCTACATTCCAGCCGCCCTCGTTACCATTGTCCCAAATGACTACGGCCGGGTGGTTTACATCGCGGGTAACCATTTCCTTTACAATTTTACGGCCTACTATGGTATCGTAGGCAGCATGCCAGCCGGTAACTTCGTCCAACACATACAAACCCAACGAATCGCATACATGGATAAAATCCTCATCGGGCGGGTAGTGCGACATGCGCACGGCGTTCATGTTCATTTCCTTCATCAGGTTAACGTCCAACACATGCAAATCGTGACTAAGTGTGCGACCCGTTTCGGGCCAAAAGCTGTGGCGGTCGCAACCGCGGAACATGATCTTTACGCCGTTTACATAAAAGCCATCGTTTTTGCGCAGCTCTACTGTGCGGAAACCAAATTGCTGCTTAACCTGGTGAACAATACCCTTGCCGTTTTTTATGGAAACCCAAACCTGATACAGGTTTGGGAACTCGCTGCTCCATAATAAAGGATTAGCAACCGTGGTTTTCAGTTCGACCATATCCTGCGCTTTATCGGTCTTTATTGAGAATGGTTTACCTACGTTTTCGCCATTGAGTTTTTGAATTTGGGCTTCGATGGTTTCATCGCCTGAAAGATCTTTGGGATAAATATCCACCAGGAACGAGCCATCTGCCTTGGCATCAATGGCCATGTGTTCAATATGCCTTTCGGGGACTATCTCCAAATATACTGGACGAAATATACCACCAAATATCCAGAAGTCGCCGTTTCGCTCGGCGCGGTTTACTGATTTGTTGGCTGATGTTTTGCTTACGGTAACTTCGAGCAGGTTATCGCCGGCGGGCAACAGTAAATCGGTGATATCGTATTTAAAACGATAAAAGCTGCCTTGGTGCACATCGCCGACCGGTTTACCGTTTATTTTGACTTCAGTATCGCTCATCGAACCATCGAAAACAATAAATACGCGTTTGTTTTTGAAAGCCGCGTCGGTTGTAAATTTGTATTTATAGAGGCCTTGTTCGTTGGATTTCACTTTATCCATCCCATAATTATAAGAGCCAAAGCCTTGTTGCTCCCAGTTGGATGGCACAGCGATTTTTGTCCATTTACTGCTGTTTTGGCCTTCGGTACAATAAAAGTCCCATTGTACGGTGTGGTCCTTGTCCGTCCCCGAAAGGTACTTTACAATGGTAGCTTGAGAAAAGGCGGTTAAAGAAACAAGCGACAGCAAGGCAGGGAGTAAAATTTTCCTCATAATTGGTTTTTTGGTTTGATAAAGATGATGTATTCAACAAAGTTTACCAATTGTAAAAGTATTAAAATCTATTAAAAACCATACATTAAAGCTATTAATTACCGTAACAATAATGATATTTGATTGACCTAAAAAAGGATTAGCATATGGCTTATAATGAAAAGCTGGTTGACCGCCTGCGTGAGGCCTTGGTTGACTTACCCAATGTGGAGGAAAAAAAGATGTTTAGCGGCGTAACCTTTATGGTGGACGGAAAAATGTGCATTTGTGTAAACCATGATGGCCTGCTTTGCCGTGTAGGCCCCCACAAATTTGAAGAAGCATTAGAACGACATGGCTGCCGTGCAATGGAAATGAAAGGCAGAACAATGCCAGGCTACGTTTATGTTAGCGAAGAAGGTTTTAGTACCAAAGGGGAATTTGATTACTGGGTTGCGCTGTGTGTAGCCTACAATACAGAGGCTAAAGCGGCTAAAAAGAAAAAGAAAACTTAGATAATGGCGTGTTCCACGTCGTCGTATTGTGCTTCGTACAGGTCGGCGTTGTTTTTGTAGGATGACATGAGTCCGCCTGTAAAGCCTAAAATGCTGTCGAATTTACCACCCAGGTTTTTTACCGAGTTACCTAATTTTTCGCGGTTTTCGCTGCCTTTGCGTGGCGCGAACAACATACCTAATGTTACCCCCGCCGCGACACCTGCAAGCAGGAACGCAGCCGATTTTGATGTATTGCTCATAAGTTATAATTTATAAATTGATCTATGGTTCAAGTTATTTTTAATGACAACGCAAATTACTTAATTATGGTGTAATTTGAAAATGCGATGCATCATTTTTTATTAACATATCAATATTTGTACCAAAATGTGATACAAAAATGATAAAGTGACAATTTTAAGGCCAAAAACACATCGTCATTTATAAATATAAACGTTCAGTGCGGCAAAATTGTTACGATGGGTTATTAAAAAATTTATTTAATGGCTTCGGTAATCTTGCCACATTCGGGCATTTGGCTACCGTAGAAGGGGTTTTTTACCTCTTTTTCGGCTGTGAGCCAGTCGGAACCACCGTTGAACATGGGGCAATGTGCCACATATAAACTGCCCGAGCTAAGGCCTGAAGATTTAAATACCGGGGTCAATAATTTACTTAACAAAGCGAAGTGTTTGCGCTGCGCGTCGATGGTGGTTGCGGCTGCGATGGCCTGTGCTTCTGTGGCAATGGCGGGGAAATTTTTCATCGTTTTGGCTTCATCGGCCAATTTTGAGGCGGATGCTTTTGCTGTAGCGACATTGGCCGAGAAGATGGCTTTTTCGAGCCCATCATAATTTTGCCAGAGGGTATTTAAGGAAGCGTCTTTAAACACCGGTCCCGGGCCGGTGGCATATGTTAAACTAAACGCAAACAAGGCAAGGGCTAACAGGGTGTATTTAATCAATTTCATGGTAATCATTCTTTGCAGTACAATAATACGGGTTTTTGGGATTGTTTTTATCATTAACTAAAACTCCGGCAAATGGCCCGATGTGGGTAAATAAAGTTGATACCTAATGTATTTGCCGCGGACAATTGTTTTTTGATATCGGCCTCGCTGCTGGCTGTTAGCAGCATTAAAACTAAAAAAGCACTGATCTTTACTTTCATTTTTTGTTAATAGGTTTTGTAAGTTATGAGCTGGATGGCCGTTAAATTCTCTTTAGTTGTTGAAGGGTCTTTTTCATATTTTTTGATGGTTACGAGCTTGCCGTCACCATCATAGCTGTAAAATAAATGAGCAAGGCCATCGCGCCGAACGTCATTATAAATTGTATACCTGGTATCAATTGGCCCACCTGTCGACTCGATGGTCTGACCATCCCCATTGTATTTAAAGTCAACAATCAATCTCTTGTTCGTTTTAACGGTTTCGTATTCCCTGGTTTGGTTACCATTAATATCATACTCGTAATCATTCTGTTTAACTATCGAATCTCTTGCATCATAAGTGTCCATATGCTTTAGTAAGCCCCCCGGTATATGAGTATAATTAAAAACCGATGTAGTGATCATTTTTTTTTGTACCTCATTATAAACCATATTTTTGATCAATTCGGATCTGTCATTATAAATATATTGTTTTGTATCGAAAGGTTTGCCCGCGTCGGTATATGTAGCTAATATTAGCAAATTGCCTTTTTCATCATAACTGTATTTATCGGTGTAATTTCTTTTGTACATGACAAGATTTCCTTTAGAAAAAAGTTTGTTGTTGTTTTCAATAGTCCTTTCTTCTACAGTAGGTGACACGTAATTCCTTGTTTCCAAATTGCCATTCTTATCATATTTATACGTTTCATCTTTATCAAACATACCATTGTCATTGGCTTTGGTTATGATATTATGAATCAATAAATATTGTTCGGCAATTGAGGTTTTATTAATTAATTCATTTTTATGATTATAATTATACATGCTTGTAGTGGTGCGATGCATTATTTTTTGAGCTGAAGCATTTGGCGAATATTCGATTGTCTTTATAAGATTACCCCGTTTATCATAAAACATGCGGCAAAACAAGGTGCTGTCGGTGGGTTGGTCGCTTTCGTGTTTTACCAGGTATTCGTCAACCTCCTGAATTTTGTGTGATGAGTAAAACTGACGATCAGCCCCGGCGAGTTTTTTTTCATCTTTTTGGGGGTTGGTTTGGGCGAAGGTGGTGGTGGTGAGGAGTAAGATAAAGATGTATTTCATTTATCGTAGTATTTGTAGTAGTACTTGTATTTACCCATAAGTAAATGGTATTTGTTATAAGTTAGGGTTTGCAACGCGTCTCCATAGGAATTATACGTGAAAAAATCATGTGTTTCGTCGAAATCATAATAATTAATGATTTGTTTTGAATAGTCTGACAACTGGCTGTTCGGCAACTTAGCATAACTAACTGAACCCGTTCTTTGCATACTTTCTATTAATTGGTTTTTATCATTATACTTTCCTTCGTATACTAATTCCTTAACTCCGTACTCGGTAGTATATATTTTAAGCTTGTTGCCTCTTTTGTCATATTCGGTTTCTTCAATTTGGGTCAACGAATCTTTGGAATAAATTTTTTCTGTTTGTTTCATTCCATCAGCATCATGTATGTAACTATAGATATTTTTCCCAGCAAGCTTCAGTTCATGGCCCTGAAAATTTTTATAGTAATCTTCAATTAATTGGTGTTTTTTATTGTATTTATGCATTTGAATGTTTACAGTCCCCTTTGTTGACTTTGAGTAGAGATAGACAATTTTATCCGTATTCCCAAGATATTTATACCAGCTACTTCCTCTATATAAAGTTTTTTTATTTAATTCAGTTCCTTTTGCTAAACGTCCATACTTGTTATATTGATAGGTGTATAATATATAACTACTGTCTTGAGGTCGATACGCCCATTTGGTAGTTAACTGTCCTTTTTTGTTATAAAACGAACTATCGGCATAAATCATCTTTTCACCTTCATAATTAGCGCGTTTGATTATTTGCCCTCTCTTGTTGTATATTATCTTAAAATAATATGGTGCGGAGTCTTCACTTATGGCTTTTGTTATATACCCTTTTTTATCGTAAAAATCCTGATTATAAAGGATGCTATCTCCCGTCAATTCGCCAACGTTGACTGAGATTTGGTATGTATCAACTTCTTTAATTTTATGAGCGGCAATACGCTCATGGTCGGTCTGACCTTTAGCGTGATACATCAAGCAAGTTAAAAAGAATAAAATTGAGTAGGCTTTCAGATATCGCATCAGTCAAATTTTTTGTAGTACCATTTAATAACCATGGTAAGTTTATCATCATAGTAAGCTAAGCCTGTGCTTAAATTCCCATCGGTATTATAGGTTAGTGTATCTAAATTCTGATGCAGAGTAAGTAGTTTTCCATAACCTTTGACCGGATATTTTCCATTTCCACTCAAAATGGCCTTTTCATAATAAACATCTTTTTGCATCGCAGTTAACAATTGGCGCCTGTCATTATACGTCCACGCTGCCGTTACCGATGACTCATCTCCCCATATATAATCCTTAATTTTATTGCCGCGCAAATCATAGTCTGTTGCTCCGATGGTATTTAAAGAATCTTTGCTATTGGGGTTTTGATTTAATTGCGTAAACCCTGTTTTAGTGTTGATATAATAAAATACCTCTTTGTTTTTATATTCAGACGGAGTGCCTCTGCGTATGGTATAACGTTTCACGAGTCTATTTTCAGCATTAAAATAGCTTTTCATTTTAGAATAACCGTGCCCCACAAACTTTCCATAAATTAAAATCATGTTGCCGTTTTTATCATATCTACTGTACGTCGTCAAACTAAAGTGAACCAAGGCTTGTGTAGTGTTTCGGGTTTAAAGTAAAGCTAAGTTTTCCATTTTGGGGGTGCAAGTGATCTGTGATTTTATTTTTTCATAGGCA
>NZ_CAITNG010000005.1 GCF_903893715.1 uncultured Mucilaginibacter sp.
AACCCCGCGGTGCATTATTGTCGGGTCGATTTTCTAAAAAAGCAGCTCAATATCCGTTTCGATCACAAACAATTAAGCCTGCAGCAATTGGTCGGGCTTTTATACGATATAGGCTACGAGCCGCTTATCAGCCTGCAGGATTTGATAAAAAAGCAAAACCTGCCGCAAAAAGACAATCTGGTATTGAAAATAGCGGTTGCCGGCTTTTGCTTTGGCAATGTGATGTTGTTAAGCTTCCCCGAATATTTTGGCATACCCTTACACGATGTGGCTTTTAAACACTTTTTTGGCTGGTTAAATATTGCGTTCTCTATACCTGCGGTGTTTTATAGCGGGCGGGGCTATTTTGTTTCGGCATGGCAAAACCTGCGCAACAAAGTATTAAATATCGATTTCCCTCTGGCCCTGGGTATTGCCGTACTGTTTGGCCGCACTATCGTCGAAGTCATCACCCGCACAGGTGCCGGTTTTGCCGATACCCTTTGTGGCCTGGTGTTCTTTTTATTGGTGGGAAAATTTGTCCAGAAAAAGACCTATCATCATATTTCATTCGAGCGCGATTATCGCTCGTTTTTCCCCGTAGCTGTCCATGTAGTCCAGGATGCGATTGAGAAGCCTATACCGCTTTCTCAGTTGCACACGGGCCATCGTATGGTGATCCGCCACAACGAAATCATTCCCGCTGATGCCATTTTATTGAAAGGCGAGGCCATGATCGACTTTAGCTTTGTAACCGGCGAAGCTGTTCCGGTAAATAAAACCCTCGGCGAAATTATCTATGCCGGTGGCAGACAAACCGCCGAAGCCATCGAACTGGAAGTGATAAAACCGGTATCGCAAAGCTACCTTACCCAGTTGTGGAACAACGAAGCGTTTACCCGCAGCCAGGATAACCGCATGAAGACCTTTAGCGAGCGGGTAAGTAAATATTTCACCATCGTATTGTTGTTAGTGGCTTTTGGTTCGCTGGCCTTTTGGCTGCCGACGGATTTGGGCAGGGGCATTGCCGCCTTTACGGCCGTGCTTATTGTGGCCTGCCCATGCGCACTGGCTTTAAGCACGCCGTTTACCATGTCGGCGGCGCTCAGCATATTCGATCGAAACCTGTTTTATCTTAAAAACACCGGTGTGGTTGAGCAACTGGCGGCCATTGATACCATCGTGA
Organism: uncultured Mucilaginibacter sp.; assembly: GCF_903893715.1. Classification (GTDB taxonomy): domain Bacteria; phylum Bacteroidota; class Bacteroidia; order Sphingobacteriales; family Sphingobacteriaceae; genus Mucilaginibacter. Next base: position 1,166 of record NZ_CAITNG010000005.1, read on the forward strand.
TGGATAAAACAGGCACCATTACCAATGGCGATAACAACAATGTGGTTGCCGTCGGCAACATGTCGAGCTATCATAAACAGTTAATTTATAGTGCTTGTAGCAACTCTATACATCCCTTGAGCCGGATGGTATGTAATCACATCGGCAATGCGGTATCTAAATTGCCGGTGAGCAAATACTCCGAAATTCCGGGCAAAGGCATCCTCACCGAAGTAGATGGCCACAGATTGCGCATCGGCAGCGCAAAATTGGTTTTAAGCGGTGAGGCTGAAGAGTCCACCGATTTGACCAAGGTTTTTGTATTGATTGACGATTTGTACCTGGGTTATTTTGCCATTGCGCACCATTATCGCGATGGTTTGGATAAGGTAAGCCGGTTGGACGAAACTTATAAAATGTTCCTGCTTTCGGGCGATCAGGACCATGAGCGTTTTGAGCTTGTGCGGTTTTTCAAACACGCAGGCAGCATGCTTTTCAATCAGTCGCCACAAAACAAGCTCGACTTTATTAAAGGCTTGCAGTTGTATGGTGGCAGCGTGATGATGGTTGGCGATGGCCTGAACGATTCGGGCGCCTTAAAACAAAGCGACCTGGGCATTGCCGTAACCGACGATGTAAATAATTTTTCGCCCGGCAGCGACGCTATTTTAGACGGGCGCTCATTTGAGAAGTTACCCGCTTTTCTACGTTTTGCAAAAGACACGGTAACCATCATCCATATTTCGTTCCTTATATCGCTCACCTATAATTTAATCGGTTTAAGCTACGCGGTTACGGGCAATCTTTCGCCGCTCATAGCGGCCATACTGATGCCTTTAAGCACGGTAACCATCATATCCTTCACCAGCCTTGCAACTCATTTTGCGGCTAAAAACAAAAAACTATTATGAGCATCATCTATTTTTTGATTGGCTGCAGCGTGTTCCTGGCCTTGTGTTTTTTAGGCGCGTTCTTTTGGTCGCAAAAAAGCGGGCAGAATGACGATCTGTATACCCCTTCCATCCGCATACTGCTTGACGATGACAAGCCCACGCCCGAAAAATGATGCCCGTCACCTTTTGAACACTACTTCCGTCATTCCGCAGCTTTTACAGTAAATCTATTTTTACAACCATAACACAACCCTTATTATGCAACCCGAAAAATTTTACTATGACAACAAAATCGTCCGCAACTTTGGCATAGCCACGGTTGTTTGGGGGATAATCGGTATGCTGGTGGGCCTTATCATTGCCATGCAATTATATAAGCCCGAAATGAACATGGGCAACCAGTACACCACCTTTGGCCGTATCAGGCCGCTGCACACCAATGCGGTAATTTTCGCATTTGTTGGCAACGCTATTTTTATGGGTATATACTACTCCCTGCAGCGTTTGTTAAAAGCCCGTATGTTTAGCGATGTGCTGAGCAAGATCCACTTTTGGGGATGGCAGCTCATCATCGTGTCGGCGGTAATTACACTGCCATTGGGTATCACCACCTCGCACGAATATGCGGAACTGGAATGGCCTATCGATATCCTGATCACGCTGATATGGGTGGTTTTCGGTATCAATATGTTTGGTACCATATTTAAACGTCGCGAACGCCACCTGTATGTGGCCATTTGGTTTTATATAGCAACTTTTGTTACCATCGCCGTGTTGCACATTGTTAACTCGGTTGAGTTACCTGTAAGCCTTACCAAAAGCTATATGGTATACGCCGGTGTGCAGGATGCATTGGTGCAGTGGTGGTATGGGCATAACGCGGTTGCGTTCTTCCTCACTACGCCTTATTTAGGTATGATGTATTATTTTCTACCTAAAATGGCCAACAGGCCTATCTACTCATACAAACTGAGTATACTGCATTTTTGGGCGCTTATTTTTATTTATATCTGGGCTGGTCCGCACCACTTATTGTATACCACTCTGCCGGGATGGGCGCAATCATTGGGTGTGGCGTTTTCCATTATGCTTATCGCGCCAAGCTGGGGCGGTATGATCAATGGTTTGCTTACCCTGCGCGGTGCCTGGGACAAGGTGCGCGACGATGTTGTGCTTAAATTTATGGTGGTGGGTTTAACAGCCTACGGTATGGCCACTTTTGAAGGCCCGATGCTGTCGCTAAAACAGATTAACGCCTTCGCGCACTTTTCCGACTGGATTATCGCCCACGTACACGTTGGCGCTTTGGGTTGGAACGGTTTCCTGACCTTCGCCATTTTATACTGGTTGATACCCCGTATCTATCAAACAGAGCTGTTCTCTAAAAAGCTGGCCTCGTTCCACTTTTGGATAGGCACTTTAGGTATTTTGTTTTATGTGGTACCGATGTACTGGGCCGGCTTTACACAAGGCCTTATGCTTAAAGAGTTTACGCCCGAAGGCATCCTGAAATACCCTAACTTCCTGGAAACCACATTGCGCATTATACCTATGCACGTGATGCGTTCAATAGGCGGTACCATGTATCTGGTGGGTGTTATAGCCATGGCATATAACCTGGCACGCACCATGATGCAAGGTAGCCTGGTAGCCAACGAAGCTGCTCAAGCCATGCCGCTCGAACCATTTAAAAAGAGCGATACCGAGTTGGCCTGGCACCGCAGGTTGGAACGTAAGCCAATTAAATTCATGATCATATCGCTGTTGGTGATATTGGTAGGCACTTTTGTGGAGCTGATGCCAACGTTGACTATCTCGTCCAACATCCCTACCATAGCCAGTGTTAAACCATATACACCATTAGAATTGCAAGGCCGCGACTTGTACATTAGGGAAGGTTGTTCAAACTGCCACTCGCAAACGGTACGACCGTTCCGCTCAGAAACCGAGCGTTATGGCGAGTACAGCAAGGCCGGCGAATTTGTGTACGACCACCCGTTCTTGTGGGGATCCAAACGTACCGGACCTGACTTGGCACGCGAAGGCAGCAAATATCCTGATGCATGGCATTATAACCACCTGATGGATCCGCGCTCAATGTCGCCGGGTAGTATCATGCCTGATTACGATTGGCTGATTACCCAGAAGCTCGATACCAGTTTAACCGTAGCCAAAATAAATGCCATGCGCACACTGGGCGTACCATACGCACCGGGATACGAAAAGGTAGCCAACCGCGATCTGGACAAACAAGCAAAAGGCATTGCCGATAACCTGGCCAAAGACCATATTAAGGTAAGCAGCGATAAGGAAATAGTAGCGATTATAGCCTACCTGCAACGCTTGGGTATGGATATTAAAGCAAATAAAACACCCGAAAAATAATTAAGACGATGTTTAAGCAATTTACAGAAAATATAGATGGCGATCAGGTGTACCTCATTGCCTCAATGGGAATATTCGTTGTGTTTTTTATTGCAGTAGCGGTGCTGCTCATTAAGCTCCGCAAAAAGCATGTTGACTACATGAGCGATTTGCCTTTAGAAGATGGTGCATTAAATTCATCAAACACTTTAACGCTATGAGATACTTAAAAGGAATATTACTGCTGGGTTTGGTTTTTGCTTTCAATCCTGCAAAAGCTGCCGACGACAGCCTGTTGCCCGCCGATGTGATGAATTATATCGGCTATGGCCTCATCGTGTTTACGTTGATTTTGTTTGTAGTGGTATTATTGGTGGTTCTACGTGCTTTTAATGTGCTTACAAAGGTCGTCCTTAAATCGCAAGGTTATACCGAGGAACAGATTGCCGCTGAAATGAAACCGTCTAAAAAGGAAAAAAAGGATAATAGCCAGGTATGGAACAAACTACTCTCGTTAAGGCCGCTTTCCGAAGAAAAGGACTTGTTGATGGAGCACGAATACGATGGCATACAAGAGTTGGACAACCCAACACCATCGTGGTTTATGTTTTTGTTTTACAGTACCATCGTTTTTGCGGTATGTTACCTGCTCATTTATCATGTGTTCGGTATCGGGCAATTACAGTACGATGAGTATAAAACAGAAGTAGCCCAGGCGGATATTGCCAAAAAAGAATACCTGAGCAAACAAGCCAATCGTGTTGACGAAACTACCGTGAAGTTGACAAAAGATCCAGCCGTGCTGGCATCGGGGCAAGCCATATTTAAACAAAACTGCGTAGTATGCCATGGCCAACATGCCGAAGGCAAAGTTGGGCCTAACTTAACCGACGATTTCTGGTTGCATGGCAACAAAATCAACGATTTGTTTAAAACCATTAAGTACGGTGTATTAACAAAGGGTATGCTTTCGTGGGAGAAAACACTTTCGCCAAAGCAAATATCGGATGTGGCCAACTATGTAAAATCGTTACATGGCACCAACCCGCCTAACCCTAAAGAGCCGCAGGGTATAAAAATGTTAGATGTTGACAGTACAAAAGCTGTAACCAAAGCGCTCAAAAAAGCATAGACACCAAACGCGTATACAAGATGGACGATGGATTAGTGGCCGGATGGGATAACGGAAAACGTAAATGGATGTATCCCCTTATTCGTAAGGGGATATTTTATAAATGGCGCAGCATCATCAGCTATTTTTATCTGGTGGTGTTTTTTGCCGGGCCTTTTATACGAATAAAGGGGCAACCCTTGCTGCTTTTAAACGTGCTCGAAAGGCAGTTCGTCATCTTCGGGCAGGTGTTTTGGCCGCAGGATATCTTTTTGTTCATGCTGGCCTCGCTCGTGTTCCTGGTATGTGTCGTGGTGTTTACCATCGCTTTTGGTCGCATATTTTGCGGCTGGATATGCCCCCAGACTATTTTTATGGAAATGGTTTTCCGTAAGATAGAAATTTGGATAGAAGGCGATGCCAAAAAACGCAAAAAGCTCGATGCCGGTACCTGGACCAACGAGAAGCTATTGAAGAAAGGGAGCAAGCACCTTATTTTTATCGTGCTGTCGTTCCTCATTGCCAACACTTTTTTGGCCTATATCATCGGTAGCGATAGCCTGATAAAAATCATGGTCGAACCGATACAGCTTCACTTGGTAGGTTTTATCGCCATATGGGTTTTCACAGCTGTTTTTTATCTGGTGTACAGTCAGGTGCGTGAGTTGGTTTGTACTTTGATATGCCCTTACGGCAGGTTGCAAGGAGTGCTGTTGGACCAAAACACCCTGGTGGTGGCCTATAACGATGTGCGTGGCGAACCACGCGGCAAGTTGGACCGGCATGCCCAAGGACCGAGCACCAAGGGCGATTGCGTTGACTGCGGTTTGTGTATCGATGTTTGCCCTACCGGGATAGATATCCGTAAAGGAACACAACTGGAGTGCATCAACTGCACTGCATGCATTGATGTTTGCGACGAGGTGATGGACAAGATCCATAAGCCCCGTAACCTGATCGGGTTCTATTCCGAGAATATGATACACAAGCAGGAAAAACCTACCTTTAATTTAAGGATGAAGGGTTACACTGCTGTTATCACGATATTGACCGTTGCTTTGGGCATTTTCATATTCAGCCGGAGCGATATGGATATTACCATCATGCGCAGTGCCGGCATGCTGTACCAGGAACAACCGGGTGGCTACATCAGCAATATTTACAATATGGAGGTAATCAACAAAACCAATAAAAGCCAGGATATTGTATTGCAACCGATAGACCCGTCTATCAAAATACAATATATACAGGCGCCGGGCCGCATCGGTAGTGGTGAATCGGCAAAGGCGGTGTTTTTTATTATGATACCGAGAAAGCAGATTACCACCACTAAAACGGATGTTGGCCTGCAGCTTATCAGGAATCATCAAGTTGTTCAAAAAGTTAGTACAAGTTTTGTAGGACCTATAAATTAAAGAAAAATGAACTGGGGAAAAGGAATTGTTGGAGGCATGATCGTTTTCATGCTTTTTATTATCGCGATGAGTGTTTATATGTTTATGGCACCCGAAGATCAGTACGACCACCAGTATTACGAAAAGGGTCTAAACTTTGATAAATTCTATAACAAAGAGGCCCAGGTGGTAAAAGACCATGCTCAGCCCGTAATCAAAATAAGCGGAGGTATCATTACACTTACCTTTGATCAGCCGGCGAAAGGCACCATCACCTTTATGCGCCCCTCAAATGATGCCATGGACAAAACCTATAATATCGACGGGAAAGAAGCACAGTTCCCGGTGGTGCTTGTCGGCAAAGGCCAATGGCAATTTGTGTTCGACTGGGTAAGCAACAACAAGGCTTATCTATATCAAAAGGAAGTTTATCTAAAATGAGCATTTACGAGCTCGCGTTTTTTATAGGTTTGTTTGGCAGTGTGCATTGCATAGGCATGTGCGGCCCGTTGGCTTTTGCAGTGCCATCGTTTCATACCAACAAATGGCTAACATTGGTTGATAAGCTGTTGTACAATGGCGGGCGTGTTATTACCTACACCTTTTTAGGGTTGTTGATTGGCCTGATTGGCAGGCAATTGTGGCTTTACGGTTTGCAGCAGGGGGTGAGTTTGCTGAGCGGGTTGCTTATTGTTATGGCCGGCCTTTCGCGCTTGTTTAAGGTGAGGTTAAGCGAGGGTAAGTTACTGTCGCGCCTGTTATCACCTTTTAACCGGCTGCTGGCCTACGCACTACAACACAAGGCAGGGCACCTTATTGTTGGTTTACTTAACGGTTTTTTACCCTGCGGCTTTGTGTATCTTGCTTTGGTGGGGGCTGTTAACACCTCATCACCGGTGGCCGCAGCGCAATATATGTTTTGGTTTGGCATGGGCACTTTTCCGCTTATGTTGCTGGCTACTGTCGGTGCAGGCTTCACAGGGCCCGTTGTACGCAGGCGCATCAACAAAGTGATACCTTACCTAATGGTTTGCCTGGGCTTTTGGTTTATAATGCGCGGCCTTGCACTCAATATTCCCTATCTGAGTCCGCAAAGCCAGATATCGGGCGTCAGCAATTGCCCGTAGAGTAGAAAGTGACAAACATCAACTTTTTGTGTGGGGATTTGTCATCACTTAACACAGCCGTAACACCCATATTTGTATCAAGAAACACCTGTTATTGTAATACCCTTTCCTAAAAGTTAATTTAAGTTCAGTGTTGAGCTGTTAGCCGTGTAAGCTGCTAACAGCTTTTTTTATGGGCATAAATTAATGAAAGGACCTCCGTATGAACGGAAGCCGCCATTACACGGCCATACTGAACAATTGAGAGTTAGGCGCGTTGGCCCATAGGCGGGCATCGAGCGCCATACAGATATTGCGCAGGAAGCGGTTGCCCTTTGGCAACACTTTTAAACCATATTGGTCAAGTTCTATCAGGCCATCATCTGCCAATGGCATCAAGCGATCCAAGGCGTCCAACACGGCGGCACAAGGCTCTTGTTGCTGGTTCCAGCTGGTATGTCCCTTGCACATAATATTAAGGATGTGCTTGCGGATAATCAGGTCATCCCGGGTAAGTATATGGCCTTTAAAAACGGGTAATTTACCTTCGTCAACCAGTTTGGTGTACTCTTCAACCGTTTTAACGTTTTGGGCAAAGGCATACCACGAATCGCTGATGGACGATACCCCAAGGCCCACCAATAACTGGGTATGTTGGTTAGTATAACCCATAAAGTTACGGTGCAGTTTCCCTGTTTGCTGGGCTTTTAACAGCTCGTCGTGTTTCAATGCAAAATGGTCCATGCCGACCTCTTCGTACCCACCTGTTTTTAATAGTTGGCGGCCGGTTTCGTATAACAGGCTTTTTAGTTCAGGGTTGGGCAGGTCATGCTCGGTAAAACTGCGTTGTCCGGGTTTTATCCAGGGCACGTGGGCGTAGCTGTAAAACGCTATCCTATCGGGCAGCAGCTCAAAAACCTTCTGCATGGTATCGGTCATGCCGGCCAGTGTTTGCATCGGCAAGCCGTATATCAAGTCGTAATTTACTGATGTATAGCCTATTGCGCGTGCTTGTTGTGTTACTTCCAATACCTGCTCATAGCTTTGATGGCGGTTGATGACCCATTGAACTTTGGGATCAAAATCCTGTATGCCTAAGCTTACACGGCGGAAACCAAGATTGTACAAGGTTTGTAAATGCTCGGCAGTAGTATTGCCGGGGTGTCCTTCAAAACCAAATTCAGCATCCGGGTGCACTTCGCTTTGGGCCAATATGCCGTTTATTAAAGTTTGCAGGTTTTCGGGACTAAAAAAGGTAGGGGTACCGCCGCCAAGGTGTAATTCGCGGATAATGGGCTTTGCGCCAAATATTTTTTGATACATGGCCCATTCGGCCAACAAGGTTTTGATATAGGGCTGCTCAACGCCATGGTTTTTTGTGATACGTGTGTTGCAACCGCAATAGGTACAAAGGCTTTCGCAAAAAGGCAGGTGTATGTACACGCTGATACCATTTAGGGAGTTACTTTCAGTAAACGAAAAACTTACCGACTTCTCCCAGGCTTCCGAACTAAAAGTATCGGCATCCCAATAAGGTACGGTAGGATAGCTGGTATAGCGCGGTACCGCCACATTATATTTTTTGGCTAAATCGTTATCGTGCGGGTGCATCAACATAGTTTTGCTTGTCATTATGGTTTCGATGCACTTATTAACGTCCCTTCACTGTATGCAGGTTTGTTGGCCTGCCACATATCAAGATTTTTTATAGTCTGGTCTGCTATTTCCTGTAACGATTCTTTGGTTAGATAGGCCTGGTGAGGGGTTACCAGTACGTTGGAATGTTTCATCAGATTTTGCAGCAATTGATCTTTAACCGCGTCATCTTCATGGTCTTCAAAAAACAGGCCTTTTTCGTATTCATAAACATCAAGGCCCAGATACCCTATTTTACCGGTATCCAATGCTTCAAGCAGGTCGGTGGTATTTATAATGGCACCACGCGATGTATTGATCAGCATTACGCCGTCTTTCATCTGGCTAAACGTGTCTTTATTGATAAGGTGCTTTGTAAAAGGGGTGAGCGGTAAATGGAGCGATATGATGTCGGATTTTGCCAAAACTTCGGCTAACGTAGCACGCTTTACATTCGACGCTCCCGTTGGGAAATGAACATCGTAGCCCAATACTTTGCAGCCCAACGCGTTAAAAATTTGCGCAACGGCCAAACCTGTATTGCCCAAGCCTATTAAACCAACTGTTTTGCCCGATAAATTGAAACCCAGCAACTCATCGCTCCTGAAATCAAAGTTTTGGCTGTGATCGGCAGCTTTTACCACATGGCGGTTGAGGGCAAAAGTGAGCGCGATTACGTGTTCGGCAGTAGCCAGGGGTGAGTATGATGGTACATTGGCTATTTTGATACCCACGTTCTCAGCGGCTTCTTTGTCGATGTGGTCGGTGCTCGATGAGCGTGCCGCTATGTATTTGATACCATTGTCGGCCAGTTTTTTGATAACCAAGGCCGACAAATCATCGTTGGTGAATACAATAACGGCATCTTTCCCTTTTGCATAACTGGCAGTATCCAGACTTAGCGGGTTCGAGATCAATGTAATCTCGTGTTTTTTTCGGTTGGCCTTGGCCAAAAATTCCTTTTCGAAAGGTTTTATACTATATGCTACCGCCTTCATCCGCAATAATTTTTTTTGATAAACAAAACTATTGTTATTGAGGGCTGTATATGGTGAGTACAGTCAGCCAAAAAAGTGATCCTTATCAGTTTTTCATTCTGGTAAGCCGCTGAAGGTCGAGTATGGTAATGGTGCTTCCTTTTTTATCAATTAAACCTTCGTCTTTAAAATCAGACAAGGTGCGGCTAACGGTCTCAGTGGCCATACCTGCCATTGCTGCCAGGTCTTCGCGGGTCATCTTAAAAGTCTCTCCGTTTTTGGCACCTTGTTTGCCCAACCTCAGCATCGCTTCGGCCATCCTTTTCCTAACGGAGTGATAGGCCAATTGCAACAGTTGTTCTTCCTTCTCGCGTATGTCATTAGCCAACAATTTGATAAACTCCTTTGCCACATCGGGGTACAGGTTTAACAAGGGCTCAATCTGGTCTTTGGGAATAAGGCATAGCGTGCTGTCTTCCAGGGCGGTTGCTGTATCAGAAAATGGCTCGTTGGATAATACTGCGGTGATCCCCAAATAATCGTCATCGGTATAAATGCCGGTCATCAGTTCGCGCCCGTCTTCGGCCAGTTTAATGGTCTTTATCTTTCCGCTCAAAAGCAGGTAAAGCCCGTTGCCTTTGTCGCCTTCGTAATAAATTACCTGGTTCTTTTTAAATTGCCGGGTTTTACGCTCTTGTATGATTTTCTTTAGCTCGGCAAGCCCATTGTTTTTTGATATCAATGTACCCAACCTGTCTAACGATTTGCTATAGAAATTTTGTTGCAACTCTTTCTTTTTTAAACGGCTTTCAATAGCGTTCAAAAGCTCCATGTCGTCAAAAGGCTTAGTCAGGTAATCGTCGGCGCCCATTTCCATGCCTTTACGCAAGTCAAGCCGTTCGGCTTTCGCGGTAAGGAAAATGAAAGGAATGGCTGCGGTCTGCTGGTTTTTGTTCAGCAGGTACAAAACCCCGTAACCGTCAAGTTCGGGCATCATAATATCGCACAGTATGATGTCGGGCAAGTGTTTCATGGCCAAGTCAACACCGGTTTTTCCGTTGTTGGCAGCGTATACAATGTATCCTGCCAGTTCTAATATCTCAACAATGTTATCTCTGATATCATCGTTATCTTCAATAATAAGTACTTTTTTGCTCATGATAATGGAAAATTGATGGTAAATGATGTGCCTTGGTTTACATCGCTTTTAAAGTCGACCTTACCACGCATCAAATCTGCATAGCGGGCAACTATATTTAGCCCCAAACCCGTTCCGGGTATGTTGCCCGTGTTGTGCGCCCTAAAAAATGCTTCGAACAAGTGTTTTTGGTCGGTATCGGGTATCCCAATGCCATTGTCTTTTACGGTTACGATACAATTTGTGCTGTTTATCTCGGTATTAAACTCTATAAAGGTGTTTTCGCCCGAATATTTGATGGCGTTCGACATCAAATTGATGATACAGTTCTTCAATAGGTTTTGATCCAATTTGATGACGCTGCTGATGCCGGTATGTTGGTAAATGATAGTTTGGTTTTGTTTGGCTATCATCTGCATCTCTTCGGTAATCTCTTCGCTCAGCTTAACCAGGTCAAAGCTGTTAAATTCGGGTTCTACCTTTCCGGCCTCCAGTTTTTCGAGCGAAAGGAAATCGTTTAATATGGTGGTGAGGTTGCCAACAGCATTTTTTATTTTGGCCACATGTTTGCTGATGTTCGGGTTCTCAAACCCGACTGCATATTTTTCGATGAGCGAGGCTGATAATTGTACCGCGCTCAAAGGTGTGCGGAACTCGTGCGATGCCATCGATACAAAACGGCTCTTTAATTGGCCCAATTCTTTTTCTTTTTCTAAGGATAGGCTCACCTCTTCTTTGGCTTGTTGTAAGGCAAAAACTGTTTTCTTTAGCGAGGAGGTGCGCTCTTCAACCAGTTCTTCCAAATGGGCGGCGTACTCTTTCAGTTGCTCTTCGGCTTCTTTTTCACGGCTCAGGTCGTGGATAAAGCCGTTATAAATTTTGCGACCAGAATAGGCAACCTCGCTAACAGCAAGCCTGAAAGGGAATTTGGAGCCGTCTTTTCGCAGCCCGAATACTTCACGTCCTTTGCCAATAATATGGGGTTTTCCTGTGTGCTCATACCGGCTGATATATTGGTCATGTTGCTCGCTGTCGGGAGGGGGCATCAGCATATTGATTTTGTTGCCGATTACTTCTTCGGGCGTGTAACCAAAAAGCTTGCAAGCGGCCGGATTGATGGTTTCCACCGTTCCCCGGTCATCAATGGTTATAATACCATCAATAGCATTCTCTATGATTGCATTTAGTAAGGCAGCGTTTTCCATAATCTCCACGGGCGCGGTACCAAATTGTGATGGTTCCCGCAAATATCACAATAGCAACTCGATACGAATGTAATTGTTTTCACTTTAAAAAGTGATATTGGTCACTATTTTGTTGCGTATACATGGTAAATTTAGCGCACCATGAATAAAGCCGAAATACAATTTTTAGACGGGCCGCAGTCAAGATGGAAGGAGTTCAAGTTTGCTTTTCAAACCATGCTGGAGCTCATTCGTGGATTCAGGGCGCTGCATTTTATAGGGCCTTGTATCACTGTTTTTGGGTCGGCGAGGTTTAAAGAAGACCACCCTTATTATCAATTGACGCGTAACGCTTCTGCTGAATTTGCCAAATTGGGCTTTACCATACTTACCGGCGGCGGCCCCGGCCTGATGGAGGCCGCCAACAGAGGCGCTAAAGATGTCGGTGGACGCTCCGTTGGCTGTAACATACAATTGCCTGTGGAGCAAACGCATAACCCATACCTCGATAAATGGGTAACCATGCGGCACTTTTTTTTACGCAAGGTGCTGCTGGTCAAATATTCCTTTGCTTTTGTGGTGATGCCAGGGGGATTTGGAACGCTTGATGAATTTTTTGAAGCTATCACCCTTATACAGACCCATAAAATACAGGATTTCCCGATCGTTATTTTTGGAAATGACTACTATCATGAATTGATTGAACAAATCGCGATTATGCAAAAAGCAGGTACCATTGGTCCGCTGGATACCCAACTATACCTGGTAACCGACGATATTGACGAAGCTGTAATCCTCATCCGCGAAAAAAGCATCAAACAATATGGCCTCAAACCCAAAATGAAGCAAAAGCCATTTAAATGGTTGTTTGAAAGCCGTTAGTTTACCTGATAGTGTTAAACAGAGGTAGAAGCTGGTTCGTCTACATCAAAAAGCCAAACTGCTTCATCTTGCTTTAAAATACAGGCATCAAGATGCATTTCGCTGTTTATTTTAACCCTTAATACTTCCTGCGCGCCTGGTTCGCCATGTACCAGAAATACATTTGCCGGGGCAGGTGCAAAAGCTTTCAGCCAGGTCATCAACTCGGCCTGGTCGGCATGTGCTGACAGGTCGCCTATTTCTTTTACCTGCGCTTTCACCGGTAAAAATAGCCCGTGTATCTTAATTTCGTGTGCATGATTAAGCAAAGCCCTTCCGCGCGTTCCTTCTGCCTGATAACCTATAATTAGTATAGTATTCCTTTGGTCGCCGATGTAATGTTTCAGGTACTCCAAAACCCGGCCACCGGTAAGCATGCCGCTGGCGGCCAGTATAATTTTGCTCCCCTTTTGGCGGATGATGCGTTCGGTGCCATCATAATCCTGGTTTATGGTTACGCCGCTAAACATCTGTTCACATTCTTTTTGACTGATGGTTATCCACTCCGGATATCGCAACAATACCTTGCTTGCCGATGAAGCCATCGGGCTGTCCAAAAAAACGGGGATAGCTGCGGGTATCAGTTTTTGCTGTTTCAATTTGTACAAAATGTGCATTACGTCCTGCGCGCGGCCAACTGCAAAGCAAGGAATGATGATATTCCCTTTGTTAAATATGGTTTCGTTAACCATAAAGGCCATTTGCTGCATGGTGTCGCCTTTTTCGTGCAGCCTGTCGCCATAGGTTGATTCCATCACTACCATATCTGCCTTGGCGGGGTGTGTAGGTGCGGGTAACAGTTCCGAATGGTAACGGCCAATATCGCCCGAAAAAACTATCGCTTTCCCGTAACAGCTAATGGCTACGCTACAGGCACCGGGGATATGCCCGGCCACGTAAAGCTGGAAGCTTATATGCGTATTGAGGCTATAAGGTTTACCGGTATTAATAGTAACAAAATGCGGGAGCGCGTTTTCCACATCGGCAGTGGTATAAAGCGGTAGGGCAGGGTGATGTTTGGAGTAGCCGTGCCTGTTTGCTTTTTCAGCATCCTCTTCCTGCAGCTTGGCACTGTCGCGCAATATCAGCTCTGTAAGGTCGCGTGTGGGGGGGCTCATGTATATTTTGCCTTTGTACCCATTTTTAATCAGTAAGGGTATATAGCCACAATGATCCAGATGCGCGTGGGTCAGTATCATGGCATCAATGGAAGCTACGTCAACAGGCAGTTTATCCCAGTTTTTTTGGCGCAACGACTTGATACCCTGAAACAAACCGCAATCAATCAGTATGTTTAATCCGGGTGTTTTAAGCAGGTGCTTTGAGCCGGTAACCGTTTGGGCGGCCCCTAATGATTGCAGGTACACGGCCTTTGTGTTTTTGTAGTCAGATATCGTTTCCATAACGCAGGTTTTTGGTTGGGCGAAAAAGGAGAACCCTGATTGCTTAACAAATGTAACTACAATAAGTCGATGAGATACTGATAGTTGTCACTTATCCTGCTGATACCCGGCATGGTCTCAGGTTATTTTTTTACGATGATAACCATCACACAGGATGTTGACTGTAGTCATGCCGTCTCTACAGATTTTTTTACAACTTTATTGTACACCTAACATTCTTCGATATTATGGAAACTATTACAGCTATGTCGGCCCGCTCGTTGCAGTACTATGTAATTGCGAGGCATTGGTTGTCCGATCTTGACTTCTACAGGATAGAGACCTCATTTTTGTACCGCTTGCTTGATGATTACTTTACGCGCCTTGCAAACCGCGACCATATTGAACGCTTCGGTGCTGTGAGTGCACGCCTCATCGTACTCGAAACAGACGAGAAAGAAACCCGTGAGTTGCTGACAAGGCAGTTAAAAAAAGTTGAATTGATGGCCGAGGATGTTATCCCCGAAAGTGCCGACGAGCTGGCCGTTGCACAGGTAAAACTGGAGTACCTGATAACCAATCTCACTGCCGAATACCGGGAAGTGAAGAAAGAATTGTTTGATTTGGTTGAAAGCGTTATGCTGCCCAAAAAACAGTTGTTGGCCTGATAAGCTGATGTTACACGGCAATTGCTTGCCCGTTTGCCATAAATAGGTTAATGGCTTCTATATAATGGCAGCCACGCTGGTTTTGGTCGCGCATTTTTGAGGCAATGTCATTTACCACCATTTGTATTTTCCGATCGGCGTGTATGGTGGTGCCTTCGGTATCGACCAATAATTGATGCTGGATATAAATCTCGTTCAAGGTTGTTTTGATGGAGTTTAATACCGGGGCATTTTTTCTCATCCTGCACCAATCCATAAAATCGTCCATGTGTTTGACAATGATTTCTTTGGCTTTTGGTACTTCGGTAACGCGTTTTTGCAAAGTGGCGTCCTTCAGTTTCGAAAGCTCGTCCACGTTCAATAATGTGATGTTTTCCAATTCTCTTGCGGAAGACTGTACATTATAAGGTATCGACAAATCGATGATCAGTTTATCGCCCTTGTTTTCGAGTTGTGCCTTCATGATAATAGGATCGGTGGCGTTGGTTGCTACCAAAATAATGTCCGACGCATCAACATAAGCCGGCAGCTCGTCAAGGGTGGCGTAGTTCAACTTCAGCTCGGCGGCAAGCTCGATTGCTTTCTCAACCGAACGGTTGATTACAGTAATATGCGGCGCGCCTAAATAGTCGACCAGGTTTTTGCAGGTATTGCGGCCAATTTTACCTATGCCTACTACCAACACTTTTTTGTTGGCCAGATCGGTTTGTATGTTTTCTTTGATATACTGTACCGCGGTAAACGAAGCCGAAATAGTGCCATCGCTCAATGCAGTACTGTTTTTAATGGTTTTTGATGATTGCAAAACGTAGTTAAACAATCTTTCGCTAAAGCAATTCATAAAGCCGCGTTCTTTCGAAAACTTAACGGCCTGCTTTAATTGACCGATGATTTCATAGTCACCTAAAATTTGTGAGTCTAAACCGGCAGCTACATTAAATAAATGTTCCACGGCATCTTGCCCTTTTTTGAGGTAAGCTAAATGGGAAAAGGTTTCACGGTCGCCGGTGGTTTGGCTGCAAAGCAGGTCGATTAGTTGGCCCGGGTCTTCGGCAAAGCCATAAACTTCGGTGCGGTTGCAGGTAGACAGGATAAACAACGAATCGATATCATAAAAAGGCGCAAGCTTGAGGATGTTCTCATATTGATCAAAATTTATAGAGAATTGCCCCCGGGTGCAGGCGTCGGTTTTTTTGTAATTGATACCCGTTATAAAAAAATTCGCTATGTCGATTGGTCGGCTGCTTTGCATCTTTTTTGTTTTATTCGCTTAAGTAATCCCTCAATAAGGGGGTTTTTATTATCGTCATTAAACTGTCAAATACTTTTCCTGAATGTTGTTGAAGGCTGTTTTTGCCTGATGAACATCACACGCTTGCCTGACTCATCACTATTTAAACTTTCAACACTGCCAAATTAGGCCCATTTGCGGCAAAAATTAGTGATGAATTGCATTCCTTTTCGTGATAAAAATCACATTTTTTGGCACAACGAATGCCACATTTACGTAATATCGCCTTTATTGACAATTTAAAAACAAAACAACCCACAGTTTAAATTTCGGGCTGATTAACGAATTAAAAACCCCATAGACTGAATTACCGTAAGTGGATGAAAGCACTTGTACAATCCCATGAAAAAACTGCTGCCGTTAACCTTCTTGCTTTCCATCAGTTTCGCCTTATTTGCCCGGGCCGAAAAAATCATCGGTTTGGTGGTTGATAAATCGACACGTGAGCCTGTGGAGTTGGTTGTAATCACAGACTTGAAAACAGGCAACACCACTTTGACGGATAAGAAAGGAAAGTTTGTGTTGAACTATGCGCAGGGCGATAGCATTGGCGTAACTTTTGTAGGCTATAAAAGTGAAATAGTAAAGGCGGAGCCCGGGAAACCTATTTTAATAGAATTGGAAAAAAGCTCGGTTAATTTAAAAGATATTACTATTACCAACAATACACAAACACTCAAAACATTTAGTGCGCTCAGCAGCCTCGACCTCAATATGCAGCCCGCCAAATCGGCGCAGGATTTGCTGCGTTTGGTGCCCGGTTTGTTCATAGCTCAACACCAGGGCGGCGGTAAGGCCGAACAAATATTTTTGCGCGGCTTTGATGCCGACCATGGTACGGATGTGAATGTTTCGGTAGATGGCATCCCGGTAAACATGGTGTCGCACTCCCACGGGCAAGGCTATGCCGATTTGCACTTCCTCATCCCCGAAACGGTGTCGGGTTACGATTTTGGCAAAGGCCCCTACTATTCCGATAAAGGCGATTTCACTACAGCCGGTTATGTGGCCTATCATACCAAAACCGTGCTTGATCAGGATATGATAAAAACCGAAGTTGGGCAATTCAATACCTATCGTACTGTGGCGTTAATCAATCTGTTAAGCGATAAAGCTAAACAAAAAGGCACCAGCGCCTATATAGCCGGCGAAAGGTTATATTCGGATGGCGGCCCCTTTGCTTTGCCCGAAAACTTTACCCGATATAACCTTTTCGAGAAATTCATTACAAAAATAGGTAACAGTAATCAACTGACTGTGGTTGCATCTACCCTTAAATCGGATTGGCGCTCGGCGGGCGAAATACCCGACAGGGCGGTGTCGGAAGGATATATTGCCAACCGTTTTGGGGTCTTGGATAGTGCGCAGGGCGGTCATACCAGTCGTACAAACCTGAGCTTGAAACTGAATACCGACCTGGGCAATAACTGGACAATGGAAAATCAATTATGGTACGCCCATTACCACTTTGACCTGGTTACCAATTTTAGTTTCGATTATTATTTCCCAACCACCGGCGACGAGTTCAGGCAGATAGATACCCGGGATTTGGGTGGCTATAATGGAAAGATATCAAAAACTACCGATGTTGGGGATGCTGCTTTCACCACCACAATAGGCGCGGGTGCGCGGTACGATAACATCAGCCCCAGCGAATTGGACCATACCGAAAACGGGCAATTTTTAGAGCACCTGCAATATGGAAAAGCGAAAGAATTGAACGTGAATAGTTATGTTGATGAAACGCTGCGCACAGGAAAGTGGCTGTTCAACGCGGGCTTGCGCGTGGATTATTTTCATTTCAATTATCAAAACCTGGCTGCTGTTACCGATACGTTTGCCACCGATATTTTTAAAGGGGTTAACCCGGATGCGCAAAAGGCTATTATCAGCCCTAAGCTAAGCGCCGAATATACTTTCAACCCCAAAATTCAGCTGTATGTAAAAACGGGTAAAGGCTTTCACTCCAACGATGCAAGGGTTGCCATTGCCAACCAGGGTTTCGAGGTGATACCGGCAGCTTACGGCGCCGATCTGGGCGTAAACTGGAAACCCATGCCCAACCTGTTCATCAACGTTGCGCTATGGTATTTATACCTGCAGGAAGAATATACTTTCGGGCAGGACCTTATTGCCCAGCCCGGCGGCCCGGTTGGCCCCAGCGGCCGTTCGGTTAGGGAAGGCGTCGACTTTTCGGCGCGCTACCAGCTCAATAAATGGTTATTTGCCAACCTGAATGTTAACCCGGCAAAACCCCGCTATATCGACAGCGCCAAAGGCCACGATTACGTGGCACTGGCACCTACTTTAACGAGCACAGCAGGCCTCGACTTCCGTTTCGCCAATGGCATAAACGGCGGCATCAGTTACCGGTACCTGCACGACAGGGCTGCCAACAGCGACTATACTTTAACCGCGCGAGGCTATTTTATTACCGACCTGGCCGTCAACTATACCCAAAAAAGATACGAGCTGGGCGTAGCCATCGAGAACCTTTTTAACCGCCAGTGGGACGAATCGCAATTTGAGTATACCTCGCAGCTAAAAGGAGAAAAAGCACCTGTGGACGAGGTGAGTTATACACCCGGCGTACCGTTTTTTGTCAAACTCAAGCTGGCTGTTTTCTTTAAATAGCGCTTCATCCGGGTTATTTTAAATTTATTTTCCGCGCATTTTTTCTTATTGTCTAAGTCAAATTAAATAGCTGATATACAGTTTTTTGAATATCTATTTTTCACAGCGTTGTTCTTGTCTTTTTTTCGGCTTTTCGCGATAAGCTGAAATATATATTTCAAAATTTTAAATCCGTAGGGGCTAAGGCTTGCGTATCTCTAAGCAAAGACACTTAGAGTCTTTCAAATCAACATCTACAACTTAAAAACAAAAAAAATGAAAAACAGTAAACTAATTATTGCCTGCGCCCTGGCTGCTTTAACCCTGGGCGGCGGCATCCTTTGGGCATCCGATCATGCCGACGCGCCCAAAGTAACCGGTAAAAGCACCGACATTACCGACCTTTATGTGTTCCAGGGTGCAAACACAAACAACCTTGTATTTGTGGGTAATGTGCAGGGCTTAATGAGCCCGGCAACAACAGCCACCGCAACGTTCGACGAAAACACCATGATCGAGTTCAAGATTGATGATAATGGCGACAATGTGGAAGACCAGGTGATTCAATGTGTGTACAAAGGTGGTCAAATGTACATTTATGGTCCCGTTAAACCTGCCCAAACAGGTTTGGCCGCTACGGTAGTGGGTACAGCTTCGGTTGTTGTACCGGTAACGCCCTACAGCGCCACCACGCCGATTACAGCAACAGGTTCGACAGGTATTACAGCCTTTGCAGGACCGCGTGATGATCCTTTCTTTTTCGATCTGAACCAATTCCACAAAATTACAGGTGGTACAGCCACCGGCTTCTTACCAACCGGTAACGACACCTTTGCCGGTACCAACGTAATGAGCGTTGTGGTTGAAGTACCCAAAAGCATGTTTACCAGCACCACCGGAAAAATTGGTGTTTGGATGCAAACACACCAAAAAATGTAATCTGTAAACAACAAGAAAAAAGAAATCAAGATCATGAAAAAGAATATCATAACCCTCTTAAGTTTTTGCGCCCTAACAGCAGCTTTAAGCTCGTGCAGCAAAAACAACAACAATGCGACACCCACCGACCCTAACACCGGTGCCGTGTTCGCAGTTACCGGCGACCAGGTTGGCCGCCCCGGTATAGCTACCGTATTTGTAGGTGCTGCCGATAAGGATACCTTTAACGCTACTATACCATCGGTAATGAGCGCGGCTTTCCAATCAAAATTTGTAACCCAGTTACAGGCTTACAACGGCGGCGCTTATACCAGCAATATTTTAGGTTTGAACGCCTCTGCTTTTATGGGCGTATTGTCGACAGACGTACTGAACGTATCGCTGACCGGAAAAACCACTTATTACGATGGTACGAATGTTTTGACCGGACGCGCATTGAACGACGACGTGATTGATGTAAGCTTAACGCTGATATTCGGCGGCCCCAACGGCACTTCGAACCCAGGCTTGACCTCAGATCACGTTAATGCAAACGATAAAGCATTTTTAACCGTGTTCCCATACGAAGCTGCCCCCTGGTAATTAAATGAAATTAAATTAAAAAACAAAAGCCGGGGTTATTTCTCCGGCTTTTTGTTTTATAGAGGACAAATAAAGATCAACAAGCATATCCGCCATTATGGACCAATATATCAAATCATCTGTTTTGCATTATAGCCGTGTTACAGGCATATTACTGTTATTGCTGCTCATCAGCCAACCGCTTTGGGCGCATGTGGTAGTGGGCGAGTTGGAGAAAATGTCGGGAGCGAGCGCCGCATGGGTGTATTTGAAGCTCGGCTACAGGCATATCCTGCCTTTAGGTTTCGACCATATCCTGTTTATCCTTAGCCTGTTCCTTCTAAGCCCTAAGTTGAAACCTGTATTGTTTCAGGCCACGGCTTTTACCATTGCACACTCGGTTACTTTGGGGCTGGCCATGTACCATGTCATCACGCCACCTGCACGCATTGTAGAGCCTGTTATCGCGTTGTCCATTATGTATGTTGCGTTGGAGAACATCTTTTCGCCAAAGCTAAAAACCTCGCGTATTGGTGTGGTATTCTTATTCGGATTGGTACATGGAATGGGTTTTGCGGGAGCCTTAGGTCAATTGGGCTTGCCAAAGAACTCTTACCTTATATCGCTCATTATGTTCAACGTAGGCGTGGAGCTGGGGCAGTTAACGGTTATCATTACCGCATACTTTTTATTGGCCCGTTGGTTTGGCGATAAACCATATTACCGAAAACGGGTAGTTATCCCGCTCTCGGTAATTATAGCTTTAATAGCTTGTTACTGGACTATCCAGCGCTTATTCTTCTGAATTGGCCTGTACGTCTTTTTGCATTTCGGGGCTCAGGTCGTACAGGTTTTTATCGGCAGCTTTAAAAAACTCCTGTGCATTGTAGCCTTTGCCTAAGCCCTTCATCATTTTGCCCATATAGTACAACTCCAGGCCTTCCAATGGTTCGCCCGATACATGACCCTCGAATACTTTATAAGCGTCGTCTTTTTTCCCGTTAACAAATAAGGTATAAGCGTACCAGGCATAGGTTTGCGGTGTACTGCGGTTGTTCAGTTCGTTTTTGGCAAGGTATTCGGCTTTGGCAGGCTGGTTCAATATGCCGGTATATATTTCAATCACATATTTGTTATACATCTGCCCGTAAACAGTGTCGGTAGCTGCTTTAACAAATTGTGTGGCATAATCTTTTTCCAGTGCTTTATCACCGCGTTGCTGTGCCATTTGGTACAGTTTAAAAAGCGGGTCGGGCAGTTTGTTTTTGGTTTGGACGAATTGGTATATGCGCTGCGCCAGCACATCGTTCTTATCGTGCACCAAAGCTATCCAGCCCAGGCCCATCATACTGTGGAAATCGACACTGTTCAGTTGTATACATTTTTTGTACAGTTCGGCAGCCTTTTCTAAGTCACCGGAGTGGATGTACAGGTCGCCGGCGTTGGATAGGGCAACGCCTTCCAGATAGGGAGACTCTTTGCCCAGCTCCGCAGCTTTCATCATATTGGCTATCGCGCTGTCGATATTGGCGTTCAAATGGTCAAATTTTGACCTTCTGAAGTAATAGCTGTAATCTTTTTGCTTGCTTAACAGTTTGAGGTAATGCTCAGCCTCGGAGTACCTGCCCAGCTCAAAATCCACATCGAACGACATGGTATTGGCCGTAAAGGTTTCGATACCTTTCTTTTTCGCTATTTGTAAAAGGGTATCCGCCTGCGCGAAATGATGTTGCAGCATGCCCATCGCGGCCAACGAAACAAAGGTACCGCCCAACGAATTATTGTAGGTTTTGTTGATGCCTTTTTCTACCGCCTCGGCAGCTTTTACATCCTGTATATCGCCAAACTCGTGGAAACGGGTAATCAATGTCGAATCATACCTCGATTCGCTGGCCTGGCCGGGGTTGTTCGGCAATATCCGGTTTTTCCAGAACACCATATCTGTTTGGTTGTCCCTAACCTGCCGGGGGAGTGTATAGTGGGTTATCAGGCTATCTACATAAGTTTTCTCAACCAAAATGGCTTTTTCTCTTTTGCAGGATGCGAACAGGAATGACACCAAAAGTGCCGCGTATAAATATTTCATAGTAGGTTTTTGGTAGGATGTACGTAAATAAAGCGGGATTGGATTAATGTTCGCAGTTTAATGTTGTTATCGATAAAGCAATGCGGTACATTTACCCCATGCCCGCCAAACCGGATTACGACGCCATCATTATAGGCTCAGGCCCAAACGGGCTGGCGGCGGCTATTTTGCTGCAGCAGCATGGCTTGCGGGTTTTGTTGCTGGAGGGTAAGGATACCATCGGCGGTGGCCTGCGCTCGGCGGAGCTCACCTTGCCGGGCTACCTGCATGATATCTGTTCGGCAGTGCACCCTTTGGGCGCGGCTTCGCCATTTTTGAAGACCTTGCCCTTACAGCAATTTGGGTTGGAATATATCTACCCCGAAATTGCCGCAGCGCACCCTTTTGATGACGGTACGGCTGCTTTCTGTAACCATTCCCTTGCCGAAACCGCTAAAGCGTTGGGCGCGGATGAGCAGGCCTATC
>NZ_CAITNG010000006.1 GCF_903893715.1 uncultured Mucilaginibacter sp.
CAAGGACTAAAAGGCCTGAGCGCGATCAAAGTAAAAAAGATAAGTAAGTAGTATTGTAAATCGATAAAAACAAAAAACCCTGATATTGTAATATCAGGGTTTTTTTGTCGATTCATTTTTTAAAGTACCCAAAGCCGTCGTCCCCACGAACCAATTTTTAGATGACCTGAAACGTTTAGCCTCTCTGTTTGATGATAAAGGCCGATTTGCAATATCTAACCCGTTTTTGATTGAACCACATCTATAAGTTAAAAGGTTTAAGAAAACATGTGCACACCCTAATTGGAGTGAATTAACCCTAAACAGGAGAATTTTTTAAAAAAATAGCCATGTGTTGAAACACAAGGCTACCAACAAGTATATGCTACGGTTGATCATTTTAATGTATTACCATGCTTGGCAAACTCTTTACAAAGGTCAAACGCCGTTTGGCTACGCTGTAAGCCTTGTGCCGTACATGATGTATTTGAATTTACTTTCATTATCCTTGTAATTGCGCACATTCTGAAAGTAGCCCGTAACCGCATTGTAAGCACCAAACAAAGTCCCTTTGGTAGTTGCCTCCTATTGGGTGGGATTGGTTAATGCGTACTCCATTACGCTACTAACCATGTTATTGTAATTAGTTGAAAGTTCGTATAATTTACCGTTTTAAAGGTTCTGTAATACTTCCTTATTCGGTGCCATTACTACCTGTATCAAACGTTTAACGGCATTATCGGTTATGCCTATCCTTGACCAATTATTAAACACTTTCTCTAATTCATTTGCTAACAGGTTGGTTTAGATGCCAATATTAGTAAAAATATCACCTTGCTTAGTTTCAGACTCGCGAATGCGACTTTTCAGCTAAAATCGGCAGCTGATAAGCTTATCTATATCTAAATTATGGGGGCAACAAAACGTTATGACCACGCAGGTATATACCAAAAAAATCAATTCCAAGGAAAATGGAATCGATAATCATATCGAAATCACATGATCTTAATGATTATACTCCCGAACACGTAGAAAAATAAGATCTAACTATCGGCATTGGGCATTATGCGTTTATTTTGCTTTTTACAATATTTAAAATGTCAGGTTCGAGGTTACCCTTAAGCATTAACTCAGCTATTCTGTCACTATAGTATATCCTTTTAATTTCGTCCAAATCCTCATAAATAATTTTAGAAAGGTCTTTCAATTTACGTGCATTAAGGGTGGCTTTGCCGCATTCAATTTTACTTAGTACTGATCGTTCGATATAAAGCCTTTTCGCAAATTCTTCCTGAGATAGCTGAAATGACAATCTCTGAGATTTAATATAGGTACCGAAATCAGGGATATGCTCTTCAGCGTTTTTTATCGGCAATGAGTTACCCGTTTCCTGATATTGTAAAAAATGTATATTTATGCTTTCTAAAAAGCCATTTGCTTTTTCTATCAACATTGTGAATAGCTTTTCATCAACGCTGTAAATCGATTTCCTGTTCCTGACCCGCAGTTTCAATATCCCCATTTGTTTGAGCAATTGCATTTGCTTATTGATATTATCTGTACTATAGGGGGCATCGATAAAATCTTCTGAGGTTACTGAGTTGTCATGCTGTACGATCATTCTTATGATAAAAATCCGCACGGGCAGTGCAAGTGCCCTAAACAGTTCACACAGTTGATTGTCATTTTGATTTAAATATATTTCTAAGTCCTGCATTATCTTCCTATTAAAATCGAGTACTTCAGCTATTTGAAGTACCCGATTGCTAATCAAATTATTTCTCCCACCACGCTTTGTAAATGGTACTCTCTGCCCCCCCCCCTTGTATTTTAAGCTCGGCCTGATAGTTGGCGGTATTAATGGTTTGTTCGTCTGGCGGGTATAAAAAGCGGGTTGATATTTTCCCGCCATTTAAGTTTGCTGAAGTTGCGTCGAATGCTGGGATACCAGTGCGGCGGTACTCTATCCAGCCTTCAAAGCCAACATCGAAATTACCAACCCACTTTTGAGTTACAATTTGGTTTAGCGCATTTAGTGGATTATAAACCACATTAGGGTTAGCTAAGTACGCGGCCGCGCTGGTGGCGTCAATACCATAATCTGCATAGGCTCCTAACACGCCGTTGTTATAATAAGTTGCCGGTGTGCCGGTAATAAGGCCTTTTAAGCTTGCCTCTGCCAAAATAAACTGCACTTCCTGATAGGTAATTATGCGTGACTTTAATACTATTGATGACGGATTGCTTAAAAAGATAGTGTTGTTAAAGCCCGAACTGCTATTGACCTGAGAGGTATTGGCATCAGAAACTATGGGCATCCCTCCATAATAACTGAAGTTGAATCCGCTTGCAATTTGATTGGTTACGTTTTTTGCGAATAGCAGGCTCAGGCGTTGCTGGTCACCCGTGTTTACAAAAAAGTTATATAACAATGTATTGCAGTATTTGATGGCATAATCGCCAGACCGCTCGGTAATGCTTGGGAAAGCATAGGGAACCGAGGAAGGCAGGGTTAATTCTGCTCCTTCTGATGCATTTTGAAAGATAGTACCATCGGTAACTATTTTCTGCATTTCAGAACCAGCGGAACTTAATTTTGAAGATGACCGCAGCAAATACCTCAAGCGCAAGCCATTACAAAATTTTCTCCATTTAGTTTTGTCACCAGCGTAAACCAAATCACCAGTTATTGCCGCCGTGCTTGATTTCAACAAACTATCTGCAGCCCTTAATGAGGGCAGTACTGGATATTTCGGAGCCATTGATCACGACGTTCCGAAATAGCAGGCAGATAATTACGTAACACTTTGACCATGTTAATTTATTGATTGTTAATTAGTATTTTATTAAT
Organism: uncultured Mucilaginibacter sp.; assembly: GCF_903893715.1. Classification (GTDB taxonomy): domain Bacteria; phylum Bacteroidota; class Bacteroidia; order Sphingobacteriales; family Sphingobacteriaceae; genus Mucilaginibacter. The sequence goes on from NZ_CAITNG010000006.1 coordinate 2,831, forward strand.
TACCAACACAACCTTATGGTCCAAAGCGCACGGAATAGCCTGGTCAAGCCTCCTGGAATATCCAGATCTATCAGTATCTTATAACAGACTTAACCAAACAGTAGGGGTTATTAATACTTTATCGTAAAGAACGCTTTTTTGAAAAAGATTTCTGAGAAGCTTTTTTAAAACTTTTAGCGAGAATATTTTACGGTTAATACAGATGTTTCTAAAATTTTATCTTTTATCATTTGCAACAGATGTTCCATAGTTAGTCCCTCATTTTGATGTGGAATAGTTTCTGAAAGAGCATAAACTGTGATGATATATGCTTTTTCGCCTGGTCCTTTTGAACAGGGTGGCGAATATCCAAGAATCGGATTCATGCTATTATGTCCCCAAAAGCCGATATTCGAGTCAGCTTGTGGTATACCTGATATATCCGCAGGGATATTATATAAAACCATGTAAACATGCTTTTCACCGTCGCGGGGGATGTGGTGCATGGTAATCGCAATTGATTTGGTTCCATTTGGGGTGTTTTTCCAGGAAATAGGAGGCGATAGCGCGATGCTATCACATGTAAATAGCTTTGGATACACTCCATTATTAACAAAAGCCGGACTAAATGCAATAAAAGTTTTTGTATCTTTTTTTTGAGCTTTAACTTCACATAGGCACAGCAATAGTAAAAGCACGACAGCAATAAATTTCTTGTTCATGTTACTTTCGAGGTTGATGTGATGGTCGGGTATATGTTTCGGTGGTTTTAACACCTTGCGGATCTGTAAATTCAAATAAATAATTGTTGAGATTATCCCAGTTGTATTGAATATAAGCCTGCCTCCCACTCACCTGATAAGTTAACAGGAAGCTATCCGCATTCAACTTCTTCAGGTCTGTGATCACTGCTCCCCTCAAAGGTCTTGTAGGTGGTCTTAGCGGCATGGTGAACGCCTGCGGCATAATCTGGTTCTCCGGGGCAAGTGTAGCGTCATCCATTTTTACTTCACCGCGTAATGCTCCAATAACATACGGGTAGGTTTTGGTACCGTGATAATGATAGACACCATTTTTATAATTATGTCCATGGCAACTATCCAGCGGCTGCATAGCTGAACCATCCGGTTCCTTATCGCCGTAAACAGCAAAACCATCTAAACAAAAAGCGATCGGTTGAAGTCCGGAACGATTTTGCAAAGATAATGGTGCTGCATGATAATGGTAATCATCGCCTTTGCCGCAATGCCCTCCCCACTTATCCAGTTCACCAATTGAAAAAGAATCCTCACCACGGTTATTTAGTGCGTTAAAAATAGGAATACCATTGACTGCTATCGCTACGGCGCCGCGCATAAAGTTATGTTTCGTGCTTAGCGGACGCTCCGACAAAACAGGTTGCAAGGGGATCGTCCAGCTGTTTGTCCCTGTATAATCTTGTGGTAAAGGCACCTGCTGTTGCCAGTTCGTTATCCCCACCATCATACTGTGGTCAGGAAGACCGTTGGAGGATACATAGAAATTATTCGCATCCCACCTGGTGCTTACTTGGGGTTTATATACCGTAAATGCCGAATCTATATAACCGGGATCAGTCTTTTTGATAAAATGAAATTTAAGAAACGGGGCGAAAGCGTAAAGTGTACTCAATACAAATAAACCGTACAAGCCCAGGCCAAAAGCCATTTTTTTATCTCGGGGTGCATGCAAGTATAGAGTAACATAAAGGATTATTCCTAATAGAAATACAGTAAAAATTATGTATGTATACGGATTTGGTCGGTTAATAACCGACCGCTCTTCGTCTTGCAGGAACTGCGCATTTAGCCTTGCTATTCTAGCAATTTTCATTTGTGCCATTTTTCGATAACGTGAATTCAACTGATCCATCGGAACAGCGACCATTCTTCCTCCTGCCTGTTCAAGTATTAACAATGTACCAATTGACGTGCTAAAATTGCCTTGAACAGTACGGCCATTAGCCATCTCCCAGGTATTAAAATGATCACCTTTCTTATAATGGCCGCCTGGGTGCCCAATCGCGCTGTCTTGAAGACATAGGATCATGCCCGATAGTAGAACAAAATTTAATACTTTTTGGAGAATGCTCATAATCAAGGCTTTAGTTGATAGCTGTATAAAACTTGTTTATTTTGATGATTAAGGTCAACACTTGTTTGGATGTATTCAATTTGTACATAATCACCGTCGATACTGACGTGTAAATATCCGGGGGCATTCATTATTTTGCCGGTAACATAACCATACTGTGTCGCAGAAATGGTGTTACCATAACGTACTGCGCCGGGCTGTGGCACTAATTGGTATACAATACCATCTTTATCCTGCTTAGCAAAAAAATGATCGTGCCCATGAAATACAACATTTACTTTGTGAGCAACCAAAAGGTCATGTATAGGCATCGCCCAATCCGGGCGGTTATTATTAAATGTTTTTTGACCTGTAGTATCGGAGCCTCCCCATTCATAAAGCCCGGCAGCCTCCGCACCGCCGCGTGCCACACCATCTTTATCAACCCCACCGACCAGATTATGTATGAATATAAACTTAAACTTGGCTTTGCTGGCTTCCAATGTTCTTTTGAGCCATTGATATTGATCAGAACCCAGCGTACGAAACCAGGGACTGCGGTTATTAGATGTAAACCTGAACGGATCAAGCACAATGAAAAGTGCATCACCCCATTGCCAGGAATAATAATTTTCAATAAATTCTCTTCCGCCTTCTGTGAAGGAATTTCCGCTATAAAAACCGTTTGGATACGGGTTAGGGTAAAAGCTGCGTCTCACCTGCGTTGACCATTTTGCCATATTATCGGGTTCGGGCCTGTGCAGTTGTTGCCCGCTTTCGCCGTCGTGGTTGCCCAATGTTAAAAACACAGGTGTTGAAATTCCAGGAATACCGAAATAGTACCGCTGGGCCGTATATTGTTTGTAGGCATCTTTATAGTTGTTGCGGTATTTGTCCGTCATCCAGGTATCGCCCAGATCGATTAAAAAATCTGTTGAATCCCTGGCGATGTTATTTAAAGTTTGAGTATAAACATCGGTTCCCGTATTTTCATCAAGATGCGAATCGGCCTGTATATCAAAACTAAATTGAGTCCCCGCCGTACGTGCGGTTTGAAAATTATGCAGATCAGATGCACTCAATTTCTCGACACCTTCTTTAGTATAAATGAATTTATAATAATATCTGGCATTGCCTTTCAAACCTTGCAGATCGAAAAATGTGGTTTGATTAGCGGTAAAACTAATCGTAGGGCTTTTAAATGTTAGGTCTTTTATGTTTTGGCCGTAAACAACATAACCACTCATATCCCTGGACGGCATAATACTGACCGTTACCGAAGAATTAGTAGGCCTGCCTAAAATCAGGTCGTAGTCGTGCTCGGGCACATTGGTTTTAAAAAGGCCCGATTCTTTTGGGCTTTTTCCGGCTGCGTTATTACGCCGCTGGCCTTGCGCCAGGCAGTAATAGCCCGCTCCCCATACCAAAACAAACAACAGGCAAATGATCTTTTTTAGCATCGAAATTTAGGTTGTAGGTAAAACCTTTTTTTGAACGAACGAATAGGCATAAGCTACGCTACCATTTTTGCCCTGTGCCGATTCGTCTTTATGCAGCACTGCCTTAATGTATTGCATTTGCACGTCATTAGCGGTAACGCTCACCCTTAAATGCCCGGTATTGCTCAGCTTATCGCCACTTAGGTATTTATCATTGTTATAGGTGTTGTAACCAGGGTCGCCACTCATGGGGCAGGTGATATAGGCAATACCGTCCATTTCCTGACGAACAAAAAGATGATCGTGCCCCTGGATGAATGCTGTTACTTTATTTTTTACAAATAGTTGGTGTATGGGCATTTCCCAGCCGGGTCGGTTATCGGCAAATTGCTCAATACCGCGACGGTTTTTGCCTCCCCACTCAAACATGCCGGCCCATTCCACAGCCCCTCGGCACGCCCCCAAAACATGGTGCCCAAAAACAAATTTATGCATAGCATTGCTTTTTGCTAATGTTTGCTGCAACCATTTATATTGTTCTTCACCAATAGTGAATGCCCATTGATCTTTGTGAGGCCCATTTTTGTCCTTCTGCCCTCTACCTCCGCCTTTATTATCTTTTTCCTGCGCCCTTGCTTTAATTCGTTCCTCTTTGCTTAGGTTTTCGAATTCGTTTTTGTTTTTCTCGCGCATTTCTTCATCATCGGCAGATATATTAGAGTACCAGAAAACATCCATGGTTATAAACAATACATCGCCCCACTCAAAAGCGTAATAATTCTCCCTGCGTTCGCCCGGGGCGGTTGAACTATTGCCGGTATAAAAACCATCGGGACTTGGATTGGGGACAAACTTAAGGCGTGCTTTGGTACTCCAAGCTGCCAAACAGTTATCGGTCCCATCGTTGTAAGCCTTGGCCTCCAGTTCATGATTCCCCAATATAAAATAAAAAGGAACGGTGCTACACAGCGCGTTTAAATGCTCGCGCTGATCGAGATAGAGTTGTTCTATCTTTTTATAATCGGGATTATTAACCTTGGAAGCCCTAAAATCGTCGCCGAGAGAAAAATGCAGGTCGGGTTCGTCTCTAACCACATTATTTAAAGTGGTTTGATACAACGCTGGCGAGCAATGCTTAAGGGTACCCAAATGCGAATCGGCCGAAATGGTAAAAACAAAATCGCTGCCCTTTTTCCTTTGGGTGCGGAAGCTTAGCGGCTTTTCTTTTATCAAGGTGCTGCCCGGCGTTGAATAGCAGACCTGATAATAAAATCGCTGGTTTTGCGCCAGCCCCGTTAAAACAAATTCTACCGGGTTATTTGCAAAAAGCTTGTTTAAGGGAGTTTTAAGTTTTAAATTATTTTTATCAGAACCGTAAGCTATAAATGCCTCTGCATCCTGATTCAGCATCAGATTTACGGTAATTGAATTCGCAGTGGCCCGGCCTAAAATAATATTGTAGTTGATTTTGTCGCCTCCAAAAAATTTAAAATTTTTAAACGAGGTAAGTCCTAATGCGGCAATAGAAGATAGCCGAAGGAAATGTCTTCTGGTAATCATGATCAATTAAGTTTATCTTGGTTAGACCATTCTAAATTACAGAGGTTTAACTGTACTTAAAATAATTAACACCAGTGGCTGCCAACAATTCCAAACACGAGATGGTAAGTCAAATTAGTATAAATGAGGACGTATGTCAGAAGCGACCCGATCTACACCGAAAAAACGATCTTGGATAAGCCAACACTCCATGCCGTCCGGCAGATCATTGCCGAGCATCGACAGTGTAAAAAGCGATTTTTTAACTTTCTGTCTGTTAGTGGCCGATGCCGGGGTGCAAAAATGGGTTGTAGATACCCAGGCCATGATGTGTGTTTATTACGATCTGGCAGGTAACAATATGGTTGCAGAGCCTATCCCGGAAAGTGGTTATTAAATGAGGAAAATTGTTTCAATAAAAAACCCCATTGGGGTTTTTACTCAGTAAATTATTTCATAAAAAAAGTTGCCAACAAAGTTGGCAACTTGCCTAAAGATGTACTCGGGGCGGGAATCGAACCCGCACGCCTTTGACGGGCACAGGATTTTAAGTCCTGCGTGTCTACCAGTTCCACCACCCGAGCGGATGATTATCCTTTTAAAA
>NZ_CAITNG010000007.1 GCF_903893715.1 uncultured Mucilaginibacter sp.
GTGTTTTTGATTTCAGATGTCGCATTTTCAATTGCGAATTTTCTTTTTTCCTGACCCTAGTTATCCCAAAACACATGGGTAAATATGGGTATTCTACACGTTTACCTTTTCGTCTTGATTCCTGGTTCTCGATTCTTAATTCTAAAAAACATGGGTAAATATGGGTGTTTTTAACTTCCGATTTCCGACTTTTGTCTTCCGTCATCCGACTTCATTCAACTCCATACAAGGTACGCAAAAAAACCGGAATTATCAAATAGAAACCTCGCTCACAACCTTCAAGATCGAGTCGACATACTCCCGGCTATTGGCCAAACGGGGTACTTTGTTTTGCCCGCCCAACTTGCCTCTTTCCCTCATCCAGTTAAAAAAAGTGCCTTTGGGTACGGCCCTCACAAGGGGGCGCTGCAAGGCCATATCCTTAAAACGCTTGGCATCATAATCCGAGTTGATCTTGCGCAGGGTGCTGTCCAACAGATCCACAAAACGTTCAAATTCTGCCGGTTTCTTTTCAAACTCGATCAGCCATTCATGCCCACCTGTGCTTTTGTCAGTAAAATAAATGGGCGCGGCAGTGTATTCGCTGATGATGGCCCCGGTTTGCTTACAAGCCTCGTTTAAGGCACGTTCGGCATTATCGATGATCACTTCCTCGCCAAAGGCATTGATAAAGTGCTTGGTGCGCCCGGTAACCTCAATGCGGTACGGCGAAAGGTTGGTAAAACGGATGGTATCGCCTATCAGATAACGCCACAGGCCGGCATTAGTGGTGATAATGAGGGCGTAGTTCTTACCCAGTTCCACCTCGTCCAAAGTAAGCGTTTCAGGTTGGTCCTTGTCCAGGTTTTCGATGGGCAAAAACTCGTAAAACACACCATAATCAAGCATCAGCAACATATCGGTACGGCCTTCAAGGTCTTGTATCCCAAAAAAACCTTCCGATGCATTGTAAGTTTCGAGGTAATACATATTATCCATCGGTATGAGCTTTCTAAACTGCTCCCGGTAAGGCGTAAAGTTTACCGCGCCATGAAAGTACACTTCAAGGTTGGGCCAAACTTCCAACAAGTTATTTTTGCCCGTAATTTCGAGGATGCGTTTAAACAAGAGGATGTTCCAGGTAGGCACCCCGCTCAGGCAGGTAACGTTAGCGTCGATGGTGGCCAGGGCCATTTTTTCGATTTTCTCTTCAAAGTTTTCCAGCAGGGCGATGTCAAGGTGCGGCACGCGGTAAAACTGCGCCCAAAGGGGCATGTTTTTCATGAGCACGGCCGATAAGTCGCCGAACGAGGCATCGGCATTGATGCTATTGATTTGATGGCTGCCGCCAAGGGTGAGTACCTTGCCGTCAAATATCTGCCCGTCGGGGCGGTTATTCACAAACAAAGTGAGCATATCTTTACCGCCCTTAAAATGGCATTCCTCGAGCGATTCCTCGCTTACCGGGATAAACTTGCTGCGGTCGTTGGTAGTGCCTGATGATTTGGCGAACCATTTGATTTCCGACCCCCATAAAATGTTTTGCTCGCCCGCAAGCATGCGCTCAATGTAAGGCTTTAGTGTATCGTAATTTTGGATGGGCACCCGCTCTTTAAACTGACGCAGGTTTTCAATATCGCGGTAATGGTACTGCCTGCCCCATTCGGTATTTTCGGCGGCTGCAATCAATTGTTCAAACCACTCGTCTTGCACTTCATTGGGGTATTTCTGAAAAAGCTCGATTTGGTGCATCCGCTTTTTCATAAACCAATTGAAAACTGAGTTAATGATTGTCATTGCCGCAGGTTTGTTATTGTGCGAAGGTCTTTCTTTTTAACACAAAGTTGGCACCCAGATAAACCTTACGCACCATTTCGTTGGCGGCCAAAACCTCGGGTACGCCGCTTTCCAATATCTTGCCCTCAAATAGCAGGTAAGCCCTGTCGGTGATGGAAAGCGTTTCCTGCACGTTGTGGTCGGTTATCAATATGCCGATGTTTTTGTATCGCAGTTTTGCCACCATGGCTTGTATCTCTTCCACGGCAATAGGGTCAACACCGGCAAAAGGCTCGTCCAATAATATAAATTTAGGCTCGGCAGCCAATGCGCGGGCTATCTCCGTCCGGCGGCGTTCACCACCTGAAAGCAGGTCGCCACGGTTTTTGCGCACCTTGTGTAAGCTAAATTCATCTATCAGCTCCTCCAGTTTTTCCTTTTGGCGGGCATCGCTCAGTTTACCCATCTCCAATACCGCTTTGATGTTGTCTTCAACCGTTAGTTTCCTAAAAACCGATGCTTCCTGGGCCAAATAGCCAATCCCTTTTTGCGCGCGGCGGTACATGGCATCCTTGGTAATGTCCTGATCAACGCCTTCGTCGTCTTCAAGGTGGATGGTTCCTTCATTGGGTTTTATCAGCCCCACAATCATATAAAAAGATGTGGTTTTTCCGGCACCGTTGGGCCCAAGCAAACCTACAATTTCGCCCTGCTTTACGTGGAACGATACATCGCTCACAACGGTACGTTGTTTATATTTTTTTACTAAATGGTCTGCGCGTAAAATCATTGTTATCCTTGGTCAATAATAGCCTAATAGGTTCGTATACCTTTAATATTCAACTGGATGCTCCGGCGCTCACGCCAAATGTTCTCTTCAATGGTATAACAAATATCAAAAGGTATGCCTTTGGTTAGTTTTGGCAGGTATTCGCCCAAATTAAACGCGATGCAATCAAACCCGGGCGAACCCTCCTGCATTACCGTCATTTTAATATGGTTGTTGCCCACCATGCTTGCGTTGCCGCTAACATACACATTTTTTGTGATGAATACCGGCGACATATTTTCCGGCCCGAAGGGCCCAAACTGGTTCAATATCCTGAAAAATTTAGGCTCTATTTGGTTCAGGTTCAATTCGGTATCAATGCGTATTTCCTGCACCAACAGGTCGTCGGTAATGGTGGCGTTCACTACCTCCTCAAACCGTTGACTAAACGCTTCTACCATTTCGGGGGCCATGGTCAGCCCGGCTGCATATTTATGCCCACCAAACTGTATCAACAGGTCGCTGCAGCCGCAAAGGGCTTCGTACAGGTCATACCCGTACACCGACCGTGCCGAACCCGCCACATGCTCGTTTGAACGGGTTAGCACAATAGTTGGCCTATAGTATTTTTCGGTCAACCGTGACGCCACTATGCCGATTACCCCTTTGTGCCAATTCTCATTATACACCACGGTCGATTTGCGGTTTATCATCACCGCGTCACCGTCAATCATGCTCAACGCTTCGTCGGTTATGCTCAAATCATGTTCTTTGCGCTCTGTGTTTTTTAGATTCACCACTTCTACCCTATGCCGCGCATCCTCTTCTGATTCTGCCAACAAAAGTGCCACCGCGTGTTTCGCATCATCTATCCTGCCCGCGGCATTAATGCGCGGACCAATAATGAACACAATGTCGGATATAGAATAGTTCTCTGTTTTACCGGCAGCCAGCATCAATGCCCTTACACCTACCGAAGGGTTGGTATTGATTTGCTGCAGCCCATAGTATGCCAAAACCCGGTTTTCGCCTGTAATATGCACAATGTCGCAAGCCGTACTGATAGCCGCAAGCTCGAAATAAGGTGTGAGTTTTTCAAAGGGCATGTCGTTCAGTTGCGCATAGGCCTGCACCAGTTTAAACCCGATACCGCAGCCCGAAAGTTCTTTATAGGGGTAATCGCAATCCGGCCTTTTTGGGTCGAGCACGGCCACTGCGGCAGGTATTTCGATACCGGTTGTATGGTGGTCGCAAATAATAAAGTCTACTCCCAACGTATTGGCATACGCTATTTTATCCACCGATTTGATACCGCAATCCAGAGCTATAATGAGTTTAAATCCGTTTTCTGCGGCGTAGTCAATCCCCTTGGTCGAAATGCCGTAGCCTTCTTTGTACCTGTCGGGGATATAATACTCCAGGTTGGGGTATATTTTTTTAAAAAAACCGTAAACCAACGCAACCGACGTTGTGCCATCCACATCGTAATCACCGTAGATCAGCACCTTTTCACCTTCTTCAAAAGCCGCCTCAATCCGGGCTATGGCCTTATCCATGTCCTTCATCAAAAAAGGATCGTGCAAATGGTCCAGTTCCGGTCTGAAAAACGTTCGCGCTTCCTCAAAATCGGTAATGCCGCGCTGTAACAGCAAAGTGCTTAATACCGGGTCGATATTGAGTTCTGTAGCCAGCTTTATCACATCGGCCATTATTGGTTTAGCCCTTACCGACCATCTTTTTTGCATATCTTAGCGTTTCGAAAAAGTAAAGATAGTTATTGAGTTGTTAATTGACCGTTCCGGCGCGCTAATAACTCGCAATACGTTGTTATACAATGCAGATTTTTCCGTTACAAGAAGGTTCATACTCGGTCGATTCGTCTAAAAAATTCATCCCTTTTGATCCCGCCATCCATAGTTTTAAAGAAAGACCTGGTTCGCTCTTTATCCACGTGCAGCCTTTTTTGGTTAAAACGGCTAACGACCTTATTTTATTTGATGCCGGCCTCGGTTTTAAAAACAATCAGGATGAACTCATCATCCATCAAAACATACGCAACGCCGGTTTTGATCCGGATGATATTACCCTTGTGCTCATGTCGCACCTTCATTACGACCATACCGGCGGTTTAGTAGTTGAGCGAAACGGCAAATTGGAAGCCGCCTTTCCGGCTGCTGAGCACGTGATACAACGCAGCGAATGGGAAACGGCATTTTCAAGTAAGTCCTCATCGTATCATACTGACATTTTCGATGTACTCAACCGTTCGGTCAATATCGTTTTTGTTGAGGGCAACGGCGTTTTGAAACCGGGCATTAGCTTTGAGCATTCGGGCGGGCATTGTAAATACCATCAGGTTTTTTTATTGGACGAAAACAACGAAAAAGTATTTTTTGGTGGCGACGAGCTGCCCGAACCTGAGCAATTGATCCGGAAATTTATTGCCAAATACGATTTTGATGGCCGTAAAGCGATGGAATTACGCGAGGAATACGGGAAACGTGCTGCAGTAGAAGGTTGGAAATGCTTGTTCTACCATGCAAAAAACAACCCCGTTGGCACGGTTAAATACGAAAACGAAAGTTTTATAGTTACCCCGGTTAATTAAGCATTAACCAAACCCAGCATATCTTTTATTTTATCAATACTCAATGGCTTGGAGATAAAATCTTTAACCAGCGGGTACGATTTTGCTTTGTTAATGTCGTTGTTAAATACCGACGAAGAGATAATGAATATCTTTGTTTTGCCCTGTGGATCTATGTTCAGCCTTTCGTATTCTTCTAAAAACTCCCAACCGTTCATTATGGGCATATTGATGTCCAACAGAATGCAATCCGGCAGTTCATCCGGCTTATCTTCCTGTATATTAGCCAGTTCGTCGATAGCAAATTTCCCATTCAAACAAGTCTTGATCTCGGTATTGATCAATGTTTTTTTAATCAGCTTTACTGATATAAAGTTATTGATCTCATCGTCATCAACGAGCAGTATTCTTACCGATTTAGTACTAACCGTCATAGTCTTATTTAATACGGGAGTTAAAAGTAAAAGGTTACAAACAAAAAAATGTTTCGTATTAGAATATTTGCCAACGTAACTTTTTCGTTAGACTAATAAGAACTTCGAAAGTCAAATTATTTTTTTAATTAAAATTCATAATCACTTTCTACCAGGCAAATACGCACTTTATACTTTTTATACCACTGTTTACGCCCCAATTTCTGTGCCACTAAATGTCGGGCATTTGCTTTCCACTGTTTAATATCATCTAACGATGCCCAGTATGAAACCGTAATCCCTATCTCGTTACGTGCCGACTCAACACCCAAATAACCGGCTTGTTGTTGTGCAAGTTCGGCCATTTCTATCGCCATATCATCGTAGCCATCATCTTCTTTGTTCTTTATCGATGTAAAGATGACAGCATAATAGGGCGTTATAGGGGTGTTCGCCAAGGCCAACGGGTTCATTACTTAAAGTTACGATTAAATTATAATTATTATATACAAAAAATTTAATAAATAGGAAAAGGGTCGAAAAAACTATTAAAAACAAAAATAAAGCACAAAAAAAGGTTCGGGCCATTGCCCGAACCTGCTTAAAATGTCTTTATTTATTTACTTATTCAATAACGCTTTCCTCAAACTCGTAACTTTCAATCGGCGGGCAAGCGCAAATTAAAGTACGGTCGCCATAAGTATCGTTTACGCGCCCAACCGATGGCCAGAATTTGTAAGCTGCAACATACGGCAACGGGAAGGCTGCCTTTTGGCGGGTGTATGGGTGGTCCCACTCGTTTGCTGTTATTACGGCTGTAGTATGCGGCGCATTTTTTAAGGGGTTGTTCACTTTATCGATGATGCCTTTCTCAACATCTTCAATTTCGTGCCTTATCGAGATCATGGCATTACAAAAACGATCGAGTTCATGTTTTGGCTCCGATTCTGTTGGTTCCACCATTACTGTACCCGCAACCGGAAACGAAACCGTTGGCGCGTGGAAACCATAATCCATCAGTCGTTTTGCTATATCCGTTACTTCGATACCGAAGGCTTTAAAAGCGCGGCAGTCCAATATCATTTCGTGTGCGCAACGGCCATTGGCGCCTGCATACAGCACGGGGTAATGTTTCTCTAAACGGGCCTTAATGTAATTGGCATTTAGTATGGCATATTTAGTAGCGTCGGTTAAACCATCAGGCCCCATCATCGCTATATAGGCATGCGAAATGATCAGGATAGATGCCGAACCCCATGGTGCAGATGAAACCGCGTGGATAGACTTTCCGCTTTCAATATCTACCACGGCATGGCCTGGCAGGTAAGGTACCAGATGCTTGGCTACCCCGATTGGACCCATACCGGGACCACCGCCGCCGTGTGGTATACAAAATGTTTTGTGCAGGTTCAAATGGCAAACGTCGGCACCAATATTGGCCGGGCTCGTTAAACCAACCTGAGCGTTCATGTTGGCGCCGTCCATATATACCTGGCCTCCATTTTGATGGATAATGTTGCAGATATCGATAATCGATTCCTCAAATACCCCATGCGTCGACGGATAGGTTACCATCAGGCACGAAAGTTCGTTTTTATACAGCTCGGCCTTTTCTTTCAAATCGGCAACATCAATATTTCCGTTATCATCGCATTTAACTACTATGATTTTCATGCCCGCCATAGCTGCCGATGCAGGGTTGGTTCCATGGGCGGATGACGGTATCAAGGCCACATTCCGGTGATGGTCGCCCCTATCCAAATGATAAGCGCGGATGACCATCAAACCTGCGTATTCGCCTTGCGCTCCTGCATTAGGTTGCAAGCTCATCGCCGCAAAACCGGTAATTTCGCTCAGCCATTTGTTCAATTCGTCAAACAGTTGCATATAACCGCCAACCTGATCGGCGGGGGCAAAAGGGTGTATTTTGCTAAACTCGGCCCAGGTTACAGGCACCATTTCGGTAGTCGCGTTAAGCTTCATAGTGCATGAGCCCAAAGCAATCATCGAATTGCATAATGACAAATCCTTTGCTTCCAGCGATTTAATATAACGCAACATTTCGTGCTCCGAATGATGCGAATTAAATACCGGATGGGCAAGATACGCAGATGTACGCTGTAATCCGGCCGGAATGATGGTCGATATGTTTTGTTTGATATCTTCAACAGCGATATCGTTCAAGCTCTTCGCTTTAACTTTGGCAAATACTTTAACAATGGTCAATACGTCCTCAACCGAGGTGGTTTCGTCCAAACTGATACTCACGTATGAACCGGTATAATGCAGGTTTATCTCGTTGTTAATAGCCTGGCCATGTATCGGTGCGGCCAAATCGCCAAGGTTATACTTCAGGGTATCAAAATAAACTTTATTTTGTTGTTCATAGCCCAATTCAGCTAATGATTTCTCCAACAGAACGGTCAACCCATGTACCCTTTCGGCAATCAGTTTTAAGCCTTTTGGCCCATGATAAGTCGCGTACATCCCGGCCATAATGGCCAGCAATGCCTGTGCAGTACAGATGTTGGAAGTGGCTTTATCCCTGCGAATATGTTGCTCGCGGGTCTGCAATGCCATGCGCAAAGCATAGTTGCCTGCACTATCAATGGTTACACCGATAATACGGCCCGGCATGGAACGTTTGTATTCTTCTTTAGTGGCAAAAAAAGCGGCATGCGGACCGCCAAAACCCATTGGTACACCAAAGCGCTGGGTTGAGCCTACCACAATATCGGCACCCCACTCGCCCGGAGGGGTCAATAATACCAGGCTCATAATGTCGGCGGCTACCGTCAGTTTAATCCCTTTTTCGTGCGCATTTGTTGCAAAATCACGATAATCGTACACCTCGCCATTACCGGCGGGATATTGTACTATCGCGCCAAACATTTGCCCGGTCAGCTCAACGGTTTTATGGTCGCCTATCAGTAGCTCAATCCCATAAGGTTGAGCCCGTGTTTTTAAAATATCGATGGTTTGCGGGAAAACCTCTTCCGACACAAAAAACACATTGGCTTGCGGATTTTTACGCAAACTATATTGCATAAACATCGCTTCGGCAGCGGCAGTACCTTCATCCAGTAAGCTGGCGTTAGCCATTTCCATCCCGGTAAGGTCAATCACCATGGTTTGGAAGTTAAGCAGAGCCTGTAAACGACCTTGTGCAATTTCGGCCTGATAAGGCGTATATTGAGTATACCATCCCGGGTTTTCCAATATATTGCGCTGTATAACACCCGGAACAATCACATCATAATAGCCCTGACCGATGTAGCTTTTAAATACTTTGTTTTTTGATGCCGTTTGCTTCAGATCATTCAGGTAATCGAACTCACTTTTAGCTGCGGGCAGGTTAAGTGGATTTGTTAACCGTATTTTTTGAGGTACTGTTTGATCAATTAATTCGTTAATGCTGTTAACGCCCACGGTATGTAGCATTTCTGTTGTATCGGCGGCGTTGGGGGCAATGTGACGGTGCTGGAATTTTTCCTGGTAATCGATATTTAACTTCATGAAAATGGTGTCAGGGTATGTTGGTGCAAAGATACAGAATTAACAATTCTGTAACAATTGTCAATTGAATACTGACAGTGGTTTTACAGGTATTTTCGCTACTTTTAAAAACCTTGATCGGTTTATGGAACAAAGGAGATTTTTATTGCTGATTTGGCTGTTTTTTTGTGTAACAAATGCAGGTTTTGCTATTGCCTGCTATACTTGTTCAAAAATAAAAGCCAATCATCCGACCGTTTTTACCTGCCCAACCATTATTACCACCAATATCATCATTCAGGATGCCGATTGTCATAAAAAAGATGGCGGCATTTACGGCATATCGGGTACAGGGATAGGTGTACACTCTTATACCTGGTACGATGCAGGCAACAACATTGTGGGCACCGATTCTGTTTTAACGAACGTTGGCCCAGGCCAATATACCTTAAAAATGCACGACGAAAGCAAATGTCCCCCGGTTACCGCAGGCCCGTTTACGGTAGGCCTTGTTACCGGCATATATTTTTTGTATAACAATGTGCAATTGAACCTCACCAATTGCAGCAACAGCGATGGGTCAATAACAGGGATGCAGGTGGCAGGCGCAGTAAGTTATAAATGGGTCAACACTAAAGATACGACCAAAACACTGGCAACCACTACCGATATAACGAATATCCCGATGGGTATTTATCAACTGAGGGCATTTAACAGCGAAGGTTGCGAAGCCGATAGCAAAACTTATTATTTAGGCTCAAAAACCATAATACCCTCTATCGCGTCGGATACTGTAGACAATGCCACCTGCGGAAATGCAAACGGGGATATCAAAGTACATTTATTGGTAAGCAGCGACCAGCCCACAACAAATTATTACATCCAGGATGAGTATGGCGGGCAAGTACTTACAGGCCTTATCAGCTACACAACCGGCAATGAAACCATCAACGTTACCCAATTGGCGCCCGGCACTTTTAGCTTAATTATTGGCGACCCACAGGTTTGCTTGATTACCTTAAAAACCTACACCATTGCAAGACCGGTCTTCGCGCTCGACACCAGTCAATTGGTAGTTACCAACGATCGTTGTGGTATGCATATCGGTTCGATAGGTGTAATGCAGGTAACCGGAGGTACACCCAACCCGCCCGGCCTTAAAGGCAGCCACCAGCACTTCACCTGGACAGATGCCAAAGGCAGGGTAGTGAGCCGTTTTAAATTCGCTAATTTGTTGGGGGCCGGAAAATACAAAGTACATGTTGATGATGATATGGGTTGCTCGGCCGATAGCCGGTATTATACCGTTGGCGACAGCACGAGCGGCATATTACCGCCTGTAGTAAGCAATATTGAGCTTTGTTTGCCCGGGCAGGCAGTTATAGTGGTTAAAAACTTAGCATCCAAATACGTATACCGGCTTTATCAGGTAAACGCTTCAGGGGATACCTCTCTTTTACTGCAAAATACAACCGGGAAGTTCATTACCACTATTGATAAAACAACCGTTTTTTATATAACCGGTAGCGATGGCACCTGCGAGAGCGCCAAAACCCAGGTAACCGCGGTGGTACAAGAGCCCGGTGTTAATATTCCATCCCTGTTTTCGCCCAACCACGATGGCATTAATGACACCTGGAACATCACGGGATTGGCAAATTACCCTGGCACACAGGTAAATATTTATGACCGTTCAGGGGCACTGATATATACCTCCGTTGGCTATGCCAAACCTTTCGACGGCACCCGCAACGGCATGGACCTACCGTCGGGCGTATACTACTATACTATCGACCTGAAAAAGAAAAACTGCGGGGCCGCTTCGGGCAGCGTTACGATAGTGAGGTGAACTACTTCGTCAAAGCTCTTAAATATAGCTGAATCGTATTCTCCAACCCATAGTAAAGCGCATCGCAAATAAGGGCGTGGCCTATGCTTACCTCTAATAGTCCAGGAATATTTTGCGCGAAGTACTTCAGGTTATGCAGATCAAGGTCGTGCCCGGCATTGATGCCGATGCCTAACTTTTGGGCTGCTTTAGCAGCTTCTATGTATGGAGCGATGGCTTTTTCTTTGTCGCCGTGGTAGCCGGCAGCATACGCCTCGGTATATAGTTCTATGCGGTTAGTACCAGTTGTGGCTGCAGCTTCCACCATCTCAACCACCGGATCAACAAATATGGATACTCGGATACCCGCCAGTTGAAACTCTGATATAATGGTTTTCAGATAATCCTGGTGTTGAATGGTGTCCCAACCATGGTTCGAGGTAATTTGTCCTAAGGCATCGGGCACCAGCGTAACCTGCGCCGGGCGATTATTCAATACCAACTCAACAAATGAGGCCTCCACCGGGTTACCCTCTATATTGAACTCGGTACTGATGGCCTTTTTTAAATCGTATACATCGCGATAGCGAATATGCCGCTCATCGGGCCGGGGGTGTACGGTAATGCCTTCGGCGCCAAAGCGTTCGCAGTCTAATGCTACTTTAAGCAGGTCGGGATTGTTACCACCGCGCGAATTACGCAGGGTTGCTATTTTGTTGATGTTGACGGATAAATGGGCCATGAGGCAAAGTTAAATATTTAATGATGACGGATATACAACAAAGGCCCACAATGTTTTGTTAGGCCGATGTACAATTCATAATTTCGGCGATGCGTTTTTTGGTTTTACTTGTTGTTGTATTATTCTTCTCCCCTGCCGCCTTTTCGCAGACCGTTTATTCATCCGTAAAAAATTATCAGGTGTACTACGGCTCTGCCAAGCGCAACACACAGGATTGGCTTATCCTCCGCAAATTTGAAGACCGTGGCAAAACCTATGTGATGCTGGTTGAACCACACGACCTCCACACCAAAATCGATGAAATTGAGCCTTATACCATCACACCGATGACGTTGGCGCAGGCACGCAAATACTTTGCTGCTACGGCTTACGAGAAAGCCATCAGTAAGGCTGAGAAACAATCCAAAACAATACAGGATGCGGGCATTCAACGCGGCATGCCCGAAGAGACCGGCATTACCCTGACTGCCGACCTGTGCCCCTCGCACCGCCCGTTGGACCGGCGCATATTTACTGACATATTCAACGAATTCAAAAAGGTGGAACGCCCGGTGCCCATCGCCCTTTCGGTAACGGGTTTATGGATGAACGACCACCAGGCCGATTTGGCCTGGCTAAAGGATTTACAACAAAAGCAGGAAATTTATATTACCTGGATAAACCACTCCTATAACCACCGGGTAAGCAAAACACTACCACTCACCCAAAACTTTTTGCTCGAAAACGGCACCGATATTTATACCGAAGTCACCAAAACGGAAATAGATATGTTGAAGAACGGGTTGCTGCCCTCAGCTTTTTTCCGTTTCCCGGGATTGGTGTCCGATCAGCAATTGGTTTATAAAATCACCGACCTCGGCCTTATCCCCATCGGCACCGATGCCTGGCTGGCCAAGGGGCAGCAACCCCAGGCCGGCAGTATCGTACTCATCCACGGCAACGGCAATGAACCGGTTGGTGTTGATGATTTCATTAAACTGCTACGCTCAAAAACACAAGCCATTGTAAATAAACAATGGTTGTTGTATGATCTGCGCGAGAGTGTGGAGGATGATGTGGCGCGGTAGCGATCAGTCCTTGCACTTCGTTTTTGCCTTACGCGCATATCGGTTTAACATCCTTTCGCGAATGGGAACCATGGAAGATTAGCTATAGAATATTGCTTGGTAGCTTGTGAAGCATACTTATCATTTTTTATAACGAACCCGCCTGGCCCTGCTTTATACCACGATTGGTCTTTGGACATTTCTTCGCCATACTTTTTTCGGAAAGCTTTATAATAATCAACTGTCATAAGGTTCACCTCGTAATGATATTTTGGGTAATTAGTAGCCATTTTAGTCAAACGGCTTATCAGTACGTTCCCAAAATCGTTCGCCTTATATTTATCCAATTCGCTATTGGCGATTTTCTTATCGTTTACCCAAACACCATAAATATGATCGTCTTTAAATGCATCGATTTGAGTTTGGGTAGGTATAACCGCTGCTTTTAATGGGAAGCCATAATGAAAACCGATAACCTGAATTTCCTGTTGTGCTAAACTCATTTGTTTGTATATGGCTATTAAACGGGCTTTATCGGTCTGATTTATTACACGTTGTTTAGGAGGCAAATTCCCCCATTCATTCTCATACTTTTCTATAATGGCTGCGTACTCATTAAGCTGGCCTTGCGATACCCCTTCTTTGGTATGATAATAAGGCAGTGGAAACCTCATTTGGGTTATGTTTTTAGATGTATCGGTTTTCGCCTGTACATTGCTGGCTTTAAATACGGGGTATTTTATTTCGTCAGCATCGTGGTGGCGTACAATAATAAAGCTCTTGTTCAGGTCGGCCAAAGCTTGTTTACGGTATGCCTCGTAAAAATCGACAGTAAATAAACTTACGTGATAGCTGTATTTTGTGTGGCTGATGGCTCTGTTTAGCTTTTTAGTTGCGAACGCTATAACAAGATCCACAGCTTTATATTTATCCAGTCCGCCACTATTAAGATGCTTATAATTTACCCATACGTCATAAACGCCCATATCTTTATACGCCTGTAGCTGATCATCGGTTACCGCTATCATATCTCTTGGAGGTTCATGTTTTATAAAACATATCGTCTGATGATCCTGCTGGGTTATGCTCATCCGCCTGTACATTTGTTCCAACTTTGTACTATCAGCCGTTGTTACGGGTATTTTTAATTTCCATGATATTTTATAAGGCTCAACTGGATATTTTGCAGTAATTGCGGCATAATCATCAAGCTCTTTTTGTGATACACCTTTTTTAGTATGCGGATAATTGAATCGTGGCGGAGGGAAGCGGACAATCTTGGCCGTATCCGCTTGCTCGTTCAGTATTTGTGCCTCATCTGCAAAATTCTTGCCGATAGCAAGAGAAGTCCCACCCTGTTCCGCAAGCATTTTTTTACGCCCTGCTTCATAAGCATCGTTTGTAGTCAACATAACGAGGTATTTATACTTTTCATTATCGTCTTTTTGTATAGATACGCGTTTCAGGTCTTCAGCTTTGTATTCAGCTAATCTGTCATTCGCTAAGTGATAACCATTTAAATAAATCCGATAGGCTTGTTTGTCTTTAAATGCATCCAGTTCCCTATCAGTTATGGGAGATACCGAACGAGGAGCAGCGTTATATACAAAGCCGATATTTTGCATGTCTTGTTGCGCAACACTCATTTTGCGGTATATATCTACCATCGTATGCATATCTTTTTTGGAAAGTTTATAACTGCTATGCCACTCTTTGGTAACGCCAGCGTATTTTGCAGCAACAGCGGCATATTCGTCCATATCTTTTTTCGATACACCTGTAGTAGTGTGGGCATATGGCAGCGCGTACATTTGCCTTAAGTTAACCTGCACCGAATCTTTACTTTTTCTGGGTTCCATCGCCGACATCGTCTTTTTGGAAACCGCCGCATTACAAAACAAAATAAAAGCCACGGCTACTACCAACAATGTGGCCAGCCGGCTCAAAGCAGAGGCTGTAAAAGAGGTCTTTTTCGTCATCATGATCAAACGTTTTTTGGTGAGTTTATAGCTGAACTGACTGGTAACCGACAAACCCGCTGCTTCGCTCATGCTGTTGAGCAGCAGGTGCTGGTATTCGCTAACATCGGCATAAGTGTTTAACACGGCCTCGTCGGCTAAAAACTCGTGGTTAAGCTGTATGGATCTGCGGTAAAGTATCAAAAAGGGGTTAAACCAGCAGAATACCTGCACCAGCTCGGTAAAAACCACATCGGCCGAGTGGTACTGGCGGGTATGCGCCAGTTCGTGCTGCAATATTTTGTCTTCAATTTTTTGTTGGCGGTAATCCTCGCCATTTAAAAAAATGTATTTGAAAAATGAATGCGGTATCAGCCTTTGCGGGATAAGCACTAATAAAGCTTCGTGGAAGTTGATGCGCTGGTTGACCTTTGTTGCGCGCCTGATCTTATACAGGTTTCTAACAAAGCGGAAAAGTAATATACAAGTAACGATGGCATAGACACCTATCACGATAAGCGCATAATCAATAGAAGTGCTTTGCGGGGCAGCAATAACCACGGCAGTTTTTGTTATTGGTTGACCCGGGTAGCTTTCAACTACGGTTGGCGCTGGTTGCTGATATACAACAGGATTGGGCTGCGTGATGATCTGTGGCATTTGCACCACGTGCTGCTCGAACTGAATGAAAGGGACAGCTATCGAAAAAACTATGCCTGCCAGCAGGAACGCCCTGTTAAAGCGGTACATGGCTTTGTTTTTTAACAGCAGGTGGTATACCGCCAGCAACAGACCGGAGCAGGCGATAAATTTGAGCAGGTAAATCATCATAGCTTTTTCTTTTCTATTTGAGCGTCAATAATTTTTTTCAAACTCTCTAATTCAGCCTGCGTCAAGTCGGTTTCGGTGGTAAAAAACGAAGCGAACTGCAGCGGCGAATTGCCAAAAAAATCGCTGATGAGGTTATTGACGTGCGTGGCAAAATAGTCGGCCTTTTTTACCAGCGCGTAATACTGTCTCGAGTTGCCCATCAGGTTATAAGCCACAAAGCCTTTGTTTTGCATCCGTTTGAGCAAGGTGGCAAGGGTGGTAACTGCAGGTTTGGGTTCAGGATAGCTGTCGATAATGTCTTTCATAAAAAGTTCATTACGGTCCCAAATCAGTTCCATTAATTGTTCTTCGGCTTTGGTTAATTTCATGTTGCTCTATTTATTGAGAGTTTATTCTACAAATGTAGAGTAATAAATCAAAATGTCAATAGCTTGATGAAAATTATTTTTAAAAGCACACAAAAAAAGGGTGCGGCTTAAAAGCCACACCCTTTTTAATCTTTATTTTGAATTTCTATTTAGTACCTGTAAGCATCCGATTTAAACGGACCGTTAACCGGTACGCCTATATAATCGGCTTGGTGTTGGTCAAGTTCTTCCAACTCCACATTAATTTTAGCTAAGTGTAAGCGGGCAACCTTTTCGTCCAGGCTTTTTGGTAAAGTATACACGTTGTTCTCGTATTTATCACTGTTTTCCCAAAGTTCCAATTGTGCTAAAGTTTGGTTAGTGAACGATGCCGACATTACGAACGATGGGTGGCCGGTGGCACAACCTAAGTTTACCAAACGACCTTCGGCTAATACAATAACATCTTTACCGTTGATGGTATATTTATCAACCTGCGGCTTGATTTCGATTTTAGTATCACCATAAGTGCCGTTTAACCAGGCCATGTCTATTTCGTTATCAAAGTGGCCAATATTACAAACGATGGCTTTGTCCTTCAACGCGCGGAAGTGTTGTTCGCGAACGATATTGCAGTTACCCGTAGCAGTTACAACAATGTCGGCCTCTGTTATAGCGGTAGCTAATTTCTTCACTTCAAATCCTTCCATTGCAGCTTGTAATGCGCAAATAGGGTCTATTTCGGTGACGATAACGCGAACACCGGCGTTACGCAACGAATCGGCCGAACCTTTGCCCACATCACCATAACCGCAAACAACAGCAACTTTACCTGCCATCATTACGTCGGTAGCGCGGCGTATGGCATCAACCAACGATTCGCGGCAACCGTATTTATTATCAAATTTCGATTTGGTTACCGAGTCGTTAATGTTAATAGCCGGCATCAATAAAGTGCCGTTTTTAACACGCTCATACAAACGATGTACACCGGTAGTAGTTTCTTCAGAAAGGCCTTTGATGCCCGAAACTAGTTCGGGATATTTATCCAACACCATATTGGTCAAATCGCCTCCATCGTCCAATATCATGTTCAATGGTTTGCGGTCTTCGCCAAAATATAAAGTTTGTTCAATGCACCAATCAAATTCTTCGGCGTTCATGCCTTTCCAGGCGTAAACCGAAGTACCTGCGGCAGCAATGGCAGCGGCGGCATGGTCTTGAGTGGAGAAGATATTACATGACGACCAGGTAACTTCGGCGCCCAAAGCCTGCAATGTTTCAATCAAAACAGCGGTTTGGATGGTCATGTGCAGGCAACCTGCAATGCGGGCACCTGTTAAAGGTTTTGAAGCACCAAACTCAGCGCGCAGCGCCATCAGTCCCGGCATTTCTGCTTCGGCAAGGCCGATCTCTTTACGGCCCCAAGCGGCCAGCGACAAGTCTTTTACTTTATTTTTAACGTAGGTAGTCTCTAATGTGTTCGACATGCTTTATCTTTTTGTTGCCGCAAAGGTAAATAATTGCATGCTGTAAAAAAAGTCTGCGGTATGTCAAATATCATCAGGCCAGTTCGGCAATTTCCATCATCATTTCGGGATGGCTTACCTGCACATGGCTTTTTTCCGGGTGATGCTTATCAGTGGATAGCTTACCGTTATAAACAGCCCCCATTTCTACCTGCAAGGTCTGCGTTCTTATTTCGCCGCTTATTTTGCCCGAGCTCAATAAGCTAAGCGACTCTGCTTGTATATTGCCATTAACGGTGCCGTAAACAATCAGTTCGCGGGTATAGATATTACCATGCACTACACCTTTCTCGCCCAATATCATACCCTCCTCAACTCTTACATCGCCGGTTACATGTCCGTCAATACGGACAAATTTAGGAGCTTTGATATTTCCTTCTATTACGCAGCCCTCGCTTATCAGCGTAGCTATTGCGTGCTGATTATTCACCGTTTTGTTTTTTTTCTTAAAAAGGCCCATATCTATCGTATTAACTATTAAGATTGAGATAATTTACCTGGTTGATGGGCTTGCCGTTCTTGCGCACTTCATAATGCAGGTGCGCACCCGTAGAATGCCCTGTTGAGCCAACAGCCCCTATCACATCGCCAACGCTTACTTTTTGCCCTGGCTTTACATCAATTTTTGAGAGGTGCCCATATAAAGTTTCGAGGTTATTGGCATGTTGGATACGTACGCAGTTGCCATATCCGCCAAACCATCCTGCAAAAACAACTTTTCCGCTTGCCGTGCATTTAACACGGTCGCCAATACTGCCTTTAAAATCTATACCCGGATGGTATTCGGCATCTGCATCGTTAAACGGATCGCTCCGATACCCAAAACCCGATGTGAAACCACTTGTGCGCGGATAGCCCATTGGTGTGAACGCCACACCTAACAAAAGTCGGCTCAAATAATCGTTATACATCGAATATTTCTCGATATCCGAAAGAGCGGGTTCGAGTGCTTTGCCACCGCTGCCTGTGCCTGCGGTTGTAAAACCTTTGATGCCTCGTTTTTTTAGATAATTATTAATAGTCTGCAGTTTATCCTGTATGCTTTGTATATAAGTTTGAGCCGTATTGCCCGTACTTACTTTAGGCGCTGCCGAAGGTAACCTGTGTTTGAGCTGCACTATTTGAGATAACAAATTTTGCTTTTCCTCTTCCTGCCGCTTTGTTTGGTCGTTCAAATAAAAAACCGCAGCAAACAGGCAAACTATAACGGCAAATACCCCGACGGCATAATGTTTAAAGCGCTGTAAGTGCTTTGTTTTTACCTGCAACGACCTGGTTTGGCCATGCCCTTTGTTCACAATAATAACAGTACTAAAATCGGAAAGGTTTTGGTCCATACTCTTTTGTTAAACAATAGGTGTTTTAAAATTATTTATTAAAAGCGAAACAAAAGGTGCAACCTGCAGTTGTTAGATTAATGTACCATTACCGCAATTCGCTTTCGGGAACTGTCCTTCTATTGCACTAATTGTTTTTCTTTCGGCTCTGGTTTTTACGGATAATTTTCGTTAAAGTTTCATTTTTACAGAAAAAATAAAACCGAAACCAGCGATGTCTTTTCAGCGATAAATATACAAAATCGCAACTTCAAAATTAAGTGCAAAATGTAAATTATCAATTACTTAAAGGAGGGATAACATATAGATAATTTATGGATGGCTCTAACAACACGGCATCAAATAGTCAGTAAAATGTTATTATTCTGTATAAGAAACTTTAATCGATAATGATTTGTTATTTTTGCATTAATAATTTAGAAAAAAGAAGATGATGTACCCTGAATATTTAGTTGCCCCAATGCGGGAAGACCTGACCAAAGTTGGTTTTGAGGAATTGAAAAACGCGGATGAAGTAACAAAAGCCATCGAATCGGAAGGTACGGTGTTTGTTATGGTGAACTCTGTTTGCGGTTGCGCGGCTGCCAATGCCCGGCCTGCGGCGCGTATTGCTGCACAAAGTGCCAAACATCCGGATAAGCTGGTTACCGTTTTTGCAGGCATGGAAAAAGAGGCGGTTGACAAAGCCCGTAACTATATGTTGCCTTATCCTCCGTCATCGCCATCAATGGCTTTGTTTAAGGATGGCAAGTTAGTTCATATTATTGAGCGCCACCAGATTGAAGGCCGCCCGGCTCAAATGATAGCCGATAACCTGATCGGTGCTTTTGAACAATATTGCTAACAGCCCTTTTAAAAAATTTAAAAGTCCGGTTTTTTACACCGGACTTTTTTTGTGCCGATATTTTTTTTGATTTAAAACTTATATCTTAGGCATCACACTAAACTGTAATCATGAAAAAACTATTACTTGCCTTGCTCTTTTTGGCCAATGCTGCCGTGGCGCAAAAAACTTATATTCATTGTGGCAAACTCATTGATGGTATTGCCAATACCGAACAAAGCCAAATGACCATTGTTGTTGATGGCGGCAAAATTGCCGATATCCAAAAAGGCTATACTACGGGCGGCACTGCCGACAAAGTAATCAACCTCGAAAACAAAACCGTAATGCCCGGCTTGATGGATTGCCATGTGCACCTCGAGGGCGAGGGCAGTGGCAAGGACAACATTATCAATGGTTTTACCATGACCGATGCCGACATTGCCTTCCAAAGCACTATATATGCAAAGCGTACGCTAATGGCAGGTTTTACCACCGTGCGCGATTTGGGCGGCAGCGGCATCAACATCAGCATGCGGAAAGCCATAGCCAAGGGCTTAATTGAAGGCCCCCGAATGATAACAGCCGGGCGCGCCATATCGGCCAGTGGCGGCCACATGGATAACTCGGATGGCTTTCGCGATGATATGATGCATAAAATGGGCCCCGATGATGGCGTAGCCGATGGGCGCGACGAATTGATAAAAGCGGTGCGCTTACAGATCAAGCGCGGTTCTGATGTTATCAAGATAGCCTCCACAGGTGGCGTGCTCGACCTGAGCGAAAACGGCTCCGGTGCCGAGTTTTCCATCGATGAAATTAAAGCCGTGGTCGAGACCGCTAAAGACTATGGACTGAAAGTAGCCTGCCACGCCCATGGCGCCGAGGGTATCCGCCGGGCTATTTTGGGCGGCGTAACCTCTATCGAACATGGTTCGTTTATGGATGATGAAGACATAAAGTTAGCCGTACAATACGGTACTTACTATGTGCCAACATTGATAGCGGGCCGGTCAGTGTCCGACTCTGCCGCGATAAAAGGCTATTTCCCGCCGGTGATAGCCCGCAAGGCAATGGAGATAGGGCCAAAAATGCTGGGCACTTTTGCAAAGGCCCATAAAGCAGGTGTAAAAATAGCCTTCGGCACCGACGCTGGTGTGTTCGACCATGGTAAAAACTATCTGGAGTTTGGTTATATGGTCGAGGGCGGCATGACGCCAATGGAAGCGATTAAGTCCGCTACTGTCAGCGCCGCCGACTTGTTGGGCTTGTCGGATACCTTAGGCAGCATCACCATCGGCAAAACAGCCGACATCGTAGCCACTGACGGCGACCCTTTACAGGATATCAAAAACATGAAGAATGTTAGTTTTGTGATGAAAGAAGGGAAGGTTTATAAGCAATAGGCCTAAAAATCCTTATTCAACAACTTCTCCAGCTCGGCAAAGCTGATATTCATTTTTACGCGGCCGTGTTTGGCGTACGATATTTCGCCCGTCTCTTCGGAGATGATGAGGGCCGTAGCATCGTTAGCTTCGGATACACCGATACCTGCCCTGTGGCGCAAACCAAATTGGGCGGGCAGGTCGGTATTGTCGGTGAGCGGCAAAATGCAACTGGCCGATTTAATTTTGTTCTCGGCAATAACCACGGCGCCATCGTGCAGGGGGCTGTTTTTTTGGAATATGGCTTCGAGCAGGCGTTTTGATATTTTGGCGTCCACCAGTTCGCAACTGTTTTGGTAAAACTGTTCATCGTAATACTTGGCAAATACAATCAACGCGCCGGTGCGACTTTGTTTCATGCTTTTACAGGCATCAATTATCGGTTTTATACGCGCCAGGTTGTTGCGTTCATCGTCCTTTTTACCAAAAAAATAGCGCCACCAGGCCTTGTTCCGTTGGAGCGAGGCATTTTTTCCCACCAACAGCAAAAACCGCCTGATCTCCTGCTGAAAGACGACGATAAGCGCGATAATACCCACATTCATAAAATTTTCGAGTATTTTGGTGAGCAGTGGCATTTCCAAGGCCCTCACTACAAAATAAAGCACACAAATCAATGCGAGGCCTATAAAAATATTGGCGGCAATGGTGCCGCGTATCAGGTTGTATAACTGGTAAATGATGATAGCCACGATAACGATATCGAGCAAATCGAAAAAGCGGAAGTGGAACGAATGGAAATCGAACAATTGCATCAAGCTAAGTTAATAAGTTTTTAGGCTTAATGAACAGCCTTTTTCTTCACAGGGAAAATGAGCGAACCCACCACACTGATGAAAAGGATAAGCAGGATGATGAGCAGCGAGTTCATGGTGGTGAGCCCAATGGCCAAAGCGTAGCTACCGGCGAGCATTTTTGCACCGATAAAAGCCAGCAAAACCGCCAAGCCGGTTTTAAGATAGTGGAATTTATCGATGATATTGACCAGCAAAAAGAACATGGAACGTAGCCCCAATATGGCGAAGATATTGGAAAAGAATACGATGTAAGGGTCCTTAGTTACCGAAAAAACTGCCGGGATGGAATCAACCGCGAATACCAAATCGGTAAACTCGATGATGAGCAACACCAGAAACAGCGGTGTTATCATCCGTTTAGCATCTATCCTGACAAAGAACCTATTGCCTTCGAACTTTGGGTATACGGCAAAATATTTCGTGGCAAATTTTACCACTTTGTGGTTTTCGGTATCTATATTTTCTTCTTTGTTGCGGTTGATAAACATGGTGATGCCCGTGTAAACCAAAAAAGCACCAAAAAGGTACAAAATCCACTCGAAGCTGGCAATCAGAGCCGCACCCACAAACACAAACACAAAACGCATAACAATGGCGCCCATAATACCCCAAAACAACACTTTGTGGTAATGCCCTGCACTTACGCCGAAGGCTGTAAAAACCAGCACCATCACAAAAATATTATCTACCGAAAGGGCATACTCCACAATATAGCCGGTAATAAACTCGAGCGAAAGATTTTGGCGGTATTGGTCGAGACTGGCGGGCAGGTCGGCGGGGTTGAATTGAAGGTGGTGATGGTTTCGGATGTTTACCGCCTGCAAATCGCCATAGGTTTTGATGGAATGCAGCAAATCGCCAAAGCGATACGTTAAACCGTAAAATATAAGCGCGAATGTTATCCAAACCAGACTCATTATCGCAGCTCGTTTCAGCGTAACTTCCTGACCGGGCCTCGAGAACAGGCCCAAATCGATAGCCAGCATGGCGATGATAAAGATGAGAAAGCCGCTGATGAAAATCAGTTCGTTCGACATGCTTTATTTTTTCCTTTCTGTAGTGTAGCGCACCAATTGCTCAAGCGATGTACGGGCCTCGCCTGCAGGGAAAGTGTTCAGTATTTCGAAAGCCTCATCCTGATATATCTTCATTTGGCTTTCGGCGTATTGCAGGCCCCCGGTATCTTGTACAAAACGGATAATCTCAGCTACTTTTTTTGGTTCTTCATTATGGTTTTTTACCAGGTTGATGATACGCCGCTTATCGGACGATGAAGCACGGTTCAAGGCATAAATCAGCGGCAAAGTAACTTTTTTTTCTTTTATATCGATACCCAGGGGTTTACCCACGTCATCGGTACCAAAATCAAACATATCGTCTTTTATCTGGAAGGCGATGCCGATTTTCTCGCCAAAAAGGCGCATTTTTTCGATAGTGGCCTCGTCTGCACCCGATGACGCTGACCCGCATGCACAGCAGGAAGCGATGAGCGAAGCCGTTTTCTGGCGGATCACATCGTAATAAATTGCCTCGTCGATATCCATGCGGCGCACCTTTTCAATCTGCAGCAGTTCACCCTCGCTCATTTGACGGACCGCTTCGGATACGATACGCAGCAGATGAAAATCGTTGTGTTCAACCGATAGCAGCAAACCCTTCGACAGCAAAAAATCGCCAACCAAAACGGCTATCTTGTTCTTCCACAACGCATTGATAGAGAAAAATCCGCGACGTTGGTAAGAATTGTCAACCACATCATCATGCACTAAACTGGCGGTATGTAAAAGCTCCACCAAGGCCGCGCCACGATAAGTACTTTCGTTGATGCCTCCGCAAACGCTGGCCGATAAGAACACGAACATGGGCCGTATTTGCTTTCCTTTGCGCTTTACGATATAATGGGTGATACGGTCGAGCAGCGGTACCGAACTTTTCATCGATGCGGTAAACTTCTCTTCGAAGGCATCAATTTCGGCGGCTATGGGTTTTTTTATCTCGTCTATACTCAGCATGTTTGTTCAGGCATTTGCATCCGTTATGGATCCAAAAGGCATACGTCGCAAACATAAGGTAAAATTCAATTTAAAAATAGCGGCAGGCAACGTTTTATGGTTTGATAATTTATATCGTTTTAACGCCCGATTTTTATACTTTTGCAGTCCATTAAAAGATACGGAGAAGTGTCTGAGTGGTCGAAAGAGCACGCCTGGAAAGTGTGTATACGCCAAAAGTGTATCGAGAGTTCGAATCTCTCCTTCTCCGCCTGCGTAAATGCTGCCTACAATAGTGGGTGGCATTTTTTGTTTCGGCGGTTCTCTGTTTACCAATAGTCTGTGCTACTATACTTGAGCATGTCATTTTGGTTGGGTTAGAGTAAAACCACCATTCGTCTTTGCAGTAATCAATACTCAAACATGCCAATTTGAGAAACAACCTCTCAATGTGAGAGGATTTTTAAATAGCCACTATCTCGCAAATACAAAAAAATATTCCATTCTACGCTTAAACGGGTTTTTCAAAAATCAGGCATCTTTTTAGCATGTCAAAATTAGAATTGGCCTCATTGCACTTCAAAATGAGAAAAACATCCTGACAAAACGTAATGGAGTCGACAATATTAATTATAGAGGACGAAAGCAAGTTATTGGGTCTGCTTGCAAGAATAATAGAGGGCGAAGGTTACCAGGTGCTAAAGGCACCGTCGGCCAAAGCGGGGTTAAAACTTTTGAACAACGACGAAATAAGGGTGGTGATAACCGACGTAAAGCTGCCTGATGCAAACGGTGTTGAACTGGTGAAGCTCATTAAAGATATACGCCCATATATCGAAGTGATTAATCTTACAGCATTCGGCTCCATAAAAGATGGCGTGAGGGCCATCAAAAACGGCGCTTTTGACTATATTATAAAAGGCGACGACAACGACAGGATCATACCCTTGGTGAGCAGTGCTATGGACAAAGCCAGCTTGCAGTTCCAGATCCATCAGATCAACAAAAGGGTAAGCCAGAATAATAAATTTGGTGAGATATTGGGCAAATCGCCCGCCATTATCGAAGCGATAGACTTGGCCAAAAGGGTGGCCAATACAAAAACTACTGTTCTGCTTTTAGGTGAAACAGGCACCGGAAAAGAAGTTTTTGCATCGGCCATACATGAGGAAAGTGACCGCCGCAATAAGCCTTTTGTTGCCGTTAACTGCAGTTCGTTTTCGGACGAATTATTAAAAAGCGAACTGTTTGGCCACGTTGCCGGGGCATTTACCGGCGCTATTAAAGATAAAAAAGGCTTATTTGAAGAAGCCGAAGGTGGAACGCTGTTTTTAGATGAGATTGGTGAAATGAATCTGGAGCTGCAATCAAAAGTATTGCGTGTATTGGAAAACGGCACTTATAACAAAGTGGGCGAATCGCGCACAAGCCAAGCCAATGTGCGCATCATTGCCGCCACCAACAAAGACCTGAAACACGAGGCAGAACATAACCGTTTCAGGCCTGACTTATTTTACCGCCTTGCCGTGTTCACCATTTACCTGCCCCCTTTGCGCGAGCGGAACGGCGATATTGAAATGTTGGCCAAATATTTTTTAAAGGAGTTTGCCTACAAGCTAAACCGTAATGTAAAACACATGGACGAAGCCTTTTTAAAAGTGTTGAAGGTTTATCCCTGGAAAGGCAATATACGCGAGTTGAGGAATGTAATGGAGCGCGTTGTCATACTGGCAAACAGCGATACACTGACCTGCGAATTGCTCCCTTTCGAGTTTTTTAAAGAAGACTATATGGACGAAAACACGCTCGACCTTGCCAATATTGAGCACCAGTTTATACGTAAGGCCCTGCTACAATCAAAAGGAAATAAAACTGAAGCGGCCAAGCTGCTGGGCATTGGCCTTTCCACATTATACCGCAAAATCGAAGAATATAAGTTGTGATTTTATTGATGTTTTCCCTCTTCTCAATTTGAATTGCCTTTTATCACTTTGAGAAGCATTGCCCTTATAATCCCCTCATGTTTTATTAACAAAAACATAATATCAGGCACTCCAACACCCTTCTAATTTTCATTTTGATAATTTTTATCAAAACCGACTTCCCAAAAAAGGAATTTTCACCCCCGGTTAATTCAACTTGGCAAAAATCCCTCTCAAATTGACCAACAATTTCTTGAAATAAAATTCCCATCACCTACCTTTTTAATAGATTAAATTATATAACGTATTGATTTTTAATTACTTAAAAATACAATGCCAAATAATGGCATGAGAATGGGGTACAGCCTAATAACTGTTAAATGCATTTATAGTGAAACAACCTTAACTAAATCACCAATACTCACACTAACAAAAAGAAAATGAAAAAACAATTATTTACATTATTTACATTAACCGTAGTGGCACTCGGCACACTGGCCCACCCGGTTTCCGACTCTGCAGGTGTTAAAAAAGAAAGAAAGCCGATGATAGATACGGCAAAGAAAGCCGAACCAGAACCCGATCCCCTGGCCTATGCCGATTTTTCGTGGGTGAACGGGCAAAACCGCCAATCGTCAAAATTATTGGACAATGCGTATTTCACCGGCGACTTTACTTTTGATATGAATTATACCCGTTCGAACAATAACCCGAATGACGACGTTGTGACCGGGTCGACTGCTTTGGCCCGCAACAACGAAGTTGATGTTTCGTTTGTAGGTATCGGCGGCGACTTCCATTACGATAATGTTCGCGGCCGTATCATGACCCAGTTTGGTACACGTTCAACCGTTGTGCCGCGTAACGACTATAGCGGCTACAAAGGCCAATACGATCTGCCCGATGCTTACCGTTACCTGAGCGAAGCTTATGGTGGCTACCATTTTAATGCCATGCACGGCATCAATGTAGACATGGGTATTTTCATGTCGTACATCGGTATGTTCTCTTACAATAACTTCGAAAACTGGAGCTACCAGCCATCGTATACCTCGGATAACACACCTTGGTTCTTCAACGGTATCCGTGTGCAGATGTTCCCATCTCTTAAAACCAAAATTGAGCTATGGTTCATCAACGGGTGGCAATCTTACGGTGTGTTCAACAAGATGCCTGGTTTTGGCTTCTCGGTAGTAAACAGACCAAGCAAAAATACCTCATGGGTATCTAATAACTATTTTGGTACCGATGTTGCCGGAGCACCTGATGTAAAACGGTTCCATACCGACAACTCATACCAACATTTATACTATGATAATGCGAATGCAAAAGGGCCGGGCATAAAACGCGCCGCTTTCACCTTAACCGGCGATTTTGGCTTTCAAACAGGTACGGCCCCCGGTAATGTGGTCTACTCGGCATTTGGTGCAAATGCCTCTAACTTCATCAGCGGTATGGCCTATAACAGGCTTTGGTTTGGTGATGGCATGAAATGGGGATGGACCATCGGTGGTGGCTTTATGTCGAACCCAAGCGGTTATCTGGCCTTGGTACCCCCAGGTTTAGCTACCGACTCGTTTATTGCGAACCAGGTTCCCGGCTCTAAAATGGCCGGATGGGATGCATCAACCTGTATCGACTACAACCCTAACCAATTTTTGACCTTACGTTTCGAGTTGGTACACCGTTTCATGAATATTCCTTATTTCAACGGAGCGGGTGGTGTATCGGGTCCTACAGGTTACACAGCTAACCCGTCGACAAGTTACAATCCGAATTCGTACATACCAAATCCGCCAACCATTGTTAACGCAAACGGAAATACAGTACCAAACCCAAATTTTGTGCCGTATGATCTGGTTAACTCTGAAAGCAGATTCATCATCGCATTGATTACAAGGTTTTAACCCTAAAGCAGGTGCCGTCAACAGCTAACGGCACCTGCTTTACTTAATTAATTTTTGGCTGGAACTTTTAAAAATTAACACAATGAAAAATTTACA
>NZ_CAITNG010000008.1 GCF_903893715.1 uncultured Mucilaginibacter sp.
GGAACCCGATCTGATAACTGGAAATTGGTAAAGAGCTTCTCTTGATAGTTTTTCTTCCCTTGCATGATGTTAAGATACTAAATATCAATATCTTAACAAAATATTATTGAAAATAATCCTTTCGTTGCGCAACAGCCACGGCACGCGTGCGCCATAGTCAATCTCAACACCAGTTTAGGCGCCCTAGTATTTTTTTATTTTTCCCATGCAACCTATTTAACGTAACCTGCGTCTTGCTAAAAAAAAACACTATTATGCGATTATTGACCAAAATTTTATTTGCCGCTGCGCTGTTTTTCAACGCCGGATATACATTCGCGCAAAAAACAGAAACCAGGGCGCTTACAGGTTTTAACGCCATCAGCGTTGGGGGCTCGTTCGATGTCTA
This sequence comes from uncultured Mucilaginibacter sp., assembly GCF_903893715.1. Lineage (GTDB taxonomy): Bacteria > Bacteroidota > Bacteroidia > Sphingobacteriales > Sphingobacteriaceae > Mucilaginibacter. The sequence goes on from NZ_CAITNG010000008.1 coordinate 389, forward strand.
TGTAACGCAAGGCTCAACAGAATCGGTTAAAATTGAAGCCGCCGACATTGACATTAAACAGGTTATTACCGAAGTTAAAGACGGGATATTAAGGGTTTACAATAAAGATGAAGTGAACATCAACGCCGGGGACGATGACCATGACGATTGGGACAACTGGCACTGGAACCTTAATTGGGGCAACAACCATAAACATAAAAAAGAGGTGGTGTACATCAATGTAAACGAGGTGAACAGCATCAGCGTTTCAGGTTCGGGTAAGCTATCATTTACCGATGGGGTCAGCGCCAATTTCTTAAAATTGAGGGTATCCGGTTCGGGCGGTTTAACCGGCAAAGTAAACGCGCAAACCCTCGAAACCAGAGTTAGCGGCTCGGGCTATATGGACCTTTCCGGTAAAGCCGATAATTGCACCATAGCCATTTCGGGCTCGGGCCATTATACCGCCCAAGACCTCGTTACAGTGGCCACCAACGTGCATGTCGCCGGATCGGGCCATGCCACCATCAATGCCAGCCAAAAGATCGACGCTTCGGTATCCGGTTCAGGACACATAGCTTATACCGGCAGTGCTACCCAAGTAACCATCTCAAAACACGGTTCGGGCGGCATACGCCGGATATAGGCTTTGATCAATGCCCTTGCTGTTCGAAGTCTCCCGACTTCGAACCACTATGACGGTAGTCTCCGACTACCGAACGAAATTTTCTTCGCCAAACTCCTGCAAAACTCCGTACTTTGCTGTTCGCATGTCGCTATACATTACATCACTCAATTCGGGCAGCAACGGTAATTGCTATTACATCGGCAACGGGCACGAGGCCGTGCTCATCGATGCCGGTATATCCTGCCGCGAAACCGAGCGCCGCATGCACCGCCTGGGCCTTAGTATGCTCAAGGTGCGCGCCATCTTTATCTCGCACGAGCATTCCGACCATATCCGCGGCGTCAGCGTGCTGGCCCGTAAATACAAACTGCCCGTTTACATCACGCCTCTCACCCACCAAAACGGAGGTTTGGCTATTGATGACAGCCTGCGCATCACCTTTACGGGATACGAGCCGGTACAGATCGGCGGCTTAACGGTTACCGCTTTCCCCAAATTTCACGATGCCGTCCATCCGCACAGTTTCAACATCAGCGGCAATGGCATTACAATAGGCGTGTTTACCGATATCGGCGCACCTTGCGATCACCTGGCCACGCACTTTAAACAATGCCATGCCGCGTTTTTAGAGGCCAATTACGATGAAGATATGCTGCAAAATGGCCGCTACCCTTATCACCTTAAAAACCGCATACGTGGCGGCATGGGCCACCTGTCCAACCGACAGGCGCTCGATTTTTTTATCGCTCACCGCCCGCCGCAGTTGAGCCATTTGTTTTTGGCCCACCTCTCGCAGGATAACAACGACCCCGAACTGGTGCAAACCCTGTTTAACCAATTTGCCGGCGATACCCGCATCATCATCGCCTCGCGCCATAACGAAACCCCGGTTTACCACATCACCGGCGATAAGGTTGCCGATGTGCAAACAGCCGAACAACCTACACAATTCAGCTTGTTTTAGTCATGCGATACTTTTTGCACATTGCTTATCATGGCGCTAATTACCGCGGCTGGCAGCGCCACCCCGACGGCATTAATGTACAACAGGTGTTGGAAGATGCGCTCGGTAAAATACTCAAAACCCCAAGCCCCATCACCGGCTGCGGCCGCACCGACGCGCAGGTACATGCCAGCCAGTTCTTTTTCCATGTTGATGTGGCAAAACCATTGAGCGACGAACTGTTTTTCCGGCTCAACAAACTACTTCCCGACGATATCGCCGTGTTCGACATCATCCCCGTCGACGATACCGCTCATGCCCGCTTCGATGCTGTCCAGCGTACTTATAACTACTATATCCACACCCATAAAGACCCATTTTTAAACGGCCTCAGCTCTCTGTATCTGCGGCCCGATTGGGACTTAACCCAAATGGCCCGTGCTGTAAAACTGTTACCTAACTACACCGACTACCGCGCCCTTTGCACCAGTCCCGATCGTAACAAGCACACCCTTTGCCAAATATCACAAGCCACCCTCTGCCGCGATCATACCGGCAAGCGTTTCCGTTTCCAAATATCGGCCAACCGTTTCCTGAGCAAAATGGTGCGCATCATTACCGGGCGACTCATCATCATCGGCAGCGGCAAACTCACGGTGGATGAATTTGAGCAATACCTCATCCATAACCAAACACCACCCATCCTAAGCCCCGCGCACCCGCAAGGGCTATACCTTAGCAAAGTAACCTACCCATACCTTGATCTGCCAGACAAAAGTACGTTTTCAACGGTTTTAGAAGATGAGGGCAATTGGACAGAGATATTACCTTAAACGAGCTATATTAGCATCATCATAAAACAAAACCATGCTCAAACCCTGGACCATCCTCGAAGAAGAAGACGTATCGCCAAGCCCCTGGTTTCCACTGCTACGCCACACCGTACAACTCCCCGGCGGCCTGATTATGAACGACTATTACTTCGCCCCCCTTGGCAATGTGGTAATGATATTGACCCTCACCCCCGCTCACGAAGTAGTTTTAGTGCGTCAATACAAACACGGTCTGGGCCAAATCCTGCTCGACCTGCCCGGCGGGCTCGAACAGCCCGGCAAAGGCATCATCCAATCGGCCTTAAATGAACTGGAAGAAGAAACCGGCGTAAAAGTCGAAGCTGATAAATTAATCTCTCTTGGTAAAATAACCGTTAACCCAACCAAAACCAGGCAAATAACCTATGGCTTTATCGTTTTCGATGCCGTCATTAACTCCGTCCAAAAACCCGACCCGGCCGAGGAGATTGAAGTTGTGTTTATGCCTGCCCCGCAAGTTCTCCAAAAAGTAAAAGACGGCGAAATTTGGACTACGGACTCTGTTAACTTCATTTTAAAAGCCGCATTGCAGTATCCTGATATATTTGGCTTATAATATCTTAGTAGCATGTATTTCTTCTTTTCAAAAGTCCTTGCCTTTTTAATTGTACCATTTTATTGGATATTGGGATTGGTCGTTATTGCTCTCATTATCAAAAATAAAAAGGCAAAGCGCCGTTTATACATCGCCGCCATTTCGTTAACCTTGTTCTTTTCGATGCCGGTTTTTTTGAACCAGTTTGCAAACCATTGGGATGTTTACCCTTCCGAATACGATAACACCAAATACAGCTGCGTTATCGTTTTAGGAGGTTTTGCCGGGCCCGGTAAATTCGGCACAGGTTATTTTGGTGGCGCCGCCGACAGGTTTATCCAAGGCGCAAAACTGACAACTTCGGGCAAGGCCAAATATATCCTGTTTAGCGGGGCCAATGGGTCGCTCGAAAAAAACGATTTTATCGAGGCGGATTGGGCGAGGGCACAACTAAAAGAGCTTAATTATCCCGATAGTGTTATCCTAACCGAAGGCCGTTCAAAAAACACCCTCGAAAACGCGAAGTTTTCAAGTGCCATTCTTCAACAAAAGCACCTGGCACCACCCTATTTGTTGGTAACATCGGCCTTTCATATGCGGCGCGCTATGGCCACCTTTAAAAAGGCGGGTGTGCCGGTGGTGCCTTATCCCTGCAATTTTATCGCCGGCGGCCGGTTCTCTTTTATACAACTCATCCCCAAAGCCGAAATACTACCTAAATGGGATATTTATACCAAAGAACTTGTTGGTTATGCGGTACTTTGGTTTAAATAAGCCGATGCTTTGTTTTGTATCATTCTTGGTAACAAGTTATTTACCCGATAAAGATTTTTAATTTTAAACCTTGAAACAGCTTTCAGTGTCTATCCATCTGTTTTTCGACCAATTGTTTCGCTTTTAACCACCTGATATGATAAAGAAATTACTCCTCGCTTTAATTTTAACAACACCATTTTCAGTGGCATTTGCCACAACATTCTACGTAGCAGTTAATGGTAACGATGCCAACCCGGGGACCAAAAACAGTCCCTTCGCCACCATCCAACACGCGCAGGACGCCGTTAAGCCTGGTGATACCGTGTATCTGCGTGGCGGAGTTTACCGCATGAGCGAGTCACAAATAGCACGCAAAGAAAGAATAAATGCTTGTGTTACCTATCTGGATAAAAGCGGTAAACCAGGCGCCTATATCAACTATTTCGCCTATCCGGGAGAGAAACCCACGTTTGACTACCAGGATGTAAAACCTGCCGATTTCCGGGTGATTGCCTTTATGGTTTATGGCTCTTACATCCACTTAAAAGGTTTAGATGTGATTGGCATACAGGTAACTATCAAAACACATACCCAGTCGGAATGCTTCGAAAACCACGGCGATAATAACATATATGAACAACTCACCATGCACGATGGTATGGCCATCGGTTTTTACCTGCTCAGCGGCTCAAACAACCTCATCTTAAACTGCGATGCCTACCGCAATTGGGATTATTTTTCGGAAAACGGCAAGGGCGGCAATACCGATGGTTTTGGCTGCCACCCCAGGCCGGGCAGCAAGGGCAATGTATTTAAAGGCGACCGCGCCTGGTTCAACAGCGACGATGGCTACGATTGCATCAACTCGCACGAAAGTGTGACCTTCGATCATTGCTGGGCCATGTACAATGGTTTCGGCACCGATTTTCAAAGCCTGGGCGATGGCAACGGCTTTAAAGGGGGCGGTTTTGCCCGAAGGCCTGCCAATGAAATACCTAACCCCGTGCCGCAGCATACCATCCAATTTTGTTTGTCCGTGCGCAACAAAGCCAGTGGTTTTTATGCCAATCACCACATTAACGGTAATTTTTGGTACAACAATACGGCCTACCGCAACGCCAACAACTTCAATATGTTAAACAGGCTGCTTAACGACCCTGCTGCCGATGTGCCCGGTTATAGCCACAAAATGCGCAATAACTTAGGTTACAAAGGTGGCCGGGAGCTTACCAACCTCGACAACTCCAAATGTGATCTGGCCAATAATTATTTTGACCTGGGCCTTACAGCTACCGACAATGATTTTATGAGCTTGGATGAATCTTTAATAGTCGGCCCGCGCCAAAAAGACGGCAGCCTGCCCGATACCAACTTTATGAAATTACGTCCCGGCAGCCAATTTGTTGACAAAGGTGCTGATATCGGTTTTCCGTTCACAGGCAAAGCACCTGATTTGGGTTGTTTTGAGTTGGGTGGCAAGTATGCGTATTAATTTTTTTATTTAGTTTCTAAAATATTATATTTGATCAAAAGATACGTTTATGCGAAAATTTCTATTGCTATTATTTATTGTTTGTGCTATTGCTTTCAAAACAAAAGCACAGTTCGATAAAGGCTCTTATACAACCACGTCGGGCGAAAAACTGGAAGGCCTTATATTTTGTGACTATTCTGAAGATCATATATTCTATAAACCCGACGACAAAGCAAAAAGGGTTATGGTAAAAATTGACGATCTCAAATCATTTACTATTACAGTCCAACACAGAAAAGCAGATGATACAATTGATACGTTATATGTGGAAGCCGATGGTGATACAAAAGACCATAAGAAATATTTTGGCAAAGTGGTTTTAACGAGCCCGACCATAAAGATATACTACGAGTTTAAGGCCAACAATTCAGGCGGAGCTACCTTTTCCAATGCTTTCACACAAACCATGAACACTACCACCGGTGCATTAGAAAATAAAGCTACTGGAAAATGGACCAACAGTGGTAATGGGGCAATGTATAGAACAGTTCCAATGTACCAAGAAAAAGGTGATGACATGACCTATCCCTTAACCAGCAAGAACTATATCGATATATTAAGCAAAGCCGTTGCTGATGATACGGATCTTGCAGAACAAATTCAGGCAAAACAATACAAATTCAAAGATTTGGATAAGATATTTGAGCAATATTCTGAAAAAAACAATTAAAGCTCCACCTCAGCCCGAAATATGCCTTCCAAAACAAGCACATTTTCACCAAATAAACCGACAGATGTAAGATAAAGATACTGTCGCTTAGCCCCTTAACAGCTCTAAATACTTCACCAAAGCTTGTTTTACCACATCAGCAACCAGGCCAATAAAAGGTTGTTTATTGCCGTTTACCTGCGCTGTTTGCAATGTGTTGTAATAAACCTGCCGGTCATCATTACCGCCTTTTAGTATAGCGATGGGATAACCATTGCGTAGCAATTCTAAATTCATGATCAGCCTTGCTGTACGGCCATTACCATCCACAAAAGGGTGAATGGTTACCAAACGTTCGTGCAGTTCGGCTGCCATAATAAAAGGGTGCAATTGTTCTTTTTGTTCTTCGTAAAACAGAAAGTAATCTTCTATTTCTTTTTTTATCAAATAAGGCTGTGGCGGAACGTAAGTTGTACCACTGATCGTGACCGGCACATCGCGGTATTTTCCCGCATATTGGTCGTTAATGGAGCGTAGTATCAATTGGCGTATATCTAACAGTACCGCTTCTTTAAAATCAACCTTGTTTTTCACTACCTCATTTACAAAACCGATGGCATGGGCATGGTTTATAGCTTCCAGATGATCTTTGAGTGGCTTTCCTGCAATGGTTACGCCCTGGTTAACCACCAATTCGGTTTCCATTAGGGTCAGCGTATTGCCCTCTATCCTATCGCTTTCATAGGTATACTCAATAGCCAAGGCATCCCGCACACGGTAACTGTCATTTTTCCGGTATCTGTCGAATTCGGTTTTTAACTCGTCAATCTGGTGCAGTGTAGTTTCGATGTTCATTTAAAATCTTGACAATTATCCTTCTAAAATAGCAAAAATATACCATCTCAGCCCGAAATCCATTTCCCTAAAAAAGGTAGCTTGTTCACCAAATAAACCAACAACAACGAAAGGCTAAAGCAAACCAATGCCGTTAACGGGATACTGAGCAAAGGTATAAACAGTTTAAAGTTTAGCCCGGCCTGGTCGAGCAGTAAGAGTACCAGCGCATGGCTGAGATATACACCATAGGAGTACGTACCCGCAAAATCGCGCACCTTTACCACAAAAGGCGACAGAACGGGCTTTGCCAGCCTCGCCATCATAAATATACTTGCCGAAATGATAACAATTGGCGGGCTTAGGGGCTCGTACAACAAAGTGCTGATGCCATGGTAATAGTTAAATAATAGGTACGTACCCATTGTCGTCCCTATTAAGCTCACGAGGAACAAAGCATGCATGGCTTCTTTCAAGTGTGGCCGGGTAAATTCTTTAAAAGCCAAATAATGCCCCAAAACAAGGTAGCCGATAAAGCCTTCAAAATAACGCAGGTCCAATTGCGGTTTAAACCGGGCTAAATAAGGTTGGTCTATCAGCATTACCAATAACCACACGGCTAAAAAGTATAATATCTCTTTCTCAGTGGCGTTACGCACAAATTTACTAAGGACTGGTATGATGAGGTAGAGGCCGATAAGCATGTATACATACCATAAATGGTATGAACTACCAAATTTCAGTTGGTGCAAAATCTGTTTAGTGGTTATCCAAAAGTCGCCGCTATAGTCTATATCCTCGTTGTAAAACATATAGGCTATATATATCAGGCTCCAAAACAAAAAAGGCCATACCACGCGCCCCAACCGTTTTTTTAAAAAATCGCTTATCTCGTAATCGCGGTGCAACAGTAACGCCCCTGTTATCATCACAAAAACCGGCACCGCGAAACGTACCAGTGAGTTATAAAAATCGCCAACAAGCCAGGTGCTTAAGGGCCCTTTGTTAAACTGTTCCAATACCGGCGAAGTAGTATGCAATACAATAACCGCAAACAAAGCCACAATCCGCAAATTGTTTATCCAATCTAAATTTTCGGGCTTTCGGTTAGGCATACATCAAAATAACAACAATGTGTTATTATTTCAAAGTACTATAATACGCTTCCAGTTCTTTCAGCTTTGCTATCTGTTCGGGGCGCGGGTCAATAAAAGGTCGTACGCGTTTCACCAGCGCAAAGGCATCGCTAAACGTCATACCTATTTTAAGCAGGTAAGCAATGGTCATAGTTGGCCCCCGACCGAGGCCCTGCCTGCAGTGGATGTAAACTTTACCACCCTTTTTTATTTCTCCAAACAAAAAATCGGCTCCGTAAATCAGATCGCCTAATTTTGGCGGGGTATTGTCAACCGTTGGCAAATGCAGGTATTTAAACCCTTTATACCTTGCGTGAGTATAAATGGAATGGATACGCATGTTAACAATGGCGGTTACGCCTAATTTCTTCAATTTCCGCAACCCTATCAGGTTATATTGGCTTCCTAAAAACAAATCGGCGGTTATCTGGCTTCGTTTTAAAGTGGGCAAGCCAAAAATCAACCGGTGGATGTTGTCTAATACCTTTTGTATCAAAATGACACATACCAGCCAAATACTCTTTATTTTATTGCGCATGCTTAATTATTGTGCTGATAAGGTATCAAAACTTTTAAAGCTCCCGGTAATATGTTGATATGGATTTCGGCTGCATGTTTTTCGCAATCATCAAATACATACGAATGCGACTTTTCTAAAAATATACTGACCTGCTTACATTTCCAATGCTTCAACACGTTCGACTCGGTTTGTAATAGTGTTGTTCCAGCTACCCTTAATACCGATAACAGGTCGGCATCATTCAGCAATATCACATCCAGGAACCCGTCATTAACCGACATATCGGGCAAAAAAGAAAAATGGCCGATACCAATATTGCCAGCATTGGTTACCGTTAGCGAAACTCCCTCTTCAATAACCTGCTCCCCGTCAATCAGCAAACCAAACCTTATGGGCTCGGCGCCCATCCAGGTTTGTAAAGCGGCTACGCCGTAAGCCATTTGTCCTAAATTATCTTTCAGCTCGTCATCGGCCAACAATACCATATCGGCCATCATCCCCAGGTTTATCCGGAGTAAAAAAGGCATGTTGTTGGCTATTCCCATATCAATGGTCATTATTTTCGATGGGCCATCAACAATCAGTGCTAGTGCGTCCCGGCTATCCTGCGGTATTCCCAATTCTTTCGACATCACATTTGCTGTTCCGCCCGGGATGATGGCCATTGGCGTATCTGTTCCGCACAAGGCGCCGGCCACTTCACTCAAGCTGCCATCGCCCCCATACACCACTATAAGTTCGGTTTTTCCGATGAGTTTTTTAGTTATACTAAAGGCATCCAAGCCGGGCGTTATTACAGTGGCTTCCCATTTAATACCTTTAAATGCATCGTTCAAAAAAGATAAAACAGGCTCTGTCTTTCCCGTAGCCGGATTGATGATAACATGTACATTTTTGAAACGCATCTTTTTGTTTAAACCAACTGGTCATTTATACAAATACCGATGCTGTCTCATTGTTTTAAAATTTTCCATAAAAAATCTGTGCGCGTGTGATTTTTAAAAACTTTTAGAAAAAAAAATCCTTCTTCATTTTCCTTTCATAAAGCCGTAATAGTTTTACATCATAAATAATGGCCAATTATTTGATTTTATTGATTTAAGAACCTAAAAAATTACAAACATGAAAAAGTTGATTAAATTAAATTACCTGTTGGTATGTGGCGTGGCTGCATTGGCTGCTCTGTCTTCATGCCAAAAATCGCAGGTTACCAATGGCACCAATCAAAACAACATCTCGGCACAGGCTGCCGCAAGCGCTATACAAGTAGCTGCATCGTCAACAACAACCGTAACCACTACAACACCTTCGGGCATTGTAACCACCACGCCGGTAACTACCAGCGGTATATTTATTGTTAATTGTTACCATAGTGGCGATATTAAAGATTCAGTAACCTTTGCCAGCCTGCCAAGTGCCATCGGCACTTATTTAACCGCCAACTATGCCGGTTACACTTTCCAAAAAGCTTTTAAAATTTCCACATCGGCCGGCGTGGTCGATAGCTACGTAGTGGTTATTAATTTTAACGGCAAGCCCATTGGTTTAAAATTTGATGCCAGCGGAAACTTTGTGTTGGTATTCGAACAACGCGAAGGTCACGACTTGGATAATGGCCCGGGATGGCACGCCGGCGGGTGCTTTGGCGACAGGGATGGCCAGCCACAGGATACTTTAGCTATAAGCGCTCTACCCACCGCCATCAAAACTTATTTTACCACAAATTACCCTGCCGACACCTTATTGCATGCAGCTGTAAACTTTGATGCTACCTACACCGTAATTAGTGCGGACAACGGATTGTTTGCTACTACATTCACTTCGGGCGGTACTTTTATTAACCGCGTGCAGCTTTACCCTCACCCTAACGGACATGTCAGCATAGCGCAAAGTGCATTGCCTGCCAATGTAAGCAGCTACCTGACAACTACTTTCCCTGCGTATGTGTTCGATAAGGCTTTTGAAATTAAACATGCCGGCGTTTTGCAAGGATATGTAGTCATCATCACTACCAATAATACCCGCGAAGCTGTCGCGTTCGATGCCAGCGGTAATTTTGTGAAGAGTGTTGTATTACGATAATATATTAATGTTGATTTGAATGTTACCCGGCGTACTCTGGTGGAGTAGCCGGGTTTTTTTCTATGCTGTGATGATATGCTTTTTATTTAATTTTAGCGTTCTTATTGCAATGAACGTCGTATCATCAAAAAAATATTTATTTGGATAATTTTTACGCTCCGTTTTCTGTATGATAAAGAGGTTTGCCTATATAGTTGCCCTATTGCTATTTACAGCAAGCCTGTCATTCGCATCTGCTTCTAATAATGTGGAGCAGCAAGTTCCTGTGCCCGGTGCCCAACACCCTGCTTCTGTGCATATTACCATCGGTAACGATACTACCAAAACACGCCGGGTTACGCAAAACCGTATGGATGTTTTGGACCACAGCACCATAAAAGAAGTGCCTAAAACCAAACGCCAACCCAAACCCGAAAAGGTGGCCGATAATAAAACAACTGAAAAAGCCGCAACACCTGCCGATACCGCAAACAAAAAACAACGCAGCAAACGCAGGCCCGAAGGCTTGGAACGCCCACCCGATATTATTAGGCGAAACAATTGATTTGAACACTAATTTGAATAAAATGAGATACTTAACAACGCTGATTTTTTTAGTAGCATGCCAAGCCGTTATCGGTGGCGTACATGCTGTCAAATTTGTGAACAATCGCGGGTCATATCTGGTAACGGATACCGATAAAACATCATCACCAAAAAAGCGGTCGCTTTCAGTTGGTGCAAGTTATGGCACCGATGCAAGCTTTTTTGGCCGTACCAGCCCGCAGCGTTACCCATATTTAACAAGCGACGTGATTTACAACGGTAAATCCGGCTTATTTGCCTATGGCTCCATGTGGAAGGTTTTTAACTCGCCACCAACTATTGATGAATTTGATTTAGGCGCGGGCTATAGTTATAAATTCAACAAGGATATTAAAGGCTCTATCAGTTACACCCATTTTTTCTTTAGCGATTCGGCCCGGGTCATCAAGTCTGCCTCGTCTAATGATATCAACATTAAGAACAGTTTCGACTGGCACCTGCTAAAAAGTACCATCACCATGGACTACCTGTATGGTCAGAGCAACGACTTCTTCCTAACCATCGGTCACTCTCATTATTTCGAAAGCAATTTCAATATTTTTGACGATAAGGATTATATCACCTTTGAGCCATCGTTCAACGTGATACTCGGTACTCAAAACTTTGTCGAGAACTTCTCTTACAGGCACGATTTTTTCTTCGATCATGACGATCCGAGCAAACCACCGCCAAACGGCAAACCGGTTTACCCGAACGATTACGCCGAAAAGAACACCGAGTTTAATGTGCTCGACTATTATTTTCGCTTACCCATATCGTACAACAGGCCGCACTATACCATCGAAGCCTCCTACAAATATTCGATCCCGGTAAATGTGCAGGGCTCATTATTCAACTCCAACGAGTCTTTTTTTAATTTAACATTCTATTACCTTTTTTATTGACCCGGATATGAACGTACTGATTATTGAGGATGAAAAATCGCTGGCAAAAGAGTTGGAAATATTTTTGGCCAACTGCAATTATCTTTGCGAAATATGTTATAACGGTAAAACGGCCTCCGAAAAAATCGCTGTCAATCTGTACGATTTTATATTGATAGATCTCGGTTTGCCCGATTACGAAGGCCTCGACTTGCTAAAAGAAGCCAAGAAAAATAACCCGGAAGCAGCCTGCATCATACTTACAGCCCGCGCCGAAGTTTACGACCGGATTAAAGGCCTGGATTTGGGTGCCGACGACTATTTACCAAAACCATTTTCCATGCTCGAACTGCAAAGCCGCATGCAGGCCATCGTACGCCGCAAGTTTGGGCTAAAACATACCATTGTAAACCTTGGCGATTTTGTAATCGATTTGAACGACCGCACCATCAGCCATCAGGATAAAGAAGTTAGTACCATCACCAAAAAAGAGTTCGACCTGATTGCTTACCTCATAATGAACAAAAACCGCACCCTTACCCGCCCGCAACTGAGCGAACATATTTGGGGAAGCGTAGTGAACGATGATTACGACTCGAACTATATCGATGTTCACATTAAAAACATCCGCAAAAAACTAAGTGTACACTCGGCGCCCGACTGGCTCGAAACCGTGCGTGGTTTAGGTTATAAAATAAAGTTGAACTAAGGCCCTTGAAACTACAAACCAAACTCACCCTGTTTAATGCCATATCAAAATTGGTAATAGTGGTGCTGTTTGTGTTGTTACTGCCTACCCTCATCAGAAACATCAACCAAAATTATAACGACAACCGCCTGCATAAGCAGGAAGAAAAAGCTATAGTGCTGATACAAAAACAAGGTATTGGCGCTTTTATGGAAAATGGTGAGCCTTATTCAAGTTACACTTTGTTAAAAGATGAATACATCAGTATTGATACTACCGATGGTTCGATAGGTAAACTGGATACCATAACTCAGCAAAAAAGAAAGGTCGAGGGCGATACCATCAACTATCGCATACTAAACCGCACCTTTAAAATAGGCAAAACAAATTACATGCTCGAAATTGGCAAGAGCGTAAGTACCATTGGCGATACCGACGTAGCTCTCCAAAGTATTGCTTTACAAGTGCTGCTGGGCATGATATGCCTCACCATCCTGGCCGATTTATTTTACTCCAACTATATCCTGCGGCCGTTAGATCGTATTATCCAAACCAAACTGATCGGGAACAAATTCCCAAACTTTGGTTCGTATAAAAAGGTGCGTACCACCACGTCCGACTTCCAATACCTCGACAAAAGCATCCACGAGATGATACGGACCATTGAGAGTGCTTTTCAAAAAGAACGCGAGTTTATATCCAATGCTTCACATGAGTTGATGACGCCGATTTCGATACTACAATCGAAAATTGAAAACATGTTTCAACGTGAAGAGATAACCGATGATGTAAAAGTGCGCCTCCTCGAAATGCAAAAAATACTGAACCGATTAAAAAGTATCACCAAAACACTATTACTCATCTCACAAATTGAGAATGCCCAATTTTTGAAAGAAGACACCGTTACCATTAAAAACCTTATTGATGATGTTTACAACGAAATATCCATCCGGCTGGAAGACAAGGGCATTACTTTTAAAACCAATATCGAAAACGACACCAGCCTACCCGAGGTAAACGAGTTCTTGCTGTTCAATATGTTTTTCAACCTCATTAACAATGCCATAAAATACAATAAAGAAGGTGGTGAGATTGTGGTAAAAAGTTTCATTGACGATAACCGCTTAATTGTTCAGATTATCGATACGGGGATTGGCATCGCCGCGGAACAAATACCTTTCATTTTTAACCGGTTCAAAAAGTTCAGGCAATCAATGGAGCAGGAAAGTTTTGGCTTGGGCTTGCCCATTGTAAAATCAATCGCCGATTTTCACGGCATTGATATCAACGTTAGCTCGGCCTTAAACGTTGGTACTACTTTTACCTTGCGTTTCCCCGGCGTACCATTATAAGCATTAAGGCTTCCACTCCAAAACAGAAACACGTTGCGGCGCCACGTTTTCCAGGTGCTCGCCATCCCCCTGCTCAACTTTTTCGACAAACAGGTTTAATATGCCCTTGCTCTTCCAAAGTTCGGTATCGTAGCTTGGCTCCCACTCATCAACCGAAGCATCGTTCAAATCCTTTATCACCCATTTTCCCTTTTTTATATCATCACATTGCGCTGCCGATATTTTGTAACCCCGTTCCCCGTCCCTGAATACCATTAAGGCCTTTATTTTGCCATTATTCTTCGATACCATCACTAGTGGCCTCGAAACGGGTATCTTTTTTGTACCGGTACCCGCTAAAGTAAACGCCGTGGTACGATTGGACACCTGAATAGCATTCCAGCTATTGCCATCATAATACACCAATCGGTATTGCGGGATGTCCGACCCTGGTTCGCGCCAATAGGTAGCTATATAAGGCATGCCGTTCTCATCTGCAAACATCGATGTTTGGTTGATGAGTTCACTCTTTTGCGGTATTTTCCAGGCATATTCGGCTGTCGCAGCCGTAATGGGCAATTGGTATTTCTCGCCGTTAGCTTTTTGCCAGGTTACTCCCCCATCTGCCGATTGCGCATAGCAAATATCGTGGTTACTGGCCACGTCCGGGCTCTCCCTCCAAACCCACGAAAGGTGTAAAATACCCTTTTTATCCACCGCGAACTGGCAATAAGCATTGCGTTGGCCTTCTCCGTTTATTAAACCATCCTGCACCTGTGTCCACTCTTTTTTCTTAACGTCATAGCGGTTCAACATCAGGTTACCATTGCCCGATACTCCATCGCGATACAAAAACAGCAAGTCACCATTGGGCATTTTATAAAACTCCGGGTAGGTAACTTTTGTTTCTTTTTTGCCGGTCATGGGCAGTTTTTCAGTCAACTCCAGTGAGCCGGGGCTAACGCTGCGGCAGTATCGCAATGGGTTGGCGTGATGGTCCCATGCCAAATGCAGGTATCCATCGCCATCCACGGCTATGCTGATGGTATTGTGTGCGTCGTTGGTATTGCCTTGGTAAGGCGTTGTTTTAAACTGCCATTGGCTGCTGCCGACTTTCCTTTTGCCCAAAACAACATACCTGTCGGCATTATAGTAAGCTATAAATTGCGTATCGCGAAAGGTAACCAGTGAATTATGGCGAAAAACTACCGCATTTACGGAGTTTTTTGCCCATCCATCATTGGCAACAATAACCAATACAGGTGTTTTTTGAGCAAAGGCGGCTATCGGCGATAATATAGCGCACCAAAAAATAAAAGACTTATACATGTACCAAAACTATCATATTTTTATAAATTTGCTTGCTACCTATAACGCTATAAAAACATCGCATGCCACATCAAAATAAAATTGCCCTAACAGGTAAAACCATCTTGTTGATTGTATTTGTATCGTTGTGCAGCATAACGTTCGCGCAAACTACCGTTAAAACCATCATTGGTAAAATTGACGATTACAACACCAAACTACCCGCCGAAAAACTGTACCTGCAATTTGATAAACCCTATTACGCCGTTGGCGATACCATATGGTTTAAGGGTTACATTTTAAACCAGGGTTTAAGTTATTCGCCCTTAAGTGGCCGTATCTACATTGATTTGGTTAACGACAGCAGCGTTGTGGTAAAACGTTACATATTTGCAGCACGCATAGGGATTACATGGGGCAATATTGCCTTAGATGCTTCTGTTTTTCACGGAGGTGGATATACATTACGAGCCTATACCACCTGGATGCGCAACTTTGGCGAAGAAAGCTTTTTCTATAAGAGCTTTTACTTCGCCGATCTGTTAAGTGATGCGTGGCTGGTAAGCGCTGACACAAAACTTTCCGAAGGTGCAAAAAACGGAATCGAAACTAAGTTGAAATTCACAAGCCTCAATAAACAACCCGCAGATAATCAAAACTTCAACATCAGGCTAATGAACGGTAAAAAGACGCTGTTAAACAATACTATGCAAACCGGTGATGACGGTGTTTTGGATGTCGATTTTAACTTGCCTGATGCCGGGCCGGCGAAAAACCTAACAATTATAGCAACCGACAAAACCGATAATAAAAAGAAATCGGTTATACCTATCAGGTTTAACCGTGCACAAGATATCGACCTGCAATTTATGCCCGAAGGTGGTCAATTTGTAGCTTCGATGCCCAACAACCTCGGCTTTAAAGCCATAGGCGAAGATGGGCGAGGTGTGGATATCACTGGTGTTATTTTAGATAAAAACGGCAACGAAATGGCTGTTTTGGCGTCCATACACAAAGGCATGGGGGTAACAACGCTTACGCCGCTCCCCGGCGAAACCTACACGGCAAAAATAACGCTGGCCAATGGGGATACCCGTACCATAAGCCTGCCACAAGCAAAAGCAACCGGGACAGTTTTGCGAATAAAAAATGTAGCCGGCCGCGACTCGATATCCTTTGGCATTTTGGTTTCGGATGCATTGGCGGCGAGCGGCAAGGTTTACCATTTGGTTGCCGAAGCCCGTGGCGTGGTATGTTATGGCGCTACAATCAACCTGAACGATGTGTCTATAACATCCAAAATACCTAAAAGCTTATTCCCTACCGGTATTGTCCATTTCACATTGTTAAACGAACTGGACCAGCCTGTTAACGAGCGTTTGATATTTATCGACCAAAACGACGGCTTGAAAATCGATGTCAAATCGGCTAAAACTTTTACACCGCGGGATAGCATACCCATGACCATCAAAGTAACCGACAGTAACGGAAAACCGGTATCCGGTATTTTTTCGATGGCCGTTACAGATGATGCGCAGGTAAAAAAAGACCCGGACAACAATTCCAATATCTTGTCGTCAATATTATTGTCTTCGGATTTGAAAGGCTATGTAGAAGACCCCGCCTACTATTTTAGCCGTACCGACCAAAGCGCAAAGGCGTTGGATGCATTGTTACTCACCCAAGGTTGGATAGGTTATAACTGGAATAAGATTATTGCAGGTGCAGAAAAAGTAGCTTATCAGCCTGAACCCGAGTTTAACATTAAGGGCAAAGTAACCAACTTGCTGGGCAAACCTATCGCTAACTCATCTGTACTGCTGATGGGTAGTGGGAAATATAAAATGATACGCGATACCGCAGTTGGCAACGATGGTAATTTTACGTTCGACAAAATGCCCTTGATGTTGGACAGTACAAGCTTTGTACTTACTGCACATACCAAAAAGGGGCGCACCATAAACGGAGGAATTACGGTAGATAAGCTGACACCTGCCCCGGTGGTTACGTTGTATAACATTCCTGTAAGTCCGTGGTATGTTAATGCCGACTCGACCTTACTCAATTACATCAAAACAAACAACTCCTACCAGGTCGAATTGGATAAAATAAGTGGGTACGGCCGCGTTTTAAAAACAGTAAATATCCGCGACAGGTATAGTGTTAAAAACTCATTGAATTTGAACGGCAATGGCCAGTCTGACCAAACACTGACTACTGCTGACATGGAAGCAGCAGGTAAAGCTACACTGTTGGATGTAATTGAAAAAGACGTAAAAGGCTTTCACGAGGGTTTTATAGGGCGTACGCATACCGAAAGCTTTTTGATAAAAGATAAAAGGGTACACTTTGTGATTGATGGTGTTGACATGGACAGGTTTTATCAATCAACAGGGCCTGTCGGCGTGCCCAATGAGCACTATCAATATCAAAAAGATAACCTTGAAGAGTTAAGCGCTGAAGATATCCTCGGAATTGAAGTGCTGTACAGCTCGCAGTATACCTCACGATATAGTGCCCAGAACTTAACTGCCCGACAAATGCTTGCCCAAAACCCAGCCGGACCTACCGGATCTGAAATCGCGTTTATAGAAGTTACTACTCGCTCGGGCCATGGCCTGTTCATGAAAAAAACCGGTGCTGTGTATGTATACAAACCTACGCCGGTAAGTGAACCGAAAGAGTTTTACAAACCACGTTACACAGCAAAAACCATACATCCTAACTTTAACGACCTGCGGTCCACCATCTATTGGGAACAAAACATCGTAACCAA
>NZ_CAITNG010000009.1 GCF_903893715.1 uncultured Mucilaginibacter sp.
CATTACTGTCCGGTAAAAATCAGTTTTAGTAAAAATAGCCGATTTTGAGCGAATGGGCTTATGTTTTTTCTTTTAGTTCAAACCTAAGCCCCTACCCATCAAAGATAGTTGGTTGTACAACAGGTTTTTCCTGATATTTCTTGCGCCATTCCTTTTCCGATCTTCCGATCAGCTCGGTGAGCTTATGGTAGCTAAACAGGTGCTGGCGGGCAAAACTCACCAGGTTTGAAAAGGATATTTTCTCCTTTATGCCTTTTTTAATGACAGTAAAGAGCAGATTGGCGATCAGGGTACACCATATCTGTATTTTAATGGCATTTTCATTGTCGCCTAAAAAGTATTTCAGCGGAAAGTTCTGTTTCAGTTGTTTAAAAAGCAGTTCTATTTGCCAGCGTAGCTTATAAAGTTGCCCTATTTCTTCTACTGTCATATCAAAGATATTGGTCAGGAACTGGAATAGCCTTTTCTTCTCATCGTCATAATAAACAACCCTTCTCAGGAACAGAAGCTGTTCTTTTTGGTCTTCACCTTTGTAGCTGATCTGTATTTTTTCATCTTTAAGGTAGCCAGCTGGGATGTTGTCGGGTATTTCTGCTTCTTCCAGCCCATCGTAAACAGCATTATCCTTCAGTCTGGTCACAAAGTGTACCTGTTCACCTGTCCATTTGGCGTATTGCTTATAATCAACGTAGGCGCGGTCAAAAACAGCGATCTGATGGGGCTTTAAGTCCAGTTTGGAAAGAAAGGTATGGTCATGTGTGGCCGCATCTGTAAAATGGATCAGTTGTGGCACCTGTTCATAGGCGTTTAACATCGTGTGTACCTTAATGCCGCCTTTGCTTTTGCCATCAATTGGTTTGCGCCCTACGCACTTCATAATGGCCTTAAAAAGGCTTATGGTAGTGCTGTCGATCAGATATATCCGTTTGAGCAATTGTTTGTCCAGTTGGCTGTCCGATAAAACCTCTTTATAACGCTTGTAGAGTTTATCGTACACTGCCCCAAAGAATTCTTCGCTACGGTTGGCATTGGCATCACTCAACGTACTGCGGGGTGGGGTATAGTTTATCCCTAAATGGATAAGCTTATCGCCATACGCCGCTATACCATGGGTTACCTCCCGCAAAGACGTGCAGTTGTTCATGATGCAATAAAGCATACACATTAAATGCTCCCATGATTTGCAGCGTTTGCAATAGTAATCGGCTTGCTTTTGTGTAACCAGTGTCTCAAAAGACGACCGGCTGATCATCCCTGTTAATTGTGCGAATACCGGCTGTCCGGAAAATGTTGTACCTTTAAGCATACTTTTTGAGTGTGGTAACTTAAAGGTAGAAAAAACGGGCGGGCTCTGGCCCTCCCGTTAATTTTTTGGTTTGTTAACCGGACAACAATGATATAAAATATTGAATGGAGAAATTTCGGGCACTAAATTACACTTAAATGAACATCATTGGGGCGACAGGAAAATCCCATTACGCAATTTAATTGTTTTAATAAATCATAAGCCAATTGAAGAGTTTCAATATGTAAAAATCTTGACTTTAAATGACCTGCTTAATTATGTGAGTTATTTTAAGCCCTGTTTTACAACGAAAGAGACGCAAAAAATAGCTAATCATTTACTGAATTTCATAAGAAGATAAAAGAATACCCCCTACGCTCTTTTTTTATTAGCAAGTGATTAAATTTTGTCTAGCTCATCATTTTTTGCGTATTTAAAATCTTAAATTTTAATACTATTTAACGCCCCTCATTTTGCTTATCCATAATGACACCGCCCAAATACAGGTGACAGCAAATACCATAAATACGGGAACATAGTATTGACGAAAGAAGGAATGGAAGTATCCTCCCACCAAAACATACGCAGAAGCAACACAAAGTTTTAGCACGATAAATTCGGTGTTCGACCAGCTGGTTTTAGTTTTAAAAAAGTTCATATAACCATTTTTTATAAAAATCGCTAAAGATAAGCAATTGTATATTGACAGTCATCACATTATTAGTTGACTATTGGCCATTGAATCAAACCGGTAAGTGTACCCCAATAAATGGTCTGATGCCGGTGCATCGGCAAAATCTTTTTATCATTGTATTTGTTATTTAAGAACCATCCACACCCGCTATGATGAAACGATTGATATTGACCTTCATTTTTTGTGTTATTACTGTTTTGGGACATGCTCAAACCAAAATAGACCCTAAAACCATCGCCGCCAAAATGCAATGGTTCCAGGATGCTAAACTGGGGATATTTATACACGCGGGTATTTATTCGGTGAACGGCATTGATGAATCATGGAGTTTTCATAACAAAAAAATCAGTTATGCCGATTATATGAAACAGCTGAACGGGTTTACCCTAAAGCATTATGACCCCACTTTTTGGGCCGAACTGATTAAAGAAAGCGGTGCAAGATATGCCGTTATTACTACTAAACACCACGACGGTGTGGCGATGTACGATACCAAAAAAGACAACCTGAGCATCGTAAAAGCAACGCCTGCTAAAATGGATATGATAAAACCCCTTTTTGATGAACTGCGCAAGCGGGATATTAAATGCGGGGCTTATTTTTCGTTGATTGACTGGTCGCATCCGGATTACCCCGGTTTTTTGAAAGATAGTTCGCGCTATAATGTTAAAGATGATGATGCGCGCTGGAACAGATTCAGGGACTTTTTTCAGGGACAAATCAAAGAAATTGGTGAGAAATTCAATCCTGACCTGTGGTGGTTTGATGGGGATTGGGAGCACAGTGCTGAAGAATGGGAATCGGAAAAGGTGAGGCGTATTATTTTGACAAAAAATCCCGCTGCTATTATTAACGGCCGCCTGCAAGGTTACGGCGATTATACCACCCCAGAGCAAAATTTCCCGGTGAGCCGCCCACCCTATAATTGGTGGGAACTGTGTATGACCACTAATGACAACTGGGGCTACCAGCAGCACGATCAAAACTGGAAGACGCCTTATGAAATCATTTCGATTTTTGTTGATGCCGTGGCCAACGGCGGAAATTTACTGCTTGACATCGGACCAAAAGAAGATGGTACCATACCACCTGAAGAAATCAATATATTGAAGGAACTGGGCGCCTGGAACAAAAAGAACGGAGAAGCAATATTTAACACCGTGGCCGGCATCCCGCAAGGTCATTTTTATGGGCCTACTACCCTATCGAAAGATTCGACGACGTTGTATTTGTTTGTGCACGGGAAAACAAGCGGGCAACTTATGTTGAAAGGATTGGATAATAAGATAAAGGACATTTCGGTAGTGGGTACCGGCACTAAACTGAACCATAAAGTTGTGGGAAAAATATCATGGAGCCCTGTTCCCGGTCTGGTTTATATCAATTTGCCCGAAGGTGTGCAGGATAAATATATCACTGTGTTGAAATTAAAACTTGACAAACCGATAAAACTTTACCGGGGGCAAGGCGGGTTATAGAATAGCTTGGGGCAAAATAATTTAAAAAGGATTGCACCGATAGGGATTTATTTGGCGCAACACATTAATTTAGCATGTAACTAAATGCAATGAAAGCACAGTTTAAATCCATTTTGATGGTGTTCTGTTTAATGAGTACTGCCTTATTTGTTTATCCCCAGCAAATTGTAAAATTGACCCCTTCGCCGGAATGGTCAAAGGCATACCCTCCTTTCCGCATAGTAGGGAACTTGTATTATGTGGGCACTTACGAGCTGACCAGTTACCTTATTGTTACGCCAAAAGGGAACATTTTGATTAATACAGGGCTGCCCGGTTCAGAAAATATGATACGGTCGCAAGTGGAGAAACTGGGTTTCAAGTTTTCGGATATCAAATTATTACTGACCAACCAGGTACATTCGGACCATGTGGGCGCTATGGCTGCTATCAAAAAAATGACGGGTGCAAAAATCATGGTGAATGAGCAGGACGCGCAGGAGTTGGCCGATGGCGGCCAATCGGACTATGTGCTGACGGACAAAAGTTTTTTTTACCCTCCGGTTAAAGCGGATGTATTATTGCACGAACACGATACCATAAAGTTCGGTCGCACACAGATAGTTGCGCTGCACCACCCGGGCCATACCCGAGGCGCCACCAGTTTTTTGTTTGATGTGCAAGACGGGCACCGCAGTTACCGCGTACTAATAGCCAATATGCCCAGCATTGTGGGCGATACCAAGCTATCGGGCATGCCAACCTATCCTAATGTAGGCAAAGACTTTGCTTATACCTTAAAGGCGATGAAAAACATCAAATTCGATATTTGGCTGGCAGCACATGCCAGTCAGTTTGACCTGCATAAAAAGCATAAACCGGGCGACCCCTACAACCCCGATGCGTTTAGGAACCAAAAGGGTTATGACGCCGCTTTAAGGAATCTGAATAATGCTTATTTGAAGAATTTGAGCCAATAAAGGCTGAGTTCTTGTCAATAACACTGAGCTTAATTGCTTAGTTTTGGATATTGAAAATAAATAAAATTTAAACAATCTAAATCATGAAAACTACTGCTTTAATAACAGGAGCCTCCGGCGGCATTGGGATGGAATTGGCAAGAGTACATGCCAAAAAAGGTGGAGATTTAGTTTTAGTTGCAAGAAACAAGGGAAAGCTTGACGAGATAAAAAAGGAATTGGAAAGCTTATACAACGTTAGCGTACACACTATAGGCAAAGATCTTTCACTCGAAAATTCAGTCAAAGAAGTGCATTTAGAAACTACACAAGCCAATATTCAAATTGATTACCTGATTAATAATGCTGGTTTTGGGGATTTTGGCATGTTTTGGGAAACGGACGGGAACAAAGAGCTGGAGATGATTAATTTGAATATCACTGCCCTAACACTACTCACCAAACTGTATCTAAAGGAAATGGTTACGCGTGGAAGTGGTAAAATAATGAATGTGGCATCCACGGCCGCTTTTCAGCCAGGACCTACCATGGCGGTTTATTGTGCCACAAAAGCTTATGTGCTGAGTTTTTCGGAGGCAATCAGCAATGAAGTGAGCGATAAAGGGGTTACGGTAACTGCCCTTTGTCCGGGCGCTACAGAAAGTGGTTTTCAAATGGCAGCCGGTATGGAAAACAACGAACTTTTTAAAGGCAAAAAATTACCAACCTCAAAAGAAGTTGCCGAATATGGTTATGCGGCGATGCTAAAAGGCAAAACCGTTGCCATTCATGGGTTCATAAACTATATGATGGCTACCTCAGTCGGGTTTTTACCACGGGCACTTGTTTTAAAAGTTTCGCGCATGGTTTTAGGAAAAGTAAAACAATAAAAATGATATGCTATTTGTTTCGATAACCCGACTACGTGTAAAAACGATATTTTATTTATTTGCTTTTATGAAGGCCAATGAGGCTTCCGTGAAGACGCTTGTAAATTCGGAAGGCTTGATAAAAGGCAAGGAACTGGTGGACAAGAACCTGACTTTTTGGACCATTACCTTATGGGACAGCGAAGAAGCCATGAAAGGATTTAGAAACTCGGTTGCGCACAGAAATGCCATGCAGCAATTGCCTACCTGGTGCAGTGAGGCATCATACCATCATTGGATACAGGAAGAAAATGTATTGCCGGATTGGCCAACAGCTTCGGATAGGTTATTTAATGAGGGTAGATTATCTAAAGTCAGAAACCCTTCAAAGGCGCAAACAACAAACAAATTTCCTGCTATAAAATGGACGAAGATGGAGCGGGTGTTGAAATAACATCCGTTCTTCTATCCATTAGCGTGCTCAATGCCATCGTGCTGCGCACTAAAAAAAGTTCACCATTACCAGCTGTTTTAAACAAAAAAGCAGGGTTCCCTTTCGGAAGCCCTGCAATGATATGGTTTGGGTTTACTGTTTTGCGGGAGCCGGGGTGGTTACTGCGGTTCCGTTTATCACCACGTTTTCGAGGATGGCGGTTTTGAACTTGCTCACGTCGTAATCGGCATTTTTGAGGGTTACGTTTATGTTTTTGAGCGTAATGTCTTCGAAGGTGGTGCCGTTATTACCTGCTACTTTGCCTATAGAGCCGCCCGTGCCTTTGATGTTTGACAGTTTGATGTTACGCACCAGCGATGTTGGCGGTGCCTGACCTTTCAGGTCGAAATACTGGGTCCAGGGGGCAATGCTGAGGATGACTACGTTGGGGCCAGCGATGGTGATATCATCCAGGCTGATGTTTTCGTATTGTTGCGGGGTATCGGGGCGCAGTTTGAGGCGCAACACAGTGGGGCCGGTGGTGGTACAACGCCTGATGTCCACATCGCGCACCAGTGTGGCTTCGCTGCCGCAGGTCATGATGCCGCCGCCTTGTTCAAAGGTACAGTCGTAAATATGGATACGCTCATCGGGCGGGCTGTCTTTGTCTTGCATTGCAAAGGGGCCTTTTGAGCCTTTAAGGGCAATATCATCATCCCCTACCGAAAATGAACAAAAGCTGATTGTTATATCCTGTGAGCTATCGACGTCGATACCGTCGGAACTTGGTGCATGGTTGTCCGGTACCTTGCCGCTTGGTGCTTCAAAGCGGCAATGGTCAACAGTTACTTGCTGGTCGCGGTACAAGTGCAGGTTCCAGAAGCCGGAGTTATGAAAAGTGATGCCTTGTATCACCACATCTTTTGAGTTTTGGATAAAGGTCAACTGCGGACGCTCAACACTGAGGTTGGTGGTGTTACGGTCGGCACTGCGGCGGCTGTAGAATAGTTTCCAAAAGGGTTCGCCGTTACCGTCGAGCATGCCCTTGCCGGTGATGTGCAAGTGGTCCACCTTGTCGGCATTGATGAGCGCGCAACGCCATGGCTCTGTATGGCCTTCTATGCGGCGCGGACCTTTTGGGTAATCCTCGATATTTTGTGAGCCGCGGAGTACGCCGCCTTCCTGAATATCGAGGTTAACACCGGGTTTCATAAAGATTGCGCCGCTTAAAAAAGCGCCTTTAGGTATCACTACTGTGCCTCCGCCTTTTTTAGCGCATTCGTCGATAGTAGCCTGTATAGCTTTGGTGTTTAAGGTGGTGCCATCGCCAACTGCACCGTGGTCGGTAATTTTGTAGAGTTTGGGGGCAGTGCCTGCTGCCAATGCCGTTGTTGCCAGCATCGTGGAAAACAACAGGACTACGAGGGTTATTTTGGTCTTCATTTATTGGTTAATTGGGTAGGCAATGATACTAAATTTAAGTAAAACGGTACAATTAATTCGCGCCAAGCGATGCTTCATAGTTTGGTATCGGGTTGCCAGATGTTGTGGTTGTTGGCGGGTTCATTTTAAGGCCGGTTATTTTTAGCACATAGGCGTAATCGCATGGGGCGGTTGCAGGTAGCGTAACCTTTAAACCGCTGGCATCCTGCCCGAAGGCCAAGGATCCTGCCGAGCCCAGCATGGTTACCGAACTAATTTTACCCGCCGGAGCTTTGCCATCGGCCAATGAAGCGATGGTTATTATGCCTCCCTGCCATTTACCAACAATGATGGCGTATAACGCATCGCCATTTACAGTAAAGCGTATGCGTGGGCCATTGTCTTCGCCGAATTTAATCCAGTTGTGGGTATCATAAATAGCCTCACCGTTGATGCCAAGCCATTTGCCGACACCCAATAAAGTTTCCTGTTGGGCCTGCGGGATGGTGCCATCGGCCATAGGTGACAGGTTGAGCATCATGGTGCCGTTTTTGCTCACAATATCGACCAGGTTACCGATGACCGCACCGGGGCCTGCTACATGCATACCGGTTGTATAACCCCAACTGGAGCCTATCTTAGTATCAACATCCCAGGTACCTGTGCGGATTCCGGGAGGAACTTTACCTTCAAAATCGAGGATGGACCCTATGGTAGCGACGTTGGTACCAGATGGCGCGTACGCGGCTTTTTTGGTATTCAGAGATACTTCTTTACCCCATTTTTTTGCACTGTTGTAGTAGTATGCGGCTACCATTAGTTTCAAGGGGTCGAGGTAGCGCTGATCCACACCGTTATCGAACCAGAGCATATCGGGTTTGTAATTGTCTATCAGTTCGACATTCCGTTCGAACCAATTAACGAGGAACTTGCGGCATGCTTCGTCGCTGCGGTCGGCTACGTTGTAAAAGGCTGTCCATTTGGGGTCGAAGAGGTCGGCTTGTTCGGCTTTCATCTTGTCGAGCATGGCCTGCGGCGGGTTGATGAACTGGAAGTTTTCGATCTGGTGGTTGGTAAAGCCAAATTTGAGGCCTTGTTTACGAACGGCAGTACAGAGCTCGCCAATCAGGTCGCGGTGAGGGCCCATTTGTTTGGCGTTGTATGGGTTCACCTTGCTGTCCCATAAGGAAAAGCCATCATGGTGCTGGCAGGTGGGCATCACAAATTTAGCGCCCGACTTTTTGAAAAGTTCGGCCCAGGCGTTCGGGTCGAATTTCTCTTGCGTAAACATGGGGATAAAATCCTTGTAGCCAAATTTATCCTGCTCGCCAAAGTGCTGCACGTGCCATTCCATGATGCCTTTGGTGCCGTACATGTGTTTTTCGTACCACTCGTTATGGTAAGCCGGAACAGAATACAGGCCCCAGTGCATGCAAAGGCCAAATTTGGCGCCTGCGTACCATTCGGGCACTTTATAGTTCGCGGCAAGCGATTCCCAGGTAGGTTTGAAAGGCCCCGAAGGCATTTTAGTTGGTATGGATTTTACTGCGGCCTCAACCACTTCGAGGCGGGTTTCGGGTGCCATATCAAAGTCATGGGCGTTACCCTCCTCACCTATCAGTTTATTAAAGGTTTTTGGAGTGTCAATTTTTGCTGTTTGTGCGTTTACAGAGCTCGAAGCGAGGAATATTGCCGCGGTAAAAAGCAGGTATGGGAGTGTTTTGGTATTCATCATAATTGGTTTGCAGGAATTAAAAAAGGTAATGCGATGGTAAAATTATAGTTAGTGGCAATAGTTGGCATCCTGTGCTATCCTGTGAAATTAACGATGTAACCTGAATATTACCGGCAATGGTTATACTAAACGTTAGGTCGTTGTTTATATGCAAAACAAATGCTTTATCTAAAGGTTAGTTGGTTAGTACATTTTTGTAAATCAAGACTATAAATTTATGAAACGTAATGTAAACAGTTTAATTGGCTTTAGTGTTGCCGCAACTGATGGCGAGATTGGTGAAGTTGAAGACTTTCATTTTGACGACGAGACCTGGACGATACGTTACCTGATTGTTAAAACGGGGAGCTGGCTATCGGAGCGAAAGGTGCTTATTTCGCGTGAAGCTTTGCTAAAAGATTCGTTTGCCGCCAGCATATTCCATGTAAATATGACGATGGAACAGGTGCAAAACAGTCCGGATATTGATACGGACAAACCTGTTTCGCGCCAGCAGGAGGCTAAGCTAAATTCGCACCATTTTTGGGGTATTTATTGGGAAGGTGGTAATTACGCCGGAGGTATGGGTGTTGGCAACCCACCGCATGTTACTCCAAAAGAGAGCGACAAAACGGGTGAAGATTTCCATTTACGCAGCGCAAAAGAGGTAAGTGGTTACCGTATACATGCCCTTGATGGTGAGATTGGCCACGTTAACAATTTTATTGTTGATGATGAGAACTGGCAACTATTAAATTTTGTTGTAGATACGCATAACATCATTGGTGGCAAAAAAGTACTGATTTCGGTAAAGGATGTAAGGTTTATATCATTTACCAATTGGGAGGTTTTTGTGAACCTGCCGATAGCCGATGTTGAGGGCTGCGAGTTATTTGAAGAAAGTAAATATGAATAATTTTAACAACAAAAGCCATGTATAATTATACCCGGCTTTTGTTAGAAAGGTATCCAAATAAAGGGTTACATCTTCACCTTTTTATCCCCGGCATCCACAGCTTTTATAAATTTGGTAAGGCCAGCCATATAGGTTTCCTGATCGTCGTACAGGCTCATATGGCTGCCTTTGGGGCAATACAGGTAGCTCCCGTTTTGAACCTGTTTCGACATCCATTCCATGTGTTTGGGGTCCATTGTGTCGTATTTGCCGCCGATGGTTAATGTGGGTACATATAGTTTGGGCAGGTCGGCTTTGCGGTCCCACAGGAGCAATTTGCCCGAAATGCCAAACTCGCTTGGGCCCTGCATGGTTACATACAACGATTTGTTGAGCTTGCCCAGAGAACGGTTTACCGGCTCGGGCCATTTATCGGGCGGGAAACGGCAGATATGTTGGGCATAAAAATTGGGCATAAGCAACTGCATGTATTCGGGGTTGTCAAAATCTTTTTTTGCTTCGATGGCGCGCAGGCGGGCCAATACTTTGGGGTCCATGGTTTTTGACAGCACCTCAGCGGCATATTTGCCATAGTCGGGGCAACTCGACATCATGTTCGATATAATCAGCCCTTTCAGGTTTTTCTGGTATTTCAATGCGTACTCCATGGCTAAGATACCACCCCATGAGTGGCCCAACAAGTAAAAGTTGGTACTGTCCAATTTGAGCGCCGTACGTACCTGTTCCACCTCTTCCACGTAACGCGGCAGGCTCCACATCGAGGTATCTTTAGGGTCGTCGGAGTTACCGCAGCCTAATTGGTCGTAATAAATGAGCTCCACTCCTTCTTTTGGTAAAAAGCTTTCCATGCACTCAAAATATTCGTGCGTAGCGCCGGGTCCGCCGTTGAGCAACAACAATTTGATTTTAGGGTTATCGCCCAGCTTTTTTGTCCAGATGTTGAACTTTCCTTTTGGTGTATTGATGGGGATTATTTGTATACCCCCTGTTTTTACCCCGGCGGTGGTGTCTTTAAAGTATTCGGCCAAGGTGATAGACCCGGTTTGCTGCGTAGCAGGACTTTTACAGGCGCAAACGGCAGTAACGGCCAGCATAAAGATGGCCTTGATAAAAGAATTTGTTTTCATGGTTTTTTAATGAGGCGTTATGGTGCTAATATAATAGTTTATGATGAAAAAGCGGCAATGATCCTATTCCAAAAAAAGGGGAAAAATGAAAGCTTATTGAGACATCAACATATTTTAAATAAAATATGATATTTTAAAATAAACACCTTATCTTGCATTAACATACCTCTATATTACCATGCGATATCCCCGTAGCGCATTGTAAACCAATTTTATATAGCTAATAGTTAAAAAAACTGCTTAGTGTTAAAATTGCCGTTGAACTATTTTTATAATAATTAATTATTAATCTACAATTAATATTACATTAACTATAGAGTATTAAATTAACCAATTATATCAACCACTAATTAACCTTAATCAATTATGAAAAGAACGACAGGAATTATTGCTTTTATGCTTCTCATGGGTTTTGTTTTATGGAAATGCAGCACCCACCGCTCCGCAATCCAAGGAGCTTTACCGCCGGATGTTTGTCCGACGTGCGTGGTCGCGGCCGACACCTTCAAACACTGGTTTGTTGGCGATTCGGTAAAACTTAACGGAACCGTAACGCCCGCCAACAGCGTTGCTTTTCAACACAAAAACAATTGTCAGTTCTACCAATGGTCGGAAAGGATGTTTTTGTGGGCGACCTCGCCGACCAAAAACGGGCCGGTACTTGCGTCGAGCGAGTTTTTTAACGTTACGCCTCCTGATTCGGCCGGTAACCGCATGCTCATCCCTCACGTGGCAGGTTATCCCATCCGAATGACGGGGCATATCGCAAAATTTGGCCCTAACAGGTTACCGATTGTTGTAGACAAAAAAGGAAAGTTCTTTGAAGTGGAAAAACCAACACCAGGTGCCAAAACTGTTGTGAAAGATGCCAGCGGAGCTACCGTTGAGGTTGACCATGTTATAGTTGCCGCGCATAACTTCTCATTCATTGACAAGACCGGAAAAGCCATCGTGCATCCTCAGGCGCTCATCCAGCATAAGCGCAATGCTTCGCATTTCGTTCAAAAGTTTATGGTTGGCAAAAAGGCCGTGTTCCTTGACGGTGCGGGCAATGTTGTCGACTCGGAAGAAGGGCAAGCTACAGGCGACGCCTTGCGGGCACAAAATGGCTCGTTGGTATACTATCTTACCCTGGTTAATGATGTTTATGCCGAATACCTGAACCTGGCAAAAACTTTTGCGCCCGCCATGCGTAAAAGATTCCCAACAACAGCTACCGAACTGCACGCCATAGTTGTGTACGCCAAAGCTCATAACCGACAGTTGCCTGATTCGAATGCGCTGGCAATGGAGATAAAATCGTCATGGGTAGAAGCCAGTTCGCTTGGTGCGGATTCAAGCAATTATGTGCTGATGACGGCTACCATCCCTACTTATGATACCACGAAAAACACTATCTGGTTGCCAAAAAGCGAAAAGACGGTTAGAATGGCCTTGGTGGGCATGCATATTGCCGGTAGCGTTGCAGGCCACCCTGAGATGGTTTGGTCGACATTTGAGCACAAAATGAATACCCCGAACGCGCCATTTTCTTATTTAAATTCCAAAAAAGATACCGTAAATGTACCACAAGACGGTGGCACGGGTTGGTTGTTTACCGCCAACGCAGCCGATACAGCATTCAACGTATCGCATATTACAACTAACGACCCAAGCGTACAAAACGGACCAAACACAGATACCCTTTTTGCCCAACCAAATTTTACCATTAGTGCCAGCAATACACTACGGACTATGCCCTGGGGCAGTCCGAGCCCGGCAAAGGCTTATAGCAACCCGCAGGATACCACATCGGTTGCTTCGAACACGGAGATACTATCAATCAATACGTCCATAACCGGAATGCTCGCGCCCGGCGATATCAGGGCCAACTACCTTTTGATAGGCGCCACCTGGACGCCTAACGGCTCTGCGCCAAGCGGCAACAGCTATAGCGGTGTTGATACTGCCGGGGTATCGATAGGCACAAGCGTGTTGGCCAACAGCACGATGGAAACCTACTTCCAATCGCCATCACAATCGTGCTTCACCTGCCATAGCAATAATCCGGGCACACCAACATTAAGCCCCGATACGATAAGCCACGTCTTCACAAATATCCAAATCTTTCCACCTGTTTTTACAGGAGTTGCAGGAAAGGGTAAAAAAAAGTGACATATAATTAACTGACCTAAAGCCTTGTATGAAAATACAGGGCTTTTTTTTGGCTTTCTGCACAGGACTATGCATAGTCTGCATTTGAAGATACGGGAAAGATTTGCTATATTGTATACTTTAAAAAAGTGTTTACACGTGTTGCAAAGTATTAAAAAGAAATAAAATATACCCATATTTACCCATAATGATGGAGGACGGAAAATGGAAGCTGTAAAATGTAATTGAAAAAATAAGAGGTATAAAACACCCATCAATACCCTTATACTAAATTCGAAATTGAACATTCGAAATCCGAAATTAAAACAACACCCATAAATACCCATATAGTACATTGAGAACCGACAATAGAATTAAACGAGTACAATAACCAATGAAAGAACCAAACGCATTGAACAAAGTAGCTGAGTTTCACAGCACATTTAAACACCCTATAGTTGCCGCGCCGGCCATTCCAACACCACAACGGTGCGAGTTGAGGGTATCGCTATTGGCCGAAGAGTTGGACGAACTAAAGCAAGCCATTAAAGACAATGATATGGTTGAGATAGCTGATGCCCTGTGCGACCTGCAATATGTGTTGGCGGGTGCCATATTGGAATTTGGCTTGGGCGAAAAGTTCGGCGACCTGTTTGGCGAGGTACACCGGTCGAACATGAGCAAGGCTTGTAAAACAGTTGAAGAAGCTGAAGCGACCATCGCACATTATAAAAGCAGCAGTAATGTTGATTGCCATTATAAAGAGATTGACGGGCTATATTTAGTATATCGCGATGCGGACAACAAGACCTTAAAGTCAGTCAATTATTCGGCGGCTAAATTGGGTGGGATACTATAAGCTTCGCTTAATGTAAGATGGAATAGGTAAGACGGAAGATGTAATTTAAAAACACCCATTTTTACCCCCCCCCCATTGTTTTTTGAATGTAGAAGTAATATGTATAAAACGTTATAATTCATAAGATTATGAATACGCCAAAAATAATTGGTCTGCTTGTGATTGCTTTGCTGCCGTGGTTCATCCGCACCTATGCGCAAAGTACTTACCCCGCTCCTGTGGAGCATGATTACATGGCTAAAAATTTCGTGTTTGAAGATGGCGAAAAACTGGATGAACTGCGCTTGCATTGTTACACAATTGGCACCCCACATAAAGACAAAGATGGACAGGTTACAAACGCTGTGTTGATTATGCACGGGACCGGAGGTTCGAGCAAAAGCCTGTTGACCGAGCGCTTTGCCGGGCATTTATTGGGACCGGGGCAATTGCTCGATGCTGCCAAATATTTTGTGATATTTACAGACGATATCGGGCATGGCAAGTCGGGCAAGCCGAGTGATGGACTACACATGAAGTTTCCGAAATATACGTATAACGATATGGTGAAAGCCGAATATCTGTTAGTAACACAGCACTTAGGCATCAATCATTTGCGGTTGGTGATGGGTACTTCGATGGGCGCCATGCATACCTGGGTTTGGGGTTACACCTATCCCGACTTTATGGACGCGCTGATGCCTTTGGCAAGTTTGCCCGTGGAGATAGGCGGACGCAACCGGATGATGCGCAAAATGGCAATAGACCTGATAGAGATGGACCCTGCATGGATGGGCGGCGAATATAAAGCCCAACCTAAGGTGGGCTTGACGGGCGCCATATCGTCGCTTATTTTTATGGGGAGCAGTCCGCTGCAATTGCAACGTTCATCGCCCACCAGGGAGCAGGCAGAAGCAACATTGGCAAAAACCGAACAACAATATCTGAATACAACCGATGCAAACGACCTGATTTACGCTTTTGATGCCTCGCGAAATTATAACCCCGAGCCTTACCTCTCAAAAATAACGGCCCCATTGTTTGCTGTTAACTCGGCAGACGACGAAGTGAACCCACCCGAGCTGGGCATTATGGAAAAAGAGATAAAAAAGGTTGTAAAAGGGCGCTATATTTTATTGCCGATTACGGACCAGACCTCGGGACATGGAACACACTCTAACCCAACGGTATGGGGCAATTATTTGAAAGAATTGCTGGATATTTCGGAGAAAAAGTAATAAAATAACGAATCGGTATTGTTAAAGTTGAGTGCTCAAAAATCAACCTAAATGAAAAGAACATTAACATTTATTATCGCGTTATTACTACTATCAAGGATATGCGAGGCACAAACAGACCGATCTACGTCGGCTTTTGGAACAGTTGATACTGCAGACTTGCAATTAAGTGGATGTAGCTTTGAAAAGGATGCCAAAGCCATGATACTTTTTGACAAGGCTGATGTGTATGCCTGTGCAGATTCGGTTGTAATGATGAGACACAAAAGGATCAAGCTATTTAAAGATTATGATAAGGATATTACGGCTATAACACTCACCTATCATTCTTATCACAATTTCGAAACTGTTTCATCTATTGAAGCCCAAACCATCAGCATTGAAAACAACAAAATTACAATTGTTAAACTTGACCCCAAGCTTATTTACACCGAGGTAATAGATAAAAGCGAAAAGAAAATGGTGTTTGTTTTTCCGGAAGTGAAACCGGGTTGCATCATTGAATATCGATACAAGTGGAAAACAATCTCGCCCGCAAATTTCCCAACATGGTTTTTCCAAAATACTATCCCGACACGATATAGCGAGTTGGATGCGACGATGTCGGCCCAGGTTGATTACAAAACATTAAACAAGGGCACACAGCCACTGGTTTTAGATACGAATGAGGTGGTATCGCTGAAAAGAAAAGAGGGTAAAGCGGGGCGCAAATATTACTGGGCAAAAAGCAATCTGCATTCACTTGTAATGGAACCGTTTATTACGCCCGGTAAAATGAACTTTCAATATATGTTCTTTCAGTTGCACTCGTTAAGTATGGAAGGGACAACGCAACAGGCTCCATTTGATAGTTGGCAAAAAATTGCCGGAGGTATGGTGAGAGACGAAGATTTTGGCTTGCAATTGAATAAAGAGCTAAGTAAAGAAGACACCATTATAAAACTTGCACAACAGTTTAACACAAATGATGAAAAAATAGCTTACCTGTTTACGACGGTAAAAAGAAACATGAAATGGAATAACGTTGACAGGTGGTATACAGACGATGGTGTTAAAAAAGCCTGGAGCAAAAAAACCGGTAACTCGACGGAAATTAACCTGATACTGTATAACCTGTTGACGCGTTCGGGAGTTAAGGCCTACCCGATGGCGGTTTGCACCCGCGATAACGGTACTATAAACCCTTCTTATGCCAGCTTTTCGTTGATCAATAAAGTAGTAATTTATGTACCTGCCGACAGTAATAAAATATACGTGCTTGATGCTTCGGACAAATACAATGTGTATAAAAACGTACCTGCCGAATTGCTGAATACTTATGGGATGGTAATTTACCCTATGGGTGGATGGGTAACTTCCAACATGGTATTCTTAAAAAGCGATGCTCCGGCTCAGCAGGTTATTTCTATAAACGCTCAAATTAAACCAGACAGCAAAATAACCGGAACCGCAGAAACGAATTATTATAGTTATAACCGGGCAAACTATCAACTACTATACGATAAGCTTGGCGAAAGCAAGTATATCGACATGTTACGCGGCGATGATAATAAGCTTAAGATTTCGGACCTGAGTTTTGAAAACTCGACTATTGATACCTTGCCTTTGGTACAAAAATTAAATTTTGACTTGCAGCTTTCCGCGTCTGACGATAATTACATTTATTTTGATCCAAACCTATTTTCTTCGCTTAAAACAAATCCTTTTTTAAGCGAGCAACGTTT
Organism: uncultured Mucilaginibacter sp.; assembly: GCF_903893715.1. Taxonomy (GTDB): domain Bacteria; phylum Bacteroidota; class Bacteroidia; order Sphingobacteriales; family Sphingobacteriaceae; genus Mucilaginibacter. Next base: position 16,810 of record NZ_CAITNG010000009.1, read on the forward strand.
CTCGGATATTGACCTTGGCACCTGCAACGCTTTATATGTTACCGGATATTACAAACTGCCCCAGGGTTATAAAGTGGATGTGTTGCCTAAAAATACCTTATTGCATATGGATGATAACAGTATTAGAGTTAAGCGACTTGTTGGAGTTGATAGCGATACTGTGGAGATAAATTACACCATCGTTTTTAAAAGGTCATTATTCAGTGTTAACGAATATGCCAGTTTGCGCGATTTTTATAAAAAGATGTATGAGCTTTTGAACGAGCCAGTTGTGTTAAAAAAAGGGCTGTAATGCTGAGTTTTTTTCACAATTACTGAAAACATTTATAGTAGTAACCCGATCTTTTAATTTACTTTGCGTCGTAAATTTTCTAAATTGTAATTATGACTTATTGCTTAGGCATTAAAGTAAATAAGGGCCTTGTGGCCCTTGCTGATACACGCATTACATCGGGCAACGATGTAACGACCAAGAAAAAGATATATACTTTTCAAAAAGACAATTGCTCCATTTTTATCATGACCAGCGGCTTGCGGTCGGTACGGGATAAGGCCATTACCTATTTTAATGAGGTTTTGGAAAATGGGGTAGATAATTTCAGCAAGATGTATGAGGCCGTAAACGCTTTTGGGGAACAGGTGAAACGGGCTGCTGAAGAAGACAAAGAATCGTTGGAGAAAGCGGGTTTTAAATTTAACCTGAACACCATTATAGGCGGGCAACTGGCGGACGATGATGAGCACAAGCTTTTTCTGCTGTACCCGGAAGGCAATTGGGTGGAGTTGGGCGAAGGTGCACCATTTGTTATCATCGGCAACGAAAAGCAAGGCAAGGCGATATTGAACCGGGTGCTTAAACCGGAGACCAGCTTAAAACTGGCACTCAAAGCGGCGTTTGTGTCTTTTGATTCGACGCGGATAAGCGCGGCCGATGTTGACTTCCCGATAGATGTGGCGCTGTACAAGAGCAATAGCTTTGACCTTGTGGAATACCATTACGAAGAGGATGACCTAAACGCGGTATCGACCCAGTGGGACCTGCAATTAAAAAAGGCCCTCAAAAATATTTCAAACCATTGGATGGACTCTGCGTTTATCAAACTTGACAAGACACTTAAAAAACACAAAAAAGCATGAAGTTTAACGTTGCGGCAAATCTTACCTACGAAATACAAGCCCCAACTACGTTGATATTAAATATACATGCCGCGCGGTCGACACACCAGGCGGTTTTGCAGGAGACCTTTAACGTTGAACCTTATTTTAAGACGGAAGAACTGCTTAATGCCCAAAACCAAAACCGCTATATCCGTTTTGAGGTTACAGAGCCGCAAACAGTTAGCATCAGTTACAAGGCACTTATCGATACTTCGTTTAAGAAGACGAATATTGATATACTGACCGATGTGCCGGTAATGGAACTTGACCCTACCATACTTCCCTTTTTAGCGCCTAGCCGATATTGCCAATCGGACAAGTTATACCGTTTTGCAAACTCAAAATTCGGGAAAATAAGCAACGCCTTTGAAAAAGTGCTGGCCCTGACCAATTGGATTTACGAAAATGTGGAGTACCTGAGCGGCTCAACTAATTCGGAGACTTCGGCATTTGACACAGTTACCGAGCAGGCCGGTGTTTGCCGCGATTTTGCCCATTTGGGCATCGCCCTGTGCCGCACTTTATCCATCCCGGCAAGGTATTTTACAGGTTACAGCTATTTACTTAGTCCGCCCGATTTCCATGCCTGTTTTGAGGCTTATTTGGGCAAGGAGTGGGTGTTGTTTGATGCCACCAAATTGGTACCCCTAAACGGAATGGTAAAAATAGCCACAGGGCGTGATGCAGCGGACACGGCCATTGGGACTACTTTTGGCCAGGTGCTATGTACACGTATTACCACCAGTTGCGAATTGGCAGCCGATAAATTCAGGCCATTTTATTATAACAGCAAAAACCCGAGGGGGTTAACGTATTTGTAGCAACTAAGGTTAACGGTTTGTTAACTTTTGATTAACATGCTAAAAGGTAATTTTGCCAAACAAATTTTACCCCTCCGGTTATGACCAATCGCCTTTCTGCAAGTTTTTCCAATTCACTAAAAGCGCTTTTTACCTTATTGGTTTTTACTGCTATTAGCCAAATCAGCTATGCGCAAAAGCAAAAGGCTTCGCCCATCATTAATATCATATTTACTTCGGATGCGCATTTTGGCATTACCCGGCCTAACTTCAGGGGCGATACGGCAGTTATCGGAAATACGGTAAATATCGCAATGGTAAAACAGATGAATACATTACCGGGCTTAACCTTACCACAAGACGGTGGTGTGATTGCAGGTAAACCGGTTGCAGCAATAGATTATATTGCAGAGAACGGTGATATAGCCAATCGGATGGAAGTGCCAATACAAAGTGCGGCAGCATCGTGGGCACAATTTGAATCAGACTATATAAAAGGTGTACACCTTACAGGCCATAACGGTAAACCTGCTGGTTTTTTAATTGTACCTGGCAATCATGATATTTCGAACACGGTAGGGTTTTATAAGACGATGAAGCCCGCAACCGACCCTTCATCGATGGTGGGTATTTATAACCTGATGATGAAGCCCAAAACACCTATGACTAATGCCAGTTATAAATATCCGGAAGACAGAATAAATTACTCGCGTGATGTGCAGGGCATACACATGATGTTTATTACTTTGTGGCCTGATTCGGCGCAACGAATATGGATGGAGAAAGACCTGGCTTCTGTGCCAACAACTACCCCGGTAATGATATTTACGCATGATCAACCTACCTGCGAGGCCAAACATTTTACCAACCCGGCCCCAATGCATACCATTAATGCAGACAGCAAGTTTGAAAACCTGACTGCTGAATATTATAAAGAGGGATTAAAGGCAAGTAAAGACGATGGCGGGACAGAAATAGAACAACGCGGCTGGGTAAAGTTTTTAAAAGCCCACCCGAATATTAAGGCATATTTCCATGGCAACAGCAACTGGAACGAGTTTTATGTGTATAAAGGTCCTGATAATGACGTGAGCTTAAATACTTTCCGCGTCGATTCGCCGATGAAAGGGAAATACTCATCGAAAGATGAAACCTTGCTTTCGTTCCAACTGATATCGATTGATGCTGCTACGCAGACCCTTACAGCGAGGGAATGCCTTTGGAATACCAATCCAAAAGACGCAAACCAAAAGGTGGTCTTTGGTAAAAGCATCACGGTATCGTTAAAGGTGGAATAACCATTCTTTAACAGTTATCATTCCGAACGACCGGATATTAATGCCTGATGCGTTTTAGCACCAAAATGCATGGCATCGTATTGTAAAACCTCATTCAAGGCCTTTTTTGATTCGTCAACATTGCCCAAGCCGGCAAAGCCTAAACCTAAAATGTAAAGACAATGTATTTTGTTTCGCAGATTCAGGTCATCGTCAAATATCAATAGGTTGGGCAGTGAAACAGCAAAATAATCGAGTTTCACATCATTATCCATGTGTGCCTTAGCGTAAGCAACGAGGTTATTAAATATCGATGTGGCTTTTTCATTGTCGCCTATTTTTTGCCATGCCAAACCCTGGTAGTAAATTTTATCGGGTTGCTGGTCGTTATAAAACATGGCCGCGCCGGGTTCTGATAGCCCTATTGTCGCTTTTTTGAAAAAGGCGGTTGCTTTATCCCGCTCACCTAAACCTTTGTAAGCGCATCCGAGCCAATAAAAAATGTCATTCTCCTGGGCACCGTATAATTTGCCCTCACCCAAATTGTGCGGGTAAACCTGCGCTTGTTCTAATTGCGTGATGGCGGTTTTGTATTCACCTTGTTCGATATGCTGCTTGGCCATTTCGATCAGACTATAAATATACTGGCCCGATACCCCACCCTCGCCACCCTCCCACGGATGAAAATGACGAGCCATGATAAGGTCGTATGCTTTGTTATGTTTGCCGATGAAATTGTAGATGGCGGCACGCTCCAAATACAGGTCATCACGCTCTGATAAGGTGCGCAGGTTGGCTTCTAAAAACTTAAGCCTGTCCTGCGGTGATTTGTTAAGCCGTTTGTGCAACTGGTCGAGTTCCATCAGCACGCGGGCGTCCGTTTTGTCCCATTTAAATGCTTTCTCAAAACTTTGCAGTGCCTTTTCGGCATCATTCAGTTTGTTAAAATAGGCGATGCCGAGGTTACGGTTTACGGTAGGGAAAGTACTATCTTTTTTTGCCGACAGTTCCCAACAGGCAATGGCATCGGAGTACTGGCGTTTATCGTACCATAAATTACCGAGGTAATAGGACGCTTTGGCGTCTTCGGGGTTTTGCTCCATGGCATATTGCAGTGCCAAAATATCTTCCAACCTGTTTGGGAAACATAAGTACGGATTGGCAGCCTTTGCCTTATCCAAATATTTCTTCGCCTTATCGTTCGCGTTTTGCTGGCCTGCAAACCAGGCCAAATAGTAAAACACCAATGGCGAGCGCCCGGCGACAGGTGTCAGGTTCAAAAGGTTTGTAGCTTCTTCATACAAGCCGGCAGCCGCGTAATCCAAAGCGTATTCGGTTAGGTTATGTGCTGTCTTTCGAGATAACTTTAACAACTCATTCGAGCTTTGTTCGGACCTATCATTCTCGCCTGTTTGTTGATAAGATAATGACTTTTCATACAGCGCGCCAATGTTGAAGGCATCCCTGTCCAGAGCCTGGCCGCAGACAATTAGTGCCTGTTCATATTGTTTCTGCTTGCGCAGGATGGCGGCTTTTAATACATAGGCCTTGTTGTTGCGGGCATTTTTGTCAATCGCCCAATTGATGTGCTCTAATGCCAATTCATAGTCGCCGCGGGCTATATCTATTTGCGAAATAGCGAAATAGGCACTATCCTGCCATGCGTTACTCCAGGTGGCTTTATAAAAGGCATTATAGGCCTCATCGGCTTTGCTCTGGAACTTCAGGCTGAGACCGAGGTTATAGTAGGGCTCACCATCGTAAGGGTTGGGGTTGCGCGATATGCTGGTCTCGACCGCTTTACGGAAATAGAGCTCGGCTTTGGCAAATTGCCCCCGGCGCAGATACCAGGCCCCTAAGGCGTTATTGTTGCGAATGTCTTTTGGGTCGCGGCGCAGAGCTTCTTCGTAATACGGCACGGGGCTGTAAGTGGCATGGCGGTATTGTTCCAGGTGTTGGGCCGTGAGGAATAGCTGCTCATTGTTCTCCACATCCTTTGGCTGCAAGGCCGGTTTGGCCGGTTCGGGTACTTGGTTCTGTTTGTTTTTTGAGGGTTGATAACGTATCAACTCGCTACCGTCGGCATCAAATACCAATAACAGCAGGTCGTTCTCATTAAATTCCCGCTCAAATTTGAGCGTGTTTTTGTACACCTTTTCGGGCGACAAATCGGTGGTTTGTTTACGCAGTATACGGTCTTTTTCTTTTAATATTACCTGCACGTTAGCATGAGCCGAAGTGGCGAATACTTGGGCAACTAAACTGCCCTCAACCAGCTCCATCCCTACCAAAATATCTTTCGTGGCGTTCTTTACCATACCTAACTCGCGGTAAGGCATAAAATATTGGGTAAAGGTTTTTTCCTCATAGGGCATCAGCCAGCTAAAATCGGGCTGGTTATCGGTAAAAACACCGGTCATCAGTTCGATGTAAGGGCCGTCTTCATCCGTCAGGTTCCTATCCCACGCGCGGCCGAAATCGCTGTGGCCCCAGGTCCATTGTTTTTTACCGGGCGAAACATGATGATTGGCCACGTGCAACACACCGGCCTGCGTATCATGCTCATATCCGCCAACAAAATCATAGTCGGAATTGATGGCCATATAGGATGTTGAGACCGGGATGTTTTTGTATCGTGATATATCCGTTCCGGGCGAGTAATCTACTTTGTAATAGGTACCGGTAGCGATTGGAAAGGTGGATACATCACGTTTCCCATGATCGAACACGGCGTTAACATCGGGCGGAAAAACGGATTGGTAATCGTCGTTTACCTTTACAGCCGGGTTTGCCCACCATAAAAAGGTTTGGGGCAAACTGGTGCGGTTGTAAAGCTTGGCTTTTATCTCGAGGTATGCCTTGTCGGGATGTAATGTAAAACCGGCCATGCCTTTGGTGCCAAACATCCGTTCCACCTCGCTTACCCAAACGGTTTTGCTGCCATCGGCGTTTTCTTCGATGGTATGGTCGATAGGCTCAAAGGTGCTTGGTCGGTGATGCTGTGGCCAGTTAAACTCGATTCCTCCGGATATCCACGGACCGGTCAGGCCTACCAAAGCGGGTTTTACCACCTGGTTATAGTAGATAAAATCACGTTGCTTTATCTTATCGTAAGCCCGTTGTAAGCGGCCGCCCAGTTCGGGCAGTATCATTATTTTGAGGTACTTGTTTTCGAGGTAGATAGCGTTATATGCCTTATCTACCTTTTCATCGTATATTTTTTCGATAACGGGATTGGGGTAAACGGCACCGCTGCTGCCCTGGTACACCCGTTTTTCGAAAAACATGGGATTTTTGTCGGGCTTGCCGATACCGTAAGTAGGGATAATTACTTTTTCTTCCCAAACCTGCACAGCATTATCACTCATCGTATTGTACATTTATTAATGTGCGGTAAAGTTGTTTTCCAATTGTTCGAGGGTTTGACCTTTGGTTTCATTTACCCTTTTCAATATAAATAAGAACCCGAAGAAGCAAATTGCCGCGTAGAGATAAAAAGGCCCGTAGGTACCGAGTTTGCTTGCCAGTATAGGGAAAGTAAATACCAAAATAAAGTATGCCCCCCAAAGTGATACGATAGCGACAGACGAGGCTACGCCTCGGATATGGTTAGGGAATATTTCGGAAATGAGTACCCAGGTAACGGGAGCTAACGATATGGCATAAATGCTGATGGCGAGCAATACAAATACCGAGGTTAACCAAACTACGGCATGGCTTTGCAGCAGGAAAGCGAGCAGGATGTAAATGACCGAAAGGCCAATAGAACCGATAAGCATTAGTGGTCGGCGGCCCAATTTATCAACCAGCAACATGGCCAAAATGGTAAAGACAAGGTTCACTACCCCGATAGCCACTGTTTCAAAAAGTTGTTTGTTTAAACTTGCACCTACCGAGGCGAATATGGTGGAGGTGTAATTGAACACTACGTTGATGCCGCAAAACTGCTGGAATATGGCTAAAGTTATGCCCACCATAACGGCAGGGCGGACTGCTTTTTGAAAGACAGCTCTGTAAGATTGTTTCTTCGCCCCTATTAAGGACTTTTCGATATCGGCCAGGGTGCTTTCGACAAAGCTTGTTGAACCTATTTTGTTGAGGACTTGTTTAGCCTTACCATCCTGCCCGGCCTTTACTAACCAACGGGGACTCTCCGGCAACCAAATTACACCTATTAAAAACAGTGCGGATGGGATAACACCGAGGCCAAACATCCAACGCCAAACATCGGGACCTTTATCGGCAAGGGTATAGTTGACGAGGTTAGTGATGAGGATGCCTAATACGATAGTAAGCTGGTTGATGGCCACATTACGGCCACGAATGGGCGCAGGCGAAATTTCGGCAATGTACATGGGGCTGAGCATGGATGCCATGCCGACACCGATACCGGCGGCAAAGCGCATGGTTACAAAAACGCTTAAACCGGGTGCAAAGGCCATACCCAACGATGATATGGCGAATATGGCCGCCGAAAGCATGAGGCCGGGTTTGCGGCCATATTTATCGGCAATATTGCCTGCCAGTAAGCAACCAACAATGCAGCCCAGGGCTAAAGAGCCGGTTAAAAAGCCTTCCCACCAGGCATCCAGGTGAAAGGTTGATTTGAGGAATGGCAATGCGCCGGAGATAACGGCAAAATCAAACCCGAAAAGGTAGCCGCCAAGGGCCGATATAAACGAAATACCGATAATATAACGGTTGTTAAACACGGGGGATTGTTTTGTCATGCTCTTTTTATTCAGGATGTAATTGGTAATGTAAATTTAGGTGCATTAGCGGCGTAAAGAATGGATAAAACCTGTTTAAAAATGTACTATTTTATGATATAACATGCAATAATGCTTATTTTAGCTTTCAATAATGGATAATACACCGCAAAACGATAAAAAGGTAGCAGAAGGCTTTTTAGGCCAAAAAATGATTGTGCTGCCGCCTAATGTGCAACAACTGATGGCAAAAAACCAGTTGGCGCGGTCGCTGTACGCGACTGCACTTGGCTATTACCCTAATGCCTCTTATCACGACAGGGAAAGAAAAACAGGTACAGCGCAGTACATACTATTATATTGTGTGGAAGGCAGAGGTTGGATACAATTGAATGGCACAGAATATTCACTTTTGCCCAATACGTTTTTTATTATACCCCAAAATACCCCCAACCATTATGGGAGCTCCCAAAAAGAACCATGGAGTATTTACTGGGTACATTTTAACGGTTTGCAAGCCGACCTGCTATACAGCCGATATGCCGGCAAGGCCAATGATGGCACACAGTATATAGCCTACGACCATTCGCGCATTGCGCTATTTGATAAACTGGCCGGGATGCTCGAGAGTGATTTAAATGACGTCGTTACCGAAACTGTATATATCAACCTGTTGCAATTTATCAGCTCATTCATCTATACCGGCGCGGCATCAGAACCTGTTGAACAAGACGCAGTATCGGCTTCCATTAGCTTAATGAAGGAAAACATCAGTCGTAGTTACCAGATAAAAGAACTGGCGGACCATGCCCGGTACTCCGTTTCGCATTATTCAGAACTGTTCAGGCGGAAAACAGGGTTCGCGCCGATACAGTATTTTTTGCAGTTGAAAATACAGCGAGCTTGCCAATACCTGTATTTTACCAAAATGAACATCAAACAGATATGCGGCGAAGTTGGTTTTGAAGACCCTTTTTACTTTTCGCGGATGTTTAAAAAACAGATGGGCCAGTCCCCCCTGCAATACCGGAAAATGCACCGATCCTAACGGCGTTATTGATATAGCTTCAGCATCACGACATCGTGCGGCTGAACAGTTTGAGTGAAAGCCTTTTTGGTATTACCAGCTTCTTTATTGTTCCAGATGTCGAAAACTTTGTAGGTACTTGTTGTAAAATCGATGCTCATTTTTGACAGGTCGTCTGTCAAGGGGTGGTCCTTCCAATTAAAATCAATAGGTTGGGCTTTTGATGAGCGGTTAAGGAAGCAAATGGCAACGCCTTTTTTCAAGGGTTTTACCCAAGTTTCGAGGCTGTCTTTTTCGGCGTATTTGTAGCCTTCGATGCCGAGTGAGTCCTGGTCGACCGACACAGCACCCTTGTTAGTTAGTATAGCTTGTGTTTGCGGTGTCATTTTGCGGAGGTCGTTACCGGCGATGAGCGGCGCGGCCAGCATGCACCACATCGAAAAATGGGCGCGGTCTTCGCCCTGGGTCATGCCGTTGCCAACTTCTAACATATCGGGGTCGTTCCAATGGCCGGGACCGGCATATTTGCGGAGGTCTTTTTGCTCATCCACGATGTGCATAGTGCTAAACGGATTCCAGCCTTTATTATGGGTAACGTTATCAAAACGGGCGGTGATATCAGTAGTGGTACGCCATAAATGGCCCACGGGCGCTGCCCATTCCCAGGGCTTGTTGCTGCCCCACTCGCATAAGCTGAATATCACTGGTCTGCCTGCGGTTTTAATGGCTTTGCTCATGGTGGTATAAGCTTCTTTGGCGTTTATGCCTTCGGTATTGCACCAGTCGAATTTAAGATAGTCAATACCGATGGATGCGTAAAAGCGGGCGTCCTGGTATTCATAGCCACGTGTACCGGGGTAACCGGCGCAGGTTTTGGTACCAGCGCAGTTGTATAGACCGAATTTGAGGCCTTTTGAATGTACATAATCGGCAACTGCTTTCATCCCATGAGGGAATTTAATGGGGTCGGGCACCAGGTTGCCGTTGGCATCGCGTTCTTTGGCCATCCAGGCATCGTCCAACACCAAATAAATGTACCCGGCATCTTTCATGCCGCTCGATACCAACTGATCGGCGGTGGCCATTACCAGTTTTTCGTCGATATGTACAGCGAAGGTGTTCCAACTGTTCCAGCCCATGGGCGGGGTTAGCGCAAGGCCATCAAACTTTTGAGCGAAGGCACCGACGGTAAGGCTTGCCGCGATGACAAATAAAAATACTTTTTTCATTTCCTGTTGAATCAATGTTGATAAAAACATATCAAAAAAAGATGTAATCCGGGTTAAATTTATTGGTTAAATGGTGCTATACACCAAAAAAACGACAGTGCCGTTTGCGAAGCAATATTACGAAAAAAACTGATTACACCATGTTGAAATTGTTGAAAAGTACCCCCCTTGTTTATAACTATCCTATACTAATAATACCCTATTGCCTTAACTTTGATTTAGTTCTTTTAGCGTCTTTTATGGTTTAAGAAGCCGGCCGAAACATGGTCGGATATAATTCAGTAACAAAGGGTTATTTTTTTAAACCGGGCATATTCGGAAAGATCATAACAGGGCTCCAAGCTAAATTTTTTAAAGAGTACTAAACCCTATATCGAAATACAGTGACGGGGGTTTGTCGGCTTTTGTGAGATGGCAATACAATAAATGGGATAACAAATACTATGGACAACGAACAAGAATTACTGCTCAGGGAAAACAAAGACCGCTTTGTTATTTTACCCATTAACTACCCAAAGATTTGGGAGATGTACAAAAAGCATGAAGCCAGTTTTTGGACAGCCGAAGAGATAGATTTGGGCGACGATATGAAGGACTGGAACGCAATGAATGACGGTGAACGCCACTTCATTTCGCATATATTGGCCTTTTTTGCGGCAAGCGATGGTATAGTGAACGAAAATCTGGCGGTAAACTTTATGAGCGAGGTGCAATTGCCCGAAGCAAGGTGCTTTTACGGTTTCCAAATTATGATGGAGAATATCCACTCGGAAACCTACGCGCTGCTGATTGATACCTATATTAAAGACACTACCGAAAAGAACCGTTTGTTCCATGCCATTGAAACTGTACCATGCGTAAAGAAAAAAGGCGAATGGGCGTTGAAATGGATAGAAAACGGAACATTTGCCGAGCGCCTGGTTGCATTTGCCGCGGTTGAGGGCATTTTCTTCTCGGGAAGCTTCTGTTCCATATTCTGGCTGAAAAAACGCGGCCTGATGCCCGGTTTGACCTTTAGCAACGAACTGATATCGCGCGATGAAGGCATGCACTGCGAATTTGCATGTTTATTGTATGGTATGTTGAAGAACAAGTTATCAGCGGAAGCGGTAACCAAGATCATTGCCGACGCGGTGGAAATAGAAAAAGAGTTTATCAGTGAGGCCCTTCCCGTTTCGCTTATCGGGATGAATGCCAAACTGATGAGCCAATATATTGAGTTTGTGGCCGACAGATGGTTGGGCGAACTGGGTTATGATAAATTGTACGGCGCGTCAAATCCGTTCGACTTTATGGAAATGATATCGCTGCAGGGCAAAACCAACTTTTTTGAAAAACGTGTTGGCGATTACCAAAAGAGCGGTGTGCTTTCGTCGGATGCGAAGAGCCAATCGTTCTCGATGGATGAGGATTTCTGAGGAAGATGTATTGCGATATGCGTATAGCGTATTGCGATGGAGCAAAGATTAATTTTAAGCCGGTAAGAACGGGTAATAAGTAGTAAGTAACAATCAATAACAATTAAAATCGTTCTCTTTAGGGAGGACAAAGGAGGGGGAAAAATGTACGTAATAAAACGCGACGGAAAAAAGGAATCCGTAAAATTTGATAAGATAACAGCCAGGATAGAGAAACTGTGCTACAGTTTAAACCCTGCATTGGTTGACCCTATTGATGTTGCCAAAAAGGTAATTGAGGGCTTGTTTGATGGGGTAACCACATCGGAACTGGACAACCTTGCTGCCGAGACCGCCGCGTCGTTGACCACCAAACACCCGGATTATGCATTATTGGCATCGCGTATAGCGGTATCGAATTTGCACAAGAACACTATTAAATCGTTTTCGGAAACGATGCGATTACTGCACGATTACGTGGACAAAAAGACCGGCAAACCTGCTCCCCTGTTGGCTGATGATGTTTGGGCCGTAATTGAAAAAAATGCAGAAGAGCTGGATAGTTCTATCATATACGACCGTGATTTTGGTTTCGACTATTTTGGTTTTAAAACCCTCGAAAAATCGTACCTGTTGAAACTGGACGGCAAAATAGCCGAGCGCCCGCAGCATTTGTTTATGCGCGTATCGGTAGGTATCCATAAAGAAGATATTGAGAGCGCCATCAAAACTTATAACCTGATGAGCGAGCGTTGGTTTACCCATGCCACACCTACCCTCTTTAATTCGGGCACGCCGAAACCACAAATGTCATCATGCTTTTTGCTGACCATGCAGGATGACAGCATCGACGGTATTTATGATACTCTAAAACAAACAGCCAAAATATCGCAAAGTGCAGGCGGGATAGGCCTGAGCATACATAATGTACGTGCTACTGGTTCGTATATAAGCGGAACTAATGGTACCAGCAATGGTATTATACCGATGTTGAAGGTGTTTAACGACACCGCCCGTTATGTTGACCAGGGTGGCGGCAAGCGTAAAGGCGCTTTCGCGATATACCTGGAGCCATGGCATGCCGATATATTTGAGTTTTTAGACTTGCGCAAAAATCACGGTAAAGAAGAAATGCGTGCACGCGATTTGTTTTACGCGCTTTGGATATGCGACCTTTTTATGCAGCGCGTAGAGGCCGATGGCGACTGGAGCTTGTTTTGTCCGCATGAAGCACCCGGATTACATGAGTGCTGGGGCGAGGATTTTGAACTGCTGTACACCCGTTACGAAAAGGAAGGCCGTGCCCGCAAAACCATTAAAGCACAGGAACTTTGGTTTGCCATATTGGATGCCCAGGTTGAAACCGGCACACCATACTTGTTGTATAAGGATGCTGCGAACAGCAAATCGAACCAACAAAATTTGGGCACTATAAAAAGCTCGAACCTGTGTACCGAAATTATCGAGTATACCGCTGCCGACGAAGTTGCCGTTTGTAATTTGGCCAGTTTGGCGCTGCCACGCTATATTACTGATGGCGAGTTTGACCATGAAAAACTGTATGAAGTAACCTACCAGGTTGCAGTTAACCTGAACCGTATCATCGACAATAATTATTACCCGGTTGAAGAGGCACGCAACTCGAACATGCGCCACCGCCCTATTGGCTTAGGTGTACAAGGTTTGGCGGATACCTTTATCAAACTGCGCCTGCCATTTGAAAGCGAAGAAGCCAAGAAGCTGAACAAGGAGATATTTGAGACCATTTACTTCGCGGCCATGATGGCGTCGAAAGATTTAGCTAAGAAAGACGGGCCTTATGCTACGTTTAAAGGTTCGCCTATATCAAAAGGAAAATTCCAGTTCGACCTATGGGGTGTAACCCCTGATAGCGGCCGTTGGGATTGGGACAGTCTGCGTAAAGAAGTGGTAAAACACGGCGTACGTAACTCCTTATTAGTTGCACCGATGCCAACCGCATCCACATCGCAGATATTGGGGAACAACGAATGCTTTGAGCCTTATACCTCGAATATTTACACCCGCAGGGTGTTGAGCGGCGAGTTTGTTATTGTAAACAAATACCTGCTGCGCGATTTGGTAAACATGGGCCTTTGGAACAACGATATGAAGAACCAAATCATCAGCGCCAATGGCTCGGTACAGGATATTGCCGAGATACCACAGGAGATGAAGGAACTTTACAAAACAGTTTGGGAAATTAAGATGCGTACCATTATTGATATGGCTGCCGACAGGGGCGCTTATATCTGCCAGTCGCAATCGTTGAACCTGTTTGTAAGCTCACCAAATGCTTCCAAACTTACCTCAATGCACTTTTACGCATGGAAGAAAGGTTTGAAGACCGGCATGTATTATCTGCGTACACAGGCAGCATCGCAAGCGGTTAAGTTTACTGTTGAGAACCAGGGCGGCAAAAACATGGAGCCGGTGATACCCGACCATGTTACCGAAATAGCTGACGAAATACCAGCCGGGCCAAGCTGCTCGATGGAAGAAGGCTGTGTTACCTGCTCGGCATAACACTCGCGTCAAAACGTAATTTAAAGGCTATCTGTTAAACGGGTAGCCTTTTTTGTTGACCGGAAAAACAATACTCACATTGAATTTTTGTATATTTGTATGAGAGCGAGGCGCAGAGCGTTGAGCGCAAAGCGCGAGGAAAAGAGTCTTAAATTATTCGTACTTTTTCCCCTTGATAAGATGTTGCAAGGTTTGAATGTTGTAAAGTTGAAATGTTTTTTAAAGTTTTGAATTGGGTGAAGGGATAAAAAAGTTTGAAATATCCTTACTTTTTCCCCCCTGCTGTCCGGGTCAGGTATCGTAAACAATAAAAATTAAACCTATGAGCCATTTAGATAAATCCTATAAAAACGAAGAGATCACGGTATTTTGGAAACCGGAGGTATGTATCCACAGCGGCAATTGCGCGCGCGGTTTGCATGCGGTGTTCGACCCGGCGCGTAAGCCATGGATAGTGATGGAGAACGGCACTACGGAAGACATAGTAAGGACGGTAAAACATTGCCCGTCGGGCGCGTTGTCATTTGAGTATCACGAGGCTTAGGTCAGTTGCTTTAGCAGTCTTAACCCTCTGGAGCGGATGCCGGGGCCACCAATAGTTACGAGTATTCTTATCTGTTCGGCCAGCATCGTTGGTATCCAATCATAACGTGCTCGTAAATTGAAGGCCAATTCCATAGCAAAGACCTTTACAGCGATTGGCGCGGCGGGATCGATCAGGAAATCAAAGCATCGTTCGGCGATGGGTTCAAGGTCGGTCTGCAATAATTTGGCTTTGATAACTTTGTCGGCTTTTTTCCCTGTAAGGTGTATCAATATTTTGGAATAGTGGCGCTGGCAGCTTTGGTTGGTGATGATGAGAAAGTTGGCTATGATGGTATCGATAACATCAACAAAACGGAGCAGGTCGACAAAATAGAGGTTTTCCATTATCCATGCGGCACGGAAGGCTATTTGTTTTTCGGGGTAAAGGGTAATGCTGAGCAGGTCGGCAAGGTCAAATTTTTGGTGGTGCAGGATGGCAGTCAGTTCAATAACCTTGTTTTTACCCAGTGTTTGGGATATTTGATATAATAGTTCATCATGGCTGATTTGTCGGTTCATTGTATGGTTAAATTTATGAAATGAGGCGCTAATTTTACAATGGTTAAATAAATTGCCCTGTACTGCGGTTTCCAATTTTGGGGTAAAAAGCGTACCTTTGCGGCATGATTACGGTTTCAAATCTTTCTTTGCGTTATGGTAAACGCACACTTTTTGAGGATGTTAACTTAAAGTTTACCCAAGGCAACTGTTATGGCATCATTGGTGCTAACGGTGCGGGTAAATCAACGTTCTTGAAAATACTTTCGGGCGAAATTGACCCGACAAGTGGCTCGTATAGCTTTACCCCCGGCGAACGTATGGCGGTGTTGAACCAAAACCACTACGAGTTTGACGAGTTCCCCGTGATAGAAACCGTGATGATGGGCTACAAAGAAATGTATGCCATTATGAAAGAAAAGGATGCCATTTACCTAAAAGAGGATTTTAGCGATAAGGATGGTGAGCGCGCCGGTGAATTAGAACACCTGTTTGCCGAAATGGATGGCTGGAACGCCGAAAGCAATGCCGCCACCATGTTAAGTAACCTTGGTATAAAAGAGGACCTGCATTATAAACTGCTGAAAGAGTTAGATGGTAACCAAAAGGTGCGCGTGTTATTGGCGCAAGCGCTGTTTGGCAACCCCGATATATTGCTGCTGGATGAGCCTACCAACGATTTGGACATCAACACCATTGCCTGGTTAGAGAACTTTTTGGCCGATTATGAGGCCATTGTATTGGTCGTATCGCACGACAGGCACTTTTTGGACACGGTTTGTACCCACGTGGTGGATATTGACTTTGGCAAGATGACCATTTATACCGGTAATTATACGTTCTGGTACCAATCGAGCCAGTTGGCTTTGAAACAACGGTCGGACCAAAACAAGAAACTGGAAGACCGTGTGAAGGAGTTGCAGGATTTCATCCGTCGCTTTAGCGCAAATGCGTCGAAATCAAAACAAGCAACCAGTCGTAAAAAAGCTTTGGATAAAATCAACCTGGACGAGATACAGCCGTCCAACCGTAAATATCCGGGTATCATCTTTAATAACCTCGGTCGCGAGGCCGGCGACCAAATATTACAGGTTGAAGGCTTGAGCAAGAAACTTAATGGTGAAGTATTGTTCAGCGATGTGAGGCTGATGGTGAACAAAGGCGATAAGATAGCGATACTATCGCAAAACAGCCTGGCTACCACGGCTTTCTACAATATTTTAATGGGACGCGACAAGGATTTTAACGGCGACTTTAAATGGGGTGTAACCATCAAAGCTGCCGATATACCGGTTGATAATCAAGAATATTTTGAAGGTAAAAACGATAACCTGATTGACTGGCTGCGTGAATACGGTGAAGGCGATCAGGATGACCAGTTTATACGCGGCTTTTTAGGTAGGATGCTATTCTCGGGCGAAGAAGTGCTGAAGAAGAGCAATGTATTGAGTGGTGGCGAAAAAATGCGCTGTATGTTTAGCCGCATAATGCTACAGCAAGCCAATGTACTGCTGTTTGACGAGCCTACCAATCACCTTGACCTGGAATCTATCACGGCATTGAACAATGGCATGCAGGATTTTAGGGGCACCATACTGTTCACCTCGAGCGACCATGAGTTGACCGAGACTGTTGCCAACAGGATTATTGAACTAACCCCGGGTGGCGCAATCGATAAGCTAATGACCTATGACGAATATATCAATAGCGAAGCGGTGAAGAAACAACGGGAAGAAATGTATTCGTTAGCTTAAAGCCGAAAGCCTAAAGCAGAAAGGTGTTAACACTAAAAATGCTTTGTGCTTTTAGCTCTTTGCTTTCTGCTAAAAAAATCGTTTATTTGACGTCCTCAAAAATACCAGACTCCTTAGCTCAGCTGGTAGAGCAAGTGACTCTTAATCACTGGGTCCAGGGTTCGAATCCCTGAGGGGTCACAAATCAGTTCATTTCCCTCTGTAAATCAATAATTTACAGAGGGATTTTTGTTTTTCTGTCAATACTTTGGGATGAGGGGTTGATATTTTGATAGGGAGATTAAACCCAACCCCTTACACAATAAATACCTGAATAGTTGAGGCTAAATCTTTGCTTAAGACTGCAGGCATCTTAAATATACAACAATCTCACATCTAAAAATAACCACAGTCATTTTTTGCGGCGGCCTACACGCTTTTCTTTGCGATAGATTAAAAAACATACATAAAAATGAGCAAAGTAAAAAACAGGTGGTTAGTGGCGGCTTCGGCGGTGGGGATACATTTATCTATCGGTTCGGTGTACGCATGGAGTGTATACACCAAACCATTGATTGCAAAATTCGGCTGGAGTTTAAAAGAAACCCAGTTTACCTTTAGCATTGCTATATTCTGCCTCGGCCTTTCGGCAGCATTTTTGGGCCACTTCCTCGAAAAAAACGGACCCAGAAAATCGGCGCTCCTATCGGCAGTAATGTTTGGATTAGGCATTGTTGGTTCGGGCCTGGCCGTGCAGTTAGGTTCGTTACCCTTGTTATATTTATCATACGGTGTTATTGGTGGCATCGGGTTAGGTATAGGCTATATCACCCCTGTTGCTTCATTGGTTAAATGGTTCCCCGATAAACGAGGACTCGCTACAGGTCTCGCCATTATGGGTTTTGGCTTTGCTGCTGTAATAAGCGGTCCGCTTATCGTCAAGTTGATTGGTTTGGTGGGTATAGCCAATACCTTCTTTATTATGGGGAGTGCCTATTTTGTCATCATATTCGCATCGGCACAATACCTTGCCCCGCCACCCGAAGGTTGGCTACCCGAAGGCATGAAAGCCGAGGATTTAGCCAACAAAAAAGCCAACAACAGCGAACTCTCGCAACTTACCGCTAACCAAGCCATTAAAACCAAACGCTTTTGGTACTTGTGGGTTATGCTGTTCATCAATATATCGTGCGGTATCGCTATTATTTCGGCAGCATCGCCTATGGCGCAGGAGGTGGCAAAGCTCACCCCTATCGCGGCTGCAGCTATGGTTGGCTTTATGGGCATATTTAACGGCGGTGGCCGTATCGGATGGGCTTCATTGTCCGATATTATCGGCAGACCAAACACATTCTCCGCTATTATTGCCATACAGATCGTGGCATTTTTGCTTATACCAAACCTATCAAACGCCATCGCTTTCGAGGTGGTTATCTTTTTGATCATATCCTGTTACGGCGGCGGCTATTCAACTTTAGCGGCTTATCTCGGGGATATGTTTGGCACCGAGCATTTGGGTGCGGTGTTAGGTTATATTTTAACCGCCTGGGCTGCGGCGGGTTTGGCAGGGCCGATATTCGCGGCGATGATACGTACCGCTACCAACAGCTATGATGGTAGTTTATATTGTTTCGCAGGTTTATTGGTGGTTGCGTTAGGAATCTCATTCCTGATTAGAGGCGAGATAAAAAAACTACGCGAAGAAACTGTTAAAGCCGAAGAAGTGGTGATTGAAGATGAATTTGAGGCAGCTTATGTTGAGTTTACTGATTGATAAACCATTGATCCGGATACCTAAGCCGGGAATTTCATTTCCGGCTTAGGTAGTTTACTTATCATGTAACCAATCCAAAAAAGTAATACCGGCATCACAACATCCAGTTGGCGTGGATAAGCACTCAGTGCCGCACTTAAGAGCAAATAGATAGTTGTTATCAGCAATGTCATTTTGACGGGGAATGCTATCTTTCGCCAATTGAGCAAGGTAAGGATGAGCGCTATTAGCGAAGCCCATAAAATTGAAGAGCCAATAACAATATTGCGCACGATGGCAGCATCCTGATAGGAATAAGAATAAGGAAAATTGAACAGCATCCGCGAAATGTTGTTAATATAGTTTGATAGAAATTTTGAGGGATGGGCTTTGATGTTGACAACGGCGGCCCGTTTAAAAAGCGAGTCCTGCTGTATAGGGTTATGCTTAAGTATAGCGCTAACTTCTTGCGAATGGTTTTTCTTTAGGATAACCACTGTTTCGGCCGATTTAAAAAGGGTTGGATATTGTTTGTTGGTAAGATCAGGCAATTTCCAGTCGCCGTATTCATTGTCGTACGGCGTACTCATCCAGTAAAGACTCATCCCGCCCGAATTACCCCAATAAAAAACCTTGCCGGTAATATGGTATGTATAAAACAAGTACGGGATTGAAATACCGAACGCGATAACAAGTATTTTGATGGCTTTGATATAATGTACCCTGTTTTTTTTGAACATCAAAGCCAATAAACAGGCGCCTATACAAACCACTATCACGTAGCCAAAAACCACTTTGGTGAGGATAAGGAATCCTAAAATCAGGCCCGAGATAAACATATACAACGGCTTATGTTTTAAGCCATAAATGGTTACGCAGTATAAAAACGATGACACCAAAAAGCCAGTTAAAGCCTCGGTATACAAAATAGGCAACATGGCCAATGCGTTTGGATAAAGGGCCAATACCAAACCACATACCAACGCTATAGTATTATTGCCTAACAAACTCAGTGATTTGTACAAAAACACAACCGTTAGATAAAGGTAAACGGCGTTCATTAAAGTGGTGTAAAGGTCGGGAGTGTGCAAGGCTACAAATGGCATCAGGATGATAGGATAGCCGGGGCCGTTCCATAAGTCGATGTTTGGGGCAGGGTGCGAGTAGAAACCATGCACCAGGTTTTTTGCAAAAGCCATATACCTCACTTCATCGCCATACAAGCTTGGCCATTTGTTTTGTTTGATAAGATAGCTATAGTACAAAAGCAATGGGGAAAATAAGAGATAGGGAAAGTTTAGCAACTTCTTAAATTGGGGCATCTTCATTGAAATAAATATACAATATATTTTTATCGGATTTTAAATGATACACGCTAAATTTAGCTCACGATAAACTAAATACACAAAATGTATAAAGCATTGTATCTAAGCCCAATGGTGCCGTCGTACAACATTGGTGCAACCGTGAGTTTCTTTTCGGATTTGTTTGGTTTTTCGATAGCCATGAATGAAAGCGGATATGCTATTGTATATAAAGACAATCTAAGCATACACATACTAAACGCAGGAACAGCCATCGGTGAAATGGAGTTCTATTTGGAAGTTGATGATATCGACGGTTTGTGGGAAAGCATCAAACATAAATTCGAGGAAATAAAGGTAAGGGCACCGTTCGATAGGGAATACGGTATGCGCGAGTTCCATGTCATCATACCGAATACCAAAACCTTAATGTTTGTTGGACAAGCAATTGCTCGTTAAGGCACCAAAAAGTGATAAACGAGGTACCCTATTAGCGTACCTACCCCAACCAATACAAACCCGCTGAAACGTTTTTTCTTCATAAAGCAAATCATAACGATACCTGTAATGGACAAGAGCGTTAAAAAGATACTTGCAGCGTCTATCATAAGTCCCCATTTTTTGCCGGCGTCCCTGCCTTTGTGCAAATCGTTTATTACAGCAACTAGTCCTTGGCGTGTTTCAGTTAACTTATATTCAGCCGTATGGCGATCAATAAAGGCGTCGGCACTATAACCCGGGCCCTTAAACGAAACCGTGCATTGGTTGTCGTCAATAAAAAAATCGCTTACATCACCGCGGACGTTGTTGTCATGCTTTAGCTTTTCAACAATTTCTAATTTAGCTATGCGGGTAGTATCTTTTGCATTTACCCATTTAAGCGGTACTTTACCGGTATATTTTTTTATTTGTTCTTTACCTTCAAACCAATCGGCGTGGTTTAAGGTCAGGCCGGTTACGGCAAAAAACAGGATGATGATAAAGCTCAACATCGACAAGTAAATATGAAGCCAGCGTGATGCGGATGCAGTTCGCTTTTTCCAGACTGCTTTTGGATGTTTTTCCGTTTTTTTAAAATGAGACGACGCCTTGGCCCCTTGAGTACTATTGGTCATCTGTTTTTTTGGCGTATTCAAGTGATGCGGATGCTACCTCTGTGTTAGCTGGTAAACTTACCGGTTTAATTTTTTTTGTAAAATCGAGGTCCTGGGTTATCAACTGATGCGTGCCGTGTTCGCGCGCTACTTCAATCATAATCGTGTAGGTGTCTTTTTTAACAAAGGTGCCTTTATCATCCTTTCCATCCCATTTCAGGGTGTACTTACCTGCCGGTCTTGTTGCGCTGGTGGTAGAGCTCACACTGCCGCCAACATCCATAAGAGAGCTATAGTAGGCATCGTACCAATAATGCATGTCGTTGAGATATTTGGGCTTATTGTACCATAATGCGATATCACGAACGGGCTTTTTATCTTTATCAACAACCCAAACGGCTACATAAGGCCTATGAACACGCATACCTTCAATTTCGGCCAATTCAAGGTTTATTTTCAATTCGTAAGCCGGGTCCCATGCTTTGTCGGCGGCAAAAGTGCTTTTTGTGGCTACTTGTTTTACTTCGGGAATCTCCAGCACCTTCCATCCTTCGCTTTCAATTCGTTTACCGTCGCTGGTTATAATCATATATTCGGCACCGGGCACAGTTTTGGCGAGCTTACTGCTTTCTTCAGGATTCAATACATTAAAGGCCGTTGCCAAAGCACCTGCATCTGTTGCATTCTTGGCCACTACTGTCGCGCTTATAATGTTGTCTGCCGGCAAACCAGTGCGCGGATCAACAATATGCGAATGCCATACACCATTTACCAGTTCGCCACGACGGTAATTTCCGCTGGTGGCTATTGTCTTATTATTAATCAGCAACCTATCGATAGGCAAATCATTTTCGGCATCAGCTTTCGGATTACTTACCTGTACTTGCTCGGTATGAGCGCCCTTCACAACAATATCACCACCAATGTTCATTACGATGCCTGTTGCTCCCTTTGTTTCGAGTGCCACGTTGCAAGCTCGGTCCATAATATAACTCTTAACAAACGAGTTGAGCATCAAAGGTGCATCATCCAAATGCGTTGCGGATTGTTCGGTTTTGTTTAACGACCAATGTGTTTGTTTTACCGTGGCAACAGCCGCAGCCAGGTCGGCTGTGGTTGGATGTGTGTTATTCTTTGCAGCCTGTTTCCAAACCCGCCCTACCGTTTCGGCCGAAGCATCGAGTGCGCCACCGCTTTGTTCGCGCCATTTATCAAACATTTCCAGCACCTCAAAAAGCTCGGGCGATACTTTTACTGCCATATTTTTTGTTTGGCTCCATTTACCAAACTCACTATTTGCATCGTAGCCGCTCAGTATTTTATTTAAACGGTCTATTTCGTTCATAGCTGCTGTTTCGGCTATTTCTGCTGATTGCTGTGATGCCGATGAGACCTTTAATTCGAGTGAAGTACCTAATACGTTCTCATATTCGGATGTGTATAACCTATTGGTTTTAGTGGGAGGTATAGCGGCGCTGCTGCAAATCAGCAATAAAAACAAGCCACAAACGGCAGTTTGATATCTTTTCATTTTCAATTTTTTCAGGGTAAACAACTAATATAAACCTTAGCAGCTTTTTTATATGACTAAAGGTTATAGTTAATAACCGCTAAGATAAGGTACCGATTGCAGGATTTTAGAAGTAATAAAAAAATTACGATTTTGATAAAAACGTGCGATAAGCAATTCCTTATTGAAAACGTGTAAACCCCTCATATGTTTTACCGTTAAAAAACTGATAAAATACGGTGTTTTCACTGATTCCTATCTAAAATCAAGAGGCTAATTTTGTCCTGTTCCGTGCTGTTCCCCTAGGCATGGAGCCAATTTTATTATTGTTAACCTTCACTCTTAGTATTATGATTAGAAACACCGTATCAACAGAAAAACCTTACAAAGAAGGATTGGTAATCTTTCTGGTTATTATTTTACTTGTTTATCTGGCATGTTCCGCCTGAGCGATTATCTATCAAACTGATCCTTTACAATAAAACACACTGCACTATGAAACAAATTAAACTACTGTTTTGCCGATTTGGATTCCATGATTGGGTACAAATGAGCATTAAGCACCAGCGATGCAAAAGCTGCGGCAAAAAACAGATATTGAGCCAGTACGACATTGTTGATTTTTGGGATGAATTAAAACCCAAAAACGGAAATTAGAGCACATTGCGCGAACAAACCCGTTAAATGTCGCGATAATACCTTTCAAATGCGGATTGATGCGACTATGTTTGCACAAACTAAAACAGCACATCATGCAAAAAATAACTCCGTTTTTATGGTTTGATGGCAATGCCGAAGAAGCTGTCGATTTTTATGCTTCTGTTTTTAAAAATTCTGTTATTGTAAGTAAAGACCGTGCAGGAAATTCCGGAGGCCCGTGGCCTGCAGGTTCTTTAATATCAGCTACACTTGAAATTGATAGCAATCGGTTTATCCTATTCAATGGAGGGCCCTTATATCGCTTTAGCCCTGCCACATCGCTATATGTAAACTGCGAAACACAGGAAGAAGTAGATGCCCTCTGGGACAAACTATCGGAAGGTGGTAAACCCAATCGCTGTGGCTGGCTCGATGATAAGTTTGGCGTTACCTGGCAAATAGTGCCGAGTGCGCTACCCAAACTGATGAACGACAAAGACCGCGCAAAAGCCGGCCGTGTAATACAGGCCATGATGAAGATGGGGAAAATCATTATCGCCGAACTGCAAAAAGCTTATGACGGAGAGTGATTTTTAGTTAAAATTGTCATAAATTTCAATTGGTAAAGTGAACCAAAAGTTGCAGCCTTTTCCAATCTCGCTTTCAACACCTATGTTGCCATTATGCTTGCGAACAATTTCCCAACATATATATAAGCCTAAACCTAAACCAGCATACGACGCTTTTGAGTCTTCTGCCTGGTAATACCGATCAAAGAGGTATGGAATTTTGTTTTTTGCAATACCGGGGCCATTGTCTTTAATAGAGATCCGGACTGCAGAATGCTTACGCTCAATAATCACATAAATATCAAGCGAGTGCGGAGCGTACTTGACAGCATTATTTATCAAATTTGCAACAACTTGTTCAATGCGATGTTCATCGGCATAAATCTGCAAATCTGTGTCCCCTTCAATACTGACATTATATTTCCCTTCCATACGTATGTGAGTACAACTATTGTTGATCATTTCCGCTAGTACAAAAGTAGTTTTATCTAACTTAAGCTCGCCTTCCGACAACTTTTTTACATTCAACAGGTTATCTACCAAGTCGTTCATTTTGTCAACACTTTTATTAGCCTGTTCTATCATTCTGATATGGACCGGAGAAAATGGTTTTTCTTTAATCAAATTCAACATCTGCAGGCTCAATTTGAGACCAGTAATAGGTGTTTTTAATTCATGACTGGCTATACTCAAAAAGTCATCTTTTCGCTGATCCAATAAGTATTTATCATTAACGTCCATAGCTACAGCCATTACGGCGATAACCTCATTATTTGAGTTTTCAATCGGTTTGTAGATGACGTCAAAGTACCTTTCAACAATCTGGTTATGATGCCTTACCGGTCCCTTTATACCCTTACCGCAGTGTTCAACACCTGTTTTGAAAACCCCCATAATGATGTCCATATAGGGATGTTCGGCTAACTCGGGCCTTGCCTCAAGTATAGTTTTGCCAATGATATCTTCATTTTGTCCCCACAAGTCAAGTATAAACTCATTCGCCTGCTCAATTACCATGTTCGGCCCTTTATAAATGGCTATACCAACAGGTGCTTGTTTTACCAGGTTTTTAAAACGATTTTCGCTTTCGTAAAGCTTTTGATTCGCTTCCTCCAATTCATAAACTTTACGACGGAGCTCCAGCTTTTCAATCACGAATCCGGCAACAATCATCAAAGCTGATATCTGTTCTTTACTTAAACTTCTGGCTTTGGTATCTAATACACACAAAGAACCCAAGGCGTATCCCTCATTGTTCACTAAAGATACACCGGCATAAAAGGTAATATGATGTTCGCCGGTTACTAAAGGATTATTTGAAAATCGTTCATCCAAAGTCGCATCCTCAATAATCATCACAGGTTGAAGCGATGTCATGGTATGGTTGCAAAATGAAAGCTCGCGCAAATTTTCCGTTTCGTCGGTACCTGCACGTGATTTAAACCATTGACGTTCAGTATCCATAAAAGTAATGAGCGCAATAGGAGTTTGACAAATAACTGAAGCCAGTTCCGTCAAATCATCAAAGTCTTTTTCGGCTTCGGTATCTAAAATACGATACGAGCGTAATGCAGCAATGCGATCTGATTCATTATGTTGAAAAGATTTTTGAGCGTATGAACCGGTGGACTGTATAGTCATTTAGGCATATTTGATAGTAAAGATTTACCAAGGTACACCTTTTGTTATCTATCAAAAAACATACGACCGATAAACACCATATTTTGACAAAAAGCAACACCTCAGGTTTAGCGCTGCTCACCTTTTATTGAAATGGTGCCTACAACTCCTTCCTTAACCTTGCCACGGGGATATTCATCTGTTCGCGGTATTTAGCTACCGTGCGGCGGGCTATGTTGTAACCATGTTCTTTGAGGATATCTGTCAGCTTTTCATCGGCCAAAGGATGGTGCTTGTCTTCAGCACCAATAAAGTCTTCGAGTATCTTTTTTACTTCTTTATTTGATACTTCTTCGCCGCTGTCCATCTGGATGGCCTCGCTGAAAAAGGATTTTAGCAGGAAAGTACCAAATTCGGTCTGTACATATTTAGAGTTGGCCACACGCGATACGGTGGATATATCCATCCCTATCTTATCCGCAATATCTTTTAATATCATCGGGCGCAGGTTACGCTCGTCGCCGGTGAGGAAGAAATCGTACTGATAATGCATAATGGCGTTCATGGTCTTCAGCAAAGTTTGCTGACGCTGTTTGATGGCATCGATAAACCATTTTGCCGAATCGAGCTTTTGCTTGACGAATTGTACCGCCTCACGCAGTTTTTTATCCTTTTGTGCGGCCTTATCATAATGCTGGAACATATCCTGGTACGAGCGACTTACACGCAGTTCGGGTGCATTCTTCGAGTTGAGTGTCAATATCAATACCCCATCGTTATTGCTGATGTGGAAATCGGGTATCACCTGCATTTGCTTGGTGTTTACTTCGTTGCTGTCGCCTGGTTTAGGGTTTAGTTTTAATATCTCGTTCACAATACCTTTCAACTCATCAGGTGCCAGGTTCAACGACTTCTCAAGCTTATCGTAATGTTTACGGGTAAATTCGTCAAGGTAATTCTCTACCACAATCATCGCTTTTTTAACGATTGGGTCGTTAGGGTCTTTCTTGCGGAGTTGTATCAGCAAACATTCCTGTAAATCACGAGCACCAACACCCGGCGGGTCAAACTGCTGTATCAGTTTCAGCATTTCCTCCACTTCATCATCCTCCGCAAACACATTTTGTGAAAAGGCAAGGTCATCGGTAATCGAAGTGATTGGCCTACGCAGATATCCATCATCGTCCAAACTGCCAATAATCTGCTGCCCTATCCTAAAATCCTTATCCGATAAGGGCACTAAATCAAGCTGGTTTTGCAAACTCTCGAAAAACGAACTTTGTACAGCTATCGGTATCTCTTTTCTCTCCTCATCGTCATCACCATTCTGATCGTAGCGCGAACCATAATCATTCACGTTATCATCCTGCAGATAATCGTCTATGTTAAACTCGTCGAAATCGCTTTGCTCGCTATCGTCGCTATTAAAATTATCGTCGTCGGGGTCTTTATCCGGGTAAGCCTCTTCAGGTTCCGTCATGTTCGAGAGGCTGAGGTCCTCCAATGCAGGATTTTCTTCCAATTCCTCTTTTATCCGGGTATCGAGCGACACAGTAGGTACCTGCAACAGCTTGATGAATTGTATTTGCTGAGGTGATAGTTTTTGTAGAAGCTTCTGCTGTAAATTTTGTCTTAACATAAATCAGATGGGCAAAAATACACTAATTAGCGCGACAAAAAAAGGCCAACAATTCATAGTATTGTTTATAAGCCAAAAATATTGTTCCTAATAATCTTGGCGGTTTTGATAATATTAACCCTTCTCTATGCCATTTGTTCAGTATTTAAATAAAAAAGTTTAAAATTGTGAACTTAAACCAACACACATTATGAGCATAGTAAAAGAATTTAAAGAATTTGCTGTCAAAGGCAACGTTGTAGATTTGGCTGTCGGCGTTATTATTGGCGGCGCTTTTGGCAAGATAGTTTCTTCATTGGTTACCGATGTCATTATGCCTCCTATCGGCTTGCTCCTGCATGGTATCGACTTCAAAGACATCAAAATAACACTTAAAGAAGCCGTAGGAAAAACACCGGCTGTGGCCATCAACATAGGCTCTTTTATCAATGCCGCTATCGATTTCATTATTGTCGCTTTTGTGATCTTCCTGATGATAAAAGGCATCAACGCCATGAAACGCAGTGAAGAAGCTGCTCCTGAACCCGAAGTTGCACCTGAACCTACAAAAGAAGAACTATTGCTAACCGAAATAAGGGACTTACTGGCAAAAAAGGCTTAACTCTTTATCATCCGCTGTATCTCGTCGAGCTTCATCATCGCCTCGACGGGCGTAAGCGTATTCACATCCAGGTTGTTCAGCATATCGCGTATCTTGATCAAAACAGGGTCGTCAATGCTGAACATCTGCATCTGAACCGCCTGCTTTTGAACCTTTTTGATGCTCTCTTTAATGCTTTCGCCACCGGTGCGCTCGTGCTCCAGCTTCTTCAATATCTCGTTGGCCCGGCTCAACACCTTTTGTGGCATACCGGCCAGCTTAGCTACATGGATACCAAAGCTGTGTTCGCTGCCGCCGGGAACCAGTTTTCTCAAAAAGATGATCTTATGCCCTATTTCCTTAACCGTTACGTTAAAGTTCTTGATACGGCTGAACGAATTGGTCAGCTCGTTCAACTCATGGTAATGCGTGGCAAACAGTGTTTTGGCCTTGGCTGTTGGATGGCCATGCAGGTACTCGGCAATGGCCCAGGCCAGCGATATCCCGTCATAAGTGGAGGTTCCTCGCCCTATCTCATCTAATAATATCAAACTCCGGTCGCTCAGGTTGTTCAAAATGCTGGCGGTTTCGTTCATCTCCACCATAAAGGTCGACTCGCCTGATGACAGGTTATCCGACGCGCCAACCCTTGTAAATATCTTGTCCACCAAACCTATCGCGGCTTCCTTTGCAGGAACAAAGCTGCCCATCTGCGCCATCAGTACAATGAGGCCTGTTTGTCTCAGCAGAGCCGATTTACCCGCCATATTCGGACCGGTAATGATGATGATCTGCTGCGTTTCCGAGTCAAGGAACACATCGTTAGTGATATACTCCTCCCCCAAAGGCAAGTTCTTCTCAATTACCGGATGGCGGCCACCCTTGATATCGAGTATGCGGCTATCGTTTATCTGTGGTTTAACGTAGTAGTTCTTTATAGCGATGGTAGCGAAGTTGAGTAGCACATCCAATTGCGCCACCAGTTGCGCGTTCAGTTGAATAGGTTTAATATATTCCATCAGGGCATACAAAAGCTCGTTATACAGCCGTGTTTCGAGTGCCAGTATCTTTTCCTCTGCACCCAATATCTGCTCTTCGTATTCTTTCAGTTCGGGGGTAATGTATCGCTCGGCGTTTACCAGGGTTTGCTTGCGTATCCACTCGGTCGGCACTTTGTCCTTGTGGGCATTGCTCACTTCCAAATAATAACCGAACACGTTGTTGAAAGCTACTTTTAAAGATGGTATCCTCGTCAGCTCAGCCTCACGCTTTTGTATCTCGAGCAAATATCCTTTACCGCCAAAGGCTATCTTACGCAAGCGGTCCAACTCTGCGTCTATGCCCTCGGCTATCACCCCGCCTTTGATAACCATTACCGGCGGATCAGGCTGTATTTCATGCTCAATCCGTTCTTTGATGAGTGTGCAAGGGTTCAACTGCTCAGCAATGGTTTTCAGTGCCTTGTTCTCGCTTTGGCTGCAGATATATTTAATGGCCTCGATGCTTTGCAAAGCTTTTTTCAATTGCCAAACCTCGCGCGGGTTGGCTTTTTGTAGACCTATTTTAGATATCAAACGCTCCAGGTCGCCAATATGGCGGATATGTTGCTTCAGTTCTTCGCGCAGTTCCTCGTAATTGATGAGGTGCTCCACAACATTCAGCCTGTCTTCTATCGGCTTCCGCTCTTTCAGCGGCATCACTATCCATCGGCGCAACAGCCTCGCCCCCATTGGCGAACTGGTATGATCCAACACATCCACCAATGTAGCCGCGTTCTCATTTGCCGAACCGATCAACTCCAAATTACGGATACTGTACCTGTCCAACCACAGATACCTGTCCTCCTCAATCCGGCTGATGGCCGAAATATGCTGCAGGTTGCGGTGTTCGGTCTCGTTCAGGTAATGCAGAGCTACTCCCGCTGCCACGGTACCCAAATTCAATTTCTCCACGCCAAAACCTTTCAACGATTTGACCTCGAAATGCTTCAGCAGCGTTTCCGTAGCGTAGTCGCCGCTATAGGGCCACTCGTCCAGTGCATAGGTATAAAAGCGGTCGCCAAAGGTTTCTTTGAACTCGGCGTTGCGGCTTTTGGGGTAGATCACCTCGCTTGGGTTAAAGCTTTGCAGCAGTTTGTCTATATAGTCGCTATTACCTTGGGCGGTCAAAAATTCACCAGTAGATATATCCAATAGGGCTATCCCAACGCTGTTCTTCTCAAAATATAGCGAAGCCAAATAGTTATTGGTTTTTTGCTGTACGATATTGTCGCCATAGGCCACACCTGGGGTAACCAGTTCGGTAACACCACGTTTTACAATGGTCTTAGTGGCTTTCGGGTCTTCCAACTGGTCGCAAATCGCCACACGCTGACCGGCCCTTACCAACTTCGGCAAATAGGTATCCAGCGAATGGTGCGGAAAGCCCGCCAGCTCCTGGTGCATGGCCGCGCCACTGGCACGTTTGGTCAGCACAATGCCCAATATGCCCGAAGCCTTGATGGCATCTTCGCCAAAGGTCTCGTAAAAATCGCCCACACGGAACAGCAGGAGCGCACCAGGATACTTGATCTTGATGGCATTGTATTGCTGCATTAATGGCGTTTCTTTCGTCGCGGGATGTGCCAACTTAGTTCCTGTTTTTGTCAAATGGCTAAGTTAAACCATTGCCTTGTTATTGTTCAATTTGTTGAAAAGTTGAACACCTGTGGATTAAGTACCCATTGCGCTCGTTTGCAACGGGCGCTTAACCTGGTCCGGCGTTTGCAACGCCCCTACTTTTGCAAATACTTCTTAAACGGGTCATTTTTCAAGGTCCTTAAGCCTTCCACCACGCAGGTATCGTTGAACTTAGCGCCTGCCTCAATGGTATGCGTATGGTCTTTAACTGTAAAATAGGTCGACATCACCTTGTCCATCCCAATCTGGTCGTAATGGTCGGCTATAATCTTGTTCAGGTCGATGAACTCCACACCTTCCTGCGCGGCGGCTTCTTTGTCCCAGCCCACATATTCCGAAGCTACACGGTCAACCTTACCGTCCTTCCACATATCGCGCGGTACCAACGAAAGCACAATTGGTGTACCGCCCATCGCCTTGGTCTCGCGGATATAGCGCCTGATGTTCCAGCCAAATGAATGTACCATCTCCGTCTTTTGCGTTTTGGGATTGGTTACCTCCGCCGAATCATCACCATTGCCCCGCAATGTTAATGCCGTACCGTCGTTATGGCCAAATTGTATCAGCACATAATCTCCTTTCCTGATGTTCGGCCTTACCTTTTCCCAAAAGCCGCCTGTAACAAAGGTGTGGCTACTGGTACCGCCAAAGGCTTTGTTTTGGATGGATATCCTGGTAGTGTCGAACATTTCATGCAAAAAATGTCCCCAACCCCATAAACCGCTGTCACCGCGGTCATAAGTACCGTTGCGCACCGTCGAATCGCCTATAAGCCAAAGGGTAGGTTTCTCTTTCTGGAATAACACAAACGAACTCAGCAGCATAAAAGCCGCTATAAACAAAGGTTTAGCATATCTTTTCATCATGGTTGTTTTTTGGCGAACTGGTTAGGTTCAGCTACAATTGGTTAACTGGAACTAATATAGGTTGTATACTTCATTTTGCACAACCTCATCGCGATTGTTATACATGCCCTCACTTCTTCTTTGCCTGCATCACATATTCCTCAAAGTCGTTATAATAATCGTCCACCGTTTTTGCTTTGATGGCCGGCCATTTCGCTTTGGGCAAACTGAGGGACTTTTTTGTATCCGAGTTTCCTAAACTCGCCATCATCACATCCATTCCCGAAAGGTTGATCCAGCGTTCATCATAATGCTCCTCATTTGCCCTCACAAAGGCGACTACCCGTTGCACAATACGCTCCAGCGTATCAAGGTTACGCATGGCGTACTGGTTTATCGGCGGACCAAAATTCTCGTTGTACAAAGCCGCCGTCGCGGTTTTATCGGCACAGCGGTTCACATCATACCTGGCCCGCAACTGCGCCGTATAAAACCAAAAACTAGCCTCATCCCTCCTGTCCATATGGAACAGCGTGTACGACAAGGTATAAAGCACCGGCGGCGTAAACCCATTCGCCTCAGCCACCACCGAATCCACCAATGCCACCTTGCCCACATAATTGGTATCGCTCAGCAATAGCATCACCCGGATGTCGTTATCTAACCTGATGGTCTTGTACACCCCCACCGGCGCCACCAGGTGGTCGGTCATAGTTTGCGCCCATAAACCACTGGTAAACAGCAACATAAACAACAATAAGGCATATCTCTTTAGCAACATGGCTATTTTATTTCGGATTTCGAATGTTCAATTTCGAATTTACTTAGGGGGAAAAAGTAAGACTTATTTTCCCCATACCACTCTTGACTCCTGACTCTCGGCTCTTGACTCTCTTCCCACAAGGGGGGAAAAAGTAAGACTTATTTTCCTCCATCCCATTCTTGACTCCTGACTCTCGGCTCTTGACTGTCTCCCCACAAGGGGGGAAAAAGTAAGACTTTTTTAAACCCCTTTATTCCTCCGTCCCACTCTTGACTCTCCTGACTCTCGGCTCTTGACTCTCTCCCAACAGGGGGAAAATGTAAGAAATAATTAACCTCCAATCCCACTCCATGTCATTTCGAACGAGCGATAGCGAGGAGAAAACTTCTCAAAGCGAACTCCGGGCGCCTATCCTTCGCAGAAGGTTTCTCCCTACGGTCGAAATGACAGCTTTGATAAAGTGGGAAAAAGTAAGACTTTTTTAAAACCCTTTATTCCTCCATCCCATTCTTGACTCCTGACTCTCGGCTCTTGACTCTCTCCCAACAGGGGGAAAAAGTAAGAAATAAATAGCCTCCAATCCCACTCCATGTCATTTCGAACGAGCGATAGCGAGGAGAAAACTTCTCAAAGCGAACTCCGGGCGCCTATCCCTCGCAGAAGTTTTCTCCCTACGGTCGAAATGACAGCTTTGATAAAGGGGGGGGAAAAGTAAGACTTTTTTCAACCCCTTTATTCTTCCATCCCACTCTTGACTCCTGACTCCCGGCTCTTGACTCTCTCCCCACAAGGGGGGAAAAAGTAAGACTATTTTCAAAGAACAAACTCCCTTATTTCTCGCCCTCCCTTGCAATGACTTCCCGATAGCTATCGGGATGCCCCAATGACCAATGACATTTTCACAGGGGGGGGGGGGAAATTAAGACTATTTTCAAAAATAATTTTTTA
>NZ_CAITNG010000010.1 GCF_903893715.1 uncultured Mucilaginibacter sp.
ACTTTGTCCGGCTTCGTATTGTTTTATACTCCTTTCAAAACCTTCAAGCACATGTGCCGGAAGCTTTTCAGGCTGTGGCTCAAACTGAACTTTTAAAGCTTTTAGGACGGCTTTAACGGTTTTCAATTGTTCCGGGCTATCCGGGTGTATCAGTATCGATTCCATATAAACAAATATACAAATGTGTGCCTGTTTATTCAAGGCATATTTTTACAAATTCAACCCGGGGAAATCCATTAATTCCCCGGGTTATTTTTATAATCCGCAAGCCTTTTTTCTATTCTTGCTGCTTCTTTGTCGCGCTCAACAGGATCGGCAATATAGTCTATGATGCGCAGGTCCTTCGGGTTCGATTCCTGGGTGACCTTCGCCGCAAAGGCCCGTTTTGTAAAGAAATCGCCTATGTTCACATCGGGCAGGTTTTTGTTAATGGCAGGCACATTAAGTGAAGCCATGAGCGGGAGGCATTGTTTGTATTTTAGCCAGC
The DNA here is from genome assembly GCF_903893715.1 of uncultured Mucilaginibacter sp. Classification (GTDB taxonomy): domain Bacteria; phylum Bacteroidota; class Bacteroidia; order Sphingobacteriales; family Sphingobacteriaceae; genus Mucilaginibacter. The sequence continues at coordinate 488 of NZ_CAITNG010000010.1, forward strand.
AAACGGGTTGTACGCCCACGCTATCGCCATTGCTTAACCTCACAATGGTGAGCGGGGCTATGCCGATGATCTGCGTCTCCACCTTTTTGGTTTGTTTGTTTAGGTAAACTACCTCCTTAATTCGGTATGCCGCCAGGTTATCGGGGTTATATGGGTCCACAACTTTTTTTGTGCCAATCCTGTTCCCGTCAGCGTCAAATTTGTCAACCGTAACGGTATTATTGGCCTTAGCAAGTGCCTGGGCTGCAGTCAGTTTTTTACCAAAGGGTTCATCGTTAACGTTTTGCGGAGTCGTCAGATCGTCGTATGCGGTTAGTTTTTGTTGCCTTATGCCTTTTAGCAAGGCGGCAAAAAGTGAATTGCCCGGCGTGCATAAAACCAGGTTTTGCGGTACTTTCAGGTCGATCTCCCTGGTATAGCTGTGGTAGAATTTCAAATTGCTGTTACCCGGTAGTGAAGGTTTAGCTTCGGTTGTTTTAGAGGGGGCCCTACCGGCAACTTTGGCCGTCCTAACCGCTTTTGATGTATCGTTAATGGCAGCATACCTTACTGTATATGCCGTACCAAACATAGGGTGTAACAAAACCGGGCAAATAGCCGTAATGATAAAAGCAAAGGTTTTCATTTTTGGTGTTTAAGTTAATGCCTAATGCAAGGCGGTATTAATTATTTGATTAAGAGCATAATACATTCGCATAATGCCAAGTATTGATATTATAATTCAGAAGAAAACGTATTTTTAATGTTATTCTTACTATAAAAACGAACAAGATGTAACATTTATTTAACTACAACATATTTTTTATCAAAACATTGTTTTAGTTTCGCCCCTGTTAAAATTAAATTAAACCTCCACATTTTAACCCCGTCTAATTTAACATTGATTGACCAAACATTGGCATTATTTAACAGTGTTTATTTTTTTTTCGATTACGGCTATCTATGTTAAACAAAAACTTCTTTTTTCCGGTTAAATTACTTTCGATTATTATTTGTTTTGGCCTTATCTGCAACAGCGGAAACCCTTACGACAGGTTAAAAAACGGCGATATTACTGGCTGCGCGTTCTATAATTCCGATTCGTACACCATTATAAAATTCAAAGATGTAAATCTGGCCTATACCCGGTGGAGCGGCATACCGGGCGGTACCAACGAGTATAAAATTGAAGAATATAATATCGCTTATTCTTATTACAAACAGGGCATGGGCGGTAGCATAAACGGGATACCTTTTATTATTTTGATTAAAACCGTCCAAAATAAACCTGTTTACTACCTGAGTTATAAGGGTGTATCGTATTATTTTAACGAAACTTACAGCGAATAAACCGGTGCCTGACAACAACTTCAAACGTTGTTATCAGGTTTGTACCATCCCGTGCCTGGCTTTTAAATACCCCTATGCAAAGTGTTTTTATTTTTCCAACATCCGAAAAAAAAGCGTATATTGTAAGGAATGGTGAGCGGTTATCCGTTTATGGACAGTGTGCGAAAAAGCATGTATTTTTTTCTTACTTTTTCCCCCCTGCCTATCTTGGTCGCGGTTATCGGATGGATAGGAGGTAAAGAAATTTGCATGGCGATTTTAAAGTCCGCTCTCCCGATAGCTATCGGGATGGAGAGGATTTAGGTGAGGCTGTTATCGCTTGTTACGTTGTTTTGTTTGCATGAAGAAAATATCCATATCCTTGTTTTTATTGTTGTTGTACCTTTCGGGATACGGGCAAAAAGTAGGGCTGGTTTTTAGCGGCGGCGGGGCCAAGGGTTTGGCGCATATCGGGGTTTTAAAAGCCCTGGAGGAGAACCACATCCCGATAGACTATATTGTGGGCACATCGATGGGTGGCGTGGTTGGCTCCCTATATGCGGCAGGCTATTCGCCCGCTCAAATTGAGCACATGGCTGTAAGCAGCAATTTCCAGGATTGGGTGAACGGAAAGTACCGTAGCGATTACAGCTACTTTTTCCAGAAAAAACCTGAAAACCCATCAGTTATTGCTTTAAAGTTGGAAATAGACAGCGGTTTTCAGGCAAGGTTTCGCTCCACACTGGTTAACGATGTGCCGCTTAATTTTGGGTTTATCGAATTGTACACCCAAGCATCTGCAAAAGCCAAAAACAACTTCAACAACCTTTTTGTACCTTTTAGGTGCGTAGTGGCCGATGTGTTTTCGCAAAAGGTGATAGATGTTGACCATGGCAGCCTGGTGGAAGCTGTGCGCGGCACCGTAACCGTGCCGATGATATTCAGACCGATAAAGGTTGACGGACGCTATGTGTTTGACGGCGGTTTATACGACAACTTCCCCGTCGACATTATGAAACAGGATTTTAAGCCCGATTTTATCATCGGCTCAAACGTATCATCAAAAACCTTTACAGATTATCCGAAAGACAATGATGACAAATTAATGGGCCGCTTGTTGGTGTACATGTTCCTGTCAAAATCAGACAGCACCACTATCGGCAAAAATGGCATCTATATTCAGCCTAACCTCGCGGGATATAGCACAACAAACTTTGCGCCTGTTGCCGCAATGATAAAAGCCGGGTACGATGCCACCATTGCCGATATGCCGCGCATAAAAGCAGCCATATCACGCCGTAGCGATACAACCGAACTCGATAAACGCCGGCAGGAGTTTCAAAAGGCGGACGGTGAAGTTATCTTTAAAAACATCATTGTGAACGGCGTCGATTTTCAGCAAAAAAGGTATGTGGAGCGTATGTTCCGCAAGTTTGATAATGAACCCATTACCTTGAGCGACATTAAGGATAGTTATTACCGGCTGGTTACAAACGATAATTTTGAGACGGTTTATCCCCGCATTGTTTATCACCCTACCAACAATACATATGATTTTGAGATTGACGTAAAATCGAGCAAAAACTTCAAGGTTGATGTGGGCGGACTGGTATCGAGCAGACCAATCAGTTCGGCGTACCTGGGATTGCAGTATGATTACGTAAACCGTAACGCTTTTACTTTAGGTGCCAACTTTTATTCGGGCAGGTTTTACGAATCGGTACAGGGCACTTTGCGCAGCGATTTCCCCAACCGGTTGCCTTTTTATCTGGAGGGCGAGTTTACTTATAACAATTGGGACTATTTTGACACCAATGATATTTCGGTACAGAAAACCAGCCCCGTTTACGTACAACAAACGGATCGTAAAATAGCGTTGAAAGCCGGGGTGCCGGTAGCCAATAACGGAAAAATTGAAGTGCTGGCCGCTTACATCAACACCGGCGATGACTATAGCCCCAACAATACTTACCAAAACGGCGACACCTTGGATATCAGCAGGTTTAGTGGCTTTAAAACAAGTATAGCATTTGAAAAAAATTTGCTAAACCGCAAGCAATACCCCAACAAAGGGAATAGCTACTATGTGGGCTTGCAATTTTTTAATGGCACAGAAAGCTATCTGCAAGGCAACATATTGCGCATTGGCCCATTGCCCGAAGTTGACGCTAAACGCCAATGGCTGGTAGCCAAAATAAGCAACGAAAATTACTTTTTAACTACTAATAATCTAAGCTTAGGCTATCGATTGGAAGGCGTGATTAGCAACAAACCACTGTTCAAAACTTACGAAGAATCGATATTAACAGCGCCTACATTTTATCCGATTCAAGATTCGCGCACTTTGATTTTACCTAACTTTAGGGCACAAAGCTATAGCGCAGGCGGGTTGATCAGTGTACTAACACTTAGAAAGAACCTGGAGTGGCGCAGCGAAGGTTATCTTTTTATCCCGATACAAGGCATTGTCCGTAGCGGCTTGCAAGATGCCAGTTATACCAATATTTTGGGTTCGAACAAAATTGCGGCGAGCACTGGCTTTGTTTATCAGAGTTTTGTAGGCCCGATTAGCCTGAGTTTTAACTACTATGACGATGACCAACAACGCTATGGTATCATGTTCCATGCGGGGTTCCTTATTTTTAACAAACGTGCCCTCGAATAAGCTTTTGATATGAAAAAATACCTTTTACTAATCTGTGTTTTAATGTTTTTGGCGTCATCGGCTTTCGCCGATAATGTACAGATCAAAAACTTCGCCGTAAAGGAAAACCCTTTTGGAAAAGACGAACTGGCCATTGTAGCAACCGATACAGCCGGTGTGATACAGGAAGATGTTAACGGCACTTTCAAGTTTTCGATAAATGGGTTTGACGAAGATTTGGCTTTTGACAATGGAACCGCTTTTTATCATAGAAAATTGAACAAGTCGAGCTTTTTATATGTAAAACATAGCGATGAGGCGGGTTCCACCAGCACTTTGTATTACATTTTTAAGCAAGACAACAAACTTACCCCAATCCGCATAAGTTGGATAGTATTGATAGCAATACCCTGCATATTGATATTATTGGGTTACATGTTCAGGAAACTGATTATTTTAGCCGTTGTATTGTTTTGCCTGTTCATATATTTCAACCACCACAGCGGGCTTGATATTGGTACATTCTTCGAAACTGTGTTTGATGGGGTGAAGCATTTGTTTTAGAAAGTTGTTGAGTGGCGATGACGCCGGAACAATTATTAACCTAACAACTAAAACGGTAAGCCAATGCCAAAATTTAACTGCATAAAGTTATATCCCTCGCCATTTGCTGTATAATAAGCATTTTTGAAGGCGCCGGCGTGTATCAGTTCATTAAAATGATTGATGAGTACCCATTGGTCCGACCCGTTAAATTGTGGGTCCTTAAACTTAAATGCGGCGTCGAGCCGAAAGACGAAGAAAGCCAAATCGAACCGTAGGCCTGTGCCTACCCCGATTGCCGTCGACTGGAATATATTACTGAAGTTAAAGGTACCGTTCGGGCTATCTGTTTCAGGTTTTAAACGCCAAACGTTGCCAAAATCAGAGAAAAAGGCACCGTTCAACTTGGCACCAAAAAAGTTGTTTAATATGGCGTACCGGTACTCCAAGTTGCCAACTATCTTGATTTCGCCAAATTGGTCAAGATATTTAAGCCTCGTCCTGATAGAATCGCTGGCATAAGCCGTGGCCCTGTTAAACTGGCCGGGGCCAAGTGTACGCGGCAACCACGCCCTAATGTCGTTTGCCCCGCCCACATAAAAATTCTTTTCAAATATCAACTGGCTGCTGTTGCCATAAGGCAACCCAATACCCGGATTTATTCGGAATATAAAAGCACGCTCGCCACCAAAACTACGATAAAACCTCAAATCAACTTCAGCTTTGGCATACTGGGCAAAAGTTTGGCCCAATATGGTATTTTCGCCCATAGTATCTTTTGGCGTGTTGAACACTTTCGACAAAAGAGCAAGCGAATTGCCGCCAATATCAAGTGCCCCCCGAAGGTACGTGAACGAACTGGGCGTAAACAATTTATTGGCATTAAGCTGAAAGGAGTATTGGCTACCCGACGTAAAAATTGTTCGGTTGATCAAAAATACGTAAGAGTGGAGGCCCGCTGCTTCCAGTTCGTTGCGGGCAGCAGGGTCAACAATACCTTTGGAAAACTCAATATCGATTGGTGTAAACGAATGGATCTTGTTTGGGGCCTTGGCCCAATCGTAGGTGATGGAGTTGATCAAACTTTTGCGCGATACCAACCCTTCCTGGAAAAACAACTGGTAGTTTGTTGAAAAGGTTGTGTGCGGTACGGCGTACTTTGACGGTATTGGTAAATTAAACGGCGAAATAATTGTGGGATAGATCAAACTCGCTCCTGCTTTAAAATCCTGGTTTTGAATAGTCCCTTTGTCATCAAACAAAACGCTCCAACTTAGCTTTACCTGTAATATTTCGGACCCTCTAAATAAGTTGCGATTGGTGAAAGTATTGTCCAAATTAAAACCTTTTTGCCCGCTGTTAAGGCTACTAAAAATATACTCGCCCTCTACCCTATCCGAAAAATGTTTCAAAGGTATAATGTCTATGCGGCTGTTAAGCCGGTTGGTACTGTCGGGGGTTTTAGTATAGGTGGGGTTAGGCACATTTCTGAAAACGTTCAACTCCGACAATCGGGCAGTGGTTAAACTCTGTTTATCAATGTTGTAGGTATCCCCTTTTCGCTGAAATATATAATCCGTTATAGGGTAAGGTTTAAACTTATGCGAATAGTCGATAAAGGTAAACTGAGAGTCGGCACGCATAGTATCGGGCTTGCCAATGGGGCGTCCGTTGCTGTTCGATATTACCACCTCGGTATTGTTTATTTTAAAAACCGGATGCTCAGCTTTACCATCAGGGTTGTCTATAAACAACACTACATTGACTGCGTTTTTTACACTATCCCATTCAAAACGACCGTATTGCCTGTAATACTCATAATACCCGTTTCTTTTCATCAACTGGTATATCTGGTCGCGGGCATAAGTTAAGCTGTCCTTATCAAAGGGCTTCCCGGCATTTATATAATTGAACGTGCCCTTATTGGCATTATATAACGCTGCAACCTTTTTATCGGCTATACTGTCTTTAATTGTTGTGATGTGGTACAAGCGGCCTTCATTTGCAGTGAAAGTGAGTTCGGCCCGTTTGTTCTTCACTTTTATTGCACTCTCCACCTTCATGTTCAAAAAACCTTTGGCGTTCAAAAAGCCCTCTATTTGGGCGCGCGAAAACTCAACAAGGGCAGTATCCAAAATCCTCGGTGCTTCGCCTATTTCGTGCTTGCCTTTTTTATTGAATACTTCATAAAACTGTAGGTTAAGCCAATTATTGGGCTGCTGTAGTTTATCTACATAGTTTTCGGCGGCAAGTTGGTATTGTTTATCAACACCTTTGAGGGTTACTTTACGCACCAATGCCTGGTTTGGCTTCAATATACGGGTCAAACTACAGCCGGTAGCTGTAATGATAATAATAATACTTAAAATTGTAAGGCGATAAATATCAGACCGGGTGTATGCTTTCAAAATCTCAAATCAGTTTACTAAAATCCTTACAACAAAAAAAAAACAGGAAAACGCATGGCCTATTTTTGGTTGAGGGTATCAAATCGGTGAAGGAGTTCGCTCATTCGGCTTATCACATCGAAACCATTTACCATACCCCTGCTTCTGCATCAAAAATGCTGAATTTATCACAAAAAATAAACTTTCATGAAACTTCGGCCGCCAATCTCGAAAAATTCAGCAGTTTAACTACCCCGCAAGAAGTAATTGCCATCGTCAAAATCCCTCAGTGGCCTGTTCTTTCAACAAAACAACTTACAAAAAGTTTTTCATTGGTTTTAGATGGCATACAGGATCCCGGCAATTTGGGCACTATTATCCGTACGGCAGACTGGTTTGGCATCGACACCATCATCTGTTCAGAAGATACGGTAGACGCATATAACCCAAAGGTAGTGCAGGCAACCATGGGTTCGCTTTCGCGGATAAATGTGCATTACGCTGATATCTCATCATTAATAAAAACTACCAAATTACCTGTTTTTGGGGCTTTGCTTGATGGAAAAAGTATTTACGATACAGATTTTGGCCCCGAAGGATTGATTGTGATGGGCAACGAAGGCAACGGCATAAGCCCCGAAATTGAGGCCTTAATACAAAATCGGGTAACCATACCACAGCGCGGCAAAGCCGAATCATTAAACGTTGCCATAGCTACTGCCATATTCTGCTCGGAAGTGTGCAGAAAAACGTTTAAATAAAAAATTGTAAGCCATTAAATAATTGCTATTTTTGCAATCCAAAATAGGGTCGGGTGGCCGAGTGGCTAGGCAGAGGTCTGCAAAACCTTTTACAGCGGTTCGAATCCGCTCTCGACCTCAGGGATTAAAAGAACATTAAAAATTAAAGACATGGGTGTTACACGTTTAAAAAGGAAAGATAGGAAAAACAAAACAACCTCGCGTTTAGAGGTTCAGCATTTAAAACTGGCTACAAACCTGGAGTTTGGCAGCCGTTCAAAAGAATCGGCTAAAAGCCAGGTTTCGTTGAACAACGAAGTTTTAGCAAAATTAGAAGCAGGTAAATAAGCCTCTTCTTCAAATAGTTATTGAATCCTGTTGGCTTAGGCCGACAGGATTTTTTTGTTGATCCGGCCGATAAGCGCGGGTCCTTCATAAATAAAACCGGTATAAAGCTGTATCAGGGATGCTCCTGCATCGAGTTTATCCAAAGCATCTTGGGCCGAATGTATGCCTCCCACCCCAATGATCGGGAAGGAATGGTTCGATTTTTCGGCAAGGTAGCGTATCACCTCTGTCGATCGTTCTGTCAAAGGCTTTCCGCTTAATCCGCCGGTTTCAGCCTTAAGCCCGGCGTCACTCTTCAAATTTTCCCGGCTTATTGTTGTGTTGGTGGCTATAACACCCGCAATACCTGTCTCCTGAACTATTTCTACAATATCATCCAGTTGGCTATCCGTTAAATCGGGCGCAATCTTTAACAGGATGGGGCGCTGAGTACCATGTTGCATATTCAATTGTTGCAGCGTGTTCAAAATATGCTTCAATGGTTCCTTCTCTTGCAGTGCGCGCAGGTTAGGGGTATTAGGTGAACTGACGTTCACCACAAAGTAATCAACTACTTCAAACAAACCGTTAAAGCATTTGATATAGTCGTTTACAGCTTCTTCGTTCGGGGTTACTTTATTTTTGCCGATGTTACCGCCTATGATCAGGCCGCTGTCGTAATGTTTTGAGCTGCGATAATCTTTTATGTTTTGAGCCGCCACTTCAACGCCCTTATTGTTAAACCCCATCCGGTTAATGAGTGCCCCGTCAGTCGGCAGCCTGAACATGCGCGGCTTATCGTTGCCCGGCTGCGGCAATGGCGTTACCGTGCCTATTTCAACAAAGCCAAAACCAAGATTTGCCATCTCGGTAATCCCTTCTGCATTTTTGTCGAAACCAGCGGCCAAGCCTACCGGGTTTTTAAATTTCAGTCCAAACACCTCGCGCTCCAAGCGCTTGTCCGTAACCTGCCATACCGCCCGACTAACAGCCGCGCCTCCCGGAAAACGGTTGAAGCGTTTTAAGTTACGGGTTACAAAATAGTGCACCTTTTCGGGGTCGAATTGAAACAAGACGGATTTAAGGAGTTGATACATGCCGCGAAGTTAGCAGTTTTTTGATGAATGGGTTTTTGTACATATCTTAGTTTCAAAATAAACCAATGATCAGCCTGTTTAAAAATTCGCGACGCACTTTTATCAAAAACTCATCTGCAGCGTTAATCGCTTCTTTGGCCATTCCCGAGATTGTTTCGAGCGCTTTTGCAGTAGCTAAACCAAAAAAGATAACCATACAGGATGGCGATGTGATACTTTTCCAGGGCGACTCCATCACCGATTGGGGCCGCTCGCGCACGCAAACCGACGCCAACGTGAGTGCCGGGCTGGGCACGGGTTATCCCATTTTTGCAGCAGGCGAAATACTCAACAAAAACTTCGAAAAGAACCTTCAGATATTTAACCGTGGCGTTAGCGGCGACAAGGTATTTCAACTGGCCGACCGTTGGGATAAAGACTGTTTGGATATTAAACCTAACATTCTGAGCATTTTGATAGGCGTTAACGATTTCTGGGCCATCGCGAAGCACGGCTATACCGGCACTATCGATACCTATCGTAACGACTACGTGAAACTGATAGACCGTACAAAAAAAGCCTTGCCTAATGTAAAGCTGATTATTGGCGAACCTTTTGCTGTGATTGGCGTAAAGGAGGTGGACCTGAAATGGTACCCTAAGTTTAACGAATACCGTCAGGTTGCTCGCGAAGTGGCTGAAAAGAATGATATCACTTTTATACCTTACCAAACCATATTCGATGAGGCTGTAAAAAAAGCCCCGGGTTCGTATTGGACTATTGACGGTGTTCACCCAACAATTGCCGGCGCAAGCCTGATGGCACACGCCTGGCTCGAAACTGTTAAAAGCTAACCTTTACACAACTTATGTTTTTTCAAAACTCCCGCCGTAACTTTATTAAAACCGCCGCTGTTGGTACACTGGCATCGTTAAGCATACCTCAAATTGTCGCAGCGGCAAGCGCATCATCCAAAACCAGGAAAATTAAGCTCGAGAAGGATGACGTCATCCTTTTCCAGGGAGATTCGATTACCGATGCCGGTCGCGATAAAGCCACGCTTACTGCCAATACCCTTAAAGCCCTCGGCACCGGCTATGCCTTTTTAACTACCGCTGACCTGCTAAACAAAAACCCGGACAAAAATCTGTCCATCTATAACCGGGGCATCAGCGGTAACAAAGTTTACCAGTTAGCCGACCGCTGGGATGTTGACTGCCTGAGCCTGAAACCTAATGTAATGAGCATTATGATAGGCGTAAACGATTTTTGGCATACTTTGACCAACGGTTATACCGGTACTGTTGAGGTTTACAAGAACGATTACATCAAACTATTAGACCGTACCAAAGCGGCCTTGCCCGATATAAAGCTCATCATTCTCGAACCTTATTTTGTGAACGGAATACGGCCCGAGGAAGCCAAATGGCACCCGACATTCGACAGCTACCAACAAGTAGCCCGCGAGATAGCGGAAAAATACCAGGCAACCCTGATACCGCTACAGAGCATGTTCGACGAAGCCGTCAAGCAAGCTCCGCCAAAATACTGGACACCTGACGGTGTGCATCCCAGCATGGCCGGAGCGAGCTTGATATCGCATGCCTGGTCAGACGTAGTAAAAAGTTAAATACACCTTACAAACAATGATATACAGAGATTTTCAGGACGTTAAGATAGCCGAGGTTGGCATTGGCACCTGGCAACTGGGCAGCGCCGATTGGGGCGTAGTGAACGAAGAAGATGCCTTCAAAATTTTGAGCACCTACGTTAACGAGGGCGGCAACTTTATCGATACAGCCGATGTGTACGGCATGGGCGTGAGCGAAAGCCTCATCGGCAGGTTTTTGAAGACTACAGACAAGCAAGCCTACGTGGCCACTAAATTAGGCAGGCGCAGCGATGGAGGCCCATGGCCACCCAAATACACCTACGACCTGTTAAAGCGCCATGCCGAAGACTCGCTAAAGCACCTCGACATACCCCAATTGTTTTTGGAGCAGCTACACTGCATCCCGACCGAAGAAATGCGCAAGGGCGAAGTATTCAACCATTTGCGCAAGCTACAACAGCAAGGGCTTATCAAGCACTTCGGAGCCAGTGTGGAAACATCCGAAGAAGCGCTCATCTGTTTGGAGCAGGAAGGGTTGGCATCGCTGCAAATCATCTTTAACCTGTTCCGCCAGCATGTGGCTGATGAGGTGTTCGAAAAAGCGGCCGCCAAGGGCGTGGGCATTATTGTGCGTGTACCCCTGGCCAGCGGTTTACTTACCGGCAAGTTTAGCGAAGACACCCACTTTGCACCCAAAGATCATCGTAACTACAACGCCAACGGCGAAGCCTTTAATACGGGCGAAACGTTCTCGGGCATCGAATTTCAGGAGGGTGTGCGTTTGGCCAATAAGATAAAAGGCATGTTGCCCGACAGTCGGATGCCACAATGGGCTATCCGCTGGATATTGGACCACCCGCAGGTAACCACCGTTATCCCCGGCGCGTCAAAAGTGCTGCAGGTTTATGGCAATATCGAAGCATCCGATTTGAAACCCCTATCTCCCGAAATACATAAAGCTTTGCGGGAGTTATATGATGAGGAGATCAAACCGAAAATAAGAGGACATTATTGATCGATGTAAGATGGAAGACGGAAAATGGAAGATGTAACTATACTTCAAACACATCTTCCATCTTACATTTTACATCTTCCATTATTTATTTCATCTTACATTATTATTTAGCCGGTCCAAAAAATAAGGCCTTCAACTCCGTAGCGTCATCAGCTTTCATCCTGCCTGCCAATACCAGGCGTAATTGCCTGCGACGCAATGCGCCATCGTATAGTTTTTGGTCTTCTTCGGTAACGGGTTGCAGTTCGGGTACCGATACGGTTTTGCCGTCGGCATCCAAAGCTACAAAGGTGTAGTAGGCTTCATTGCTCTTCACCCTCCTGCCCGAAGGTATATTTTCGGCCCAAACATCCAGCCTAACCTCAACCGAGGTATTGAAGGCCCGGGTTACTTTCGATTCGATGCTCACCACGTCACCCAGTTTAATAGGGTGTTGAAAGGAAACATTATCCACCGAGGCTGTTACCACGTTACGGTTACAATGCTTTTGCGCGGCAATAGCCGCCGAAATATCCATCCAGTGCAGCAAACGACCGCCCATCAGGTTGTGCATGGTATTGGTATCGTTGGGCAATACCAGTTCGTTCATTATGGTGTGCGATTCCTGTGGTGTCTTTGATTTCATTGCCGTTTAGTTATTTGGTTACTAAGTTATTGGTTATTAAGGTCATTTTGAGAAAAGTTATTTAAGATATTGAATGATCGGCAAGTAACCCAATAACTCAGTAACTCAATAACCTACCTCTTTGCCGAATTGATCTGCCTGAAACCAACCAGTTCCTCATACCGCACACCGGTACGGTGCAGGTAAACCAATAGCTGGTAGTCATTCTCGGTATCAAAATATGAACCTTCAAATTGTATTTCGTCAGGCACTTTGGCCTTTTTATCTACCCAGATGTACTCAAAATCATAAACACCCTGCTTCAAATACAAATTGGTGTGAAACCTGCCTTTAACCGGATCAAAGTCCATCTTGTTGGCATCGGTCAGCTGGTAATCGTTAAACTGGCCAACAATATATGCAGATCCTTCGGCATCGGTCTTGTTCCCGGCAAGGCTAAAATATACATGCGCGTAGTCGGCATCGGTAACCGGGTTACTGCCATCCTGGTTCAGTATGTAAAAACTGCCGTTATTATCGTACTGAAAAGAGTAATTAGCCTGATTCCGGCTCGGGTCGCCTAACAGCATAACCGTATTAGCGGTATCCCGATAAATACGGCCTACCCTTTCTGAGTTCAACCGCAGCGAGCGCAGGTCGAAATGCCTGAACTCATTTCCTGCGCTAAATTGGTTGGTAACCACGTCATTATAGATCAATTGGTTGCCCCTGATAAACTGCGGACTCGTGTTCATCTGCTCCTTGTCCGTCCGGCCATTTTGCATCACCAGCACGCGTATATCGGTAAAGGGGTTTTGAACCTGTAACGCACCATCATTCAGTTCAAAGTTTATCTTTTGGTCCGTCAGCCGTGCACTGTTGTCATTCGGACTGGTGATCTCCGCCCTCACACCTACCTTAGCGTCCACCACGTAAAAGCGGTGTGTTAGCACCAGCTTGTTTTGGTCACCATCTTCATACACCTTCAAAATGTAATTGCCCGAAAGTTTTGGTGTGATGTTGCGATTGGGGATGCTAACCTGGTAATGTGTATACTTTTGAAAGGTATTGGTCGAGTAACGATAGTCCGTCAACCGGTCTTCGCTAAAGTTCTCTAAGTATTCGCTCGGCGACAGGTTCGATGTATTCCAGTCGGCACTGCAATGCTCAACCGTATAATAGTAGTTACGTACCCCACCGCGCAGGTCGTCAAAACCCAAAACCACCCTGTCATTCGAGCCAAGTGCGTAAATCGGGAACGAGCCTTCTTTGGTCCCATTGTATAGCTCTACCGTCTTTATCGGGCTTTGGTAAACATGGTTATCGTATTGCTGCGCATAACTATCTGTTATACAAAACAATAACAAAAAAAACAAGCCTATTTTTACCATTTTAGTTTATTGCCCCACTTAAGCAAGGGGGGAAAAAGTAAGAATTAATCAAATGTCATGCTGTCCGTTAGCTAACGGATCAGCACCCCATCATTAAGGTAACCGACTTGCATTTTCGCGACCTGCCCGCAGAGATTGCTTCGTGCCTCGCAATGACATAACGGACGTAAGGGGGGAAAAAGTAAGACATTTTTCACACATCTTCCCAAGCCGTTGTTGGTGTTATCACCAACAACTCAAGCCTCAAGTTCCAATATCTGCCCCGCCAAAACTTCCCAATCATCCTGCACTTTAACCAGCTCCGCTTTCTTCGCCGCATAAGCCGCGTTCACCTCTTTGGCTTTTGCCGCATCATTATAAACTGCAGGTTCGGCCAATTTATTTTCCAAATCCTTTATTTCTTTTTCGAGAACTGTTGTGCGCTCTTCCATGCGGACAAGGTCGCCGTTCAGCTTCTTCAAAGTTTTTGCTTTATCGTCCGATGGCTCATGATGTTTAACAACCGGCTTAGGCTCTTCCTTTTTTGGTTGTGGTGCGGGTACAGCCGCCTTTGGTTCTAACTTACGTTTGGCCTGCCATACCTCGTATTCTGCATAGGTGCCAGGGTAAATTTTTATTTTATGATCCTCGATGAACCATATTTTATTGGCGATATTATCCAAAAAGAACCTGTCGTGCGATACCGCGATGAAAGTGCCTTCGTACTGCTGCAGCGCCTGTATCAATATGTTTACCGATTGTATATCCAGGTGGTTGGTAGGCTCATCCAGTATCAAAAAGTTGGCATCTGCGGTCAGGGCTTTGGCCAGCGCCACGCGCGATTTCTCGCCACCCGACAATACCTTTATCTTTTTGAACACATCATCGCCTGTAAACAAAAACGAACCCAGTATTGAGCGTAACTCTGTATCGGTATGTTTTGGTGCGAAGGATTGCAGTTCGGCCAATATCTCGTTCTCCAAATGCAGCGATTCCAATTGGTGCTGCGCGAAGAAGGTTTCGGTAACATTATGGCCGGTTACCATCGTACCTTTAAAATCTTTATCGGCATCGGCAATAATACGCAACAAGGTCGATTTACCCTTACCGTTGGCACCGATCAGAGCTATCTTATCCCCTTTTTCAATCACCGCTTCGGCATCTTCTAAAATATCGATAGCGGGGTATTTCTTGGTGATATGCTCCAATGTGATCACGTGCCTGCCGGACTGCTTGCTGAACCTGAAGTTGAAGTTTACCGATGGGTTATCATCGTCCACATCTTCCACACGCTCCAGTTTGTCGAGCATTTTGATACGCGATTGCGCCATCTTAGCTTTTGATGCTTTGGCGCGGAAACGCTCAATTAAACGCTCTTCCTGGCGTATTTTGGCTTGCTGATTTTTAAACTCGCCTTTTTGTATCTCGCCGCGCAGAGCTTTTTCTTCCAGATAGAAAGAATAGTTACCCGCGTAAACGGTCAGTTTGCCCTTACGGGTCTCCACCGTGCGGTTGATCACCTTATCCAAAAACCACCTGTCATGCGATACGATCACAATCGCGCCTTCAAAGGCTTTCAAATAATCTTCCAGCCATTGTATGGATGGTAAGTCCAGGTGGTTAGTAGGCTCATCGAGCAGTAAAATATCTGGTGCCTGTAACAGTATCTTGGCCAGCATCACGCGCATGCGCCACCCTCCCGAAAAGGTGCTCAGCTTACGTGCGCAATCCTCTTCGCTAAAGCCAAGGCCCGCCAAAATTTCGTGTGCTTTATATTCGATGTTATAACCGTCGAGCGCTTCAAACTCGTGCTGTTTGTCGCTCAGTTTATGTAAAACATCTTCCGAGTAATCTGTTTCCAGTTTCTTTAGCAGTTCTTCTATCTCGTGGTGCAATATGTTTTGGCGCTCAAAAGCCTCCATGGCCACCTCAACAATGTTCTTGTCGGATGAATATGACAATAGATCCTGGTTAAGGTAACCCATCGTCAGGTCCTTAGCCTTGGATATAGTGCCCGAAGTAGGTTTATAGTCGCCTACTATAATTTTTAAAAGGGTGGTTTTACCGGTGCCATTGGCGCCGATAAGGCCAATTTTTTCACCGGGTTTTATGTGCCAGTTTGCCTCATCATACAGGGCCCTCGCACCTATCTCGAACGTCAGATCATTAATCGCTATCATTTGCCGCAAAGGTACGGTTTTTTGGGCAAAATGCCCAAAAAGTTCATGGTTAATAGTTGATAGTTCATGGTAAGACAAGGTTCATTTGCAAGTAGTTCTATAGACTATCCGTTGAACCATGAACCATGAACCATGAACCATGAACCATGAACCATGAACCATGAACCATGAACCATGAACCATGAACCATGAACTATCTTAAGCTTTCAGCTCTTCTTTCAAAATATTAAGCGTAACATCCGTCACATTCCCATAAAAGCTCACGCCCGATGCGCCGTTTTTCAGGGCTACGGCTATCCCCTGCCGCAATTCGTCATCGCTTTTAAAATCGGGCAGGTACAAGCCTGCATACAGCGGGAACGCGCCTGCCAAAAAATGGACACCTTCGGCCACAGCATCGCCTATCCAGCTTACTTTTTCTTTGTAAAAACCGTGATAGGTCATGGGGCACACGCCGTCCAATTGCCAGTTGGTCCAGTCTTGCCGCACATTTCTCCGGGCAATTTCGGGTGTAGGGAAAACCGCCGCAGTAATATGTTTTTTATGCTGTTTGGCTATAGCCGATATGCCGTTTACGATCGCCGTGATGTTGTTATACCTGAACAGGCGTAACGACAAGCTCGCCTCCGGGTACTGTATATCGGCAATATCGTAACCGTACTGCGCTTTAAACTTGGCTTTGCACACATCGCAATAGCAAAAATCGTATTCGGGCAATTCCTTGGTTTGCTCAATATGGTAATTGGCCCATAGGTTAACGGGAAGTATCACATCACAATAACGCACATAATCCAGGTGTATGCCGTCAACATAATCCTTACTCAAAATATCTTGCGCCTGGCTTTGCAGGTATTGGTGTACTTCCTCCCGCGAAGGGCACAACCAGCGGTAATAGTTCACATAAGGCGGGTGGTCGGCACACGAGTCGCCATTACGACTGCAGGCATACCAGTCGGGATGGGTAGTCAGCAATTCCGCCCGGTTCATCGTCCATATCCAGCGGTGCGCCTCAATGCCGTGTTTTTTTGCGGTGCGGAAATGCCGTTCGCTGTCATTCTCAAAAAATATCCCGGTAATACCCGCGGCTTTAAAGTTGGCGTAGCGGGTTTCAAGCTCGGCGTCGGTATCCTTCAGGTTGGGGTTTATCCAGACCCAATTCTTTACCTTCCGTTTTTTTACACGCGGCGCGGCCTTTGCCGTTTCCGGCAAATTGGCGGCTATACAGGCCATCAATCCCGCTTTTAAAAACTCGCGTTTGTTCATTTAACCGTCTTTGTTTGCTGCACAAAACCATCCTGGTCAATATGGTAACCAACACCGCCCTGTTGCGACACAAACACCATAAACTGGTGCGCGGTTGCTTCCATGCTCAGCGTATTCAGCAGGTTACCAATTTTCACCTTACGGGATACTATGCCCAGTTGCTTTAAAGATACGGCATAACGGTGATATTTATCGAACCATTGTTTTTGTTTGTAATAGATAAGCCAGAGATACTTTTTTTGCTGTTCGCTGTAAGGCAAAACAAACGCAACAGGGCCATCCTGTTTGGTGAACTGCAGGTAGCCCCACCTTTCGGGATAATGCATATTGACCACCCCCTGTGCCGACCATACCCAGTTATGCTCCGGCAAACGGTGCCCTTTATCATCCGTTAAACGGATGTTCCTGCCATTCTCCACCTTCGTATCCCACTCCACCCGCGAAAAATTGATGCGCCACACCTGTCCGTCCACCGGTATCTGCACATTATCGCCCAAACTCAAATCGCGGAACGGGATGGCCATTTCAACCGTCCAGCCCTGATCGGCATCAGCCGGGTTGTTCAAGGTTCCATCCACCTTCACCGCCGACCTGAGCCCCGAAAGGTTAAAGGGTATCAACGCGCTGCCGCCGTTGCGGTAAGGCTTGGCCATATACAGGTCGAAAACCGTATTGAGGGCATTAAACTCAATTTCATAATAATGGTGCGAAGTACCGTCGGGATTGACGAATACCTCAAAATCGTTATCATTAAAAATAACCTGGTCGTGCTGTTTAAGCGTAGCCCAAACCTGCGGCTCGGTCAAATGCGCGGCAATATACAGGCAGGTATCGCCCCAAAGCATTTTTACCTGCGTATTATATTTTGGGGATGGCCGCAAGCTACCTTCAATATCGGTAAAGCTGCTTGTCCATTCGGCTTGTTGCCAGGCAGGTTCGTTCATGTCGCCATCAATAACAATGGCGCTGTTGATATGATGCACTACATAACTCAAGGGCGGTGTAAATAAACTCTCAAACCCTTTAAATATGCTTTGCGCGAAAACATCGTCGCTTGCCAAAAAAACCAGGCAAACAACAAAAAAAAGCTTCTTGCTTCCGGCTTCAAGCTTCATGCTCAACTCCCCATCTCCACTATCTTATCAAACTCTTCCTTTTTAAGGGCGGTTACCGAAAGCCTGCCAAGTTTCACTATCTGAATATTGGCCAGGCTTGGCTCAGCTTTTATTTGGGCAAGGGTAACGGGTTTCTTAAGGGGTTCAACAGGCGCGAGGTCTACTGCCAGCCAGGCGGCATCATCGGTGGTGGGGTCCTGGTAGCTTTCTTTAACAACCCTAGCAATGCCCACAACCTCCTTACCTTCATTACTGTGATAAAACATCACCAGGTCGCCCTCGCGCATATCGCGCAGGTTGTTGCGGGCCGTGTAATTGCGCACGCCATCCCAATGGGTGCGGCCATCTTTGTTGAATTTTTCCCAGCTATATTTTTCAGGTTCCGATTTTACGAGCCAATAGTTCATGTTGTAGATTTTGATGGGCTAATTTATGGAATTTGTTGTGAATTTAGTTATTGGGTTATTGAGTTACTAAGTTATTGGAAAGGATAATACTGACCGTGAGTTAACTAATAACAAAAAATGAGCGCAGGCCTTGTCGCAACGGAGCGGGCCAGGCGTATGGCGGGAATGACGGTTTAGCCGTACTGAGTGGAGCATAGCGGAACGGTGCGGCGTTAAGAACCGTCAGGGCGGGCCGGGCAGCAGCGTTGCGACTTGATTTTTGGTTACTTTTCATCAAGGAAAAGTAACTAAGCCTGTCGCGGCTATGAGCGACCCGATAAAGCTCATTGTGCCGTAATAATTCGTTACCTTTCTCAGGGATTGCCGCGTCGTGCCGATAGAAGCACTCCTCGCAATGACATATTTAACACACTATTTTTTTAACTCCCTCAACTTTTCAAACAACCCTTTCTCCTCCTCACTCAAACCCTTCGGCACCTGTATCACCACCCTTACATAAGCATCGCCACGCTCATCGGTTTTGCCAAAAACTGGCATGCCCATGCCTTTCAAACGAAAAGTTTTATGACTATCCGTTCCCGCAGGTATAGGCATCATCACCGCTTTGTCGATGCTTTGAACTGATATCTTACCACCCAAAATGGCCGTGTAAATGTCTAAAGGCTGGTCAAAGTACAGGTCGTGGCCTTTTACTTCGTAGCGTGGGTGCGGCGCCAAATGCACGGTAATGAGCAGGTCGCCTGCCTCGCCGCCGGCGTAACCCGGGCTGCCTTTACCTTTTAACCGCAATACCTGCCCTTCGGCAGTGCCGGGTTTAAACTTGAGGTTCAGTTTGCTTCCCTCCAGCGTTACCTGCTTTGATACCCCGTGAAACGATTCTTCGATTGTAAGCGTAATGGTGCCTTCCTGGTCCTGCCCTTTACGGGTTTGCGGCGCACGCTGCCGGGCACCGCCAAAACCCGCCCCGCTCCCAAATATCGATTCAAAAAAACTCGAAAACTGCCCGCCATCGCCATAAAAGCTGCTGGTATCAAAACCCGCCGGGCCACGGCCACCGCCCTGGTTGGCATATTGCTGATGCGCCTGCCAGTTTTCGCCCAATTCATCATATTTTTTGCGCTTCTCGGGGTTGCCCAATACTTCGTTGGCCTCGTTTGCTTCTTTAAATTTTTCTTCGGCGGCCTTGTTGCCCGCGTTTTTATCGGGATGGTATTTTACGGCAAGCTTGCGGTACGCCTTCTTGATCTCGTCGGCCGATGCGTCCTTTTTTACGCCTAATATCTTATAATAATCCTTATAGTCCACGGTTGTTGGTTAACGTTTGTTTCAAACTCAAATTTACGATTAATAAAACTATCGGGATAAGCTTTATATCATCTTTTGGTTTGCTTTATATCAATATTTATTTTTACCTTTAAGGTATAATTGTCAAACCTACATTTTCATGAAATTCAAGTTGATTCCCTTTTTGGCCATGTTACTGGCTGTAAATTACTTTGCGCATGCACAAACACCTGCAGCCGCACCTGTTGTCTTAAAAATTGATGCAAGCAAAGTAGTGGCCAAAGTGAGCCCTACCCTATACGGTATCATGACGGAAGAAATCAACCACTCGTACGATGGCGGCCTTTATGCCGAACTGGTGCAAAACCGAATTTTTAAGGACGACCCTGCAACCCCGGTACATTGGTCGTTAACTGGAGCCGATGGTACCGGCACCATGACTATGGACGATACCCAGCATATCAGCGACACACTTACGGTATGCCTTAAGCTTAATGCTATAAAAGCTGACGGAAAAAACCCGGTGGGTATAGCTAACGATGGTTATTGGGGCATCCCTGTAAGACCTAAAACCACCTATCATGCCTCATTTTATGCCAAAGGCGATAATGTGCCCCTAACCGTAAGCCTGCAATGCAATGATGGCATAACACTGGCAAGCGCCATCATGAACAAACCCATCAGCACACGCTGGCAAAAATACAGTGTAACCATTACTACCGATGCGGATGTAAAGCCATCAGCCAATAATAAACTGGTGATATCCACATCAAAACCGGCCATTTTATGGTTCAACCTGGTGTCGTTGTTCCCACCTACATATAAAGACCGTAAAAACGGCAACCGTATTGACATTATGCAAAAACTGGCCGATTTGCACCCCACATTTTTGCGCTGTCCCGGCGGCAACTACGTGGAAGGCAATAGTATGGCCACCTTTTACAACTGGAAAAAAACCGTTGGCGATCTATCTGTACGCCCCGGGCACCCCGGTACCTGGAAATACCGCTCGAGCGATGGCTTAGGTATTTTGGAGTACATGGAATGGTGCGAAGATCTGAAGATACAACCAGTACTCGCCGTATTTGCAGGGTATACCCTAAATAAAGAGCATGTTGACCCGGAAGGCCCCGAAATGAAACGATTTGTTGAAGATGCCCTCGATGAAATTGAATATGTGAGCGGCGATATCAATACCCCGGGAGGTGCGATGCGGGCTTTGGATGGCCATAAAGAACCTTTTGCCCTCACTTATGTGGAAATTGGCAACGAGGATAACTTCGACCGTTCGGGTAGCTATGATGGCCGCTTTGCACATATGTACGATGCCATAAAAGCAAAATATCCCAAGCTGCAGCTCATTGCCACAGCGAAGATAAACAGCCGTAAACCCGACCTGTACGACGACCATTACTACCGCCGCCCGCAGGATTTTGAAAACGATACCCACCACTATGATGCGCACGACCGCAACGGGCCCAAGATTTTCGTTGGCGAATGGGCTTCGCGCATCGGCAACAATGTGCCTACACCCAATTTGGAATGCGCCCTTGGCGATGCTGCCTGGATGACGGGGATGGAACGCAACACCGATTTGATTCTGATGGCCTCCTACGCGCCGCTCTTTGTAAATGTAAACCCCGGTGCCATGCAATGGCGCATCAACATGATTGGTTATGATGCCATGAACAGCTATGGCTCCCCATCGTACTATGCGCAGCAAATGTTTTATCAAAACATTGGCGATGCGGTAATTGGCTCAGATATCAGCGGTATCCCCGATGTGCCACACATTGCTGCCCCACCCCGCCGCGACCCAAATGCCACCACACCGCCCCCGCCGCCTCCTGCGCCAACAACAATGCCGTCATTAAGTTATACCGTTACCAAAGACACCAAAAAAGGCATCATTTACCTGAAAATGGTAAACATTATGGGCAGCCCCCAAACCGTGCAGATTAGCTTAAACGGAGTAAAAGAAGTAGCACCTGAGGGCACAGCCATCACGTTATCAGGCAATCCCGAAGACACCAATACCATTACCGAACCTGAAAAAATAATACCCGTAACCACCACCATCAATGGATTAAATACAAATTTTAGTTATACCTTTGCAGCCAACTCAGTAACTGTATTACAGTTACATACAAAAAATTAACAGTGGCTAAAAACCATATTAATACATCGCACGTAAACTTAGCGATGTATTAAATATGTGCAGGTTATGAAGAAATTTCTTTACGCTTTCTTGATTGTGTTATTTGCCGGTGTCATTTTCGGTTTTAACTATTTAAAACGCCGGAAAGAAGAAATCAGGATTTACCCACTAAGTCCGTATGCAGATAGCATAAAGTTCACAAAAGATGAAGACGTGAGCAAGGAACGGCGTAATGGCATCCAAATCAGGTTTTTTTTGTTTGACAACGATGCAGATTACAGTCCGATGTCGAAAGACAAAATGGACGTGTACATAGTTAAATATCTGCGCAAAGAGTTAAAGGAACATAAGGCCATTTACTTTACATTTTACAAATCCACCACGCTCGACCAGGATGGCCGCTATACACTTAACGACCTTAACAAAACCCATTTAGCCGACAAGTATGCCGAGTACGAGTACATCAACGGTGAACTCTTCAATTTCGATTTTTACAAAGATGGTGAGTACTACGAACCACCCCCAACCGCCGACCCAAACAATTAACACGTTCTCCCGATTTTTTTATCGCCCAAAAGCATAGTTTAGCGGTTTCAATTTAAACAATGGGCAATCTTGTCATTTCCATCAATAACATCACGGTACGCAACCTGGAGCAAACGCTCTTTAAAAACTTATCCTTCGAAGTAAAAAAAGCCGAACACTGGGCCTTGGTGGGCGAAAGCGGCTCCGGAAAAAGCGTCCTGTTGCAAACCATATCGGGCAAGTTCAATATCGTTGGGGGGCGCATACATCATTTTTATCATGAAAAGTTTATCCAACAACATAACATAAACGACCCCAATTTAACCTTCCATAAACTGATTGCATCAGTATCGCCAAGGCATCATTTCAGGAACCTGTCCAATACAAGTGATTTTTACTATCAGCAACGCTTTAATTCTTGCGACTCGGAAGATGCCCCTACGGTTGATACCTACCTCTCGGCCATCCGCCCTGTTGCGAATAGTAATCCGGTTTGGGACTTCGAAACCACCATTGAAAAACTAAGGCTTGGCCCGCTTCGCGAGAAGCAACTCATTAAACTATCCAACGGCGAAACCAAACGCCTGTTGATTGCTGCCGCACTGTTAAAACACCCGGTTTTACTCCTGCTCGATAACCCGTTGACCGGGCTCGACGTACAAAGTCGGGTCTGGTTCAACCGCTTACTGAACGAAATAACTGAGTCGGGAATTACTGTAGTGTTGGCCACGCCACCGTTTGAAATACCCGATATCATTACCCATGTCGCTGTCCTGCATCAGGGTGCAATCGTCAATACCATGACCAGGGACAAATTTAATCCGACAATGGTTAATGTACCTGCGGTAAAACCCGTTGATATGAGTGAATTGAACCAACTGCTTTCGTTAAACCCGGTAGCTCGTTTTGACGACATCGTGTATATGAAGAATGTGAACATCAGCTATGGCGAAAACCGGGTTTTAAGTAATGTAAACTGGCAAATTAAACAAGGTGAGCATTGGGCCTTGCTTGGCGCGAACGGTGCCGGTAAATCAACATTGCTCAGTTTGATAAATGGCGATAACCCACAGGCATACGCCAATGATATTGTCCTTTTCGACCGTAGGCGCGGCACCGGCGAAAGCATCTGGGACATCAAAAGCAAAACAGGGTTTGTATCCCCCGAATTATACCAATACTTCCCTACCGATAATACCTGCCTGCAGGTCATCGAATCGGGTTTTTATGATACATTGGGATTGTTCAGGCAAAGCAGTCCGCAAAAGGCGGCCATCGCTTTACGTTGGATGAAACTATTGGAGCTCGAAGCCTATGCTAACAAACCATTAAAAGGCATATCGGCAAGCGCTCAGCGCTTATGCCTGCTCGCCAGGGCATTGGTCAAAAATCCTGTGTTGCTCATATTCGACGAACCCTGCCAAGGCCTCGACGCGCACCAGCAACTCCATTTTAAACATTTGGTAGATGCTATTTGTACATCAGGCAAAACAACGCTCATTTACGTTACCCACTACCAGCACGAGATACCCGACAGTGTTAACCTGATGCTAAAATTGGACAAAGGACGAGTAGTTGAAGTATAGCTTAATTGTATTTGTAAAGATGCGGGTTATAGCCAACCTCGGGTTTATAAAAATCTTTAAACCGTTTTTCAAATTTATCAAAGCCGCCAAATACCTTGCCGAGCGCATCCATAGTGGTTTGACCTTGCTGCATCTGCACTAAAATACGCTGCAGGTAATCGATATCGAAATTCACAAAAAAATAAACTATGCAATACGACATGGCATACACATAAGGGCGCTTGTCGTGGTCAGCAAAATCGTGCGGACTGTAGTCAAAAAAGGCTTTCAGGTTAAATTTCCCGTCGTATATCATATCTTTTACAAAATTGATATATGGTATATTGGGCGTATAAAACACTTCCCCTTTTTGGATGATCAGGTTACTAAACAACGTGGCGACACCCTCGTTTAGCCATTGCGGCGAACGTTTATAGTTGTTCTCCAATATACAATGGCTGGTTTCATGAATCAAAACACCCATAAACCTATCCGATTTATAAACATGTACCCTGTTGTCGACTGGTGTATAAAAACCATCGATAAAGGTAGTATTTAAGCCATTTTTTTGAACAACATTGTAAGCCTTTAAATTGCCATACAAATCGATATTGACCACACAACTATCGTTTTTACGTGTATCGAAAACGGTATTGTAAAACTTGACCTCAAAAGCGGCTATTTTGCTGTAATAGGCCATATCCTCTTTCGAAAGGTAGCTGTCTATCGGGTTGACCTTAATGATTTGAGCTTGAGATACGATAGAAGATAAGAGTAGGCTACCCGATATTACCAGGCGCCTTGCAGGTAACGAGATGCCCGATAACCATAACCTGAAAAAAACGGGCAGCCTTTTCAATCCAATTAAAACTTATACCGTAAGGTAATGGATGTTACGTTAAAAAAACCTTTTAATGTGCTTGTAGCTTTCGATTGAAAACCATCCAGATATAGGCTATTTACTTCACTGAACTGAAAGTTAGGATTAAGCTCCACTTTGTCCGTGCCCCATACACCCGGCAAATCGATGTAGGTACCAAGGTCAAATGTATAGGTTGTATAATTACCCTTTGGTTGCGGGCTTCCATAAGCTGTTGTAACAGAGGGATTGTAAATAAATTTTATATTGGTCGATATCTGGCCCATGCCAAACCCTATGTAGGCACGTTTAACCGCATCCATAAATTGGTTGCGCGAGTCAAAATTATTGAGCAAACCGACACCTGCCCTTAGCTCTATGTCGACAAACGAGTAACTGTCTGTACTTGATTGATAAAAAATTCGTTCTTAGTGTCCTGTCCAACCAGTTTACTAAACTGAAAATCAGTACCAATGCTAAAATACGGGTTAAAGGCATAATCTATATCACCCACAAACCCAACACTTGGAGGGTTGCTTGAATAATGGGTCATCAGCGTGCTCACTCCTATGCCGCCTCCAATACGCAAGCCTGTAGCGTTTTTTCCGTAATAATAATCGATTTGGCTAAATGCCGACGACAGAAAAAACAATTGCGTAAAGACAACAAGGCATAAAGTGGTAACAAATATCTTGTATCGTGTAAAAACCGCAAATTGTGATTTCATAAAGTAGCTTAAGTTTGAAAACGTAATATTAGCACAAATTGTTATAATTATGACAATTTTTTGCTCATTAAGTTTAAAAAAGGTCAACTTATTTCAATATTGATAATTATTTAAAAGATAATTAATATAACCGCAATGTAATCAACCTAAACTTAATTATAGATTACCTTTAAATAAAAAAACCGTTTACATGTGCGGTAAACGGTTTTTTTTAAAACTATTGTTTCTGGGTTGGCGGCGCAGGAGGAGGCGGCGGGCCTTGGTTGTTGTTAAAACCACCCGGGCGGTTGTTGTTCACTGCTACAGCATTAGGGTGCGCGGCACCATGATGACAGGTCATACAGGTTACAGCAGCAACCATGGCGTCGGTATGCCCATCGCCTTGTGGAGCTTCTTTTGCCTTGTCATCCTTATCCATTTTGAAGAACTTTTTATTGATCTTCCCGGTCATCTCGTACATTTTGCGCGCCATCAGTTTTTCCGGCTTGGCATCACTTGCCATGTCAGCTTTATTGTCGGCCGTGCGGGCATGGCAAAAGCCACACCTTACACCTAAAGCGTCGCGCCATTCGTCCATCACTTTATCCAAAGCTTCTTTGCTGATATCCTTTGGCAGTACTTTTAAATTTTTGAATTGGGGCTCCTGTGTAGTTGTCGATTGCATCGAAGTCGTCGCGACAAATACAATCGTTGATAACAACGACACAGTAACAATGAGTTTCTTGTGTAATAACATAGATTTGAGTTTCGTTTGTAAGGCTAAAGTAAAAAAATAATTCTTATAACTTTTATACAGTTTGTAACAAAAACGAGATAAAGGTTGCTGCGCGCTGTTTTGCGCTGATTTTTTTTAATAAAACAAAGGCCTAACTAAATTAATTAGCAATTCATTTTTATATATTTGTACCTAAGCGCCTTTCAAAAAATGTATGCGATTGTTGATATAGAAACCACCGGCGGCCATGCCAACGCGCATGGCATTACCGAGCTTGCCATTGTTTTACACGATGGTGAAAAGGTAACCGAACGCTTTGAAACGCTGCTTAACCCCTGTGGCGATATACCCGTATTTATACAGCATCTCACCGGCATTACCAACGAAATGGTGCGCGACGCGCCGATGTTTGCCAATGTAGCCGAACATGTGTACGACCTGCTTAAAGACCGCATTTTTATAGCCCATAACGTCAATTTCGATTATTCGTTTATAAAGCACCACCTGCAAGTTGCCGGTTTCGATCTGCAATGCCGTAAACTGTGCACCGTACGTTTGGGGCGTAAAATATTCCCCGGACTGCCATCATATAGCCTGGGCAAGTTTTGCAGGCAAATGGGCATCGATAACAATGAGCGGCACCGTGCCATGGGTGATGCCTATGCCACCGCGCAATTGTTCAGCATGATGCTGCAAAGTGATAAGGACGGCCATATTGCCCAGTCGTTAAAACAGGGGTCAAAAGAACATTCGTTACCATCAAACTTGCCTAAGCAGCACATCGATACCTTACCCGATGCACCCGGCGTTTACTATTTTCATGATAACAAAGGCAAAATAGTTTATGTTGGCAAAGCAAAAAGCCTTAAAAAACGGGTAAAAAGCCACTTTAACAATAACCGGGCCGACTTGCAAAAGCAGGAGTTTTTAAAAAACATCCATCAGGTAACCCACCAAACGGTGGGTACCGAGCTGATGGCCTTTATTTTGGAAGCCGTTGAAATAAAAAGGTTGTGGCCAAAGTATAACCGCGCGCAAAAACATTACGAATATGCCTACGGCCTTTATAAGTTTGAAGACCAATTGGGTTATACGCGTCTGGCCATCGACCGGTGGACAAAATACTCGGCACCGCTGTACACCTGCAGTTCGCTATCGGAAGGTTATAACCTGCTCAACAAACTGATAGAAACGTTCGACCTTTGCCCCAAGCTCTGCTTCATCCAAAAAAACGACAAGCCCTGCCCGCGCAATGCTACCAAACCCTGTGCCTGCCAGCATACAGAAACAACCTTGCGCTACAACAAACGGGTGAATAAAGCCATTGCTTACCTAAAAGATGCACTACTCACTTTTGCTATACGCGATAAGGGCCGCAGCGACGATGAGAACAGTTATATATTGATAGAGAACGGCGAATTTTATGGCATGGGCTACATCAAACAAAATCTGCTTACCGATGGCCTGCCGTCCATCAAAAGCCACCTGACACAATATCCCGGTAACGGTTATATTAAAAGCATGGTTGCCAACTATGCCGTAAACAATCCGGATGCTAAAATGGAGTGGGCAAGTTAGTTCATGGTTCATGGTGAAAACCATTAAATGGACTTCACATTCTTCTGCTATGAACTATGAACCAAAATTTTTACAATCATCCCTCACAATTCATTTCAAAATCTGTTATCTTCACAAATTGCTTAATTTGTAAGAATGTATAGATATCTATTTTTGTTACTTTTCATCGGTTCAGCATCCTACGCGCAGGATAATAACCCCAATATCAACATTATACCGGCTCCGGTTTCGATAAAAAAAACACAAGGCGTGTTTACCCTGAGCCAGGAAACCATTATACAGGCCGATACCCCAACCAACAAGTGTGTTGCTTTTTTTGCGGCAGCATTGTTAAATAGCTGGAGTTTCCGTCAGGCGATATCTAAAACCGATACCACTGTGGCAACCAATGTTATCCGCTTAACATCCGTTGGTGCCGACGCACTGCCGGAGGAAGGTTACCATATCAGCATCACCCCACAAAAAATCGTGGTTACAGGCAAAGGTGCCGGCTTGTTTTATGGCGTGCAAACGTTAATACAATTGTTGATACCTGCACAACAGTCGGCCTTAGCGAAACTACCTTGTGTTGAAATAGACGATTACCCGAGGTTTGCCTATCGTGGTTTACACCTCGATGTGTCGAGACATTTTTTTTCGGTGGATTTTGTGAAAAAATACATCGACCTGATGGCCAGTTACAAACTCAACACCTTCCACTGGCATTTAACCGACGACCAGGGTTGGCGCATCGAAATAAAAAAATATCCCAAATTAACATTAGTTGGGAGCCAGCGCGACCAAACCTTGCTGGGCAACTTTCACGACAGCGACCCGCAGCAATTTGACAATACCCCTTACGGCGGATATTACACGCAGGACGAGATACGCGATGTCGTGAAATATGCCAGCGAACGTTATATCACCATTGTGCCCGAAATTGAAATGCCGGGGCATAGCGAGGCCGCTATCGCATCGTACCCCGAGTTGAGTTGCGACCCCGGCCAAACCTATAAGCCGGGCGAGGTATGGGGAGGTTACGATAATGTTTACTGCCCTACTGACTATACCTTTGGCTTTATGGAAGATGTGCTGACTGAGGTAATGGCGCTGTTCCCGGGCAAGTATATCCATATCGGTGGCGATGAGGTGTCAAAAACAGCATGGAAGCAATCGGCTTTTTGCCAAAAGCTCATCAAAAAACTGAAACTGAAAGATGAAGAGGGCCTGCAAAGCTACTTTATACAACGCATCGAAAAGTTTGTAAACAGCAAGGGTCGCAGCATTATCGGCTGGGACGAGATATTACAGGGCGGCCTCGCCCCAAACGCGACGGTAATGAGCTGGCGCGGCGAAGCCGGTGGCATAGCTGCGGCGCGCCAGCACCACAACGTAATTATGACGCCTGCCAGTGGTGGATTATATTTTGACCATGCCCAGGGCCGCAGCAACGAGGAACCACTTAGCATTGGCGGCTATGCTCCTTATGTTACAACGTATAATTACAATCCTGTACCGGCGTCGTTAGCGCCCGATCAGCAAAAATATATTTTGGGTGTACAGGCTAACCTTTGGACCGAGTACATTGCCACCGAAAATAAAGTGGAATACATGCTGCTGCCCCGCTTACTGGCGCTTTCGGAAATTGCATGGACACCTTTAGCCAACAAAAACCTGAAAGACTTTGCCGAAACACGCCTACCTGTTCATTTAGGTAAGCTGGACGCTGCAGGGTATGATTACCGGGTAGCTACCCCATTTGGCGTGAAAGATACAATAATGACTGGCAACAAATTTAACTTCGATTTAAAAAGCCCGGTGGCAGGTGCCAAAATTTATTATACCCTTGACGGCTATACCCCGCGCGAAACCGACCTGGAGTACAATACGCCTCTAAATGTAACTGTGCCCAACAACAGTACACGATTGTTGCAAACTATCGTAATAACACCTTCGGGCAAGCGGAGCGTGGTTACCCAAGCGTTAATGTATAACTACCCGCCATTACCTGCAGCAACCTACACCGGAAATACCGGGGGATTGAAATATCAGGTACACTCCGGAATTTTTGCCAATACCGATCAAATTAATAACGGCCCGGTAACAGATACCGGTACAGTGAAAAACTTTGGCACAGCGGCTTACAGAAGTAAAAGCCATACTTTTGGTGTAATTTACACCGGTTTTATTCGGATAGATAACGACGGGAAATACAGCTTTTCAACAAATTCGGGCGATGGTTCAGTTTTACTGATAGACGACCAATTGGTAGTGAACAACGATGGCAAACATAGTTTGTTTGAACAAGGCGGCGATATTGACCTGACCAACGGCTTTCATAAAATTACCATTAAATACTTTTTTGCAGGGGCTTCAAATATTTTAAGGGTGTACATCACCCCGCCGGGTAAGCCCAAAACAGAATTATCACCCGATCTGCTGTTTAATTGAGCCGGATTTTGTAAATTTATATTATGATATCAAAAGCAGTTAATACCGGTTTTTTAGCTTGTTGTTTAGCTGTGCTGGGTGCATGCAGCCATCCCGAACCTCAAAAAAGTGAGAGCCCCGCTCCTGCCGCCCCGTCGAAACCTGCTTTGATGGCGCCGTTCCGTTACCATAAACTGATCGAGAGCTCGCCGGGTGTATATTTTGATGTATTGACCTGGGGCCGTGGTAAAGATTCGATAGGTGGCTATTTAATTTTGCACTCCGACTCGACAGGTAAAAAATACACCACTATAACCGGCGATTTGGAAGGCACGATACAAGATGTTTTTAATACCGACATGAACATGGACGGCAATCCCGAGATACTCATTCTATCGAAAGCAAAGGATACCACCGAGCATTATAATATGTACGCTTACGAATACAAAAACGGCAAAGGCAACAAACTGGATTTTCCAAAACTGAGCGACAAATCGAAAAGTGTTTACCACGGCGGGGATAATTTTTATATAGTGGGCGGCAATTTGGTTCGCGAGTTCCCGGTGTATACGGGTTCCGGAAAAGATGCTAAATCGACAGGAAAGAAAAGGGTACTACAATACGGCATACGCGACAATGTATTTACTGTGAAAGATATAAGCCCTATCGACAGCAGCGCCATCGCCAAAAAAGATACCGTTAAAAAAGTTGTGGTAGCTGCAGCCAAACCAAAAAAAACAACAGCGACAAAACATACCAAAAAGGTACATCACGAAGCAATACAAAAGCGCAAAAAGCATCATCGCGAATAAATCCGGAAGCCATTAATATTAGCCAACAAGCAGATGAAAGGTACAGTAGCGGTAATGGATCTCGGCACCAACACTTTTCACTTATTGATTGCCGAAATAGCAGACGGATATACGCATGAAATTGCCCGCGACTACGAAGCTGTAAAACTGGGCGAAGGTGGCATAAGCAAGGGCTTTATACAGCCTGAACCTTATCGGCGCGGTGTTGAGGCTATGCAAAAATTCGCTGTTCAGATAAAGGCAAACAATGCCGGTACCGTAAAGGCTATTGCCACTTCCATGTTGCGCAATGCCGCCAACGGCGAAGATTTCATCAACGAAGTTAAAACCCTTACGGGAATACAAATAGAATTAATAGATGGCGAAGAAGAGGCGGGCTATATTTATCAGGGAGTAAAGGCATCCGGCTGTTTACCCAATGGCAACTCGCTTATTTTAGATATTGGCGGGGGCAGTGTGGAGTTCATTATTTGCAATGGACAAAGCTTGCTGTGGAAACGAAGTTTTGAAATAGGCGCCGTGCGATTGATGGACAAATTCCATCAAAGCGACCCGATACGCCACGACGCTATTGAAGCTTTGCATCATTACCTCGACGGTATATTAAAACCCCTGTTCGCAGCTGTTCAGAACATCCCAATAGCAAAATTGGTCGGTTCGGCAGGCGCATTCGAAACATTTGCCGAGGTGATTGAATTAGCCAAAGGAAACACCTTTGATGTAAAAAATACCAAAAGCTACGATTTTGAGCTGCGTGATTTTATTGATACCACCAATACCATCATCCGCTCGTTCCATGCAGAGCGGGCGGCTATGAAGGGCATTATCCCCTTAAGGGTGGATATGATTGTGGTGGCATCGTTGCTTACGCGATATGTGATGGAGAAACTGAATATTCATAGTGTTGGTATGACGACTTATTCGTTAAAAGAGGGTGTGATGGTGAGTTTGGCGGAGGGTTAACGCTTTTTTTATTATAAAATTAATTGCAGATATTTGTATATCATGAATTTATTGAACCGCATTAACATCAGTCCCGAAATTTGCCATGGCAAACCATGTGTAAGGAACATGAGGTGGCCGGTGGAAGTAATTATCGATATGCTAAGTTCGGGCATGTCGGCAGATGAGATCGTTGAAGACCATCCTGAGTTGGAAAAAGAAGATATTTTAGCAAGCCTCCAATATGCGAAACTTTCATTGTCGGGTCATTCGCTACAAGATGTTGCCTGATGAAATTTCTTTGTGATGTTCACATTTCATATAAGATCGTCAATCATTTAGTTTCGTTAGGATTCGAGTGCGCTCATGTCAATAATATATTGAACAAGTGGCATACTACGGATAAAGAGATTTGCAATTACGCGGATCAAGGCGACTTTACGATCATCACGAAGGATGCTGATTTTAAAGATAGTTTTCTAATCGGTGGTACCCCGAAAAAGCTTATTAAAATCAATCTCGGTAATATATCCAACATTGCATTAATTGAGATTATCACCTACAATATTGAGGCTATAGTCAAACTGGACAACAATAAAAGTTTCCTTGTGGAAATAGACAAGGTACAGTTAAATTATATTATTCGTTAAAGGAACCGGGTTTGGGGTGGGTTAATTAACGCAACCTCATTAACGCCTGGTACAATTTTTCGGTAGGCAGCCCTACTACATTGGTGTACGAGCCATCGATGCGGATGATGCCGGTGAGGCCTATCCACTCTTGTATACCGTATGAGCCGGCTTTATCCATGGGCTGGTATTTTTCGACATAGAAGCGTATCTCGTCATCGCTCAGCGTGCGGAACAGCACGTCGGATACATCGTGAAACAGGTTGTATTTGTGTTTGTATAAAATGCAAACGCCTGTTATTACCTGGTGTTTGCGGCCCGATAGGGTTTGCAGCATGGCAATGGCATGTTCTGGGCTTTTGGGTTTGCCGAGTATCTGGCCGTCGATGCTTACAATGGTATCGGCTGTGATGACGGCTTCGTCTTCCACCATCTCATCAAAAGCATGGCACTTTTTTTCGGCAATGTGCAGGGCAATTTCGGTAGGTGTTAAACCTTCGGGATACGATTCGTCCACGTCCTTCAGCACCACACGGAAATTGATGTTCATCAATTTTAACAACTCCTGCCTGCGCGGGGACTTGGAGGCTAATATTACCGGCGGTATTGTCATTAGGTCATTGGTCATTATGTCATTGGATGGCGGTCATTCAACTTTCACTAAGCCAACATGCAACAATGACTTAATGACACAATGACCAATGATAGATCTACTGATTATCCCTCCATTCGTACACCCATGCCGATTGTATCTGCTCCAGGTGGCCTTCGGTGCTTTGGTCGCGGGTACCGGCAAAATTGGGCAGGCTAAGTACCCATTCCAACAGGTCGGTAAAGCGGATGCGGTATATTTTCGATTCGTCAAAATCGTCGCCAAACTTTTCGTAAAGGCCCATGGCTATATCTTCGTGGTCGGCCCAGTGTATTGGCAATTCAAATGGTTTCGCTGTCATTTTTTGTGTAGGTTATTGGTTAATGACCCATAAAATGGGACTGGTTGGGTATGGTTACTTCAATGTCGCCATCAATCATAATGCACTGGCAGGCCAAACGCGAGGTGATTTTGGGGCTAATGGCGCGGTCGATAAAGTCTTCTTCCTTATCCGATATTTCCTGTATGCTATCCATACCCTTTGTTACATATACCTGGCAGGTGCTGCAACCGCACACACCACCGCAATTGTGCTGCAGGTCTATTCCGTTCTCGAGGCAAACATCCAATACCGACTCGCCTTCTGCTATCGGCAGTTCGACAGGCTCGTGGTCTTTTTCCTCAAAGTTTATTTTAATGCTAAAAACGTTCATCGGGTGCAAAAGTAACAAAATTACCTATCGGGCTTATAGGCTTTATCCAATTTGATAATACTTTGACTAAGCGTTTGATAAAGTGCCTGTAAGCCATCCTCATATTGCAATAAACCCAAATGCGCTTCCATTGTTTTTTCATCGTTGCGCACTGCAGGGCCAGTTTGCACTTCGGCGGGCAAATTATGCTGCACTTTTAGCGCGGTTTCTAATATTAAAGGGCGCAAAAGGTTAAAATCCAAATCATGCTTGGCCAACAGGCCTTGCGCTATCGCATACAGGTTATTGGGGAAATTACAGGCGAACACTGCCGCTAAGTGCAATATTTTGCGTTGCGCGCTATTTACATCAAAAACACTTAAACTGAGCGTGTGCGCCAGCAAGTTAAGCCCGGTATGCACGTGCTCGTCGCTGCCCTCAATACATAGCGGCACTTTTCTGAAATCAATTTCACGTGTTTTGCTAAAGGTTTGCAGGGGGTAAATTACGCCCGCTGCTTTATTATATTGGCTGATGGCTTTCAGGTCGGTAGCACCTGAGGTATGAACCGTCAATTTTTGATATACGGATAGTTGTTGAGCGAGGCCCTCGATGGCATCATCTTTAACCGAAATGATGAACATATCGGTTTCAGCATCGATATCCTCCAGCCGGTCAATCGCTTCGGCACCAATATGATAGGCCAATAAGGCGGCGTTTGGGTAGGTTGGGCTATATACCTGTACGATATGGTGCCCGGCGTTTTTTAAAGCCGCTCCAAAATGTGTAGCCACATTGCCCGAACCAATAAGTGTGATGCGCATGCTGTTTTTTGCCCCGTGCTTTGAATTGCGCGCGACATGCAAATTTACAACAAATAGTTAAGGATGCTTTTGTGTAAGCGATGCGTACCATCGCCACAATTTTTTCTTATTCAAACATTTATTGTCTAAAAAATTAAGTACTTTCACGCTACGCTTTAGGTAAAGGTTTAAACACCTATCGCGCAATACTTAACTGACTTTATCCAACAATGTACAACAGGCGCAAATTCCTTAAAACTTCGGCTATTGCCACTACATTGATAGCCACAGCAAAGCGCGGTATGGCCTTATCAAAATCAAACCAAATAAGCGGGAATGCAACATTGCCTGTGGTGATATCCACCTGGGATTTTGGCATCGCGGCCAACCAGGAGGCATGGAAAACCCTGTCGGCAGGCGGCCGCTCATTGGATGCGGTAGAAGCCGGTGTTAAAATACCCGAAGCCGACCTAAAGAACCACAGCGTTGGCAAAGCAGGCTTCCCTGACCGCGACGGGCATGTTACCCTTGATGCCTGCATTATGGATGAGCAGGGCAATTGCGGTGCTGTTGCCGGGATGGAATACATTGCCCACCCCATATCTGTTGCCCGCGCGGTGATGGAAAAAACCCCGCACGTTTTATTGGTTGGCGATGGTGCGACACAATTTGCGGTAGAGCAAGGATTTAAAAAGGAAAAGCTATTGACCCCTGAATCAGAGAAGGCATGGAAAGAGTGGTTGAAAAAAGGGGAATATAAGCCTGTAATCAATATCGAAAATAAAAGTTACGACGCGTTACCGGGAAACCAGGGCAACCATGATACCATTGGCATGTTAGCCATTGATGCCAAAGGCAATATCAGCGGAGCATGCACCACCAGCGGCATGGCCTGGAAACTACATGGCCGTGTTGGCGATAGCCCAATTATAGGCGCGGGTTTATTTGTGGATAATGAGGTAGGCGGCGCCACCTCCACAGGGGTTGGCGAAGAAGTGATACGCAACGTAGGCAGTTTTTTGGTTGTCGAGCTGATGCGCCAGGGTTATAGCCCTACCGATGCCTGCAAAGAGGCCGTTAACCGTATCATCAAAAAGAAACCCGAAACAGCAAAAAATATACAGGTAGGCTTTTTGGCCATCAACAAGAAAGGCGAATATGGTGCCTATGCCATACAAAAAGGCTTTAGCTACGCGGTATGTACTGCTGAAAAGCAGGACTTATTGGTTAAAGGGGACAGTCATTATTAATATAGAAGATGATTACGTTAGAAGTTTGCGCAAATTCAATCACGTCGGCATTGGCGGCCCAAAAGGGTGGCGCTGCACGGGTTGAACTATGTGCCAACCTCAACCAGGGCGGCATCACGCCTTCGTACGGCGAGATTGTTTTGGCCAGAAAACTCCTAAAAATACCTTCTTACATCCTCATCAGGCCCCGGCCAGGCGATTTTCTGTATTCCGACGAAGAATATGAAGTAATGAAAGTGGACATCAATGCCGTTATCACAGCAGGTTGCGCCGGTATTGTAGTAGGCATACTGGACCTATATGGTCAGGTTGACAAAGCGCGCTGCAAACCATTGATAGACCTCGCAAAAAATGCCGGATTGGGTGTAACCTTTAACCGGGCATTTGATATGGCAAACAACCAAATACAGGCATTAGAAGATATTATTGAGTTGGGTTGCGACCGGATACTGACCTCGGGCGCTAAAAGCACCGCGATAGAGGGTGCGGGCAACATTGCCCACCTGGTTAAAATTGCCGACAAGAGGATAAAAATTATGCCCAGCGGCGGCATTAACGAATACAATATTGCCAGCTTGGTACATTTTACAGGCGCCAAAGAATTCCATACCTCGGCCAGAAATACGATTGACAGCAAAATGTTCTACCATAACGACCAGATACTGCTGGATAATTCTGGTGAAGAGTACACCATCGACGTTACCGATGCCGAGCGGGTAAAGACTATACTGAAGCTGGCCAATTCGTGAGTTGTTTTTGTCTAACTATAACGGCCTGAATAACCCCCGGATGCTCAATTGCCGCATGGACTCTTTTTCTTTTGAGGCATCAAAAGAAACAAAAATGCTTGTCAGCAAAGAGGCTTCTTTGCGCTCAAGGCCATACCGCGCAAAGCGGAGAAAACCTGGGCTGCAACCTTTTGCCCCGCTTCGCACGCTCATTGCCCCCGCTTCTGCAAAAATTGCTATGTCCTGCCCACGCTCTTGACCACCACGTTTTCTCCGCTTTTGGCCGAAGCTTTTTTGCTGACGGGGGAAACGCAATACTAATATTTTGCTGTGTTATTGCTAATTAACATCAATCTATCAGAGGTCGAATTATTTTCGATTATATTTGTTAATATTCGATGATAAATATGTCATTCATTATAGGATTAATTGGAGAAAGAATCACCGAAATCAATTCAAAAGTATCGGCAATACATCCGTTAATAACTGGAAGTTCGTTAATTGAACACTCTACATCAGTCTGCTTTAATAACTATAGACTTGACATTTATAATCCCGTTAAGTTATTAGGTTTGGATAACAAATTATCAATACACAATTTGACAAATTTGTCAGTTGTTAGTTGCATTGAAAGTGCTGACGAAATCATTATAGAGTTAGAAAATCAAATAAAACTCATCGTAGATATGAGAGATGAAAGTTTTATAGGTCCAGAGGCTCTTTGTTTGCACGGGCCCAATAACCTAATGGTTGTCTGGAACTAACCCGCCAGTTAAAGTGTTAATGCCGGTGCTTCTTTCTCCCACATGTTCAGGTGTCCACACTAATGTTGTTTCAGGGAAGCGTGGACGCTTCTGGCTTTGTTTATGGTTAAGCATTGGAACTTAACGGGTCGGCCTTAAAATCCGAAATTGAAAATTCGAAATTCGAGATCAATCCATCACCACTTGAACGTATACACCCTGTCCTGATCTTTCAGCCATTGGTTAAACACTTCAAGGTTGGTTTCTTTGCCGGTTACGTCGAACTCGAAGCTGGTTTGATGGTCTTGTCTCCATTCTTTAAAATACCGGTTCTTTAGCTTCAGGTCGCTGATTTTGGTTTTAAACTCGGTGGCATCGCAATCACCTTTGTAGGTTACCAAATAGTCGCGGTGCTGAAACCGGTCGTCTATCCAGTTTTGGATGAATTGCAAAGCATACAGTATAAACAAGGAAACACCCAATGATAAGATGGCCAGCCAATACTCCCCTATCCCGATGAGTACACCCAAGGCAGCGGCTATCCAAATGGTGGCGGCGGTTGTGATGCCCGATACGTTATCCCCGTTGCGAAAGATGACCCCCGCGCCTAAAAATCCTACACCGGTGATGATGTTGGCGGCTATGCGGTCGCGGTTATCCATCACGCCCAATTTGTAGGAGCAAATGGTAAAAATGGTAGCGCCAACGCATATCAGCGCCAGTGTACGGAAGCCGGCCGGTTTGCGCCTGATCTCGCGCTCCAAACCCACCATACAGCCGATAACTGCCGATAGTGCAATTTTAAAAACTTCGTCGCCGTAAAGGTTATCTGCGATGCTCAATGATGGAAATTATAAATGGTGAATAAATACAAGTATAAGTAATATCGTGCTAAACAGGAGCGGAAAAATTGCTTTTCCGGATAAAAGGTCGTATATTGTATGGTTTGGAGCGGGAAACTTGAAGGTGGAAGCAGGAAGCGAAAAAGGAATTAAATATTCCCCCTTTCCCCCCTTATGTAAAAGTGAGTCAGGAATCAAGAGTAATATAAAGCGAGAAAATATGGTCAAAAATATCTTACTTTTTCTCCTGAATCAGCTATGTCATTGCGAGGCACGAAGCAATCTCAGCGGCAGGTCACTGAGGTGCATGTCGGTTACCTATCCCTGGGATTGCCGCGCTATCGCTCGCAATGACAAGGTTTTTATTCTTACTTTTTCCCCACTTGTAAAACAGAGGCAAGAATCAAGAGTCAGGAATCAAGACATAAAAGGCGTTTATTTTCTCTTACTTTTTCCCCCATACAAATCCGAAATTGAACATCCGAAATCCAAAATAAAAAAATATTAGATTTGGCTAAACATAAACAACCTCAATGAAACAAACCGACTTAAAACTAATTGCTATTGGTTTAGCATCCGTTTTTACTATTATCAACCTCACCGCCATCGCGCAAAGCCACCCAAAAAACGACCCCGTTTATCAAAACATCGATAAATCGGTTAAGCCCGGCACCAACTTCTTTTTGTATGCCAACGGCACCTGGCTTAAAAATAACCCCATACCACCGGCATACTCGAGCTGGGGAATTGGCAATGTAGTTGGCGAAGATATACGCGACCGCCTGAGGAAAATAAACGAAGACGCTATAAAAGCCAACGCGGCTAAAGGAACCAGCACCCAAAAAATAGGTGATTTTTATTTTACCGGTTTGGATACCGTTACCATCGAAAAGTTAGGCATCAATGCTTTACGCGAACCGCTGGACCGTATCGACAAGATAAACAACGTACAGGATATACTGGACGTAATGGCCTACCTGAACACCATTGGCGTACGCACCTGTACCGGCGCACGCGTTGGTCAGGATGATAAGAATAGCGCCAAAATGATGCTGCAATTGGGCCAGGGCGGCCTTGGCTTGCCTAACCGGGATTACTATTTTAAGACAGATAACCGCACCGCCAAGATACGCACCGATTACAGTACCAAATATGTGCCCACCATGCTCAAGCTTTCGGGATTGAGCGATGAGCAGGCCGCAGCAGCCGCCAAAAGCGCCTTTGCCATTGAGAAAGCATTGGCCGATAGCAGCCGTAAACTGGAAGACCTGCGCGACCCCTATAAAAACTACAACAAACTATCCATCGCCAAATTTGATCAGCTTACTCCAGCGATTAACTGGAGTACGTTTTTTGGCAAGATGGGCATCAACAACGTAGATAGTGTGATTATCGGTCAGCCGGAGTTTTTTGCCGGGGTAAACAAATACCTCAACAGTTTTTCGGTTGCCGATTGGAAAGCTTACCTGCGCTGGAAGCTGATATCGTCATACGCCCCTTATTTGAACGATGCCATCGCGACAGAGAACTTCCGTTTTGCCGGCACCGTATTGAGCGGTCGCAAACAACAACTACCCCGTTGGAAACGGGTGGTAGATACCGAAAATGGCATTATGGGAGAGTTGCTGGGTCAACTGTTTGTAAAGGCGTACTTTCCGCCGGCAGCCAAGCTGCGCTATGTTAAACTGGTGGAAGCCATCAAACAATCGTACCGCGAGCATATTGCCAAGCTGGATTGGATGAGCCCAAAAACCAAAGTAAAGGCCCTGCAAAAGCTGAACGCCATACATGCCAAAGTGGGTTATCCGGATAAATGGAAGGATTTTTCGAACCTGGAGATTACCAAGGAATCGTATGCCGCAAACGTGATGCGGGCAAGGCATTGGAGTTACCTGGAGAACATCCACAAATTGGGCAAACCGGTTGACCACAGCGAGTGGAACATGACGCCGCAGACCTATAATGCCAACTACGAACCATCGAACAACGAAATTACCCTACCCGCGGCGCAGTTTATCATCCCCGGTATTAAAGATGCCGATATTGACGACGCGGTGGTTTATGGTTACTCGGCAGCATCAACCATCGGACACGAAATTACCCATGGTTTTGATGATGAAGGCCGCCAGTACGATGCCAAAGGCAATTTAAAAGGCTGGTGGACTGATGCTGATTCCGTTAAGTTTACCAAACGCGCCCAAATGCTGGTTGACCAGTTTAACGGCTATAAAGTGCTGGACAGCTTGCATGTAAACGGCAAAGCCTGCCTCGGCGAAAACATTGCCGACCTTGGCGGGATAGTTTTAGGTTTGGATGCCTTTAAAAAGACCGCGCAATACAAACAAGGTAAGTTGATAAACGGGCTTACCCCGCTGCAACGCTTCTTTTTGGGATATGCCATCGGATGGCTGGGCCATGAGCGCGACGAAGCTTTGGCACAACAGATAAACACTGACGTGCACGCACCCGGCTTTTTACGTGTAAACGGCCCCTTTACCGATGTGGACGATTTTTACAAGGCCTTCCACATTAAAAAAGGCGACCCGATGTGGTTAGACCCGGATAAAAGGGTTAAGATTTGGTAGGCTCGATTTACAAATGAGTTAATGTGTGTATTTGCAAATAAAAAGCACCCCTGATAATGTATCAGTGGCGCTTTTCAATGAAATTTAGTTTACTGATACAAACTCTTCAAAGTTTCCTTCAATTCCTTGACAGGACCGAGGTCGCTTTTTGAGGACATAAAAATGGCTTTGGCACCTTCGTCATTATTATAAAAGGCTGCATCCGCTTTTTTATCGATGGCCAGGGCCGCGCCGTTAAGGCTGATACCAGCGAACAAACCACGGCTGCGCGAGTAGGAATATACTTCGGCCTCCAGCTTATAATCGGTATTGGCGGTGGAGTTGCGGCCAACAGGTCCCGCTGCTACAGATATATCGCCGCCAAGGGTAAAACTGCCTTTACCGATATTAGTAAGGGTTTCGCGGTTTTTAAAGATGAGCACCAGGTCGATTGATTGAACACCCACCTGAAAACCAAAGCTGCCGCCAGTCATAGTTACAAAAACGGGGTTGCTCCAATGGCCATTGGCATCCTTTACCATGGCAATGCCTTTGCCGCGTTTACCGCCAACAACCAGGCCTGCGTTAATGAGTTTAGGGATAATGATGATGCCTTGGGTATGCTCCAGCAATTCGTGCGGGATGCTCTCGTGCATTTTGCCAAAGTCGGTCAGTACAGACGTGGCATCTTGTATCTTTTCATCCTGTTTGTCTTGTACGGTAGCCGAACTGA
This sequence comes from uncultured Mucilaginibacter sp., assembly GCF_903893715.1. Taxonomy (GTDB): domain Bacteria; phylum Bacteroidota; class Bacteroidia; order Sphingobacteriales; family Sphingobacteriaceae; genus Mucilaginibacter. Next base: position 42,229 of record NZ_CAITNG010000010.1, read on the forward strand.
GCAGCAATACGGCGCTTGTCAATATAACGGTAAGCGGTTTAAAAAAATTATACGGTCTCATGGTATTAATGGGTTTGTGTAAAACATTCGTTCTTTGACTTATTAACATAAAAGCCGGCATTTTGTGTTGATGTTTGTGATGTTATGGCATCGCTTCAATAGCTATTCTTGCAGGTCGGTTTAAACTATTGCTTTTGGGCATAGTCTATCATGGTATAAAAACAATTTATAAACACTTAATATCATGAAAACTTCACATTTAATGACCGCCATAGCAGTAGTTACTTTAGCATTTACAAGTACCACATATGCCCAAACACATTTTGATAAAACACATCCACGCCGTGCCGAAGTAAATGGCCGTCTGGCAAATCAGGATAAACGTATCCACAACGAAGTGAAGGAAGGCGATATGTCGAAAAGGCAAGCCGCGAACCTGCACCGCGACGACCGTAGCATCCGCAACCAGGAACGCAGGATGGCATCGCACGATGGCGGCCATTTAACTAAAGCAGACCAAGCTCGTTTAAACCACCGCGAAAACAACGTAAGTAAAAAAATAGGACAATAATTATCCCAATATATATATAGAGATGCCCGCCAATTTAATTGGCGGGCTTTTTATTGTGGTTAGAAACCGTCGAAAAAGTCGATGATTGCTCCAAAATAGGCGCTATCCCACCCTTCGGCGATGTCTTGAAAATCGCTGTCTGGTATATTGGTATGCCTTAACTCGGCCGAGGTGCCGTGTTTATCGGCGTGCAGGATGATGGTTACAATAGAGGCTTCTTCCTGGTCGCCAAAATACCATTGCTGTACCACTTTTTTATCAGCCTCAAATTCCAGGTTCTTGCCTAAAATACTGCCATCCCACATCGAAAATTCTGAACCTGGCTCTGTGCTCATTTCGGCTTCCTCCCCCGTCCATAACTGAATGCTGATGGGGTTGGTGATGGCGTTGTAAACTTCGGCCGGTGTAGCCGGAATGATATAATATTTTTTAAGGTCTTTCATTGGGCGTAAAGCTATGGATTGGTATTTAAAGCAAAAATAAACTTCAACAACTATATAAACAGCGAAAGCGTACAAATTAATCTCAAACCAATGTCGCCTATATCATTTAGAACAATAATTAATTAACAATAGCTTTAATTATTATTATTTTTGTTTAAAGTCGGCAATTTGTGTGCTATATTAGCAATATTGGTTGATACCCGGTTGGTTAAAAATTTGATTACGCGATTTTAATGAGAAAGTTAAGTCCGCTTTTTATTGCCGCCATATACATTGCCGTCAGCCTTGTCTGGATATTTTTTAGCGACAAGTTTGTTTTTTTACTGCAAAACAAAGTCGATAACCATACATTCCTTTTAATCAATAGCGGCAAAGGCTTTCTTTTTGTCATCGTTTCCGGTATCTTGATTTACATTTTAACGCTTTACAGCAATCGGCAAATCGTCAAAAACGGCTTCGAGTACCGTTCCATGTACGAAAGCAATCCCAATCCCATGTGGATATACGAAATGGAAACGTTGAAGTTTCTCTCCGTAAATAATGCTGCTATCGACTTTTATGGTTATTCACGGGATGAGTTCCTGCGGATGACCATCAGAGACATACGCCCCTCAGAAGACGTCGCAAAGCTCGAACAATCGGCAAAAAACTATCAGGATTTTCGCAAATCTGGCGTGTGGCGCCACTATAAAAAAGATGGCTCGCTTGTGTATGTCGATATCTCTTCAAACAAAATCAAGATATGGGGCGAGTACGCAGTAATGGTATTGGCCCGCGATTGTACCGAATCGATAACGTATGAAAGGCAACTCTCGCAAATCAACGAAAGTCTGGTGGAAGAAAAGAAAAGGCTCAGCGATATACAGGAGATTACCAAGATAGCCGGTTGGGACCTTTATGTAGCCGATAAAGCGCTTAAACTGTCAGACGAGATGTACGGCATCTTTGGTATTGATGCCAAACTCGACACCGTTGACTATGGATTCCTTTTAAAAATCATTCATGCCGACGATCTCGACAAATTTGTACAGGCCATCAATACAACCATATATTATGGAACCGACTTCGATATCGTCCACAGGCTCTATTTCCGTAACGAAATAAAACATGTAAGGCAACTCGGAAAAATGGAATATCTGGACGGGGCACCCTACAAAATCCGCGGGACGATACAGGACATTACCGAACTAAAATCCATAGAAACGGAAAGGAACAAGGTAACCGACGAGAATAAACGCTTAGGCACCATTGTTACGCGGATAAACAACATGGTGGTTATGTTGAACACCGAAAGCCGTGTAACATGGGTAAATAATGCTTTCGAGAAATTTACCGGTTATACGTTAACAGAAGTTATTGGCCTTAAGCCATCAGAGTTTATGTGGGGCCCGGATACTGATATCGATACGATTCAATATGTGGACGAAGCCGAAAGCATGCTAAAAATGTTCTCCGTCGACCTTATCAACTATACCAAGGCGGGCCACAAATATTGGGTAAATATTGAGTTTACGCCCATGTTCGACGATAATGAAAGCTTTATAGGCTATATAGCTATTCAGAACGATATTACTACCCGAAAAGAAAAAGAAGAGGAAATAACCCGCCAGAACACGGTCCTCAAAGACATCGCATGGCTCAGTTCGCACGAATTGAGAAAGCCTGTGGCATCCATATTAGGCCTCATGTCGCTTATCAGTGATGTTACCGACCCGGCCGAAAAAGACGAGCTTATCCGCATGCTCAATCATTGCGCCATGCAGCTCGACGATATCATCCATCACATCAACAATACCATTGAAGCCGAGGATGGCATCAGGCGGTAAGCTACTTTTTATCCGAATGACCTAAACTCTTGTCCGGCGCCACCACGTCCCGCACCAATTGCTTCAACTCTTTAATTTCGGGGAAATGCCCTGCCCGCTTCCTGTCGAACAATTCTTCGTCATCAACCCTGATAGTATAACGTCCGCTTATCTCACTGGGCTGTAAAAGCACACCATGCAACTCATCACCAAAAGTAGTCAAAAGCTCCTGAGCCATGTACGCCGCCCGAAGCATCCAGCCACATTTGGGGCAATATTCGATAGTGATGGTGGGTTTCATTTAGGCAGAAAGCTAAAAGCGCAAAGCAAAAAACTTTATCTTATTAAATCATTTATTATCAATATGTTAAAAAGCTTTTAGCTTTGTGCTTTCAGCTTCAAGCTCCCTTAGCAATTACAATTCCCGCCCCAAAGTTTCGTCCCGTCGCTAAAATACTCGCATTTCCATATAGGTGCCTCATGCTTTATACGGTGGATGATATATTCATTTGCGGCGTAAGCCTCGCTCCGGTGCGCCGTAGCCGTGATCACGATTACGGCTGTCTCGCCTACGCTGACTTTGCCGGTGCGGTGTTGTGCTACCGCAATATTAAGCGGCCATTTCTTTTTAGCATCGTCAACTATGCTACCGATCATTTTAATGGCCATGCTCTCGTGCGCCTCATACTCCAGGTAGTCGACCGCCATGCCGTTATTATGATTGCGTACCTCGCCGCTAAACAATACCACCGCGCCCGCTTCGGGGTGATGGGCCAGTGCGAATAGCCCCGCAACATCTAATGGCTCGGCCGAAATAGCGGCCACCTCAACCTCCACTGCTTGGGGGGAATATGCAGATTGTATCATTCTTTTCTATTCTAAAATCGTTATCAACAAACTCGTCGTACACCGCAAAACGGCATAGCTGCAAAATACCTTTTGCAGATGGGTTTAACCGAACCAATTCGCTTTGCAGCGATGCAATATCGCCAACCTCAGCACCCAACTCAAACTCCTTATCAAAATAGTCCTTCAAAACCGCGAACACTTGTATCTTCATTCTATTTTAGTTTGAGAAGAACTTTAATCATACCATATGTCTTTCCGGCAAACGTTGCCAGTCTAAAAAAGGTTTGGCGTAACAAATCGTTAAAAAGGGAAAAGTCGCCTCGCTTTATTTTATAGTCAGATTTCAGTCTCCAGTTCATTTTGTATAAAATCAAATCCGAAATCCACCTACCCTCCTATATGCATCATACTCATCTCACTGCCAACAAATTTCACTTCCTGCTTCTGTTGCATTGCCATGCGAAGCTTTTGCTGCAGCTGCTCCTCTGTATCATAATCGTCTAAAAGTATCGCATGGTTGTCGCTCAAACATCCGTGTATATTCCCCTCAGCATCCAGCCTCAAGCGGTTGCAATCTATGCAAAACGGCTCGGTATCATTGGCTATGATGCCGAAAACATGCCCCTCATCGGTTTGCCAGTAATTGGCTGTGGATGATGACTTGCGCTCCAACTTGTTAAAATTATAACGTGTAGCAATAGTATCCAGTATCTCATCCTGCGATAGCAGGTACTGGCCTGCATGCCCAAATAAATGCCCCATGGCCATTACCTCCAAAAACCGGATGCGTATGTTACGGCTAAAGGCATATTCCAGTAAAGGCAATACCTGGTCGTCGTTTTTGCCCTTCATCATCACCGAATTGATTTTCACGTCCAACCCGCAAGCCAAAGCCGTTTCTATCCCTTTCAAAGTACGTTGCAGCTGTTTCCTGCGCGTCATCGCGAAGAACGAATCGCTGTCCATCGCGTCGAGCGAAACATTGATATATTCAAGTCCCGCTTCCTTCAACGCCGGCGCCATCCTGTCCAGCAAAAAGGCGTTCGATGTCATTTTGATATTTCCGATGCCCAAAGCCTTCACCCCTTCAATTACACCGGGCAACTCCCGGTACAACAAAGGCTCTCCGCCGGTAAAGCGGACAGTCTTCAGGTCCAGTTGTTCATGCAACCGGGCGATATGCCCCACAAAAACAGCTGCCGGTGTTTGTGGCTTATGGTCGGCCGTCTCCTCTTCTTCGGTGCCCATGGTACAATAAACGCAGCCCAGGTTACAGGTGCTTAACAAGCTTACCCGCAAGGTTTTAAATTCGCGACCATATTTATCATTCAACTCCATCATCAGCACCAAATATACAACCTAATTATAAACGAATTGAGGCCTCTCATCATTGTTATCTCATTTTCGCACCACCACATTGCCAGGGGGGAAAAAGTAGGAAATATTTAAACCAATATGCACCCGCTACTTCAACCTGCCACTGCTACTAAAACA
>NZ_CAITNG010000011.1 GCF_903893715.1 uncultured Mucilaginibacter sp.
GGGTGTATCATGAGCACGGTTTCGCGGGTTTGGTAAGTTGCCGATGCGTTGACTTCCCAATGGCCGGTTACCAGAATGCCGCCAAGCTGTTCGCTTAGGATATAGGGTTTTTTGACCAGTTCGATTTCGTAAATGGCGGGTACGGACTCGAAAATACTGCCTTGAATGGTGGAGTTATAGGCCACATAGTTGATTGAAGGCTTGGCGAAGAAGAAGATCTCGGTTCGATTTGAGCCCATTTTACGGGCCGAAACGGAACTGGTTGTGATGGCTGAATTGTAGAGTTGGTTAAAGCGGCCAAAACGGGCGGTGAAACCAAGACCGGCGCCATCAATGCCGGTACCCAGGTCGAGATAACTATTGGCCGAAATGTCGAACCCATGGGTACGGGCAATGAGCCGGTTGTATTGGGCGGATAGGTTGAGTTCGTAATCGTTGGCAATCTGGTATTGCCAGCCGCCGGGTTGATAGAAGTCGAACACTTTATGGATCAGGTCCTGCACTTGCTGCCCGTACGAATTAGGTCCTACGATGCCTATCTGTGCTTCAAAACGAAGGCTGCTTTCGTTTTTGTATAGCAGGTTGACGGATGTACTGAAATAGGTGTAACCGGCGAAGGGCCGGTCGATATAAGCAGGCCCGGGTACATAGGCTGATTGAGGTGTGTAGATACGCTGGCCGAGCTCAAAACCCAACACCTTGTTTTGTATAGATGAGCTGTCGTTTACGCTGAGTGCATGCCTAAAGAAGAAGAAGTTACCGGCGGTATAATACCTGTCGGATCCCTGGCCTAAAAAGCCATCGTTATCGGCCTGATAGCCTGCCTCGTTTTTGTAGCTTTTGTTTTGCGCAGAAAGATTAAACGCGCAACAAAAGACCACAATAGTTGTCAGGATGGCATGCTTTATTAATTTACCGGTTACAAGGGTAGTTCTCAAATACGGGTAAATTAGTTGCGCATGTTTATGTATTGCAGGGGCTGGCCAAAATCGTCGGACCGGCACAGACTGATAACTGCCTGTAGGTCGTCTATCTTTTTGGCGGTTACACGCACCTGATCGTCCATAATGGAGGCTTGTACCTTGAGGTTGCTGTCTTTGATTTTTTTGACGATCTTTTTGGCGGCTTCTTTATCGATGCCTTCCTTGATTTTGATCTCTTTGCGGAGCATATTGCCGGAGGCGTATTGTTCTTCGCCAAAATCGAGCGCTTTAGGGTCGAGGGATTGCTTAACCATACGGCCGATAATGGAATCCTGAATGGCTTTGAGGCGCATATCGTCTTCGGTAACAATGGTTATGGTATTGGACTTTTTATCCAGATCGACGGTGCTTTTTGAGCCGTTAAAATCGTAACGGTTCAAAATCTCCTTTTTGGCGTTATTGATGGCATTATCTAAGGTTTGCGCGTCAATTTTGCTGACAATATCAAATGATGGCATAACAGGGTTTATAATTCGGCGGTAAACTTACCTAATTATTCGTTATTGTGTTAAGGGTGTTTGCATAATCGTTCATTCAATGGTAATAATATGATATTGCAATACATCGAAATGATTACCTTTATATGTAAAATTGAACCATTGTAAACAGATCATGAAAAGCGATACTAAAAAAAGCGCTAAAAAGGTGCTTGAAACCAGCATTACCGAGAAATTTATGCAGGCTATTACTGAGCTAGGCCATGATGCCTCCAAACTAAAACGAGAGGTTAAAAAGGCAAGTAAATTTGTAGCCAAAAAAATAGAGCGCAAGCTTAAAGGGGTAAAACAGGTAGTTGAAGCGAAGATAGACTCGGCACCCGTTAAACAAGCGGTTAAAAAAGCAGAGAAGCCCACAGCAAGCAAAAAGGTTGTTGCAAAAAAGACAGAGCAAGTACAAAAGGTGATAGCCAAAGCTACCAAAATAGCCCAAAAGAAAACTGCCAAGCCAGTTGCCAAGGCTACACATACTTTGCCCCCTGAAGCCGAAGTGCAGAAAGAACTTGCAAAAAGTACGCCTGCGGTTAAGCCTAAATCAACACGAATTGCTGCACCCAAGCTACCTGTGCCGACTAAAACACCAAAAGCCGGGACAAAAACAGTTAAAAAGCCTTAAAAACGTTAATTAATTGGCAAAGTGTTAACATAATCTTAACAAATAAATAAGCAGCTTTGTAGTCTCGGGCGCAACCGTCCGGGATTTTTCTATTATATGGACCTAAAACGTATTCCGCTAATAAACAGGGAAATCAGCTGGCTTTATTTTAACGATAGGGTTTTGCAGGAAGCTGCCGACCCAA
>NZ_CAITNG010000012.1 GCF_903893715.1 uncultured Mucilaginibacter sp.
AGCAGATTCAGGTGCTTGGTTTACCGTAAACCTGATATCCCCGTTCCAGGGGTAATCGGTTTGCTCTGCAATTTTTATCGCTTTGCCATTCTTTAAAGTGGTCGACAGATTGTTCCCACTATAAAGGTTAAAGTAAAGGCCCTTTTCCGACAGGCTGTACACATAATTGCTCAGCTCGGCAATAGTGCGTACCACGTTGGGCGGACAGCAATCCGAGTAACCGATGTACCCTACCCTATCCTTCGACCAGCGTTGCTGAAAAGGCAAGTCATCCGAAACACTCAAAGGATTGGTGTACAAATACTTAGTCCCGCTCAAACTGATACCTGATAGCATCCCATTATATAAGGTTAACTCCATAATATCCGCGTATTTGGCATCCCCGGTCAGTTTCAGCATGCGCCAGTTCCAAAGCACATTGCCCACGCTGGCACAGGTTTCGTTGTGCGCGGTAAAATTGGGTAATTGGTAATCGCGGCCATAAGCCTAGTGTATCTCCTGCACGTCTTTCAGCAAATACGATGTCCCATCGGGCGATGCACCATCATACAATGCACCACAGCCACCTGTTATATACATTTTGCGGTTCACAACATCGTTCCAAACCAAATTGAGTGTATGGGTCAGCGTAGTATCGCCCGTTTCGGCAAAAACGTCGGCTGCTCCTGCGTACAAGTAATTTGCCCTTACGGCATGGCCCATGGCAGCCGTTTGCTGGCGGAAAGGTATCCTGTCCTGGTTATCATCGGTGCCATCTTTCATCAGGCCGCGTATATCGATCAGGTTCTTCGCCAACTCTAAATATTTCGGGTCGTGCGTGGTGCGGTACATTTCAACCACGCCCATGTAATGCGATGGGCAAATAGCGTTCCTTGCCAGTTCGGGCGAGGCTGTTTTGTAAAAACGGTACAGGTAGTCAGTAGCCTTAATGGCGATATCCAGAAAAGTCCTTTTTCCTGTTACCCGGTAATGTATACAGGCCGCGGTCATCAAATGGCCCAAGTTGTAGGTTTCAAAATTGAGCCTGTCTTCAAAAGCTTTTGCCTTATCGGGATGTTGATGTTCGTCAATCAGGGTGGGTGTATGGATGTACCCATCCGCTCTTTGTGCTTTCGCGATGAGTGCGATGGTCTTATCCAGTTCCGCACCAAGCTTCGGGTCTTTATTGATGGCATACATAGCCGTCATAGCTTCCAGCAGTTTGTAAAAATCGCCATCCTGAAAAGGCGGGCCAACGTGAGCGCCCGTATCTAATCCCGCTGCTATCTCAAAATTTTGCGTGGCATGACCCATCTTCGGGTCTGTGTAAACACTCCACAGGTGCGGTATCATCGAATCCTGGCAGGCTTTAAAGCGTTCGGCCCAAAAACCTGTCGTCCACTGTACATTACCCATATCAACGCCGCTCAGCTTAGCATACGGGCTTTGCGAGGTATTCACCAATCCATTGCTTTGCGCGAACGGTTTTTCTACCGCCAGCAGCAAAAAGCCTATCATTAGCAAACTCAATTTTCCTATCGCGTTCATGGCTATCTCATTTATTGTTATCTATCTCAACTATATCAACCGGGCCGAACAATCCGGCAGGTAACAGTGGCTTGCCATCCAGCCTGTACGGCGCGGTGGTATTGGTAACGCGCTTGCCATCGGGCAAGGTATGGTCGCGTATCAGGCGGTTTTGCCAGGTATTGCTTACTTCAACATGTATCTTGTTATAGCCAGTGTGCAGGGCATTAGTAATATCAACCCGGTAAGGCGGCGACCATGCCGTACCACAAAACACGCCGTTAATGGTTACGCTGGCTATGTTAGCTATATTGCCCAAATCGAGCCATAATTTGCGGTTGGCAACCAGATTACTATTCCATTTGACGGTTTGTACGTAATCGGCCGTGCCCGAGTAGTATTTTACTGTCGGGATGTCGCTTTTGCTCCAATCTGTGAGATGGGTAAAAAGCACCGGCTCGTCCGGGCCGCCAAATTTAGGGTCGAATTGCACCGACCAAATACCATCCAACGAGCGCACCGATCTGAATGCCGACCAGTTCCTGCCCTCTTTTCTCGCGTTTTCGGCGGGGCTACGTAAAATGATAAACAGCGATGCATTGGCCTCCAATCGTATTGTCAAATTGGTGCGGCCGTTATCATTTGTCCAGCCGCTGGCGGGGTAGCTTTCCCCTGTTAATGGGTCCCACAATTCGGGTATTTTATTGGCGACCCTCAAGGAAAGATTAATAACCCGCTGCGCATTTTCCTGATTCGATATAAAGTAAATATCGAGTCCCGGCGCTGCGCGGTGGTTCCAGGCAATGTTTTTAGCGAAGTGCTGTAAAGAATCGGTCGCCAGCATATCGCGTTCCAAACCTATGCTGTTAAAAGTTTCCTCCTGATAAGGTGCTCTTAAGATATGTCCCGCTGCGCTCCCTTGTATCGAAGCGGTCAATTTAACGCCATTCACCATAATGGTGGCGCCATCATTAACCAATTGCTGCACCTTCGCCTGCACTTCACGTGATAAGCCATCGCCATTTGGTGACATTTTAGTTGCACCGGGTAAAATTAAGAGTTTATAACTCGCACCACCCGGCAACACAATCCGCCCGTTTTGTACGGTAGCCAAATGCAGCAAGGCATCGGTATTAAACGAGTCGTAAGCATATCCCCGCAAAGGGTTCACCCATTTCTCGGCATCAGCCATATTTGCGGATGAAGTAACACCATCGGGGATGGTACGCATTGGCTCGCCTGCATTTTGCAGGCGTGTTGCTTCGCTGTTAACCACGTCCGTGCCGAATATACCGGGCAGCACACTCACCAATCTATCCGGCAATACCGAGCGGCTTGGCAATTCCTCGCCGGTATAAACAGCGATATCGGTAACCGGCTTACCAGTTTGTAACAGCGTTTGGCAACGTTGCAGGTATTCCATAAAAGCCTTGCCCGGTTTCCACCAGGTTTGGTCGCGCTGAAAGTAAGTGCCCACGCCATCCAATGTCATACCCGGTTTGCGGTCGGTCCATGGGTTCAGGTTAAACACGTGCAACACAAAGCGATTGACCCCCAAGGCAAAATTACGGTCGGCCAAAGTCTTTAACATCCCGGGGTACTCGTCCCAGGCCATCCTCAGCTCTGTAAATGCTTCCGATTGTATGATGTCCTTACCATAAATATGCCCGCCAGAAACAGCGTCCAACACATCGCCGGGTTTATCATGTGTAGGGCTGCGCAGCCAAAACTCGCCCATGGGCAGGTCAACCTCCTTAAAATGCAATAAGCCATCGCTTGTAAATGTGGGCGCTACACTTTCGGCACTAAAAACGGCCCCTTTTTGGTGTGCCAGTGTGGCCATGGTATGATAAAAATTATCCACCAATAGCTCGGATATAGTTTGCCTGATATCGTGTAAGTATTTTTCCGAAACATCCGCGCTCTCCAGCGGTACACCTGCCATTGCGGGCAGGTACAAAACAGGGTCGTAACCACGGCGTTTTATAAATTCCTGCCTAAATACCGGCGACCAATTCTGGCTGCCGCACTCCCAGCTATCCACATGGAAAATTTTGAGCACACGGGCCGCCAAATCGGGCCCGGCTTGTTTTATTGCTTCGCCATACCAATTGTTAAATTGCAATTTTACAGCTTCGGGGTTAAACTTATCGCACTCCAAACCCTTGCCCGCGCCGCCGGTCTCATTGGTATGCCCGGTTGATGTATGCCCCATCCGCAGTATTACCCAATCGCCGTTGGGTGCTGCCCAGTTTAACCTGCCGTTCTCGTCGATGTGCGTCGTGATATCCACCATTTCACTCAACTTTACGCAGGCGGCTTTCGGTATCTGCGCATCGGTGGTTTTAGTGCCTACACGCCATACTTCACCGTTCTTGCCTTCGTACTGGTTTATTTGCGGAGCGCTGTACAGTGTGATGCCTGCTATTTTTAAATTAGGTTTCCATTTGGCTGCGTCCAGGTCTTCGGCACCAGGTTCGGAGCCTGCCTTATCGTAAACAAACCGGAAATACTTTGCCGATACTTCGGGTATGGCATAGGTATCGGGCGCATCGCCATCCTGCCAACCGCTACGGGGCGGTTCCAATTGGCCAACCGATATAAATTTCTGCCCATCGTAACTGATTTGCAGGCTTAAGCGCTGTGCCTCATAGTTGTTATTGGCCGGACGAATGGTAACAGAGCGGCAGGTAAAAGGCTGCTCAAAGGTATATTGTATCCAACAAGCCGTGTCGCTGCTAAAGCTTTTTTTGTTACCTTTTAATGCTAAATACTGCGCGTTGTCGCCCTTTTTACTGGTAGAGACCATAGGCGCAATGGTTTCTGAAGAAGCGTCCTCACCCGCTTTCAACGGATAAGCAAACACGGCTATATCGTTATAATAACCCTGATTGGTTTGTGGCTTTGGCAAGGTATCGTTAAAAGCGCGCCCGCCATGAATATAAGTTTTGCTCCAGGTAACTTTCTGCATCGACAGATTGGGTGTTATCCAGGGGCCGCCTGCTACTGCAAAACCATCACAATCGTGCATAGCCAGCTTCAGGCCGAGCCTGTCGGCCTCGCTCATCGCGAACTTTATCATCTGCCACCATTGCGGGGTTAGTTGTGTTACGGGCGGGTCCATCAGGGGCGGGTTTGTGGCCCCTTTTATGGTCATGAGGTAAGCACCGCCTATACCGGCTTCTTTCATGGCCTGCAGGTCGAGCGTGATTCCTTCCCGGCTTACCGCCGCCTGATCCCAGTACCAAAACACCCAGAGTTTAGCGGCTTCGGGCGGGTGCACAAACGATTCCCGCAAAGCCGAATGGTCGGTTATGGGTTTTATAGGCACATAAGTACCTTGTTCGGGTACATCGTGAAATACTTCGTGGCGGTGTTTTCCTTTTTTGGATTTTTTGCCGTGCGACGATTTACTGCTATGCGAACTGCCCTTTTTCGAGCTTTTACCATGGCTACTGCCCGATGCATGGTGGCTTGTCGACGTTGAATGGTGGCTTGTTGACGTCGGGTGATGGCTTGAATTGCCCGTTTTTTTCTTCTTTTTTTGCTGGGCGCTCGCACCAATAAAAATGCATACGCAAAGCATAGCGAATAATATCACCCTTGCGGATCCTGAAAAATATCTTGTCAACAACCTCATGTTCAAAATTTAATTTTTCTTGCCAGAGCACCTGCATCAGCCGGGCCGGTTTGGGTTGGCAATATATAAAAAGTATAACGATAAGGTTTGGCCGGTATTTGATATTGTGGCAGAGGCGCGGCCAGGTCGCTCCAGCTATCGTTACCACCTACCCCCATTTGTATCAAGTCGATGTTCAATGTAATTGCCGTCAGCGTCGGCTATTACCTTGTAGGGTTTTTTATCCCAGTCATTGGTGAGTGTGAGTACGGCAGTCGGTTTATCCCACCCCCAAACCTGCACGGTAGATTGTTGTTGCAGCACCAGGTTATCGGTAAATAAAGCCGCCAGTTTTGGCTGGGCATTGACTAAAAAGGGTAACATGCCCAGGCAAAGTACGCCGAAAAGCTCTTTGTAATTCATCATTGTTGGTTTGTACCAGGCTTAATTGGTGTTGTATCAAATTTATAGCAATATTTTCTATATGTCGATATCAAACACCCAAACAGGATAATATTGTACAAACATGTGCTAACTTGTTTCAACGATGGGTGGCGGTTGCCCGATAACTTTATTGTTGAATTATAAACCAATAATTATCCTGTACTATTTATGAAAAAGAGCATCGTAGTTTTACTGATGATAACCGGGCTGGTTGTATCGCCCAAAATGATATTCGCCCAAAATGATGCTGACGCAAAAGCGAAACCGGCAAAAGGGAAAGGCGATCCGGATGTTAAAGCCGCTGCCTGGGTTGCAACCCTTAACTTAACCGATACCGCCAAGGCAACCCGCGTAAAACAATTGATAACCACCCACCTTACGGCGGTACGCGATTTTTATAACAGTCATGATTATACTTTGGTGCCCGAAGGTATCAACCCTGTAACAGGAAAAGTTTTCAGCAAACTCGACAGGCAGGTTATCATCAATTCGACGATACCAAAAACGGTGCATACTGACCTGATGGACGGTTTGAAGAAGGAACTGACCGACAACAGGTGGAAATGATACTGGATAAATATACTATTGGCAAAGTTGCGTTTACCATGAATGGTTACAAATCGATAGTGCCCAACATGACCAAAGACGATGAGGCCTTTATCTTAACTAACCTTAAACTGGCACGCGAAGAGGCTATTGACTATAAGAACATCGATGAAATATCGAAGATATTCAAAATATACAAAACCAAAATTGAGGCCTATTTCACCGACAGCGGCCGCAACTGGCATGCCATGTATAAAGCTTATTCTGACAGTGTAAAAGCGAAGAAAGGGGCGGTGCCTGAAGCAAATTAAGAATTAACAGCTCAAAAAAAAGCCGTACAACCATGACGTAAAAAGGTCATTTTGAATATCAAAATGACCTTTTTTTATTTGTGCGCCCACCTGGGCTCGAACCTATCTTTGTTATCGACTGATAATCAATGAATTATAAAGCTTTCGTCGTTTGAGGTAGTTACATAGGTAACACGCCCTGCCGATATTCAAATATACGCATTAGTTATAGAAGCCTTTAATTTATATAGCGAATGATGAAATTTATTTTTTTATTTAACATTTTAAATATCTGATTATCGAATCAATAACAGATGTCATGACCGTTATTTAACAGCTCTATAAATAAAATATAAAAGCGTATTTGATCATTGGCCTGAATAATGCAAATATTATATGGATTGTAACAGAACCAGGGAAAATTCAAAATAATTCTTTCACAGAATAAACTAAGTTTAATTCAACTTTGTAACAAAGCAAAGTCTAGACAGCAACCTGTATGTTTATTCAATAAGCGGATCAATGAGATCTTGCGAGCCTTAAAAGGTAATTACGACTCACGACGACTGAATTACGGCTCAAAAAGTCTACTAATGAGCTGTAAATAGATAAACATGAGCTCTAATTAGACTATAACCCAGTTAATTTATTATTACGGCTCATTTTTTGTCGATCAGGAGCCACAAACTAATATATATCGAGCTGCAATTATGGCAAGAATAAATGATAACATTCTTAAATAAATAAAAAAACACCTCGCAAGTTCATCATTGGCGATACATCATAGTGCCGGAAAAAGTTATTTTGCAACAACTAAATGAAAACTAGTTGCCTTGGCAAAAGCCGGCCAATTATTAGCTGAAGGCAAACACTCTCTACTAGTTATCGCATTTCAAGCAGGTATAACTTTATATTCCAATAAAAAAATAACGGTCATTTATTTACTCCCCATCTTGATTTTAAGTAGTAAGCCGCCATTTTGGGTCTTCTGTCTCTGGTAAACACACCTTTCCAGTTAAAGCCTCCAAACCTCCTATCGCCTTGGCTTGTTTTAAAATCGGCAAATGCCCATACATGTGCTCCGCAAATATAATTTTTAGTATCTAACACATCTAAATACGCTTTAATAAAGTCTCGTTGATATTCTTCTGTAAACATTTCGGGCGTTAACGCATGCATACCCGGATAAGCATCTGCGCCAAACTCTGTTAAAATCATCGGTTTTTTAAACTTATCATGTATAATGTCAAGCTCTTTATTTAATAAAGCAGCCCCTTCGGCAATATTGCCGGTTTGACTATACCATCCAAAGTATCTGTTAATACAGATCACATCGGCTAAACCCAGCCACTGATAAGGTTCGTTTTCGGCCCCTACCAATGTTGCGGGACGTGAAGTATCTTCTTTCTTTATGGTGCCGATCAACTCTTTGAAAAAATTATACGAGATAGAATCCTGGGTATCCTTTTTTAAATACGACGACCGTAAACCCGGTTCATTGGCCACACTCCACATAATTACAGCAGGATGGTTCTTGTCACGATTGATCAGTTCCCTAATCATTTGCTTACAGGTTTCTTTTCTTTCATTAACCTGGTCAACGTTCTTGTCGAAAAATAAGCCAACTGCGGGGATTTCATCTATAATCAAGATGCCCTGTCTGTCGGCCATATTCATGTATTCCTCATCATACGGGTAATGTGAGGTACGAAACGAATTGGCACCTACCCATTTTAGTAATGAAAAATCTTTTACGATTACAGGGTATGAAGTCCCTTTTCCGGATATCGGAAAGTCTTCGTGCTTTCCAAAGCCTTTTAAAAATACCGGCTTACCGTTTAGCAAAAGCTGACTATTATTTACAGCAATCGTTCGGATACCGGTTTGCAGCGAATAGCTATCAACAACCTGGCTACCTCGAGTTAGGCTTACACTAAGATCGTATAGGTATGGATCATCAACATTCCACAAATGAGCATCGGGAACAGTTAATGTTACACTCGCTTCATCGCCACTAAATGTGAATGCTTTTTCGAAATCTTTATCGTTGCCCGACAAAGTTAATTTTCCGATTAGTGCACCTGTTCCTTCCTTTTTGATCTTAATTTCGACAGTAGCATTTGGTAACTGCACCTTGCTTACAACCGTGATATTAGTAATATGGCTTTGGGGTACTGAGAATAACCAAACAGGTCTTTCTAATCCGCAAAAAGGAAAAAAGTCAAAATTGCCAGCTGGGTTATTTGTAAAGCCACCTTCTGTTGTGATATTACCGGGTGGAACTCTGCTGGGTTTTAAAATATTTTCAACTTGTACAATGATCTTATTCTTGTTATTCCAATTGATATAGTCGGTTATATCGAACGCAAAAGGCAAATGCCCTCCTTCGTGTTTTCCCAGCACTTTGCCGTTTATCCAAACTTTTGCCGCATAATTGGCCGATCCAAATCGGATAAATATGCGTTGCCCTTGCCACGTTTTTGGAACATACGTGTTTTGCTCGTACCAGGCAATACCCATATAGTCTCTCAATTCATCGTACTGGTCGTTCCAACTGGCGGGTACTGCAATGGGTTTAGCTTGCTTTAGCCCGACGTACCATTTTTCGTTTTCGCCCACGTTGTTCGAGTCGACTTTAAAACTCCACATCCCCGAAAGGTTAAGCACGTTTCTTGTTAAATTTTGCTCGGGCATCAAACTGCTATTAGCGATATCAGCAGTTTTAAATTGCTGCGAAAAAGTTTTGCCGGCAAAACAAATAAGAACCAAAATGAAGATCAATTTCCTTAACATGATAATAAATTAATTAAAAAGTAAATACATAATTACATCTCTTTTATTTAAGCAAACCAAAGTCCATATCACATTTTGATCTAAAAATGTCAACGAAATATTTGGTAAACTTCCAGCAAAAAAAAGGCATCCTAAAAGCCTGCCATCTTTAGATATGATCATTTTGTTATTATCGATTTACAGCCTCAAACCTATCGCCAAGTTTCATATCTTCCGAAGAAGCAGCGACCCAAACTTTAAACCAGCCAGGCTCCGTAACATATTTCATCTCTTTATTGTAAATGCCCATATCTTTCAACTTCAGTATAAATTTTACCTTCTTTGTTTCGCCGGCCTTTAAATGCACGCGCTCAAAACCCCGCAAAACCTTCTCGTAAGTGGTTACCGAACTTATTTCGTCGTTAAGATAAAGCTGAACAATCTCATCTCCGTCCATTTTTCCAGTATTAGTGATATCTACAGATATTTCGACACTATCCCGAATAGAAACCTGATGGCTGGATAAACGCATATCGCTGTAAGCAAAGGTGGTATAACTTAAACCGAAGCCAAAAGGGTACAACGCACCGTTAACGCTGGACTTACCGTAGCCGTTTTGCCCTGATGATGGTTGACCTGCCTGCGAGGCCGGTTTAAATGGGAAATTAAACTCGATCTGTCCCATCGTCTTTGGGAATGTGGCGGATATTTTACCGCCCGGATTATAGTCGCCAAAAATGGTCTGTGCTACCGCATCCCCAACTAAGGTATTACCAAACCATGTTTCCAAAATACCGTTAACATATTTGTTTGCCCAATTTATTGTCAACGGGCGTCCATTTACAAGTATCAATAATACGGGCTTACCTGTCGCTTGAAGTGCTTCTAATAATTGCTCTTGCCTGCCTGGCAGATCAAGACTGGTACGGCTTAGGCTTTCGCCTACTATTTTTTCATCCTCACCCAATACTGCTACAATTACGTCAGCATTTTTAGCTTCCGATAACGCAGAATCTATTCCATTTTGCTCGATAACAGACAGGCTGGTATGTATGATCTCGCTTTCGGGCCAGGTTGGGTCAGTAATATCACACCCCTTAACATAACTAACAGCTGATTTCCCTTTTGTATAATTTTGTATACCTGCCAAAATGGAAGTTACCGGTAAACCCGTCGGCCCGTACCTGCTAATGGTATAATCTGTTGCGGCGGCTAGCGGGCCGGTTACCAAGATTCGCGGTGTTTTTGTAATATTTAAAGGTAGAAAATTATCCTTATTTTTAAGCAGCACTAATGACTCCTTTTCCATTTGCATAACAAAATCCCGGTGATGATCTAACCCAACTACGTCGTTAGCTTTTTTAGGGGCCTTAACGTAAGGATGGTCGAACAATCCGAGTTTGAATTTCACCCGTAAAACATCGCCAACTCGCGCGTCCAATGTTTTCATGGATACGGCACCTTCTTTTACTAATTCGCGCAGTGGCAGGATATAATCATCGGGTGGTGTAAAATTCGTCTTTACGTTTAACCCTGCTTCTATTGCCTGCCTAACCGCGTCTTTTATTGATGATGCCACATGATGCTTTGAGTAAATAAACTCTAACGCCTCGCTGTCTGAAACCACATACCCGTCAAAACCAAACTGATCTCTTAATAACTCGGTTAAAAAGTAATGGCTTGCCGTAATTGGTACGCCATCCCAATCGTTGTAGCTACTCATCACCCCCATTGGATGAGTAGCTTCAATTACCTTTTCAAAAGGATAAAGGTATATATCGTGCATTTCGCGCGGTGCAACGTGGGGGTCGGTGCGCGCATTGCCGTCGCGCCCGCCCTTTGGCATACTATAAACCGCATAATGTTTTAGCGTTGATGCAACTCCCTGACTTTGTAGACCCGCCACCATTGGTTTTCCCATTTCGGCAACATAATAGGGATCTTCGCCATAGCTTTCTAAAAAACGACCCCATCTCGGGTCGCGCGCAACATCCAATACAGGAGTATAAATATTAGTATATCCTAAGGCTTTAGCTTCGATTCCTTCTATCGTTCCTGCTTGACTAATCAGGCTTCTGTTCCAGGTACTTCCCATAGCAATAGGCGCCGGCAAAGGTGTCGCACGATCGTGATTCAAACCATGTATTCCTTCGTTGGTAAAATCAACCGGGATGCCAATGCGGGTCTCTTCAATAAACCATTTTTGTACTTTATTGATGGCTTCAGCATGGTTACTAAAGGGGAAGGTATACTCATCCGAATAAAATCGCCGGCCTCCTTTTATACCGTTTAAATGCTCGTCGATATTGGCAATACCATCTTTCCAAATTTTATTCTTCCAATCTGGCGTAGGTAAACGGTCTTTCAGTACCCGGCCATAACCATAAAGTGTGGCACACTGGTTGGTTTTTTCTTCCAACGTCATTAACGAAAGCAAATTGGCTACTCGTTTTTCGATAGGCTGTTGCTGATCTTCAAATACATCTTTCTTGCCGTTCTTGTTAAAATCTATCCAGTCATCATGATAAATATTAGTAACGTTTTGGGCAAAATCAGCTTTAGTGAAGAAGAGAATAAAAAAAGCGCTGCATGTAAAGATCTTTGCTATTCTCATAAATTGATTTAAAGTGGTTATAAAAAATATAGTGATAGGTTATTTATTCATCAGTTGAGTGTTGGTACTTTTAATACCAAAGGCAGCAAGCATAGCAATTAGCGCAAATATGCCTAGGGCGACAAATGCCGCCGAAAAACTACCTGTAATGTCGGTTATTTTGCCAATTAGTGGCGCACCTATCAAGATCATAATGATGCCAAGCATGTTAACCAGCCCCATAGCTGTACCCGCCCTACCTGGAAATAAATTAACAGCCCTGCTAAACAGTGCCGAGTAAGGCAAACCCGAGCCTATGCCAATGCATAAAATTGCTAAAAGGGTAATGTAAATGGATGATAATGATGAAGCAAGTATAAAGCAGCCAACCACATTGAGTAGCATACTTAACGCCAAGGTTGCTTTATATCCCAGCCGGATAACTAAGCTCGCGCCATAAACACGCGTAAATATGCCCACTAGCAATACCAAAGAGCCAATAGCACCGGCAGTGGTGGTTAACAAACCATTTTGTTTTTTTAATAGTTCGGTGATCCAGGTACCGATCAGTATCACCAGACCAAAAGATGCCATTTGAAGAAAACCCAATAACCAAAGTTGTCTGTCTGACAAAAGACTTTGTAGTTTAACGGGCAAATGGCTCTTAAATTCGGGACTGGGTACAGCAAATGCCCAAACAAAAACAGCGCAAACGGCAATAAATGCTGTGGACAAAAATGATACTTGCCAGCCAAAAGCATTTGCCAGGCGCGGAACAGCGAATATAACGAAGCCTGATCCCAATAAAACAGAAGCACCATAAAACCCTTGAGCGCGGTACAAGCGTTCGGCTGGCATGGCTTGAGCTATATACCTGGCGCCACCCACAAACGAGGCACCTGTACCAAAGCCGACAAAAATTTTCCATAACAACAACTGCTCATAGTTTGCCGAAAAGGCAATACCGATATTACCTATACAAACAATCGTCAACGCCCAAACAAGTATTTTTTTACCGCCAAAATTATCGGCTAAGTACCCGGCAGGTATTTGCATCAAGGCATGAGTTGCAAATATCCCGGTTGTTAAAAAACCAGCCATGGTTTTAGTAAAATTAAATTGTTGCATTAACGTTGCCGCCAAAGGAGCATGGTTGGTATAGTTTACCGAAAATGCAAAGCCCGCTAAGCATGCGAATAACAAATGTCGATTATCTTTTTTCATATCAGGGTTTGGTAGTCAATGCTCATTAATTTTCTTTTTGAGTTATTTCGGCTACCCGCGCGGCTATGTTAGCACCCCAAACCTTGTATCCTTCATCATTATAATGCAATTTATCGTCACGGTAGTATTTAACAAGGGGCTTCCCATCGGCACCCAGAAACTTGTCGGCAGAAGTTATATAGAATAAATTATGCTGAGTTTTGCAATATTGCTCAATGAGCTTATTTGCTTCGATCACCTGAGCCCAGACTCCCCATCGTTTTTCGCTGGGCGAAATTTGCAACCAGGTAATTGGCATATCAGGGTACTTCTCGCGTACAATACTGACAACATACTTAAACAATTCTAGCACCTGGTCGGGTGTTTTATCGCGCGGGCCATCAACAATATCATTGCCCACATACATAAATAATGCTTTTGGGTGGTGCGGGTATACGATCCGTTTAATATAATAAGCGACATCGCGCATATTGCTGCCACCAAAACCCCGATGGATCACGTCGCCGTAGTGAATATCTTCTCGAATGTTCTTCCAAAAGCGGATGTAAGAACTCCCTAAAAACATAATGGCCTTATTCGAATGTTTTTCTACTACATTCAAGCTATCAAATGCCTGAATATCCTTTTCGTACCTATAAACCCCCTCTTCATTTTTTCCTTTACTGCTTTTAAGCTGTGAATATAGCCAGGCTGCCATCGAAGCAATGCAGCTATCTTGTTTAATTTTAATGTTATCGAGCGTGTGGCCGGCACCAACAAAGGGCCGCCAGGCGGTAGGTACGCCCAAAGAAAGGCAATAGCGATATAAAATATGCGGACCGTATTTAAAGCCGTGATAATCAAATGCACTATCGCTTGGTACTGTTTTATCGGCTGTTCCCGCAGTATTAAATAATGGAGCGTCGCCTTTTTTTATCCATTTATAATCTATTAAAGCACCCCAGCAATTGATGACTCCCTGAACTTTTGATGAATAGCCATTGTTGCCGCTGTTACCTTCCAACGTCCCCCAACGGTCTGTTGAGATCTCTTTAGGTACATCAGCTTGTTTCATATATGCCATAGCAAGGCATGTTTTTGAGCCGGCCGAACTTCCCGCTACAAATATTTGCGAAGTGTCTACACCATATTTTTCGGCATAGCGCCTAAAGAAACGAACAGCGGCTTTGCCATCCTGCTGAGCACGGTACATGGATTCCGCATAGTCCTTATTTGACTTTGTACCCTCAATGCCTAAGCGGTAGTCTATTGATGCAGCTACATACCCTCTTTTAGCAAACGTTGCGCAAAGTCTTGAACTAAAAGCACCGTTTTTTGTGTTGCTTTGAAAGCCACCACCATGTATAAAGATAACCAAGGGGCGATGGGCAAGTGTATCTGCACCATGAGGCAAGAACACATCTAACAATAAGGCTTGATTAACCCCGTTTAGGTTAATAGCCTGACCGTATTGAATATTGCTTGTAGAATCTATAGCAGTAAATACTTCGTCTTTAAAACGTTTTTGCGCAACAGCGCAATTGCTTAACAAAAAGCATAATAAAATGAATAAACTAAGTTTAATGTATCTCATTTAAATAAATTTTTAACGTCATTTTTTACTACTTTACCCATCGCATTTTTTGGTAGTTCATCCACTAATAAATATTTTCTCGGGGTTTTATAAGGCGCAATCTTATTGCGCAGCCATAAATTTAATGCGCTCAGGTCAACATCAGTTTGCGACGTGATAATAGCCGCAACGATCAATTCTCCCCATTCTTCGTCAGGTACACCTACTACTGCACAATCAATGATCAACTCGTTATCCCGTAAAGCTTCTTCTATTTCCAACGCCGAAATTTTATAACCGCCGGATTTGATAATGTCTACTGAATTTCTTCCCAGTATCCGGTAATAGCCGTCTTCAACCATCGCAATATCTCCGGTTTTAAACCAATCATCATCGGTAAACGAATTATGAGTAGCTTCGGGTCTATTCCAATATTCTCTAAAAACATTTGCGCCTTTAATTATAATTTCGCCGCTTTCAGGTCCGGTTGTATTCTGATAGTTTTCATCTACGAGCCTTACTGAAACGCCAGGCAACGCAAGCCCGACAAAGCCGGCTCTTCGCTCTCCATCATAAGGGTTACTGATCGCCATCCCTATCTCTGTCATGCCGTATCTTTCCAATAAAGTTTGTCCGCTAATCCGTCGCCATTTTTCCATGATCGAAACAGGCAACGCCGCCGATCCGCAAACCATCAGCCTGAATTTGCCCATACACTCCGTTAATTCTTCC
>NZ_CAITNG010000013.1 GCF_903893715.1 uncultured Mucilaginibacter sp.
CCATCACCAATAAATGTTTTATCCTGCCCTAATTCAATTGTTAAAAATTTGTTAGGGGCATAACCGGCAAGGCTGGTAACGTACGACCAATCGTTAGTGTTTTTTATCGTCGACTGGCCTATAAGCGTCCGGTCTTGCCCCTCGCCGGGGATGATTTTTAAGGTATTGATGTAGTTCTGTTCATAGTTGGCAAAAGCCCCCTGGTTTTCGTACCCGCTTGTATAAAAAAAGAATTTTTTGCCAATAGTTCCGCCTGCCTGATACCCCCGGGTATTTAAATTAGGTGCGGTACCCGCCGTAAACTCGCGGCCTATCTGCAGATCGGTAATATAATCAAAGTAAAAAGTGTAATCCTTGTTTTTTACGTCAACCAGGTGCTGATCAAACAGTATGCGGTGTAGCCAGCTTCTTTTTGTTGCGTGTTGTTCTGTACTCAACAACGAATCATAAACTGTTCTTATATCACCGGAGTCGGGAATCAAAAACGGTTTGACCGAAGTGTGCAAAGCTGTATTAGGAGAATATAACCCCGTATTAAGTTTTTGATAGAATTGGTACGAATAAGGTTGATACACCAATTGTGAATAGCCTTGAAACGTAAGAGCAAACACAAAAAAACAAATGATCGATAATGTGCCTTTTTTAAAACAGGTATTTATCATAGCATAATGTAAAATGACACAATAGAACAGCAAAGCCAATTGACTGTTCCGACAAAAATAAACAATATAATTAACAGGTTGTTTTTGTGGCCGCCGACCTTAGTAAAGTTGATAAGGAAATCGAACAAATAAGGGTGTATTCGGTGGCCAGGATGGCCGAATTGATGGAAAAGCGCAACGTCGAAAAAATGATTATCACGAACGATAATCTTGAAGACGATGCAAAAAAATCGGCACTCGACGAATGCTTGGCATTAAATATTCAGGTACTTACGGTGCCCCCTGCCGAGCAATGGATATATGGTAAGCTAAATATGCAACAGGTTAAAGACCTGAAGATTGAAGATCTGCTGCAACGGAAGCCCATAACCATAGATACGACAACAATTTCTGAAGATATAAGGGGCCGACGTGTTTTGATAACCGGGGCTGCCGGATCTATCGGCTCCGAAATAGTGAGGCAGGTAATGACTTACGGTCCGGCAATGGTTATTTTGTGTGATCAGGCCGAGTCGCCATTGCACGATATGCAATTGGAGGTACAAGAAAATTATCCCGATGTACCGAGCGTGATTTTTATCGCCGATATCAGGAATTATCAGCGTATGAAGGGCCTTTTCTTGAATTATCGTCCGGAAATGGTGTTTCATGCAGCTGCCTATAAGCATGTGCCTATGATGGAGGATAACCCATCGGAAGCCGTATTCACCAACGTTTTAGGTACTAAACATGTAGCCGATTTATCCGTTGCTTTTGGCGCATCAAAGTTTGTGATGATATCGACTGATAAAGCCGTAAATCCGACAAATGTAATGGGCGCCACCAAACGGATAGCGGAAATTTATATACAATCATTAAAAAGCAAACATATAGCTAATAATGAGGTGATAAAGACCCGTTTTATTACAACTCGTTTTGGTAATGTTCTGGGCTCAAACGGTTCGGTAATACCGCGTTTTAGGTCGCAGATACAAAAGGGCGGACCAATCACCGTTACACACCCTGAAATCATGCGTTATTTTATGACGATATCCGAAGCCGTTCAACTCGTGCTTGAAGCCGGCGTAATGGGTGTTGGCGGCGAGATTTACATATTTGATATGGGCAAACCGGTTAAGATATCAGATTTGGCAATGAACATGATAAGATTAGCCGGGCTGGTGCCAGATAAGGATATCAAAATCACCTACACCGGTTTAAGGCCGGGCGAGAAGTTGCACGAAGAGCTGCTTAACCAGGAAGAGCTTACTTTACCTACGCACCACGAAAAAATAAAAATAGCCAAGGTGATTACCTACCCATATCAACAGGTTATTGACGATATTGACGAATTAATTGCATTGAACAAGCAAAACAACAATACCGCGTTGGTAGAAAAAATGAAGATGATTGTTCCCGAATTTGTAAGCAAAAACTCCCAGTTTGAATTGCTTGACAAAAAGAAAGATAGCATGATGGTTAAAACCACGGTATAGTTGAGGTGTTTTACATCTAACACTTGGAAACTAAAATCCTATATTTTTTATATATTGAGGGGTATGTCAAGGGTATCTGTTATCATGTTTTTCAAATTTATAACCACCCCAATTAAGTTTAAATATTAATGAAAAGAAAAGCCATTATAATCGGTTCGGGCATTTCGGGCTTGAGCATCAGCCATTTGTTGGCCAAAGAATATGATGTGCAGGTTTTAGAGCGGTCGGCAATGATTGGTGGCTTGATAAAATGCGACCGCATTGATGGCAATTTGTTCCATAGAGTTGGCGGCCATGTTTTCAACAGCAAAAACCCCGAAGTAACACAATGGTTTTGGGAGCACTTTGACAAGGAAAAAGAGTTTTTGTTGGCCGTTAGGAATGCCAAAATACTTTTCTCAGGCCAGCTGATTGGTTATCCCATCGAAAATTTTCTGTATCAACTCCCTCCTCATTTGGTAAAGGATATTGTAAAAGAGTTGCTCGCCATCAGCAAAGCCGGGTATAAAACACCTGATGCGTATGGTGATTTCCAATCTTTTTTGATCGGGAATTTTGGTGAAACCTTGTTCCGCTTGTATTTCGGCCCGTACAACACAAAAATATGGAATACCGACATCAGTAAAGTACCGTTGGAATGGTTGGACGGCAAATTGCCCATGCCCAATATTGATGACGTAATCATTAGTAATATTGTAAAACTCGAAGAAACTGAAATGGTGCACGCCCGGTTTTATTATCCCGTGAGGGATGGGTCGCAATTCATTGTTAATCGCCTGGCCGAAAATTTGAATATTGCAACATCCTCCAATGTGGAGTCAATAAAATATAAATCCGGTAGGGTATCCGTCAACAACGATCAGGATGCAGATGTATTGGTGTATTGTGGCGATGTAAGGATATTATCCTCAATAATTGAAACTGACAACGCAGAATTGAGTGATGCTTTGTATCAGGTTTCCAAACTACCCTCAAACGGAACATCAAATGTTTTGTGCCAAACGGACGACAATGACATATCGTGGCTATATCTTCCTGAAGAAAAATTTAAGGCGCATCGAATCATATATACCGGCAACTTTAGCCCTTCTAATAACGAAGGCTCAAATAGAAAGACATGTGTGGTGGAGTTTTCGGGTAAACACAGTGAGGAAGATATGTTGAAGGAATTAGCGCTGTTGCCGGGAAATTTAAAGGCATTAGCATTTAATTACGAATCTAACTCATACATTATACAGCAAAAAGATACACGCAGTAAGATAGAGGTTTTAAAAAATCTACTTGCGGCAAACCATATTTACTTGTTAGGCAGGTTTGCCGAATGGGAGTATTACAATATGGACAAATGCATTGAAAGTGCCATGGCATTAAGTAAAATACTGATAGAAAAAACCTGATATATTACGCAACGCAATGGTTTAGTTGCTTTTTTTGTGTTATTTTGCAAGCGACAATTGTTGTGTTATAAAAAGACAGTTTATTAGAATAGGATGAAAATAGCGTTAGTTACAGGGATTACCGGGCAAGATGGTGCCTATTTGGCGGAGTTGTTATTGGCTAAAGGGTATGAAGTACATGGTATTAAAAGGAGAAGCTCGTTGTTTAATACCGATCGTATAGATCATTTATACCAGGACCCACATGATAAACATGTAAAATTCAAGCTCCACTACGGCGATTTGTCGGACTCGACAAACTTAATCAGGATTATACAGCAGGTACAGCCTGATGAGATATATAACCTGGGTGCCATGTCGCACGTTAAGGTGAGTTTTGACACCCCCGAATATACCGCTAACGCTGACGGTATCGGTACGCTTCGATTATTGGAAGCCATCCGGATATTGGGCTTAGAGAAGAAAACGCGGATATATCAGGCATCGACATCCGAATTGTACGGATTGGTACAGGCCGTGCCGCAATCGGAAACAACCCCATTTTACCCTCGTTCACCTTATGCCGTAGCAAAAATGTACGCTTACTGGATAACCGTGAACTACCGTGAGGCTTATGGCATATACGCCTGTAACGGTATATTATTTAACCATGAAAGCCCATTGCGCGGTGAAACTTTTGTTACCCGTAAAATTACACGTGCCGTGGCCAAAATAGCATTGGGACTACAAGACGAGTTGTACCTGGGTAATCTGGATGCACAACGCGACTGGGGCCATGCCAAGGATTATGTAGAGGCAATGTACCTGATACTGCAGCAAGATGTAGCCGAAGATTACGTTATAGCCACAGGGGTTACCACACGCGTTCGAGAATTTGTGCGTATGTCGTTCAAAGAGGTAGGGATAGAAGTTGAATTTAAAGGCGAGGGTGCTGACGAGAAAGGATACGTGGTATCGTGTTCAAATGCAAAGTACCAGTTGCCGGTGGGCAAGTTGGTTGTGGCTGTAGATAAACAGTATTTTCGCCCAACCGAGGTGGATTTGTTAATTGGCGACCCCACAAAAGCAAATACCAAACTGGGTTGGAAGCCAAAATACGACCTTGCTATGCTGGTGCACGAAATGGTGAAAGCAGATGTTGACCACTTTACTAAAGAAAAATTACTCAAAGAATACGGATACGATATAAAGAATCAATTCGAATAGTATTCCATTCGGAGATAGAATAAAAAGAAAAACCCACCTTGTAGCGGGTTTTTCTTTTTATATCGGATATCACTTAATTCAATTTGTACGGTGCTATTAAATAGAACTCGGGTATTTTAACGTTGAACAAAAAGTCATCCATCAGCCTCAGCATCTGGTATTCGCCTTTCATGCTGCCGGTGTCGGTTTTTAAGTTGCAGCCCGAAACATATTCATGCGAAGCGCCGGGTTCGATAATTGGTTGCACGCCAACAACACCTTCGCCTTCAACCTCGCGTTTGGTGCCGTTCGAATCAAAGATGGTCCAATGGCGGCGTAACAACTGCACTGCAAAATTGCCGACGTTTTCGATGTTGATTTTATAGGCAAACATAAAATGATCGTTGGCAGGGTTTGAGTATTCCGGCTGGTAAATGGTTTCTACAGATACCTTAACACCTTCAGTAATTGTATTGATCATATCATGAAACTTATAATTCAAACATAAATAAAAAATTCACTTTAGTGAAACTTCCGCATCATATAAAGATCATTTTGTTCAATAATGTTTCAACGTTTTTATTGAGGTATAAATTATCGCGGTAATAATTTAAGCAGTTTCTAATGAAAACTTTTCCTGCACGCTTTGTAAAAGCTCGTATATCTCGCCAATGTTTTCGGATGATACCAGTTTCATGCGGGTTTCTTTAAAATTTTCGAGACCTTTAAAGTAGTTCGAATAATGCCTGCGCATTTCAAAAATCCCTGTTTTGGGACCCTTCCACTCAATTGATTTTTCAAGATGTGTGCGGCATACTTCAACTCGTTCTGCAATAGTGGGTTTATCCATATGCTCACCGGTCTCAAAAAAGTGTTTGATTTCGCGAAAAATCCAAGGGTAACCAATAGCGGCCCTACCTATCATCATCCCATCAACGCCGTATTCCAAGCGCCAGTTGGCAGCCTTTTCGGGCGAATCGATATCGCCGTTACCAAATATAGGTATCTGTATCCGGGGGTTCTTTTTTATCTCGCTTATCAAGCTCCAATCGGCAACGCCTTTATACATTTGTGCACGCGTGCGGCCATGTATGGTCAACGCCTTTATGCCAACGTCCTGCAGGCGCTCGGCAACTTCATATACATTTTTCGTATTGTCGTCCCAACCTAAACGGGTTTTTACTGTGACCGGCAAGTGTGTCGATTCGACAACAGCCTTCGTCATGGCAACCATTTTATCAATATCCTGCAACAAACTTGCACCGGCACCGCGGCAGGCCACGTTTTTTACCGGGCAACCGTAGTTGATGTCCATTAGGTCCGGGTTGGCTTGGGTTGAAATTTCGGTTGCCCTGCGCATTGAATCGATATCGCTGCCAAATATTTGTATCCCTATTGGGCGTTCATATTCAAAAATGTCCAGTTTTTTCAGGCTTTTGGCGGCGTCGCGTATCAAGCCTTCGGATGAGATAAACTCGGTATACATCATGTCGGCACCGTTTTGTTTGCATACAAAACGGAAGGGCGGATCGCTCACATCCTCCATCGGCGCAAGCAACAAAGGGAATTTCCCTAAATCAATATTTCCTATTTGAACAGACATGAGTATCTTTAAACGCTGCAAAAATACAAATATTAACTTATATGACAGTAGAGGCCCCGAGCAAGATGCACCCGAGCATGCAATTTTTAGTTTTGATAGGCATAAGCCTGGGTATGATGATAGCTGGCACATTGATTGGAATGGCGTTGGTTACCGTTCTTTATGGTTTGGGCACCATAAACCAGATAATGGCATTTGATACTACTGCACCAAACGTAACCACCTCGATTTGGATATTGCAGATAGCGAGCACAACCATCCCGTTATTCATTGCGCCGGTTGTTTTTGCACGATACGTGGTAAACGAGCCAAAGGCTTATCTTAAACCTGCTATCAAAATTGCTCCTGCTTTTTTTGGGTTGGTGCTTTTGGTGATGTTGGTTTCGATGCCCTTTATGGAGTTTTTGATCGACATGAACCAGAAAATGGTGTTGCCGCATTCGTTAAAGTGGCTGCAGCAATGGATGCGTGATAAGGAAGATGCTGCCACGACCGAAATGCAGGCCCTATTGCAAATGAAAACATTTGGCAGCATGTTATTTGCCGTTTTGGAAATTGGGTTATTAACTGCCATAGCCGAAGAGTTTTTGTTTAGGGGATGCGTTCAAAGTATTTTTACCAGTTGGACCAAAAATCACCATTGGGGTATATGGATAGCCGCCATTATTTTCAGCGCGTTCCACATGGAATTTTTTGGCTTTTTGCCCCGGATGGTATTAGGCGTTTTTTTTGGATATTTTGTTTACTGGAGCGGCAGCATTTGGACGGGTGTATTGGCCCATTTTATAAACAATGGTACCGATGTGGTGCTCACTTATCTGTTTCAGCAAAAAATTATTAGTTTCGACCCCGACTCGAGCCATTATAATTACATTATTGGAACATTAAGCTTGATTTTTACCGTATTTTTGTTTTTTGTTTACCAAAAGGTATCAGTAACTAAAAATAAGTTAGTTGAGCAAAATGGAAAGGGACTGGGTAAAAATCTACACTTCGAGTGATTACTACCGTTCGGAGATTGTAAAGCAAGTGCTTTTTGAGCACCAGATAGCCAGTGTGTTATTTAACAAACAAGATTTGTCGCACCGTTCCTTTGGAAACATCGAGGTATATATACATCAGGAAGATTTTAGTAAAGCCATTGAGCTTATCATCCTGAACCAAACGCTTAATTTATGAAAACTCGTGCCATAACCGGCTTCTTTTTTGTTGTTATTATGCTGGCATCGGTGCTAACCGGGCCATATATTTTCACTGCTTTTTTTACATTGCTTAGCTTTTTGTGCTTAAATGAATTTTACAAAATCGTCAAATCGGAGACAATAAACCCCAACAGGGTTGCCGGTTTAATCGGCGGCGGGTGCATATTCGCCGGGATAGGACTACATTATATACTCCATATCGATTCGAAATGGTTATTGGTTATCATACCGGTTTTGGGCAGCATTTTTATAGCCGAATTGTATAAACACTCCGAAACGCCTTTTGTAAACATAGCCTACACTATTTTGGGGCTGGTATACGCCATCGCTCCATTCAGTTTCTTTTTCGGTTTGGCATTTATTACGGGCGAAGTTTATAATAACCATTTTCCGCTGGTCTTTTTGCTGCTCCTTTGGTCGAACGATACGGGGGCCTATGTTGTGGGCCTGTTATTCGGCAAAACCAAGTTGTTCGAAAGGCACTCGCCAAAGAAGACTTGGGAAGGCTTTATAGGCGGATTATTGTTTACCGTTGCCATCAGTATCCTTATCTCCTACTACTTTAAAGATATAGAATGGCGGCAATGGGCATCAATGGCCATCCTTATATCATGCTTTGGCACCATGGGCGACCTGGTAGAATCGATGCTAAAAAGAAGCGTACATGCCAAGGATTCGGGCAGTTTGTTGCCGGGGCATGGCGGCCTGTTGGATAGGTTCGACGGCTTGTTTTTATCGGCCCCTATCGTTTTTGCTTACCTTTACTTAATTACAAATTAGTAATTTTGCACTAAATTCAATTACATGACTATCCATAAAGAAGGTTATACCTCTATCGCGCTATGCATATTGTTCATTTTTGTATTAAATGCGTTGCTGCAGTTTTATTGTCCGCAGTACGTATTTTTAAAATGGGCAATTTATATATTGTCGTTTGCGCTTTTTGTTATCATCCTCCAGTTTTTCAGGAGCCCTGCAATCAATATTACTACCAAAGATAAACAGGTACTTTGCCCGGCCGATGGCAAAGTTGTGGTAATAGAAGAGGTTGAGGAAACAGAGTTTTTAAAAGACAAACGCATACAAATTTCGGTTTTCATGTCGCCCATTAACGTACATATCAACCGTAACCCAATTGGTGGTATGGTAAAATATTTTTGTTACCACCCGGGCAAATATCTGGTAGCGTGGCACCCAAAGTCATCAACCGAAAATGAGCGTACTACCATCGCCATCGAAAACAGCAAAGGGACAATCGTTTTGTTCCGCCAGATAGCCGGTGCATTGGCGCGCCGCATTGTTTGGTATGTTAAGGAAGGCGATGTGGTTAAACAGGGCGAACAATTTGGCTTTATCAAATTTGGGTCGCGGGTAGATATTTTTTTACCGCTGGGCACCAAGGTAAACGTTGGCTTGGACGAAGTTGTTAAAGGCGGTATTACCGTTTTAGCAGAGCTAAAAGCCTGATACTATTTGGTAATGATATATACGTTATCCTTCTTGTTTACATCTGCATCGTAAGTGCCGCCTAATTCAATTTTCAAAACGGTTTTATCCGCAACAAAATCAACGGCAATGGCTTTATTGCCGTTCTTCCAGCATGATACATCACGATGAATTTTTTTTGTGGTGCCGTTGACGTAATGTATAGTCAGGTCAACCGGCACCATTTTCGTGCCGATATTGGTAATAATTACCTGATATTCCTTGTGGTTTTTTGCTGTTACCTTGGTTATCGCCTGGTCGGGCGTGCCACGGTCTAAAAACCAGTTTTTCCAAAACCAATTGAGGTTGATGCCCGATCCGGTATTCATACAATTAAAAAAATCGTAGGGCATGGGATGCTTACCGTGCCATTGTTCGATGTAATAATGCAACGCTTTGGTAAATAAGGCATCGCCCAGCATATCTTTTACATACAGGTAACCCAAGCCCGGCTTAGGGTAGCTGTTGGTTATAAAGCTGGTACCCGCCAGCTGTGGGGTAAGGGTAATGATGGGTACATCATCTTCCTTTCCGGCATCGCTTTCGTAAGTGTCGACAGCAAAATCATCAACTATAGCAGGGTTTATAATGGGCGTTATCACCCATTCGCCAATGGTGGCCCAACCCTCGTCCATCCAGCCGTATTTTGTTTCGTTAGTGCCCATGTAAAACGGAAACATGCTGTGAAATATCTCATGGTCGGTCAGTTCAATAGCGTCGGCCACTTTTTCGAGCGGGTTATCGTTGCACATCATGGGGTATTCCATTTGGTCCAATCCATCAAAAACGGTTTCGTGCGGGTAAGGGTAGGGCCATTTAGGGAAGGTGAAGCTCATCGCCTCCACCGTTTTACGGGCGTACCCCGCCACTTCGTAAAAATCTTTATGGATAGGGTTAAAAACCGCATCGGTGCGCGTGCGGCGGCCAGTAACCGAATCGACAACCAAACTTGCCGCTTTCCATATATAATGATCGCTTAAAGCAAAAGCCATATCTGGAACATTATCGGCTTCAAACTTCCAGGTGTTGAATGCTTTTTTTTGGGTGACGCTGCCGTTGCTCAAGTCGGCAGGGGTAATGATGTCGGTTACCGTATCCGTCTTTTCGGCCAGTTGTATGCGTTTAATGATTTTATCGGTATATACTTCTTCCGGGTTTTTTAAATCGCCGGTAGCCCAAATGGCATACGTGCCGGGTACGGTAATTTCGGCATTGAAATGGCAAAAATCATTATAAAACTCTTCGTTGCCTAAATAGGGGTATTTGTTCCAACCGTCGATGTCATCATAAACTGCTATGCGAGGAAAAAAGTAAGCGATGAAATAGGTGCCTGAGTCAACCTGACCTGTGCGTACATGCGATGTGCGGTTGAGCGTATATGTATAATCAATGGTTACGTGTAGCTTTCCTTGCGGCAAAAGAGGCTTAATATCGGCCCTCATATTGGTACCATCGATGGATAGCTTTGATAAATCCTGATTGTTTTGGTCGATGCTCATTTTATTGAGCTTTACGCCATCTGTCAAATCAGCTGCTTCGACTTTGAAATTGCGCAACGAGCTTTTCTCGAAGAAATTGGGGTATAATTTAAAAACCAATTGTTTTAGAGTATCGGGGCTATTGTTGGTGTAGTCAATATCAACCGTTCCGTTCAGGATGCGTGTAGTTGGCTCAAAATTTATTTTAATGTTGTAGCTGGCCGAATTTTGCCAGTACAGTTTACCGGGCGCGCCGCTGTATGAGCGCGTGCCTTTATTATACGCGGCCTCAATATTTAACGGGCCTATTAAGGTTGTTTGGGCGAAACCTGCGACCGATACAAGCAGCAGTATAAAAAGAATTTTGTGTTTTAACATCATGAATAAATGGAACCCGAAGTCAATATAATGAATATTTTGATTTTTTGTTTGATGTAGTGATAACAGAGGAAGGCAATGGCATAAAAAAAGCGCTTGTTAAGCGCTTTTCGTTTTTAAAGTTCTTTGGTTATTTGCGGGTCGAGCGGCTCAACTGTTGAGCGATAACGGTGTATCAATTTGCCGTTTTCGTCAATCAGGAATTTTTCGAAGTTCCATTTTATTTCGCCTGTAAAATCGGGGTTGGCCTCTGCGGTAAGATATTTAAACAACGGGTCGATGTCGTCGCCTTTTACACTTATTTTTTGGCTTAGCGGGAAGGTTACGCCGAAGTTTTTTGTACAAAACTCTTTTATCATGGGGTTTGTGCCCGGCTCCTGACCGCCAAAATTGTTTGCCGGGAAACCTACCACAACCAATTTATCTTTGTACTTGTCGGCTAATTTTTGCAATTGCTCATATTGGTAGGTATAACCACATTTTGAAGCGGTATTTACAACCAGTACTTTTTTGCCTTTGTATTTTGCCAAACTGAAATCCACCCCATCGATAGATTTTAGTTTGAAATCGTAAACCGATGCCGGCACCACAAATAACATAATGAACAGGACAACAAGTGTTTTCATTTTTTAAGTTTTTTTAATTGAAACAATTTTACTGATTTTTGACGGAATCACTATAAAAAACTAACTGGTAGCTAAAATTTTACCTTGTCAAGATAAAAGTCCTCTTTCTGTGTCATCAAAGCTTTGTCTTTTTTGCTTTTATCCTTATAACCAAGCAAGTGCAAAACACCATGAATCATTACCCGTTGCAGTTCGTGTGTGGCATCTATCCCAAAGGTCAGCGCGTTTTCGCGGATACGGTCGACGGAAATAAATATATCGCCGGCAATACTTTTTTCGATTTCGGAGTTGTCGAACGTAATGATATCGGTATAGGTATCGTGGTCCAGGTACTGCTGGTTGAGCCCTATGAGGTACACATCCGAGCAAAAAATATAATTGATTTCGCTTAACGAGGCCCCTTCGTTAACAATGGTCTCGTTTATCCATTGGCGAAGGGCTGTTTTGTTTTTAGGTTTAAACTTTATATCCTCTTCAAAAAAAAGACAGGTATGCGCATTCCTATATCTTAAAATGCAGCTCAACCTCATTACCGGCAGCATTAAAAATACATTGATCTGCCAGTTGTTTGATGATGAATACACCACGACCGGTCAGGTTCTCGAGGTTTTCGGCTGCGGTAGGGTCGGGCAAGTGGTTATAATCAAAGCCCGTGCCTTCGTCGGTAACAGTCCATATAATGCGTTTGTTGTCAACTTCGGCATTAACAATAACTTTTTTATCGGCTTGTAATTTATTACCGTGTACAATAGCATTTATAAAAACCTCGTTTAAGCAGGTCATCATATTGGCAAAAGTGTCATCGGCAATGCTATACTTGTCGGCTAAGTCTTCAATCAGCTTTTCAAGCGCGTTAAGGCTTTCCATTTTTGATGGCAGTTGCAAAGTAAACAGTGCCCCCGTATCTATTTTGGCTTCTTCCATGTTATTTGCCATTAATTTGATCAAAATATATCTTCACTTTAGATTTATAATAGTAGTTCAAGGCCGGGGGTACGGTCTGTATCTGTTCTGTTTGTTTGTTTTTCATTACCTGGTAGTTTTGCAGAGCTTTTATGTAACCCGGAGGGATGTCTTTGCCGGCGTTGCTTTCGCGTTGCTTATCCTGCTCCTGCTCTTGTTCAGCCTTTTCAGCTTCCAATAGCCGGGTTTGTATTTGCTGTTGCCTTTTCAAAGTCTCATCCAATATTCGTCTGTTTACGAGATCTTTTTCAGTTTGTTCCATTTGTTTCGCAATATTATCCAAATCGCCCGCGTTTTTTCCCCCGCTTTTCATCTGCTCATTGTTAAATTGCTGCAATTGTTGCCTTATTTGTTGCTGCTCGCGGGCCATTTTAGCCAGCTGCTCGCTCATGCCTTCCTGTCCTTGCCGTTGTGCCGATTTGCCCTGATTGCCTTGTTGTTGCAACTGGTCGCGCATTTTTTGCATGTTCTGGTTCAACTGTTGTTGCATTTTGCGCAATTGCGACATGGACGATGATTTCTTTTTGCCCTTGCCACTTTTGGCATTCTTCATCGAATTTTGCATATTTTCCAAAGCCTCTGCCAACATTAGTGCCAAATTGTTCATGGAGGTCATGGCATATTGCTGATTTCGGTTGGCTTCGCCCGTACGTCTGTCGCCCAAACTGGCTATAGCCTGGTCGATATTGGTGTTTATGGTTGCAACTTCTTTGTTTACTGTTGATTGTATTTGTGGAACACGTTTACTCAACGAATATAAACTATCTTCCACATTTTTCATATTATCCTTGATATCTTTTTGTTTTTCTGTCCAGCTGATGTAACTCGGATCGTTCGGACTGATGCCACGAAGCGTTTGCATAGTTTTTTCTTCATCAAATGAACTGTTTACCAGATTTTTAATCAGCTCGCGCAGCTCCTGCACATTTATCTCAGCCGCGTTCTCTTCACTGTCCTGCTCGTCTTGCTGCATCTTTTCGGCCATCTGTTTCATCTCCTGGCTTGCATCCTGTTGCTCTTTGGATGCATCTTGTTTGTTGTTTTTGCTTAGCTTGTCCGAGCTTTTGTTCATCTTGTCGTCAATACTCTGCTCCTGTTTTTTTGGGTTATCGAAGTTGTTTTTCTGGTCGAGGTCTTCGTTTTTCTTTTGCAGTTCATCCAAAGCTTTTTCTACATCTTTAAAATCCTGGTTCAGTTTATCCTGTTGTTGCTGCAAATCTTTCGCGTCGCTGTTTGGTTGTTTGCTCTGGTCGGATAGTTTTTTTTGGTCTTCGGCCAGCTTGTTCAGCTTGTCAATATTCTGGTTGAGTTTTTGGTCGAACTCCAGTTGTTTATACAACTCCAGCATGCGGTCGAGCTCTTTTTTCAACGTTTTGCTGTCGGTCTGCATTTTTTGTAATTGGTCCTGAGCTGGGTCTTTTTGGCTCTGGTCCAGTAATTGTTGCAGGTTTTTTAACAGTTCGCGGGTCTTTGGGTCCAGTACATTGTCGAACAGGTCTTTTATCTGTTTCTCTTTTTCCATTATCTGCGCGTCTTCCTGCTTGTTCTCCTGCCTGTTGTATAAGTTTTGTTTGTTTTCTTTCTGTATATCCTGTACCAGGTCTTCCAGTTCCTTGCGTTTTTGGAGCAGGTCTTCTATTTGTTTTTTTTCATCGAACGAAAGCGAATTTTTGTTCAACAACATTTGGTTAAGTTTTTGCGCATCGCGCTCAACTTCTCCGGATAGCTTAATGGCCGACTGCATTTTCTCTTTAACAGATTGTGTACCGGCATCAAGGGCTTTGTTCAGTTCCTGTTCAGTTGGCATCCGCAAAGCGCGTTCGGGGGTACGCGCGGTTTTGGGGCCGGTTACACCATTGTTATCGGCAACCTCAAAGTAATAAGTAACCTCATCGCCGGGTTTAACGCCAAGTTCTTTCAAGTCCCAAAAATAGAAAAATCCGGTTTGTGTGGTGCTCAAATCGGCTTTCACGGTCTTGGTTATCATTGCCGGCTTTTGGTTATTATGAGCATCCACCTTATAGTGAAACGTGAGTGACGAAAAACCATGGTCATCCTGGATATTACCATTAAAATATAATGCCTTGGAACTGATGGAATCTTGTTTTTCCTCAACCGAGATCGTAGGTGGCTGATCGGCTATTACATTGAGGCGATACGATGCCGAATCGCCGTTGGTTACCGCGCGGTTAACGGCTTTGAGCGTATAGGTTGTTGGCAACAACACGCGTTCGTTATGTACAAAAATATTATCAGCCGGTTTAAGGTAATCCGCATGATTGTTCATTTCGAATAAAACGGCATCAGCATTTTGGGTGTGCAATTGCCAATGCACGGTAGTACCTTCGGGGATGTTCAGGTCGCCGGCGTTGTTTACATGCTCTGCTGCTTTATGCAGATAGGCAGGGTATTGCAAATCCACATCAAAATGTAACAGCGATGGTTTGAGGTTAACGCTTATCTCATACTCCTGCGATTCGAAATCATTACCGCTCAGTTTAAAACGGACATTTTGCTGCAGGTTGGAGAAGATATAATGAAACTTGCCAATATTCTCCTTGTCGAGCTTAAACGTATTGTTGCCGGTTTCGAGATATACGTCGTTCGGAAACTTATCGCCGGTGAGTTTAAGGTCCAATTTAAAATCGTCGCCCTGCACAGCTGCCAATTTTGCGTTGGTAACAACGAATTGGAACGGTGCTTTTGGTGCGAAGTATTGGTTGTGTTTGATCAGCCTTTCGGTACTATCGGTCAATACCGAAGGAACGGTAAAAGCCAATAACACAATTATTGCCAATGGCGCGATTGCCCATTTCAGATACTTTGTATTTTCTTTGATACGAATGGCCGAAGGGAAGCTTACAGGCTTTAACGCCCCGATTTTTTGGTCGATACTGGCCTCGATAAGGCTGCGTTGGCCGGGTGTTTCGTCGGCTAGACGTTTTAGCTGGAGGGTATTGAGCAGTTTATCCTGTATGTCGGTAAAATGAGTTCCAATAATTTCGGCAGCTTCGTCGTGCGATATGACACTGCCCAACCTGAAATAAGCCAACAGCGGCGGGAAAACCAACCAAAAAAATACACCGAGATTGAGCAAAATATAGCCAAAAAAGAGGCAACTGCGCAATATGATGCTAAAATTGCCAAAATACTCGCTTAATACAGTAAGTATGTAAGCAGTAAAAATAGTCGCACCCAAAAAAATAGCACCTCTGAGCAGTTTATTGAGATAATACCTGCGTATAAAGGTGTCGATCTTTTGAATCAGCAGCTCATAATTACTGTTTGCGGACATAGGCAAGTTTAGTATGCTAATATAATAAAGTTTGTTTAAAACGATAATAATTGTCGCATATTTCTATCAACACCAAGAAGATTTTATTTGTATATTTTTTGATGTGCTATTTTTTATAAATTTGTTGCCCTTTCGGGATGTGGCGTAGCCCGGTATCGCGTCCCGACTTTGGTCGGGAGGGCCGTGTTTGCAGGTCATTTTGATAGGGTTTTATATTTAATTTCGGGATGTAGCGTAGCCCGGTATCGCGCCAGCATGGGGTGCTGGAGGTCGTGGGTTCGAATCCCGCCATCCCGACTTGAATCGGAAAAAGCTTTAACAATGGTTAAGGCTTTTTTTAATTTTGGAGCTTTTGAATATTCAATTCAAAAATGAAACCCGTTTCGTGGCTTTTTGTAATTTATCCTGACCATTTCTGTAAAAAACCGTATTTTTATGCATCTTATCAATGCAAAAAACAAAAGGGCAATAACATGCAAACCATTCATAATAAAGAAATTGGGACTAAACAAAAAGCGCTTGCAATTAACCTGGACCCCAAGATTTATGGCTCGTTTGCCGAAATTGGTGCCGGGCAGGACGTTGCGGCCAATTTTTTTAAAGCCGGGGCATCATCGGGTACTATTGCCAAAACCATGTCGGCTTATGATATGACCTTTTCGGATGCCATATACGGCGCGCAACAAGTGCGCCGGTATGTAAGCGAGAACCGATTGAAATCAATGCTCGACCATGAGTATGGCTTATTGATAGAGCGCCTGGCCGAACAACGCGGCGATACGACCACTTTCTTTTCGTTTGCGGATACACTTTCGGCACTTAATTACCATAAAACCAATGAGGGGCATGGCTGGATGGGGGTGCGTTTTCAACTCACACCCAACGGCGAGTATAACGATGTAGTGCTGCACGTAAAACTGCTGGACAACGACAATAATTTGCAACAACAGGCAGTAGGTATTCTGGGCGTAAACCTGATGTATGCCTGTTTTTACTATCACGAAAATCCGCCGGTATTTTTGCTTTCGCTGATAGACGACTTATCGAAAGACCGCATACAAATCGATATGATACGTTTTGAGGGTCCCGATTTTACCAAGGTAGATAACCGCTTGATGAGCCTTCATCTGGTAAAATACGGATTTACCGATGCGGCGGTATTTGGCCCCGATGGCAAGAACCAGCAACCCAGCGAAGTGCTGTACAAAAAGCATATTGTTGTGATACGCGGGCGTTTCCGTCCTATTATCAACGTGCATTTGGATATGCTGAGCACGGGTGTTAAACAGTTTTTGCAGGAACCTGAGGTTGACAGCGCCAATGTGGTAGTGATTACCGAGTTAACCCTGCAGGCATTAAAGGAACGCGATGCCAACCCAACTGACGAGATAGATGAAAAAGATTTCCTTGACAGGGTAGATATCCTTTGCTCACTGGGGCAAACGGTATTGATTTCAAACTTTCATGAGTATTACAAACTGGTGTCCTACTTATCCAAAATAACAAGATTAAAAATGGGTGTGGTATTAGGTTATCCTAATCTGGAGTATATTTTTTCGGAAGAGCATTATCAGGATTTGCAGGGTGGCATTTTGGAGTCGTTCGCGACGCTGTTCAGCCGAAATGTGAAGCTGTTTATCTACCCCACCCTTCGCGATGGGGTGATATGGAACTGTCTGAGGTTTCATCCGCCGGCACACCTGATTGATTTGTATCGTTACCTTATTGCCAACAATAAAATTGAAGACATCAGGCATTATAACGAGCAGAACCTGAGCATACAAACCGATAAAGTATTAGAACTGATAAAGCAAGGCGCCGAGGGTTGGGAGGCATACGTGCCTGCCGAGGTTGCTACCATGATAAAAGACCGTTGTCTGTTTGGTTACCCGTGCGAGGTTGAACCGGTAAAAGAAGTTGCTTCGGCTGCCAACAAGGCTTAACCCATTAGCAATAAATACCCGGCTACGGACCCACCTAAAATAATAAACGCACTATTCAATTTGTTAAACCTGAATAGGATTACCGCGCTACAAAGCGCTATCAAAATTTCGCGCCAGTTAGTGAGACTATCTTTGCCCAACTGATAGCAAACAACCAGTATCAAGGCTATTGAGGCTACATTGACCGCGTTTAAAAACGCTGCGAACAATGTTGAGCCGCGCATGATGCGCACCACCGGATTTAGCAAAGCAACAAACAGGAACGAGGGTAAAAATATACCAATGGTAGAAATTATAGCGCCGCTTATGCCATTTACCTGATAGCCGATAAAAGTAACCGATGAGAACACAGGCCCGGGCGTAAATTGGCCAACTACAATGGCATCTATCAGTTGCCGGTGCGATATGATGCCTTTGCTAACCAATTCCGAATCGAGCAGAGCGAACAGTACATAACCACTGCCGTAAAGAATGGCGCCGATTTTTAAAAAAGAGAGGAACAAACTAATGTTCTTCGGACTGAAAAACTCAGTATTATTTGCTAGAAAAAGTGGCAGCAGTGTCATTGGTGAGCCTTTCATTTTGATACGGATGGCCGCGAGCCCCATAGCCACAAAGCCGGCCCCAAACAATACCAATATCTGCGAAAAGCCTAACAAACATAAAACGATGGCCGTGGCGCCGATGACGCCTAATTCAACGGTTTGCAGGGACTTTTTTGCCAATGGGTAAATAGCCGCTATAATTACCGCAATGACCGCGGGTTTTACGCCGTAAACGAAAGGTTGTATTTGGGGTAATTGCCCATAAAGTTTGTACAACCATGCTATGCAGCCGGTAATCAACACGGCAGGCAAAATAAAACACAGCCCGGCGATAATCAACCCGCGCCATCCGCCACGTTCCTGGCCAATATGGATGGCCATTTCGGTGCTGTTTGGGCCGGGTATCAAACTGGTTGCGCCCACCAGGTCGAGGAAGTGTTGATCGCTCATCCATTCCCGCTTTACCACGGCTTCCTGACGCATCATGGCGATATGTGCTGCGGGGCCGCCAAAGGCCGTAAAGCCTAATCGTAAAAAGAAAACAGCAAGTTCTTTCAGGTTTTTTTTCTCGTCCGGCATATTTTGCCCGTTATGTTAAATGGGTAGGTTATCGTTATTTACTAAAATGGAGGCAATATCGTAAAAAATGATGCAACAATTTAAAGTTAACAATAAGGTTTTGTTACCAAATGTTACGAAAAAATAAAAAGGTTGCTTTTAAGAATGTTAACCTGTTAAAATGAAAAGATTTATTTGTTGACTAACTACGTTTATCATATAAAGAAATTATATTTATAGCATTATTATTATAAAGGAAGAAATGCGTTTAACCTTGCTGATTTTTTTGGGGTTGTTAATTAGTGTAGGAGTTATAGCGCAGGCGCCAAATATTTCTTCATTTAGCCCTTCTTCAGGCCCCGTGGGAACTCTGGTTACCATTAATGGAACTAATTTAAATAGCCCGACTGCATTTTCGATTGGCGGGGCGACAGCAATTGTGATATCGAATACCGGCACCCAATTGGTAGGCATGGTAATGCCCGGAGCGGTAACAGGAAATGTATCCTTAACTACAGCCGGGGGTGCCGGTTCCGCCGCAGGAGCTTTTTCGGTAGTAGCAACTTCATATCCGGCTATACAGCAAGGCGGCAAGCTATTGGGTACAAATAACATAAGGGCCGGATTAGGTTATTCAGTGGCTTTAAGCGCTGATGGGAACACAGCGGTTTTAGGCGGCTTTACCGACAATAGCAATCAAGGAGCGGTTTGGGTATACGTGCGCAGTGGTGGGATATGGACGCAGCAAGGGAGCAAACTTGTAGGTACCGGTTCGGCAGCTCAGGCCGAACAGGGTACATCTGTTGCGATAAGTGCCGATGGTAATACAGTTGTTGTTGGCGGCTATATGGATACGCCACCAGGAGGAGCGTGGGTGTTTTCGCGGAGCGGTACCACATGGACACAACAGGCTAAGCTAATTGGCACCGGGTACACGGGTGCCGGAGCAAGCCAAGGGGCATCAGTATCGATAAGTGCTGACGGGAATACTGCGATAGTTGGAGGACCCGGCGATAATAGCAACCAAGGTGCGGTATGGGTATTTACGCGAAGCAATAGTGTATGGTCGCAAAAAGGTAATAAACTTGTAGGCGCCGGAAATTCTGGCGCGGCTTTTCAGGGCAATGCGGTTGCCATCAGTGGCGACGGCAATACCATTTGTGCTGCCGGATATGTCGATAACTCGAGCCAGGGTGCCGTTTGGATTTATACATTAAATGCGGGAAGCTGGACACAGCAAGGAAGTAAGTTGGTAGGGACCGGAAATGTAGGAGCGGCAAACCAAGGCGTTTCGGTGGCTCTAAGCGCTGATGGAAATACAGCTTTGGTTGGAGGGTATATCGATAATAATCATCTTGGCGCCGCATGGGTGTTCAGCCGTAGTGGTACTATTTGGGCACAACAGGGCAATAAATTGGTGGGTACAGGTAGTAGTGGGTCGATAGTGCAACAAGGTTTTTCGGTTAGTTTAAGTGCTGATGGAAATATCGCCATTGTTGGCGGGCACTATGATAATAACAATCAGGGATCTGTTTGGGTGTACAGCCGTGCCGGCATTTCTTGGACACAGCAAGGAAACAAACTAGTAGGGACGGGCGGCACAGCAACAGCCTTGCAAGGCGAGTCGGTTGCTGTTAGTGCAGATGGAAATACATTGATAGTGGGTGGCACGGGCGACAACGTAAATACAGGTGCAGCTTGGGCCTTTACGGATGCACTTTCGCCTATTGTCACAACTCAGCCCGCTACAGCGGTTACGGCTACTGGCGCTACTTTAAACGGCATCGTTAACGATAATGGAAGCATTACGACCGTAAGCATTGAGTACGGCACTGCCTCAAATCTTGCGGGGTCGACGATTGCAACGCTAAGCTCGGGTGTAAGTCCGATTGCCTCTGGTACAGGCAATGTAAGTTTTACGAGTGTACTGACGGGCTTAATACCAAATACCAATTATTATTTCAGGATAAATGGGGTAAACGGAAGTGGTACCGCAAACGGGGCAATACTGAGTTTTACTACACAGTCGGGAGTGCCAACAATAACATCTTTCAGCCCGTCATCATCTGTTTCCGGGTCAACAATAACCATTACAGGAACAAACCTGCTTGGTGTAACCTCGGTCAGTATTGGCGGGGTGATGGCAACATCGTATACCATTGTTTCGGCCACAACCATTACGGCGGTAGTGGGGATAGGGGCAATGTCTGGGAATGTATCGGTAACCGGGCCGGGTGGTGCGGTTTCATCACCGGGCTTTGTATTGTTGACTGCGCCAAATATATATTATCAAACGCCGCAAAATTACATAACCGGTGCAGCCATAACGCCTTTATTGCCTGTTAATACAGGTGGAGCGGTGCCTGCAACAATTTATGGGCAGGTGAGCACTTTTGCGGGGAGCGGCGCATCTGCGTTTATAAATGGGACAGGTAATGCCGCAAGTTTTGATCACCCTTATGGTGCGGCAATCGATGCTTCTGGTAGCCTTTACGTAGCCGATTGTTTCAATCATGCAATTAGAAAGATCAGCTCCTTGGCTTTTGTTAGTACGCTTGCAGGAAGTGGGTTCCCTGGGACAGGCAATTTTGTTGGTACATCGGCTAGTTTTAATTATCCGGGAGGCGTAGTTGTTGACGGTACAGGAAATGTTTATGTGGGTGACCAAACCAATAATTTAATCAGGAAAATTACGCCGACTGGTGCTGTTAGTACATTTGCGGGTAATGGCTTGCAAGGCTCTAACAACGGAAGCGCAGGGATCGCGAGTTTTAGCAGCCCGGCGGGTTTGGTATTCGACGCAGCTGGCAA
Source organism: uncultured Mucilaginibacter sp. (assembly GCF_903893715.1). Taxonomy (GTDB): domain Bacteria; phylum Bacteroidota; class Bacteroidia; order Sphingobacteriales; family Sphingobacteriaceae; genus Mucilaginibacter. The sequence goes on from NZ_CAITNG010000013.1 coordinate 21,607, forward strand.
TTTGTATGTAGCCGATAGAATGAACAATATGGTGAGGAAAATCACACCTTCGGGCGTTGTCAGTACTTTTGCCGGAAGTGGTGTAACATCAGCTGTAAATGGAACGGGTACGGCAGCCGGTTTTTATGGCTGTTCAGGCTTGGCTATTGATCAGGCGGGTAATTTATATGTCGCAGATCAAGACAATCATATGATCAGGAAGATAACCTCCACGGGGGTTGTTACGACTGTTGCCGGAAGTGGAAGTATTGGCAATGCTAACGGGTTAGCAACATCTGCAAGTTTTAACCAACCTTTTGGGGTTGCTGTGGATGTTAGCGGTAATATTTTCGTCGCTGATGAGTTTAACAACCTAATTCGGAAAATTACACCTGTTGGCTTGGTGAGTACACTGGCAGGTAACGGCTCAGCTTCATCAATAGACGCAGTAGGTTTATCGGCAAGCTTTAACTATCCATCAGGCGTTACGTTAGATGGTTTGGGTAATATGTATATTACTGAAACCGTAGGAAACAAAATCAGGAAGATAATATTGACCGGCTACACCATCGATAAGACACTACCAACCGGATTGAGCTTTAGCCCAACAACTGGCATTATCAGCGGGACGCCTACCGTAGCTTCGCCGGCAACGGTTTATACCATTACGGGCTACAACGCAGCTGGCAGCAGTGTTACTACGGTAACCATTGCCGTGGCCAGTCCAAAAACTATTACTTTTACCGGAGGTAATTCGACCACAATCACTAAGAACTACGGAGACCCGGACTTTTTGCCAAACGCTACGGCAAGTTCGGGTTTGCCTGTTACTTATACCAGCAGCAACCCGGCGGTAGCTACTGTTACGGCTGGAGGAAATATACATGTAGTGGGCGTGGGTACTACAGTTATCACCGCAACGCAACCCGGCAATTCAACCTATTTGCCTGCTGTATCGGTTATCCAAACAGTTACGGTATTGCCTGTGCCGCTAACTATTTCGGCACCCGTAAGTGTGAGCAGGGCTTATGGTACGCCCAATCCTGTTTTTATCGTAACCTACACAGGTTTTGTTAACGGAGAATCATTTGCGAACCTGACTATACAACCAACCATTAGTACCACAGCAACCGTCAGTTCGTTACCGGGCACTTATCCTATTACTGTTACAGGTGCGGTTGATCCTAATTACACTATTTCTTATGTACCGGGCGTGCTTACTGTTATTGCAGCGCAACGAGCGCTCACCTTTGGCCCGATATCTAACCTAACCTATGGTGGCCCCGATGTTGACCCGGGAGCAACGGTGGATTCGGGCGACCCTGTGATGTACACCAGTTCCAACCCGGCAGTAGCCATTATAGTGAATGGAAAGATACATATTGTGGGCGCCGGTACTGATACCATCACGGCTACTGTGCCCAACAAGCCGGGCTATGTCAATGTAGCGCCCGTGTCGCAAAAACTGATCATCAATAGAGCAATGCAAATTATTACGTTCGCGCCGATTGCAACGCAAACTATGGGCAGCCCCGATATTATGCTAATTGTTACTTCCGATTCAGGATTGCCGGTAACGCTCAGCTCATCAGATCCTACTATTGCTGTAATAAATGGTTCGATGTTAAAAATAACAGGCGTTGGCACGGCTACCATTACGGCTACCCAGCCGGGTAACGCAAATTACCTGCCTGCTACCGCGACGCAAACCATTACTATTATTACGATGGGAACCATTACCGTAGCAAGCAATATTGTGCCCAACGCGTTTACGCCCAATGGCGATGGTGTTAATGATAATTGGGATATTCCTTTTTTAATTAATTATCCAAATTGTTCAGTAAAAGTATTCTCGCGCAGGGGGCAAATGGTATTTTCCTCTGTAGGCTACCCCACACCTTGGGATGGAAAGTACAATGGTACGGTATTGCCTGTGGGAGCATATTACTACATCATTGATACAAAGGATGTATTAGGTATTTTATCCGGCACTGTTAACCTGATTAAATAGTATGAAGAAAGTATTGATCCTGTTCTTTTTACTATCTGCATGGCGGTTGAGCGCGCAGCAACTGCCACAGTATACCCAATATACCTTTAACGAAGGTTTGATAAACCCTGCCGTTACAGGCATAGAAAGTTATTGGGACGTTAAAACAGGTTACCGTAGTCAATGGTCGGGCTTGCAGGGGGCGCCAACTACCGCCTATGTTACGCTGAGCGTGCCCTTGAACAAGAACTTTACACTGAACGATTATACCCAAATGCTAACCAATAGCCAAAACCCGATGGGCCGGCCCGACGATTACAGTGCTTCGGCCAGCCATAGCGGGTTAGGGTTCAGTGTGGTAAGCGATAAGACGGGCGAGTTTAAGCAGACCCACATTGATGCCAGTTATGCCTACCATATACGTGTTACCAATAAATTCAACTTTGCCGCGGGTGCTTCGTTTGGCATCAACAACATCAACCTGAATATTAGTCAGCTTGTTTTGGTGAACCCGCTGGACCCTGCCATAAGCCAGGGCAGCAACAACCAATATATACCAGAAGCGGGGCTTGGCGTGTGGGCGTACGGTCCGTCGTTTTTTATTGGCGCGTCGGCACAGCAATTGATACCACGCACCATAAGTTTCACAGGCAACCCGGTATATAACCAAGGCGCGACTTACGCCCAATATTTTTTTACCGCAGGCGTAAAGATTTATATGGACGATGATGTTACCTTATTACCATCGATGATGATAAAACCGAAGGACCCTGATCCGCTAACCTATGACGCAAACGTTAAAATGGCTTTTCGGGATAACTTTTGGATAGGGGGTGCTTATCGCAAGAGCGATGCTATTTCGGGGAGCTTTGGTTTTAATATCGGCTCTTTCCTGACGGTTGGTTATGCTTATGATCATACCACATCGGACCTGAGCACAGTGACTAACGGTACACACGAGATTATGATAGGCCTGTTTTTGAACAACAATTACAATACCACCAGTCCGCGTCATACCTGGTAATAAAAACGCATTGTAACATTTTAGCATATTACGACGTCAAACACGCAAACCTTTCATATTCACTATTTCGTCAAAATACACGATCAATCAATACGCATATTTCCAAACCATCCAAATCTTTTATAACTTGCTTTAAAAACACAAAAACTGACCGAATTATGAAGTATTTTAAAATTGTTTTATCGCTTTTATTAGTTGCCAACGTATTTAGCGTTAGCGCCCAGAAAGCCGAAGAAGAAAAGGTCAAATACGACCAGCATAAAGTATTTACGCCATTGTTTTATCCCGATAAGGGCAATGAGTACCGTGCAGCATCGGGCGCGCCGGGTGCCAAGTACTGGCAAAACCGTGCCGATTACAAACTTAATGTAACCTTAGACACGGCGAAACACCGCGTTACGGGTTCAACGCTGATCAGCTACACCAATAACAGCCCCGATGGGCTCACTTTTTTATGGTTGCAGGTTGACCAAAATATTTATCGGCAGGATTCGCGTGGCGAGGCTACAAGCCCGGTAACCGGCGGCCGTTTTACCAACCGTAAATTTACCGAAGGCGATGAAATAAAGTCGGTTTATGTGATAAAAAATGGCAAGCAGGTTAAGGTAGATTATGTGATAACCGATACCCGCATGCAGATAAAACTGAACGATACCTTAAAGGCCGGCGGAAGCAAGCTACAAATATTGATCGACTATGCATTTGATGTGCCGGAATATGGTACCGACCGAATGGGTCGCTCGTTGACCAAAAATGGTTGGATATACGAGATAGCCCAATGGTACCCGCGCATGGAAGTGTATGACGATGTTACCGGCTGGAACGTGATCCCGTACATGGGCGCATCGGAGTTTTATCTGGAGTATGGCGACATAGATTATACCATTACCGCTCCGGCCAATATGGTGGTGGCGGGGTCGGGCGCTTTATTGAACCCTGCCGAAGTGCTCACTCCAACCGTTATGAGCCGTTTAGCCGCCGCTAAAAACAGTGATAAAACCGTGATGATTAAAGACTCGGCCGATGTATTGAACCCTAACTTTTATCCTAAAAAGGGAAGTTTGACCTGGCACTTTCTTTGCAAAAATACGCGCGACGTAGCATGGGCCGCATCCAAAGCCTTTATGTGGGATGCCGCAAGGATCAACCTGCCAAGCGGAAAGAAAGCGCTTGCCCAATCGATTTACCCGGTAGAGGTGCGGAGCAACAACTCGTGGGGACGATCGACCGAATATGTTAAAGGCTGCATCGAACTATACTCGGACGAGTGGTACGAATATACTTATCCCGTGGCTACCAACGTGGCCGGCATAGTAGGCGGTATGGAATACCCCGGTATTGTTTTTTGCGGGGCCGACAACCAGAACGGCGCTTTATGGGAGGTTACCAACCACGAGTTTGGCCACAATTGGTTCCCGATGATTGTTGGTTCGAACGAGCGCAAATATGCCTGGATGGACGAAGGCTTTAACACTTTTATCAATAAAGTGGATACCAAAGTGTTCAATAAAGGCGAATATTATACCCCGGCCGATGCTGAAAAAGAAGCACCCGGCATGTTTGCACCCGATGCAGATGCCATTATGAATACCCCTGATGTAATACAAGCTAACTTTTTAGGCTACGCGGCCTACGAAAAACCTTCGCTTGGCTTGACGATATTGCGTGAGCAAATATTGGGAGAGCAACGTTTTGACTATGCTTTCCGTACCTATATTAAACGCTGGGCATTTAAACACCCAACACCCTGGGACTTTTTCCACTCGATGGATAACGCCGCAGGCGAAGACCTGAGCTGGTTTTGGCACGAATGGTTTTTTACCACATGGAAACTGGACCAATCGGTAAAAGCCATTAGTTACATCACCAACGACCCAACTAAAGGTTCGCTCATCACTGTAGAGAACTTAGGCGAAATGGCTATGCCGGTAACCGTATTCATCAAAGAAGAAAATGGCAACACGGGTACCGTTAAATTGCCGGCTGAAGTTTGGCAGCGCGGCGGTAAATGGACGTTTACTTACAAATCGTCGTCAAAAATATTATACGCCGTTACCGACCCCGACCATGTATTACCCGATGTTAACCCCGATAACAATGCCTTTAGCGGCGTATCAGTCGCAAAAGGTGTTACAGCGGCCACCGTGGTTAAAAATTATCTCGACGCCGTTGGTGGCGAAGATAAGTTAAAAGCCATCAACGACATCTCTATCAGGTCGGAGGGTGCTGTACAAGGCCTTACCGTGGTAAGGGCAACTAAATACAAAGGAGCCGACAAGTTTTTAGGCGATGTGAGCGTACCATCGTACAACAACCTGGTGGTTATGCACATGGTGATAAACGGCGACAGTATAACAGCCAAACAATTGAACAACCCGGCGCCCGTTAGCCCTGAGTCGAAAGGTGCTCTTAAGGCTCTTTATAAATTGTTTCCGGAGATTGATTTCAATAAATCGGGGTATAGCATGGTGTTAGACCCATCGCTGCAAGTGATCAACAACCAATTGGCTTATCTGATTTCGGTAACCACGCCCGAAGGCGTTAAGGCAAAATACTATTACGACCAAAAAACAGGTTTAAAGGTGAAGGAATCATTCGAAATGCCATCCAAAACAACCATCGAATTAAGCGACTACCGCACAATTGACGGCGGCGTTAAAATACCTTATACCGAAAAAACAGTCGTGGTAGGTCAGCCTATAGAGTTCAATGTTAAAAGCGCATCGGTAAATACCGGCTTATCAAACGACGTTTTCAAATAATCGGGAAAATCAATTTCCGATAACCTTAGCCGGCATCATTCCTGAAAATAGGAAATGGTGCCGGCTTTTTTATGATAACAATCACCCTTTTTGTTTTTTATTTAAATAGTTTACTGATTTGATACTACAATACAAATTATAGGCGTTTAAAATGTTACATTTGTTTGACAAAACACCACATTTAAATGACCGTTATCATGCGCCGCATCAGCATATACAACAACCCGCAAAACTCGAGCAGCGCCAGCCTTTTATACGGAGCATCAGGTTTCAATATTTATAAACTTACCTTCAACCAGCCATAGCCATGACTTCAAAATTGCTGTTGTTGACAAGCACCTTGTTATTATGTGTTTCTACTATGTTTGCCCAAGGTAATTGGGAACTTAAGAAGGACGATAACGGTATACAGGTTTATTCGCGCAAACCGCTTACCGGTAATTTAAAAGAACTACGCGTTGTAACTACTTTGGATGCTACCGAAAACCAGTTGATTGCAGCTTTACAAGACGTAGGCAATTATACAGAATGGGTATATGGCAACAAAAAATCGGCGCTCATTAAGCGGGTGGACGCTCAAACAATCATTTATTTTTCGGAAGCGCATTTGTGCTGGCCTATTAAGGACCGTGATTTAATCGTACAGCTGACGGTAGACCAAAACCCCGAAACCAAGGTGCTGAACATGCAAGCCAAAAGCCTGCCTACCTATATGCCCGCTAAAGCCGGCTTTATACGTATCCCTTATTCGTTGGCTAATTGGGTGGTAACCCCGGTAGGTGATAGTAAGATAAAGGTGGACTATACCTTTAGCATTGACCCCGGAGGCTCCATACCTGCATGGTTGGTAAACGCGACCTTGGCCATTGGGCCATACAACTCTTTCGTCAAACTGCGCGAACTGCTCAAAAAAGCACAGCCCGCAATTTTGGCTGCAGGGAAGAAATAGGCACGGTTTACTCATTTACAGTACTCCGCCCTATAAAAGTTTCGATACGCCTTCTGAAGATTATCAATAACACCGAAAGTACAATCTTGCCAATTACCAGTAAAAGGTTTGAGTATGTATAATAATCGGTGCCTTTGCTTAGCAGGGCCGGCATCATTTGCATTCTCATGATGTTAGTTAGTTGCTGAAACAGGTTGGGTATATCCCAAATCAACGTACAGCCGGCTATAACAACAATGGCGATACTAATAATAGCTTTACCATTAATATTGAGGGGCAAAGTTTCTTCGTCAAAATCCTTTTCCAATTTTAATAAGCCGATTACCCAACTCGTTTTAAAAATAAGTACAAAGGAAAGCAGTATGTAGGCGATTAAAGCAATTAAGGCACCAATTACGACGAAAAACATACTCCATATTTTAAATTGCGAAGTATAAATAATCGAAATTGAATAGACGGTAGAAATAGCGCCGATTATATTTTGAATAAATACAATCCCGATAACTTTCAGAATGATGTTGAACAGGCTTTTAACGGTCATGATTTGGTTGGATGGGTTGGTAAGGCTTTGATAAAGGTATCAAATTAAGCCGTAACCAAACTACCGAACACCGGCGTGTGCCAACTATCCTTAAAAGGCACCTCCCATTTTGTTTCCAAATCGGCTAAGGTACTTACAAGGTTATTGAAAACAATAGTTTCAGGTGTAACTGTACCTTTTTTGATGAGTTCTTCAAACTCGTTACGAGCAACGGATGAAATGCCATCAACTGTACGGTAGGCTATGTTAAATCTGTCGAACAGGTTGATGTTGAACTCCTGCTCCAGCAATTTCATCATATTAACCGACTTATCGATAGAGCATCCGCTGGCACCGGCCTGGCTTTCATCTACAACTAAAATAATAAAGCGGTTATATCTTACTATGGCTTTGGCCTTTAGCTGGTGGTTGTGCGCCGTCCAGCCAATGGTAAACTTGTCGAGAATGGTTTCAATGCTTTTTACTTCAAAATCGTTTAGCTCGCGATTTGACTGGTACACCCAAATACGCGAATTTTCTGAAAAGTTCATATGCAAATTTATGAATTATTAATTAAGCTTAGTATATTGCAGTTACATGTTGATATCAATGGTTGAAAGATATAAACGTGCAGCAAATATACTGACCCTAATGATATGCTTGCTGCCGTTGTTCTGCTTTAAAAAAGCGGCCGATACCGCATTGCTTGCCGCCTGGGCCAACCGTTGTTTAACTGAGAGCTTTGACCCTCGTAGCGATGCAAAACTAAAAAAATGGGAAATAAGCGTTACCCCCGATTTTTTTGTACGCCTGCGTAAAACCTATGCCAAAGGCAAACAGGAATACTACTCGTTTAGTCTGGGCAGGTTTAGGGATATGAATTATTGGGGGACTGCCAAAGCAGGCAGGCTCGATTTATTGACCGTGGACGACGACATTATCAGTCAAACTTATAACGACCGAAAAGGAGATATGGATAAGATGGTTAATTTAATGAGCCTGCCCGTAAAAAACATGCAAGCCGAACGCCTGGACAGCCTGCGCAATATATTAATGCGGCTAAAGGACGAAGCCAATAGCCCTGCCCAATAAAAAAGCCCCCCGATAACCAACCGGGAGGCCACTCAAAAATCCAAATCAAACAAAAAATCTTTACAAGCCGTTGGCGCGGGCCGTTATTTCGGCAATGTCCAGTACCTGTATCTCTTTTTCTTTTTCAAAATATTTTACGCCGTCGCTCAACATGGTCATGCAGAATGGGCATGCTGCGGCCACAACCTGCGCATGGGTTTCTATTGCGTCGCCAATCCGTTCGATGTTGATATCCTTGGTGCCTTTTACGGGTTCTTTAAACATTTGCCCGCCACCCGCACCGCAGCACAAGCCATTGCTTTTGCAGCGCTTCATTTCCACCAGTTCGGTATCCAATATTTCGAGTGCTTTGCGCGGAGCTTCGTACACGCCATTTGCACGACCGAGATAACATGGGTCGTGATAGGTTATTTTTTTGCCTTTAAAACTTTCGCCGCCTTCGGCTTTCAGTTTGCCCTCATCAATCAGTTGCTGGATAAGCTGGGTATGATGTATTACTTCGTAAGTACCGCCCAAACCCGGATATTCGTTTTTTATGGTGTTGAAGCAATGCGGGCAGCCGGTAACTATTTTTTTGACGTTATAGCCATTAAGCACCTGGATATTAGCCATGGCCTGCATCTGGAACAAAAACTCGTTTCCGGAGCGTTTGGCAGGGTCGCCGGTGCAGCTTTCCTCGGTGCCTAAAACAGCGTAGCTCAGGCCTACATGCTGCAGTATTTTACAGATGTCGCGGGTTATTTTTTGGGCGCGCTCGTCAAAACTGCCGGCACATCCCACCCAAAACAGTATTTCGGGTTGTTTGCCCGCGGCGACTAATTCGGCCATCGTTGGTACTGTTAATTCGTTCATTGGTTCATTTGTCATTAGTTCATTGGTAATGCCAATATCTTTGCTCTTTTATCCTTGTTCCTTATTCAGTTTTCGCCCAATTCAACCTATCGGCATTGCTGTATTTCCAGGGGGCGCCGTTATTTTCTACGTTGCCGAACATGTTGTTGAGGCTGGCAGGGGCCTGGCTTTCTTCCATTACGATGAATTGACGAAGCTCCACAATAATTTCGAGGGGGTTGATGTTTACCGGGCAAGCCTCGGCGCAGGCATTACAAGTGGTACAGGCCCATATCTCCTCGCGGCTGATATAATTATCCAAAAGTGATTTATCGTCCTTGAAATCCTTTCCCTGCGCGTCGATGCCTTTGCCTACTTCGGTAATGCGGTCGCGGGTATCCATCATAATTTTGCGCGGCGAAAGCAGCTTACCCGTTTGGTTGGCCGGGCAAGCCGATGTGCAACGCCCGCACTCGGTGCAGGTATAGGCCTCCATCAGGTTTTTCCAGGTGAGGTCGGTAACATCTTTGGCACCGAAGCGGCTTATTTCAGCGGCGGGCGGAGTGAACGACGGGTCGAGCATGGCCTTTACCTCGTTGGTAACCGATGGCATATTTTCGAACTTGCCCTTAGGGTTCAGGTTGGAATAATAGGTATTTGGGAAAGCCAGCAAAATATGGAAATGCTTGGAGTATGGCAGGTAATTTAAAAAGGCCAAAATACCGACGATATGGAACCACCAGCATCCACGCTCTATCATTTCGAGGGCGTTGGCACTATCGGGCAACAAAAGAGCAAGAAAACTGCTGATCGGGAAGCCGCCGGCATGGATATAATGCCCAACGCCAAGGGCCTGTAGCTTACCGTCGGCGGCGTTCATGGTGAGAAAGGCTGTCATGAGCAGTATCTCGATGATGAGGATATAATTAGCGTCGGATTTGGGCCAGGTAGTCATTTCCACCCCGCTGAAACGTTTGAGATGGACTATGTTCCTTCTGCTTAAAAAGCCGATACAGGCTATCAACACCAACAATGCCAATACCTCAAACGAACCGATGAGCACATTATACAAACCGCCTAATGGTGCCGAAAAAATGCGGTGCGTACCAAATACACCGTCGATGAGTATCTCCAACACTTCGATATTGATGATGATAAAGCCGACATAAATAAAAAAGTGCAGTATGGCGGCTACCGGGCGTTTTACCATTTTTGTTTGGCCGAGGGCTATTTTGGCCATGGTTTTCCAGCGCAGGGCAGGGTTGTCGCTGCGGTCGGCGGGGCGGCCCAGCAGTATGTTGCGCCTTATTTTGCCAACGTTTTTACTGAACAGATAAATGGCGGCAGCCAGTATGATGATGAACAAGGCTTGTGATATCATTATGCATGCATAGTATTTAAAATCTAAATTAGATAAATGAATGGAAATGCAAAAGGTTTTTTAAAATTAGATTTTGTTGAAAAAGGGTCGTTTTGGGCGGTAGAGGTTATTTTTGAAAAAAAGTTTCGATAAATAAAAAAACACGCTACATTTGCAGTCCCCAATCGGGATGGTATCATAGCTCAGTTGGTAGAGCAAAGGACTGAAAATCCTTGTGTCGCTGGTTCGATCCCAGCTGATACCACAAAACAAGTCAAAAGCCTTTAGTCGTGAGTCTAAGGGCTTTTTTGTTTTATGTAGTCGCACACTACATGCATCTTTGTTCGAAGTTGTAAGCTTAGAATAGCGGGTTCCTATAGGTCCGGTTTATAAAATCGAACGACTCGGGTAGGCTATTAAATGCGTTTAGTTATCTTTGCAAAAATTTAATATCATGGAACTCGCCCCTTGCCCGCTGTGCAAATCAACATATACCTATGAAATGAACGACCTGCTGGTTTGCCCGGAATGTGGCCACGAATGGAAGGCGGAAGTAGAGATAGCGGCTGCCGATGGCTTTGTGGTAAAAGATAGCAACGGTAATGTGCTGCAAAACGGCGATTCGGTAGTTACCATAAAAAACCTGCCGGTAAAAGGCACATCGCAAAGTATTAAGGCCGGTACCAAGGTGCGGAATATCCGTCTGGTTGACAGCGACCATAATATCGACTGCAAGATAGACGGCTTTGGCGCCATGGCGCTAAAATCGGAGTTTGTAAAAAAAGCATAGAATAAGTAAAAAGTCAAAATTAAAAAGTCAAAAGCCTTCGGATCAACTCTGAAGGCTTTTTTGTTTGGATACTGCGATGATAGGACCGACGATAGGAAAAAAATGAAACATGATTTTCATTGAAATCTGTAAATTTTTAAAAGGGGCATTTATCAGGTGAATATCATAAGCTTGCTCATTTGTCAAACGAGAAACATTAATCAATCGATTGAATAATTTTGACATTTAGATGAATAGCTGAGTATAATCTGTGATGTTAATTTGTGTCGTGTTAGGCTTATAGCAAGCTCACAAACAATTAACATTTGTATAAGATGTATAGAACATTATTAGTAGCGTTAATGCTGGTGTTGAAAGCGGTGGTAGTAGCTGCTCAATGCGATTGGAAACTAAGTACTGAAAGGGAAGGGATAAAGATCTATACCGGCGGGGTACCGGGTTCAACAATTAAAGCAATTAAAGTGGAAGCGATGTTCAATGCAACAGCTGCCCAGTTGGTGGCACTGATCATGGATGTGAATACCTCGCCCGATTGGGTCTATCATACTAAATCGAGTAAACTTATAAAACAGGTTTCTGCGTCCGAGCTTTATTATTATTCGGAAGTGAGTTTGCCCTGGCCCGCGGCCAACAGGGATTTTGTAGCACATTTGATTGTTACACAAAATCCTGATACCAAAGTAATAACTATTGACGGGCCGGCGGTAGCAGGTTTTATACCTGTAAAAGAGGGTATTGTAAGGATTATTGATTCAAAAGGCAAATGGATAATTACACCAATAGGTACCAATCAGATCAAAGTTGAATATAGCATCCATGTTGATCCCGGAGGATCACTACCTTCCTGGCTGGTCAATATGTTCGCTACCGAAGGGCCGCTCAAAATTTTCGCAGGTATAAAAGTACAATTGCAAAAGTCGGCGTACAAAAACATCGAGTTTGCATTTGCCCATTAATATTGAATATCAGTAATTTTAACTTAAATACCATCGCCGGCCCGATATTATCGTAACGGTGAAGGTTGTTATTCAAACTGCAATTCCCATTTATCTTCTCCGCAGTCGACTATGCGGAATATCGTTTTTTCGGTGGTTTGGCTGCCGTCTGGCGAGCTTAAGCGTACTGTTTCGTGATCGTGAAATTCTTCTGCTGCTTTAGGCACCATAATGGCGCGCATGGTATGCGGGTCGCCGGGGACTGTTAAGGTTTTCATTGTATGGAGGTTTTGATGATAGGCTAACAATACAGATCAAAATAAGTTTCTATTGTTTTTGGCCGGGTGATTTTTGGTTCGGACAGGGTCTGTAGTCGGAGAAACAAGCATCTTCGTCCGAAGTTTGAAAATTTCGGACAGCAGGCGGACAAAGTTGAAACTTGGACACGCAGTGATTTTACTATTAAGAAAAAAAAATGCTTTTATTTTAGTAAGTGAAACTTATTTCGATAAATAAGCTTTATATAGTACGTGATCAGTAACCACTGTATCTTTTGAACTTCAAATCGGTTTATCCACACCGTTCATAGGGTTGAAGAAAGTCAGAAAACCACGCATTTCGACAACCATCAGTATCCAATACTTTACCACAGTACATTTTTAAAAAAAGTTCAGGAGTAAATTATGATAGCAATTAAAAAAGAAGGCTTAGTGCTTTGCAAAACTGCACTTGATTTTGAAAACGAAGGCGTATTAAACCCTGCCGCCATACGCGAAGGTGAATTTGTACACCTTTTTTACAGGGCAGTGAGCAAAGGTAACCACTCCAGCATAGGCTATTGTAAATTAGAGGGGCCTTTAACCGTTGTTGAACGATGGGATAAACCGATATTAAGTCCGGAATTTGCTTATGAATCGCAGGGGATGGAAGACGCGCGCATTGTAAAGATCGAAGACCTGTACTATCTCACTTATACTGCTTATGATGGCGTGAACGCGTTAGGGGCATTGGCAGTATCGAAAGACCTAAAACATTTTGATAAAAAAGGAATAATAGTACCCCAGATAACCTACCACGAGTTTAGCCAACTGGCGGAATTTGATGACCCCATTAACGAAAAATATACCCGGCTTAACAATAACAGCGGGGCCAGTAAAAAGGATGGCAAAAAGATGTTGCTGTGGGATAAAAATGTGATCTTTTTTCCAAGAAAAATAAATAACAAATTATGTTTTCTGCACCGCATCAGGCCCGAAATTCAACTTATTGTATCGACAAATAATTTTGATGAACTGACACCCGAATTTTGGCGAAACTATTTTTTAAACTTCAAAAAATTTATAGTGCTTAAACCTAAATATGAGCACGAAGTAAGTTATATAGGAGGGGGCTGTCCCCCGATAGAGACACAATACGGATGGCTGTTGATTTACCATGGCGTACACGATAGTGTGACAGGTTATGTTTACTCGGCTTGCGCGGCATTGCTGGATCTTGCAGATCCTGTAAAAGAAATCGCCCGCCTGCCATACCCTTTATTTAAACCCGACCAGGAGTGGGAACTGAGGGGCGAAGTGAACAACGTATGTTTCCCAACAGGTACCGCCTTGTTTGACGACACACTTTATATTTACTATGGCGCTGCCGATGAGCAGATTGCCTGTGCATCGGTGAGTTTATCGGGCTTGTTGAGAGAATTGCTGCTTAATCCAAAACCGAAATGATCAACGAGTTTCAAACACAGCGCACGAATATTAAGCTGGTTGACGGCCGGGAAAAAGAACACCTGCATATCGTCCGGCCTAAGCGGATCAAACCCGGTGCCCGTGCCAATAAATTGCCCGGTATTTTATTCATTACTTCCTATCCGCCACGCGAGTGTGGCATAGCCACTTATTCGCAGGATTTGATAAAGGCGCTCAACAATAAATACAGCGGTTCGTTTAATATACAAATTTGCGCGGTGGGGTCGGATGATGAGCAGCATACTTACATAAACGAAATAAAATATACCCTGAATACCGATGACCAGGATGATTTTGTAAAATTAGCCGATAACATAGCCCGCGACCCCGGTATAGACATGGTGGTAGTTCAGCATGAATTTGGCTTTTTTCAAAAGAGCGAGGATGCTTTTCACCAATTTTTAAATTGGCTGACCAAACCCGTCATCATTGTCTTTCATACGGTGTTGCCTAAGCCAAACCAGATTTTACAACTCAACGTAAAAAAAATAGCAGCTATTGCAAGCTCTATTATTGTGATGACCAATTCTTCCAAAAAGATACTGATCGGTGATTACGGTGTACCAAAGGAAAAGATGACCTTTATTCCGCACGGTACACACCTGGTGCCGTATTTAAACAAAGAATTGCTCAAAATTAAATACAACCTATCGGGAAAGACGGTACTATCCACCTTTGGCCTGCTCAGCTCGGGCAAAAGTATCGAAACCACTTTGAAAGCGCTGCCGGCAATCGTTAAAAACCATCCCGATGTATTATTCCTTATCATAGGTAAAACACACCCTACCGTGGTAAAACATGACGGTGAAAAATACCGTAACCTGCTCGAAGAAATAGTGGAAGTGCTACATTTACAAGCACACGTGCAATTTGTCAACTCCTTTTTGCCGTTGCCCATACTTTTGGAGTATTTGCAGCTAACGGATATTTATTTGTTCACTTCGAAAAACCCGAACCAGGCGGTAAGCGGCACGTTTTCGTATGCCATGAGCAGCGGTTGCCCTGTTGTTTCGACACCAATCCCCCATGCGGTGGAAATATTAAAAGATGGTACAGGGATCATTATTGATTTTGAGAACGCGCGGCAATTGAGCAATGCGGTTATCGGCCTGTTGAACGACGAACAGTTAAGAAAAGACATCAGCTCGAATGGTTTGCACCGTATGGCATCAACCGCGTGGGAAAACGCTGCCATAGCCCATGCCACCTTGTTTGAAAAGATTGGCGGGGGCAAGATGATATTACAAAGCAATATACCCGATTTGAACCTTGACCATATAAAAAAACTGACCACCGATTTCGGTATGATCCAATTCTCGAAGGTCAATCATCCGGATATGGAGTCGGGTTATACCTTAGATGATAATGCAAGGGCAATGGTAGCTATGTGCCAGCATTTTGAACTGATGCATGATGATGCCGACATGATATACATCGACATCTACTTAAATTTTATAAGATATTGCCTGCAGCCCAATGGTGATTTTTTGAATTATGTAGACGAACAACAAAGATTTACCGCACAAAATTATACCACAAACCTGGAGGATTCGAACGGCAGGGCGATATGGGCGTTGGGGTATTTGCTTTCGACCGGAAAGCTGCTGCCTGCCGGATTAATTGCAACCGCCGAATTTGTTATGCAAAAGGCTTTGCTCAATGTAAATAAGATCCATTCGACACGTGCGATGGCTTTTATCATCAAAGGCCTTTACTACGCTACCTTACGGGATAACGACACCGGCCATATACCCTTGATAAAAGAACTTGCAAACCGATTGGTGCAAATGTACAGGCATGAGGCAGGCCCGCAATGGCTTTGGTTTGAAAGCTACCTTACCTACGCGAACAGTACACTGCCCGAGGCCATGCTATGTGCAGGCCTGGCCACCGGCGACCCGATTTATATGGAGATCGCGAAAACTTCGTTCGACTTTTTATTATCAAAAACGTTTACCGAAAATGGTATTAAAGTAATTTCGAACAAGGGGTGGTTGCATAAAGAAAACGAGTTTATACAAAAAACACCCGGCGGCGAGCAACCCATTGATATTGCTTACGCGATTATGGCGCTGGGTAAATTTTACGATGCGTTTAAAGATGAGGGTTACCGCAGTAAAATAAACATGGCTTTTGATTGGTTTTTGGGAAATAACCATTTGCAGCAAATTATTTATAACCCCTGCACGGGCGGATGCTATGACGGTTTGGAAGAAAACAATGTGAACCTTAACCAGGGTGCCGAGTCGACCGTTAGTTACCTGATGGCGAGATTGACTATTGAAAAGCTATTACGAACCGAACAACAAAATACCGGCCACATCAAAACCCGACATTTGGTTAATATCCGATAGTAAAAAACAGAAAGCTTTTAGTGTAAAGCTGAAGGCTTTTTTGTTTTATAGGCCCGGCTGCTCAAAAAACTGCTGTGCAAACCTTTTTTATCGCGCATTGTTATTTGTATATCAACGATAAGATAAAATGAATACTGATATCATGACAACAAACCCATACAACAATATTGTAGATGTTGCCGAATACTACCAGTTAGAGTATTGGGCAAATAAATTTGGGGTAAGCCCCGAAAGGCTAAAATCGGCCGTTAGGGCGGTTGGTGTTTCGGCCGACGCGATTGCGCTCTATTTGAAGAAATAAAACTACGCCCTGATTGGCGTATATGCGTTTGACATTATAATTTTCAGATAACCCACGGATTTGAAATTATTTTAGTTTAATAAATATTGTACCTAAAGTGTATCTTGCCGGCATAATTTAATAGCCTGATGAAAAAGTATTTTTTGGTTTTGATATGCTTGTTAAGCCTCAATAGTTTTGGGCAAAGTTTTAAAGCGAAGGTTGATACTTTCCGTAAAGGTTATATGGCCGACTTTTTAACTGACAAAAGTTCGCCGCTGAATAAAGAGGACCTGCAATTTTTGCGTTTTTACGATGCCGACAGTACTTATCGAGTTGAAGCAAAAGCGGAAATCTTGGTAAATCCTTCCCCTTTTATCATGCCTGTGTTTGCCGGCACTGGGCGCCAATATGTCGCTTATGCGAGGTTAACATTTACTTTAAATGGAAAAGTGCAACAACTTACGGTCTATCGCAACTTGGCATTGGCGAAAATATCGGAATACCGCGACTACTTGTTTTTGCCATTTACCGATGCCACCAATGGCAAAGACACCTATCACGGCGGCCGTTATATCGATATGCACGAAAGCGACTTTAAAACAAACAGCGTAGTGATTGATTTTAACAGATCCTATAACCCTTACTGCGCCTTTAGCGGACGGTACTCATGCCCCAAACCGCCAGACGAAAACCACCTTGATATTGCCGTTGAAGCTGGTGAAAAACTGTTTGCAGGGGAGAAAAAGTAGTAATAATAAAATAAGTTGGGTGTTTGATGCGCTTGGCATTGTAAATGGCACATGTGCTCAGCAAGCAAAGGTACAGCGTGCCAGCTTTCTTTAGTGGCTGATAGTTCATAGAAAAGACCAGAGTAAAGCCATTATAATCCCTTTAATAATAGCGGATTTTACATGAGTCGTGGCGTTTGTTAACGCTGGTACTTCATGAACTTATCCGCCCATTGGATGAAGTACTTTACGTTAGGGGCATCAGTATGACCGCCGTCGTGTTGGCGCCAGGCCAGTTGGCCGTCGAGCAGGCCGGTGTTTACGGGCGGCATCTTTTCGGTATGGTAATCGTTGGATACGCCGAGGTCTTTCGCGCCAAGCAGCTTGAACACAGGGCCGGCGGCTATGGTGGCCATATAACTGCCCTGGTGGTCGAGCCATTTGGCGTCGCCTTGCTCGGGAACGCCGTAGCTGATAAAGGTAAGCCGCGGGGCGCACATGGCGATGAGTTCGTGCGAATCGACGGGTAGGTCGGCAGCGGTTTTAGCGCCAAAGGTCGCGTCGGATGCGCCGTACTTCATAAAGTTGCCCGCCATCCAATAATACTCTCCGCCGGTAAGGCTCTCCACGGCTTCGCCCCAGTTGCGGCGGTTCAATTTGGCACCACCTTCGCCCGACGAACCTACCAGCACCATACCAAAGCGCTGCTCAAAAGCCATGGTAACCAATGCTGCTTTGCCGTAGCGCGATACACCCTCTATGCCCACGTGCCTGGCATCAACCATTGGTTCAGTTTCTAAATAATCTAATCCACGTGCGGCGCCCCATGCCCAGGCGCGTAGTGCACCCCAATCGTCGGGTTTGCGGGGTT
Organism: uncultured Mucilaginibacter sp.; assembly: GCF_903893715.1. GTDB lineage: Bacteria > Bacteroidota > Bacteroidia > Sphingobacteriales > Sphingobacteriaceae > Mucilaginibacter. Next base: position 39,820 of record NZ_CAITNG010000013.1, read on the forward strand.
GGCCCTTGTTTACCAGCCCAATAATGCCTTTGGTGAGGCCGGCGCCGTTATCGGCCTGGAAACTGGTTGGGTCTATCATTACATAACCCCAGCCGGCGGCTATGAGTTGCTGTACCGTAGGCGGGTCGCCGGCAGGTCGCGGCGCGCCAAAACCAAAAGGTGAAGCTGCCGCCACCAGGGGCGCGTAAGCGGGGTAGCGCTCAAATATGGGTTTGAGTTCGGGATGGTCTTTTTCAAGCAGGTCTTTGATGGCATTATTGATCTTTTCGAGACTTTCGGCATCGGGCTGCGCAGGAGCGGGCAGGGCACTTCGGCCGAACATCATGAGCACGGGCACCGGGCCTTTGGCGTTGGCGGGCAGAACGAGCGTCATGGCGATATTGACATCGAGCAGGGGGTAGGCCGAGTTATCGACATGGCCTATCAGCTGTTTGGCGATTACAGGGGTGAAGCCAAAAAATTCACGGTCAGTAACCTTAACCGCCCAGGTTACCTTGGGCACGTTTTTGGGGATGCGTCCATATACTTCGCGCTCCATGTCTTCCACAATTTCGGGACGGCGCTGGTCCCACCACATAGCAGGCGTGGTAACCTTTTGATCGTTTTTGAGCGTGAGCACATCGGGCAGGTTTGGGTAAGGGTTGGCCAGGGCTTCGTTATAGTTGGCATGGTTGGCATCGGCCTCGTTACCACTCGGGCCGGGCCTGAGGGCTTTGATGCCGAGCTGGTCCATCATGTTTTTATGGTCTTGTTCGGCCGTAAAATTTACAGGTTGCGGGTATTGGGCTGTTGTGGTTTGCGCGTGGGCTTTTATAAACAAGCATGTTAAAATAACGAGGGCTATCTTTTTCATTTGCAGGCGGTATGACAATTGGTTGAGGTAAATATCAGGTAAAAAACTTGAGATTGCAATCGATTGCTAAACTTTTTTCAGGATTGATTTACAGACAGAAGCAACGCAATAAACAAGGTTTTGCAACAGTCGCGACATCATATCCTGATATGACCGTCATCATTATTTAACCGGCTGAAATTCACCAGCTTTATATGCGTAAGAGCTTAAATTATATAACGATGAAAACATTACTTTGCTCAACAGATTTTTCGGCCGGTGCCAATCATGCTGTTCAATATGGTTATAATTTAGCCAGGCATATCAATGCCAATGTGGTGTTGTGCAATGCCTTTATAGTTCCGTCGGAAGTTCCACAAGCCGGTATGGTTGTTTGGCCTGCCGACGATTACGATAAGATTTTAAAAGATGACGAAAAGGAGCTGAACGATCTGAAAAAAAGGCTGGAACACAGCAATACCGAGGGATTTAAGCCGGCTATCGAACTGGTGAACGAGATAGGGAGCGCAATAGAAGTTATCGTAAACACCCTCGCCGAAAAAAAGGCAGATATGGTGGTAACCGGTACACATCATCAGGGAGTGGATTTCCTGTTGTTAGGCAACCATACCAAACATTTGATCGACAATGTAAATGCCCCTTTATTGCTGGTGCCGCCCCATGTGCACATAAAAACGCCACAAAAAATAGCTTTTGCTACCGACTTTAAATTCCCGGAAAGGGACTTGGAATTGATTTACAGCCTAATCCCCATGGCTAAGCTGTTAAAGGCGGAGATTTACATTACCCACGTGTACAACGAAAAGAACCATAAAGACAACTTTAAGGTTTGGATATCACAATTTTTGGCCGAACTGTCGGCTAAGGCAGATTATCCGTTTATATTTTCGAAAGTAATCAAAAGCGCTCACTCGGTAACCGGGTTTGAAAAGCTTTGCGCCGAAGGCGAGATGGATATGCTGGTAATGGTGCACAGGCCCCATGGTTTTTTCGAAAACCTTTTTAAAGGCAGCCACACCCAAAAAATGGCAGAACGTATCTGTATCCCCTTGTTGGTATTTCCTTCATAGGATATTTAGACGCCTGGTTACAATTATTAAAAGTGTTAAACATGGAAATTTCAAGATATATTTTAGCACTCAATTGTGGTTCGTCGAGCTTGAAGTTTGGCTTGTTCAATGCGCAGAGTTTGGAGCAAACGCTGTCGGGAAAGGTTGCCTCAAAAGGATTGGTGGGATGGGATTTCAAAATAACCGGGCGTGATGGAGAAGTACTTGTAAACTATCCAATAGCCGGTCAGGATAGTTATGCTGCTGTTGATGAAGTTATCAACTGGTTTCAAAGCAACAAGCGACTTTATCCGCTTGCTGCCATTGGCCATCGCATGGTGCAGGGCGGACCAGATCATAGAAAGCCGGAGCTCATCGGCGAGGCGTTGTTGAAAAGCCTCGACCAACTGGTCTATCTCGCACCAAACCATTTGCCAACCGAAATAGCGGTTGTTAAAACCGTGATAAAATCATTCCCGGGTATACCGCAGGTAGCATGTTTCGATACTTTTTTTCATGCCGGATTACCGCCTTGCGCTAAATATTATGCCTTACCCAATGAATACAGGGCCCAGGGTTTAATCAGATATGGGTTTCATGGTCTTTCGTACGAATACATCATGAAGAGCCTGTGGCGGATAAATGCATCACTATCCCGAAAGAAAATAATTATTGCCCATCTGGGAAATGGTGCCAGTATGGTTGCTGTGAAAAACGGGGTAAGCATCGATACCACCATGGGGATAAGCCCGGTTGGCGGATTAGTGATGAGCACACGTTCGGGGGATATTGACCCCGGTGTTGCCCTCTTTCTGCTGAAACAAAACAAGCTTAGTGTGGAACAATTAGATGACCTGCTCAGCAAACAATCGGGGTTAAAAGCTATTGCCGGCACCGGCGACATGGAAATTTTACTAAAAGACGAGCATACAGATGCAAAGGCCCGGGAGGCTGTTACGGCATTTTGTTATCAGGCAAAAAAACAAATAGGTGCGCTGGCCGCTGCAATGGGCGGACTTGACGCGCTGGTGTTTACCGGCGGCATCGGCGAAAACTCATCAATCATACGAAAATACATCTGCCATGGGCTCGATTTTTTGGGCATCAGCATTAACAAAGTGGCGAACGAAGACGGGCACCAGGTGATTTCGGAAGTTGAGGGTAAGGTGAAGGTATGCGTGCTTGCGACCAACGAGGAGCGGATGATTGCCACGCATAGCCAAACTTTTATAAAAGAACAAAACATACATCAACACCACCATGAAAGATAAAACCAACGTAGAAAACCTGCACAGGTACTGGCAGGCCGCTAATTATCTGGCCGTGGGGCAGATATATTTACAGAACAACGCGCTGTTAAAAGAGCCGCTAAAACCCGAACATATCAAACCCCGTTTGCTGGGCCATTGGGGCACATCGCCGGGATTAAACCTGGTATATGTGCACCTTAACCGGTTGATTGCCGATACAGGAGCCGATATATTGTATATATGCGGACCGGGGCATGGCGCGCCTGCCATAGTTGCCAATACTTACCTGGAAGCTACGTACTCGGAAATATACCCGCAAGTTCCGCAAAGCGAAGATGGGATGAAGGGACTGTTCAGGCAATTTTCAACGCCGGGCGGTGTACCAAGCCATACCAGCGCCCATACCCCCGGTTCGATACATGAAGGTGGCGAACTGGGCTACTCGTTAGTACATGCTTATGGAGCAGTATTGGATAACCCGGACCTGATTGCCGCCTGTGTGATTGGCGATGGCGAGGCTGAAACCGGACCGCTGGAAGGGAGCTGGAAATCCATTGCTTTTATAAACCCGAAAACGGACGGCGCGGTGTTGCCGATACTCCACTTAAATGGTTATAAAATATCGGGGCCAACCGTATTAGCGCGAATGGCAGACGACAATTTGAGGTCGCTGTTTAATGGTTACGGGTACGAGGTGTTTTTTGTTGAAGGCGATGAGCCAATGGCCGTGCACGAGCAAATGATTACCACATTGAACGAGGTTTATCAAAAAATAAAACTGATACAACAAAGGGCACGCACAGGCGGGCCAACGGGTGGCATGAAATGGCCAATGATGATTTTGCGCACACCGAAAGGATGGACAGGGCCAAAAGAGTGGAAAGGTGTGCCGATTGAAGGAACTTTCCGCGCGCACCAGGTGCCCTTAACAGGGGTACGTGAAGACCCCGAAAAGCTGAAATACCTGGAACAGTGGATGCGCAGTTATCAGCCTGAAAAATTGTTTGACGAAAGCGGCAAACTGGTGCCCGAACTTGCCGCGCTGGCTCCGCAAGGCATTAAACGTATGAGTGCATCGCCCTATGCTAACGGTGGCTTATTATTAAAAGAGCTGGCCTTGCCCGACTTTAAAAGTTATGCGCTTGAAATAGCGGCACCCGGTGTAGTGGAGGCCGAAAGCACCCGAAATTTAGGGAAATACCTGCGCGATATTTTTTCGCTTAACGCGGAAGCCAAAAACTTCAGGCTTTTTTGCCCGGATGAAACCACGTCGAACAGGCTGGAGGCTGTTTTTGAAGTGACCAACCGTCGTTTTATGGAAACCATCATTGCAAAAGACGAAAAACTGGCAACCGATGGCCGGGTAATGGAGGTATTGAGTGAGCACCTTTGCGAAGGCTGGCTGGAGGCTTATTTGCTTACCGGCAGGCATGGTATTTTTCCCTGCTATGAGGCTTTTGTTACCATTGTCGACTCGATGGTGAGCCAGTATGCCAAATGGATCAAGACCTCGCGCGAGCTGCCATGGCGCAAACCCCTGGCATCGCTCAATTATCTACTCACCTCGCATGTGTGGAGGCAGGACAATAATGGTTACAGCCACCAGGGGCCGGGTTTTATTGATACTGTTGTGAATAAAAAAAGCGCGGTAGCCAGGATATATTTACCCCCGGACGCCAACACGCTATTGGCCGTTACCGACCATTGCCTGCGCAGCAAAGACTATGTAAACGTGATTGTGGCAGGCAAGCAACCCGAGCTGCAATGGCTCACTATGGATGAAGCGGTTGCACACTGTGCCCGGGGTGCTTCGGTTTGGGAATGGGCAAGTACGGACAAGGGACAAGACCCCGATGTGGTATTGGGCTGTGCAGGAGATGTGCCTACGCTCGAAACAGTTGCCGCCGCAATGTTGTTGAGGGAACATTTTCCGGATTTGAAAGTACGGTTGGTCAATGTGGTCGATTTGATGTCGTTATCGCCTCAGGCCTATCATCCGCATGGTATGAGCGAAGAATTGTTCAGGGAGCTGTTTACCGACGCCGCACCGGTAATTTTTGCTTTCCATGGGTATGTGCGTATCATTCACGATCTGGTGCATGGCCGGCCCGACCCGGCACGTTTCCACGTAAGGGGGTACCAGGAAGAAGGTACGACGACTACACCGTTCGACATGGTGGTGTTGAACCAAATGAGCAGGTACCATTTGGCGATGGAGGCTGTAAAAAGGGTTGCACGGTTACACCAGGAAGCGGGTGGTTTCCTGTCCTTTTGCGAAACCAAATTAAAGGAACATGAGGACTATATCTGTACATACCTGGATGATATGCCCGAAATAAAAAACTGGAAATGGGTTAATTAAGAAATAGTTACGGGCTTGCCTATAGTTTAAAAGCATGGGATTTGATTTTGTAGATGCTTTGCTTTTCAATTTTAAAACCCGATAAATCTTGCTATATTGGTCTACTTGTTAATCCAAACTATTTTGAAACAGACGACCAAAGCATTAAACAGCGTCGCGATAATTGTGTCGCTATGCGGACTGATAAATTTATCGGCATACGGCCAAAAACTGAACGCCGTGCAGGACGGCAGCGTATGGGCACCGCTCGGGGTGAAAATAGACGGCAAGTTAAACGAATGGGGCGACACGTTTCAGGCGTATAACAACGCCACGGATATTTTTTATACCATGGCCAACGATGATGCGAATTTGTATTTGGTCATCAAATCGACTAACCAGGCCAACAACAACAAGATATTGGGCGGCGGGATAGATATTACCATCAACACTGCCGGAAAAAAGAAAGATAAGGATGCCTTTGTAATAGGTTTTCCTTTTGTTGATGTGGCGGCTCTGCGCAGCCAGATAATGGGCATGCGAAACAGCATGCGCGGTGGTCAGGGCGGACCACCTGATTCGGCAGCGATTGCTACTATGCGCAAAAACGCAGTGAGTGCCGCCAAACAAATTAAATTATGGGGTTTTGTAAAGGATGTACCCGACAGCCTGATATCCATTTACAACGAATATGGTATTAAGGCCCGTGCCGATTTTGACAATAAAGGTAATTTGGTAGTAGAGTTGGCCATGCCGCTTAAATACCTACACCTATCCACCGAAGGCGATGCTTCATTTGCTTATAACATCAAGTTACCGGGCATACAGATACAAGCGATATTCCCTGAAGCGGCAGCCTTTGCAGGAGGAGGGCCACCGGGTGGTGGAGGAGGTGGTTTTGGTGGTGGAGGAGGTGGTTTTGGTGGTGGTGGAGGCGGTGGTGGTGGCGGAATGCCCCAGGGCGGTAATATACCCCGCGGCATGGCTGATTTTGCCAGTATGCTAAGCCCTACCGATTTTTGGGGCAAATATACGTTGGCTAAGAATGTGAAGGTGCTAAAGTAAGACTACAGTCCTCTATCTGTATTTTTAATCCAATCATTCAAAGCTGCTGCCTGCGCGGCGTTGTCTTTTAACCATTTGGCGCTATCGCCTTTGGTATCGCTCAGCATCATAGTACGGGTAAAGGCGGGCATATTGTCGGTTTGTGATAGCTTATAAAAGTATTCAACAAAAAACTTATCAAAAAAGCTCCTGTCGGTTTTCTTTGCAGATAGTTCTCCCGCAAACGAGAAAATGCTTTTCAATTCGTATTCCAGCAGGTCGGCGCCGGCCAGATTTTTTGTTTTTGCCGATGCGGTAACCAACTGTATGCCCAGGTTAAAGGTATTGCTCTCTTTATCCTCGTCGCTTGGGATGGTGATGGTTGTTTTGCCTGCGGCATCCGTCAGTACGCCGCCTTGTATAATGTGCTGTATATTGCCATAAGCTTCTGCGGCACGGGCGCCTGTTGGCTCCAACAGCAAAAAGCTGCAAAAGCCCAATAAGGCATTGGCCCGTTTGTTTTGATGAAAGGTAACGAGAGCGTACAAACGTTGGCTGCTGGCGTTTGCAGGGTTGCGCCTAATGGCTTCAATGGCGCATTCTTCAGCCTCCAGGTATTGTTGGTTCCTAAAGTAAGCGATGCCGAAATTATAATATATCTGAGGGTAATTGGGGTCGATCTTGATGGCCTCGCGGTACATGGCCACAGCGTTTTTAGTGTCGCGGGCTTCATCATAAATACTGGCCCATAATGAGTACGCCGCTGCACCAATGTTACCCGTTGTGGCTTTTACAGCTTTTTGGAGGTAGGGTACAGCGTCTTGTGATTTCTTACCCATGTAAAGCGAGTAGGCCATTTCGTAGTTGGCGTAGGCGTTTTCGGGGTCGGTTTTTAATACCTCGTTGTATTTGGCCATGGCATCGGCATATTTACCTTGATTGTATAAGGCTATCCCTTGTTTTACCAAATCGCTGGCTGGGCTGCCATCCTGGGCTTTTGCCGATAACACGGCGATACAAAGCACACCTATTCCCAGGATTAAATTACGTAGGTTTTTCATGCAATAAAATTACAAAAATGCTGCGGAAGCGGGTTACAAATTGCTATTGCGATGGTAATTTTACATAGTGGTAGGGGTCGAACAGGTGTTCATCCAATCCCGCTAAGGCTTTGCAGTCGAAATAACTTTCTACCTGCAACAGTTTACCGTCGATGTAAAAGTGGACTTTGGTTTCGGTCCAGCCGGCATCCAATTTAAGGTGGTCGTCGAACAAGGCCTCTTCTTTGCCTGTTTTGTTGTATTCTATCATACGCACCAGGTACAGGTCGGTTTTATCTACCCAAATCTGGTTTATTTTCTCCGTGTTATCGTTGGCGCCAATCACATAAACAGGTTTTCCTTTCCAGGTATCCTCGTGGGCTTTTGTAAGGTCGTACCCCAATACTTTAAACTTCTCCATTGTTTTTTCGATGGGGTAGGAATACATGCCGCCCAATAAAAATATGAGGTCGTTACCCTGTCCGGAAGATGCTTTTAATTCGCCGCCTCCAATTCTATATGTTGAGTCGTTGCGAAAAATGATGGTGTTATTGTTGGCGAAAGGTTCAATATCGATACGTAACTTATCGGGATACAACATCAACTCACGCCAGGTTTGGGTACTTTTCAGCGAATCGTTGCGGTAGCGCTCGGTGGTTTGCCTGAAGGTAAGCGCACGATGCCATTTACCGGCATATTTGGCATACATTATCCTTAATACACCTTCGCCTGTGTTTTTCATGTTGAACGAAAGCATTAGAAATGCAGCAATAATAGCGTAGCCAATGATTTTGATTTTCATGGTTTGGATTTTGGTTTCTGGTTCATTTTATACAAACACATCAATATAGTGCACGGTTGCCGAAACGGGTGTAATACCATGTTTTTGCAGTGAGTTAAAATACAGGCTGTCGCCGGTTTTTAACATGTACTCGGTATCACCCACTTTCATGGCCATTTCGCCCTCGATAATAAATATGAACTCCTCACCCTCATGTGATAGCTGGTGCGGTACCACCTCGCCCTTTTTGGCTGTAAACAAAAAGGGTTGCATTTTTTTCTTGTGAAAACCTGAGGCGAATGGAAAAATAGAGTAGCCTTTTTCGGTAAGGGTTAGTTTGCTTATAGATTCCTGTTGCGGCGTAAATATGGCCCTGGTACCGGCTTCCTGCTCGAGCAGGTTTGATATATTGGTGCCCAGTGCCCGGGCTATTTTAACGATGGCAGCAACAGAAGGTACGGTGCGGTTGTTTTCGATTTTCGAAATCATGCTTTTTGACAGCTCACTTTGGTCGGCTATCTCCTGCAAGGTTCGGTTTTGGGTTTTGCGCAAAATCCGGATGCGGTCGCCAAGGTGAAGGAAATTTTTTGCCTGTATCTTTTCTTCTATTAATAGGTGGGTATCGTCGGGCATAACAATCTCAGTTTTTCATGGCAAAGATGAACAAGGTTTATCTTTTATTTCCAAATATAACTATTTACCTAATGGGTTGAAAAACCATTGCGCCCTACCGGCGTTAGCTTTACTTAAGCGGTCAAGCGGTTGTGGTACTAAATTTACAATTTCATACATTAGTCCTGAAAAAGGGCAAGCACATAAACCAACCATTATAACGTCGTACCCTCAATTATGAACTGGATACTTGTTGCCGAAATAGGCTATACCATCATCATCTTTTTTGTGTGCCTGCATATTATTTATAATACCGCATCCACAACAAAAACGCTCGCTTATATACTGGTGGCGATATTCATCCCGGTTATTGGCGCGACGATATACTTTGTGGTGGGCACCAACTACCGCAAAAACAAGCTGTATAGCAAAAAAATTCTGAACGATGGTAACCTGTTGAACGAAGTAAGGGAAAAAATAAACCTTGATTCGGAAAAAGCCTGGGACACTGCGGAACCCGAGGTGCAGAAACATAAAAAACTGGCCCGTTTTTTATTGAAGGACAGCGACAGCCCGCTTACTTCAAATAACGAAGTTGAATTATTGCTGAATGGGGAAGATAAATTCCCGGTGGTGATTGAAGCGTTGAAGAACGCCAAACACCATATACACATTGAATATTATATTTTTGAGGACGAGGAGATCGGGAATCAAATAGCTAATATTTTGATGCAAAAAGCTGCCGAAGGTGTACAGGTCCGTTTTATTTACGATGATTTTGGCAGCCGCTCTATCCGAAAAAAAATTGTGCCGCAATTAATTGAAGCGGGGGTTGAGGCTTACCCGTTTTACCGGATATATTTTATGGCCCTGGCCAACCGGGTTAATTATCGCAACCACCGTAAAATAATTGTTGTTGATGGCTGTATCGGCTTTACAGGCGGTATCAACGTGGCCGACCGCTACATTAACAGTCCGGATAAACCGGAACAACTGTATTGGCGTGATACCCATGTAAAAATTACCGGGCCGGGTGTTTATTACCTGCAATACCTGTTTATATGCGATTGGAACTTTTGCGCGGGGCAGGAGTTGCCCATTAACAAGGATTATTTTTGTACCAAACCAAGCCCTAAAGGCAGGGCGCTTGTGCAAATTGCCGCCAGCGGGCCGGACTCGGATACGCCGACCATTATGTTTTCGTTGCTGCAGACCATAGGTATAGCCGAAAATGAGTTGCTGATTACCACCCCCTATTTTATACCCGGCGAAAGTATACTGGATGCTTTGAACGTAGCCGCCATAAGCGGGGTTAAGGTGAAGCTTTTGGTGCCCAAAAAATCAGATTCAGCGTTTGTGGGCGCGGCTGCCCGGTCATATTATGCCGAACTGCTCGATTCGGGCGTTGAGGTGTATTTGTACGAAAAAGGATTTGTACATGCCAAAACGTTGGTTTCCGATGGGCAACTGGCCATCATCGGCACAGCCAATATGGACCATAGGAGCTTTGAACTAAACTTTGAAGTGAACAGCATGATATACGATGAGGGTATAGCAAAACAACTGCGCGATGCTTTTTATAATGACTTAAAAGATGCAGTTAAAATTGACCCCGAACGCTGGAACAAACGCCGCATTTATAAACAACTCCCCGAAAGAATAGCCCGCCTGCTATCGCCGCTGCTTTAATGCGTTGGCGGATAATCAAATCCGAAATTTTACGTTAAATTTAAGTGCGATTTTTATTGATTTAATAATAATAGAAATTATATACCTTTGCATTAGTACTTGTAATCAACACAATAGTTAATCGGGCCAATTTTTTAAACCGGAGCTGAATTTTTTATTTAACACATGCTGCACTCACTAAAACCGGTGTACGGGATAGTTATCCTCCTTACATTCACCTTTGCGGGTGCGGTGCATGCCCAAAATGTGCCCCCGGATGGCAATGGGCCACTTGTAGGCAGCGCTATCGACAAGGAAAACCAAGCTGATTATAAAGGAGCTGTTGACGATTGCAACAAGGCGATTGCTGCCAACCCGGCCAACGCGCAGGCCTATATGGTGCGTGGCTTGGCCTATTACGACCTTGAGCGCTACAAAGAGGCCATTGTTGATTACGATAAAGCCATCAGGCTTTTGCCCGGAAATGCTTTTTACCACATTAGCAGGGGCGATGCTTATAAAAAACTAAAGGAATACCAAAACGCCATAAACGATTACGATAAAGCGATTGCTGTTAACGTGAACTATATTAACGCCTATGTTAACCGCGCCAATGCCGAAAGTGAACTGGGCCGCTTTGACGAGGCCATTGAGGATACCAAAAAAGTAATAGAACTTGACCCTAAAAATTGCACGGCGTATAATAACCTGGGTTACGAAAAGATGAAACTCGGGCAATACGGTGATGCCTTTGCCGATTTTAACAAAGCTTTGGCTATTAACCCGCGCAACGAATATGCCTGCATCAACACCGGATCGGTTAACTATTGGTTGGGCAATTATGAGGATGCCATCCGCGAATACAAAAAAGCCATTGAGTTTTTCCCGAAATCGCCGAAAGGTTATACCAACCGGGGCATGGCCGAATTTAAATTGGGCATGTATGAAGAAGCCTTGACGGATTATACCACTTCGTTAACGCTGGATGCCAAAAGCGCCTATACGCTGCTTAACCTGGGCGAGTTGAAATTGACCCTGCGCGATTATAAAGAGGCTGTAAAGGCATTGTGCACTTCCATATCGATTGATTCTACAGATGCGAGGGCATATAACAGCTTGGGATACGCTTATTTTTTATCGAAAAACTATAACCACGCCATAGCCAGTTACAACAAAGCCATTGCGAAAGGCGGGATAGGTTATAAACCCTACTACCAATATTTTGACGAAGCCATGTATGGGTTGAGGAAACACCCGGTAAGCCAGTTTACCAATTTGGAATGGATATCGCCGGTGGAGGATGTGAACAAATTGTACAAAGGCACCATACAGTTATCGGGCAAACCACAATTGGCCATCCGCGTAAAAATATCGTCGACCAAGCCCATCAGCAAGCAAAACATCCAGTTAATGGTTAACGACCAGCCAATGAACGCTGGTGACAAGATGAGCATACTCGACTCGAAAGAATTACCGAAAAATGTACAGACCGGCAATTTTGAATACGAATACCATGCCGTGATACAGGTTTCGCCCGGACAAAATGTATTGAAAGTGGTTTACGGCAATAAACATACACCCGAACTGAACATCGTTTACAACACCCAAATAAGCGAAGCTTTTTTAAACTGAGATACAATATCTGCGGTTGCTAAAAAAAACACATCATTTATTTAAACTATAAGGCAAATACTTTGTTGGCATGGTATGAAAGCAAGCGTGTACCTGCTGCGTATAGGTCCTGATTTACTGTCGCCCGAGCTCATTTATTCGAGGGATAGTGGTTTGAGGCTCAATGTATATAGGTTGGCCGACATGCCTTTCGTGCCCGACCATAACGAAATACAACTGTTTGGCTACTTAGACGGTTGCTTGTTGGCATTTGAAACCGTAAATGTTACTGCCGACGAAGCCTTGGAAGTAATATCGGCTATACAGTGGTATGCCGGCCACATGGGCTTCCCTGAGATGGAAATATTACCCGAAGACCCGCGCATTGACCACGAAGTCGCTGTTTAGGCCGCATCCAATTGGTGCTCTATCTTGGTGAGCAGCGTAATCACATCAAAAGGTTTTGCAATAAAATCATCGGGCGGGGCAGCGCTATGTAAACATTCGGACAGGTTATGCGTGGCCGAAATAAGGATAATAGGGATATTTTCGGTGCCGGCTTTTTGTTTAATGTTTCGGCAAATGTCGCGCCCGTCCATTTCGGCAAGCATTACGTCGAGCAAGATCAGGTCGGGATGAAATGCCTGTATTTTTTCAAACACCTCGTCCCCCCTGTTCAATGTACTCACTTCGTAGCCGCTGTATTCCAAAACATCGCGCAGTGCCGATAGGATATGCACATCATCATCAAGTACTAATATTCTCTTACACATCATTCTTTCTCACTTAAATTAGTAATATATACAAGGCAACTAATGTGCCACGATAAAAAAATTCTTAATGCTTAAAGCAAAACAGGGCTTTTTAGGCCCTATCATTTGATTAATTGGTTAATCGGTTATATTTGGGGCATATTACCTTACCGCAATGAAGCTAATTGTGACCTGTTTTTTTATCGTTTTTGCTACAACCTGTTTTGCTCAGACATCGGCAGATAGTCTGTCGGCATCGGCAAAATCGTTAGGATACGAACAATATAAGGGCTTTTATGATGGTGTTGATATCAACAACCTGGACCGTATAGCTATACTTAACCATTATCCTTCGCCAAAAAAAGTAATCATCCTGAAAAAGGAATTGGCACTTACTGCTGACCAAGCAACGCAAATAACCGCCATGAACAAGGAGTTGGCACGCAAAATGAAGGAGATGGGGAGTCTGATCATCAAAAACGAGAATACGTTGAACGAACTTTTCAGGACGAAACAAATTACCGATGGCGCTTTGATTTTTTATGCCAACCGCTATGGCGGCGATATTGGCGAATTGCGCAATGCCATGCTGCAAACGTATTTAAAAACGAAAGACCTGCTGACACCCGAACAATTAAAAAAGTACGAGCAATTACAACAACCATAATACGGTTTGAATTATTTACTTTTGGCCATTATTTGAAGAGATGAAAATAACATTCGATTTTGAAAAGCCTTTAGCCGACCTGCAAACACAGATCGACAAGATAAAACAGGTAGAAGAGAAGACCAAGGTTGACATGAGCGCAACACTGGCCGAGCTGGAAGAGAAATTTGAAACGACCAAAAAGAAAATATTCAGCAACCTGACCGGTTGGCAGCGGGTACAGATATCGCGCCACCCCGAAAGACCCTATACCCTGCAGTATTTAGAGCTGATGTGCGATGATTTTATTGAGATGCATGGCGACCGTACAGTAGGCGACGATAAAGCCATTGTAGGGGGCTTTGGTAGCCTGAACGGCGAAACGGTAATGTTTATCGGTCATCAAAAAGGGATCAACACTAAAATGAGGCAGTACCGAAACTTTGGTATGCCCAACCCCGAAGGTTACCGCAAGGCTTTACGCCTGATGAAAACAGCCGAGAAGTTTGGTAAACCTGTAGTTACGCTAATCGATACTCCCGGTGCATTCCCTGGACTGGAAGCCGAAGAGCGCGGACAAGGCGAGGCTATTGCAAGGAACCTGTTGGAAATGTCGGTATTAAAAGTGCCTGTTATTTGCGTCGTGATAGGCGAAGGCGCGTCGGGCGGTGCATTGGGCATTGGCATTGGCGACCGGGTACTGATGCTGGAGAACTCCTGGTACTCGGTGATATCGCCGGAGAACTGCTCGACCATATTATGGAAGACCTGGGAAAACAAAGAAAAAGCCGCCGAAGTATTGAAACTGACCTCGGTTGATATGTTTAAAAACAAACTGGTTGACGGCGTAATAAAAGAACCCCTTGGCGGCGCCCACCAGGACCCTATAGCCATGGCCGCTACGTTAAAAAAACAACTGTTGAAGGACCTGAAAACGCTGAAAGAGAAAAATGTGGACGAACTGGTGAGCGAGCGTATAGAGAAATTTTGCAGTATGGGGGTGGTGGTTGAGGGATAGCCCCCTAACCCGCTAAAGGGGGAATTGAGGCATGCATTTCCAGTAAGAATAAGCAACCGCCTATTTATTCAATCCATATTTTTTGTAGCTTTAGTTTTAATTATAAGCTATGAAGGTACTTTTGGTGCTAATGATTCTTCTATCAATAGTGATTACTATTCCGTTGAATGGTGGAGACAAGGGTTGGTATTCTTTATACGGAGCTGAATTTACAGATGCTTTTTACCTCATAAAAACAGGGCGAATAACAAGAATCAATTTAATAGAATGGATAGTATTGTTAATTGCACATGCGGGTGTGGTTTCCTTGCCTTTTTGACAAATAAAAGATTTTTCAAAGAGTTATTGATTTTTGTCCCCTTGTTTTTTGTGATGCTTTACGCAATTTGGAACTTAATTATCGCATTTTTATTGATCCCTTTTTTGATTGTTTGGATTATTAGCCTGATAGTTTATTTCGTAAATAAGAAGAAAACCCAATTAGTGCTATGATACCCATTAACTTATGGTTACATCTGGTATTAGAAAACATTCAAACAATATCAGACCTGGACTACCAATACGAAAATTGGGTAAAGGGGAGCAATGCCAATATACAGGACAGTTATATTGAAACGATGTCAAGGCTTTTTGATGATTCGGACGTCAATAATTTCATTGCAAACTATGCTGTAAAGGCTGGATTAACATATTTGCAAACTATCGAACTAAAAAAAATTATAGATGCGATTGACCATTATGACGGCTCGAAACTAACACATGAGCAATTATTAAAAGACCCGCAATGGATAAAAATAACCGACATGGCAAAAGAGACTTTAAAAATTATGCCGAAAGATTCGGTGGATATAAAGCAATAACTGCTTTTAAGCATCAAATAACAAAAACTTGACCCCAACTTTTTTGAACTTTAGTTTTAAGTTTTGAAATTTCATCTTATATTTGCACTCCATTTCGGAAACGGAAGGAGATTGCCTGATAGTATAATGGTAGTACGACGGTTTTTGGTACCGTTTGTCTAGGTTCGAATCCTGGTCGGGCAACAATTTAATTTCGGATTTCGGATTTACAATTTCGAAGTCCGAAATTTTTTTTAATAGCGTAACATAAATCCGACATCGTTATTTTGAAATTGGGGGTTGAATGAAAATTCAAAAATCCGAAATTGAAATTTCGAATTTCGAAATAAACACCCACCATGCCTTTACAATTCAATCCTGTAAAATTATTTGCCGGTACCGCTACGCAACCACTGGCACATAAAATTGCGGATGCGTATGGCAGGGAGTTGGGCAGTGTTACTTTATCAAGGTTTAGCGACGGGGAGTTCCAGCCATCGTTTGATGAGTCGATACGGGGGAGCGATGTGTTTTTGATACAGAGCACCAACCAGCCGACCGACAATTTGATGGAACTGTTGATGATGATCGATGCCGCACGCAGGGCATCGGCACATTATGTTACAGCGGTTATCCCTTATTTTGGGCTTGCCCGGCAAGATCGTAAGGACAAGCCACGTGTGGCCATAGGCTCGAAACTTGTGGCTAACTTATTAGTAGCAGCCGGCATCAACCGTATAATGACCATGGATTTGCACGCAGCGCAGATACAAGGTTTTTTTGATGTACCGGTTGACCATTTGGACGCCTCGGTAATATTTGTGCCTTATATAAAAAGCTTAAAGCTGGGCAATTTAACCATTGCATCGCCCGATATGGGTGGCTCGTACAGGGCACGTGGTTTTGCCAAGTTTTTTAATGCCGAGGTGGTGATTTGCGATAAACGCCGTAAGCGTGCAAATGAGATTGAATCAATGACGGTGATTGGTGATGTTACCGACCAGGATATAGTGCTGATAGATGACATTTGCGATACGGCAGGTACTTTAACAAAAGCTGCCGGTTTAATAATGGATAAGGGCGCGCGAAGTGTAAGGGCGGTTTGTACACATGCTGTATTATCGGGCAAGGCATACGAAACCATTGAAAACTCGGTATTGAGCGAACTGATTGTTACCGATACTATACAGTTGAGGGAGCCAAGCAGCAAGATCAGGGTATTATCGACGGCTGACCTGTTTGCCCAGGCGATAACGAATGTTAACGAGCACGGGTCGATCAGTAACTTGTTTAGGGTGGATTGATAGTCCATATACAATGGTCGATAGACCATGGTAAATAAAAGAGAATACAAAAGATAGACTATGGCCCATGGCGTATAGTCTATCGACTTAACAATAAATAAATAAAAACAATGAAATCAATTACTATTAGCGGTTCTTTAAGAGAGAACGTAGGGAAAAGAGACGCCAAGCAACTGCGTTATGATGGCCTTGTGCCTGCAGTGCTGTATGGTGGGGAAACACAAACCCACTTCGCGGTGTCCGTAGCTGATTTGAAACCGGTGGTTTATACTCCCGTTGTTCATTTCATCGACTTAGACATTGCCGGTAAAAAAACACAGGCAATTATTAAAGACATTCAGTTCCATCCGTTGACTGAAATGATCATCCATGTTGACTTTTTGAAACTGGATCCAAAAAAACCGGTAACTATTGAGATACCAGTGCGTTTGACAGGTACTTCGCCGGGTGTTAAAACCGGTGGTAAACTGGTACAAAAATTACGTAAACTGCGTATCAAAGCTTTACCGCAAGACCATATCGATAACATCGATGTGAGCATCGAAACTTTAGAGGTTGGCAAATCGGTACGTGTTAGCGACTTAACAGTTAAAAACATGACCATTACCAATGCCATGGAAGATACCATTGTTTCGGTAACTACCTCACGTGCATTGCGTCAGGCTGAGCAGGAAGCTGCTGCCGCTGCAGGTAAAAAATAATTTAGCGAAAGCTACATTGAATTTGAAAAGCCCCGTTCCGATAGTTATCGGACGGGTTTTTTTTTGTGACTAACTTTTTCTGTCATTGCGAGCGAAGCGTGGCAATCTCTGCGGACAGGTAACCGACACGCAAGTCGTTAATCATACCATCCCCCACTTAAATCTGTCCATTCAGGATTGTCTTTATTTATTAAATCAATTTTCTTTTGCCGTGAACCAGCCTTCAATTGTTTTTCGCGATCAATGGCATCATGAATCCATTGGTATTCTTCGTAGTAGACTAACTTGTTATACCTATATTTCTTTGTAAAACCGGGATGTACGCCGTTTTTATGCTCCCAAACTCTACCTTGAAGGTCGCTTGTAACGCCTACATATAATACCACCTTATTTATATTGGTGAGGATGTAAACACAATATTCATGCAGTTTCATAATGCAATATAGTGGGTTCGTTTTGCATTTCGGAAAGGCATGATGCCTGTCTATCCTTTGAGATTGCCGCGCTGCGCTCGCAATGACATGGTGGTTATTTTTTCAACTTTCCGGCAAAAACGTCTCTGCCACCTCGTACATGCCCGGTGCAAAGGTGGCTATTTTAAGGGCTTCATCAAGGTAGGGCGATGCCTGGGCGTTGTTACGCATGTTTTGGTAATCTTCCATACTGCGCCATTGGGCATACATGGTTACTTTGGTGCCATCCAAACTGCGGTGCAGGCTGGAGGATATGAACCCGGTTATTTTTCGCACGCTATCGGCAGTGGCACGCGTTAATAACTCAACCAGTTTTTGCTGGTTTACAGGATTGACAGAAAAAACATTAATAAGGGTGAGGTAGTGGTTTTCTGTGGAAATTGTTGTCATTGGTCGCTGTTTATTTTTTCAAATCTCAATAAATTTTCTTATATTGTGGGGAATGTGACTCAAGGTGAAAAAATCAAGAGTTAAGACAAAACAGTTCTTTGAGATACCCAAAAATATCCATGTGTTTTCGCAAAGCGCATGGAGGCCGGCGCAAAGCGTAAGAAAGAAAAGAGCGTTTCTATATTGAGCGGATACCCATAAATACCCATGTGTTTTATAATATAGAACACTGAATATCCAATATTGAATGATGAAGTAAGGTCGATATTCGACATTCAAAATTCATTGTTCGATATTCGCGGATACCCATAAATACCCATATTGATGGAAGATGGAAGACGTAAAAGGGAAGATGTAAAATGGAAGACGTTAAAGGGACAGAAAATCCGAAATCGGACATCCGAAATTCGAAATCAAAAAACACCCATAAATACCCATAACACCTATGGCGTACTGAGGGCTACGGGGAGTATCTTGCCGTTGAAGAAGCGGTGGCCGGTGAGGGCAAAGTCGGCGATGTATTTGCCCATTTCAAAGGCCATAACCGGCGATTCGTAACCGGGGAAAGCCTTTTCGAGCATTTCGGTTTGGGCCGAGCCGAGGGCCAGGCAGTTTACTTTGATGTTCCGGTCGGCCAGTTCCTGCGCCAGGCACTCTGTAAGCGTGTGGAGGGCTGCTTTGCTGGCCGAGTAGGCCGATAGGCCGACAAACTTAGCACTGCCCTGATAGCCACCCATGCTGCCGATATTGAGGATGTGCGACCCTTCGGCCATCATAGGCAATAACGCCTGGATGATGCGCACATGACCGAGGTAATTGCTTTGCAGCATCTCGACGAAGTCAGTCTCGTCTAATTGGGCAAAGGGTTTGTTGATGAGCACACCCGCATTGTTGATGAGGGCGTCGACTTTGCCATCGAAACGCGCCGCGATGAACTGTATAAGGTCGGCATAGTCGTCATGCACGATGTCGAAAGCTACAGGGTATAATTGGCAATCGGGGTTGAGTCCTTGTGCAATTTCGAGCAAACGGGAGAGTTTATCGGCCGAACGAGCCAATGCGATGACCCGGTGTTCGCCGGTGAGTATCAATTCGAGCGCGGCTTCAAAACCTACACCGCTGCTGGCGCCTGTTATAATGATGTTCATTTTTGTTCTTTGAAATCAATCCTCTTCCAATTTGTCGGCGCGGAATACGTAGTAGACACCCAATAGCGACACGATGGCCGATACGACATAGAACGACAGGCTTAATACTACGGCCAATTCACCGTTCATGTGGAACATTTCGGCAACCACGTATTTGAAAATAAACTCGCGGAAGCCTAAACCACCCACGCTAAACGGTATAACAGCCGCCATTGACGACATCAGGAAGGCCGATAGATACGGCGCGAACTTGCCATCGTGGTGCAGGCCTATCATTACCAATAAAATGGTGAGTACCTGCAGGCTTTGTACGGCAATGGCTTTTATATGCGCCTCCCAAAAATGCTTGGTATAGTCGTGAAAAAACTTGTAAGCAACAAAGTAGTATACGGCGGTGCCAACAAGAAAAGCAGACCATGCCGTTATTGGCGTGATATGCAAAACCGCGAGTTGGGGAAGGAATATCACCAAAACCGCGGTGATAAAGCCTATGGCCCAAAAGCCGCTCAACCGGTCGAACAAAATGGCCCAGAAAACTTTTTTAGCCGGTTTTTTATAGCGTTTGTTGAGGAGGTAAATCTTATAGCCATCGCCACCAATACCACCAGGCAAACACAGGTTGTAAAACATGCCCAGCATGTATAGCCGCAGGTTAAATTTCCAGTTGATATGCAGGTCGATGGATTTGAAAAAGCTCAACAGCCTTGAAGCCGATACAACGGTTGACGTGAAAAAGCAAACAACAGCGGCCAGCATCCACCAGGGGTTTGAGTTTGATATCAGGGTCTTTACCTGCTCGATTTTTATCTTGCTGAACACATAGTAAAGCAAAGCGGCGGTAATGATTATTTTGAGCAGCAGTTGGGTAATGTTCCAAAGCCTGCTTTTAAATGTTTTGGGCTTTTTTACTTCGGTTATCGAATCGATGTCTTCAAAAGGGAAAGATTCACTTGGGTCGAACGGGCCGGGGAGTTCGCTGTCGTATATTGCGCGCTTTTGGGGGTCGTGGAGTGTATGATAAGCTAATCTAAAGGCTTCAATTTGTTCGGACGTATAGTGGTCATGGACGATGATCTTTGCATAGGCCGCGTCAATTTCGGCCTGACTGGCATCATTTTTTATTTCGAGCAGTTCGTAATGGTCTTTAGTTACCATGCTTGTTGGGGCATAAATAAAATAAAAGGCGGCGTTGCCTGTTGTTGCAAAGCTAATAAAAACCGCACACTCGTAAAGCTTTGTTTGGGTGTGCCATGTAAGATAACGATTATGGCAAATGCTTTTGATATTAATTTATAATTTTGCGCAAAATACAATCGCGGTATGGCTAAAGTAAATATTGGGTTGGTGCAAATGGAATGCACCGGAAATAAGGCACAAAACCTAAGCAAAGCAATGACCAAGGTTAGAGAAGCTGCAAAAAAAGGCGCGCAAATTGTTTGCCTGCAAGAGCTGTTTACCTCGCTTTACTTTTGTGATGTGGAGGACTACGAGAACTTTAAACTGGCCGAAGCCATCCCGGGACCATCCACAGATGAGCTATCGACTTTAGCCGCTGAACTGAACGTGGTGATCATCGCGTCGCTTTTCGAAAAAAGGGCGTCAGGTGTATACCATAATACTACTGCTGTTTTAGATGCGGACGGAGCGTATTTAGGCAAGTACCGCAAAATGCATATACCGGACGATCCGGGTTTTTATGAGAAATTCTACTTCACCCCCGGCGACTTAGGTTATAAGGTTTTCAAAACCAAATATGCCACTGTTGGGGTGTTGATATGTTGGGACCAATGGTACCCGGAAGCCGCGCGCATTACCGCGCTAATGGGTGCCGAGGTATTGTTTTATCCAACAGCTATCGGTTGGGCCAATACGCAGGACGACGCTACCAATACCGAACAATATAATGCCTGGCAAACCATACAACGCAGCCATGCGGTAGCCAATGGTGTGCACGTGGTTAGCGTAAACAGGGTTGGCGAAGAAGCAGGGTTGAAATTTTGGGGAGGCTCATTTGTCGCCAATCCTTTCGGGACGGTGTTGTACCAGGCATCACACCATGATGAGGATGTGATTGTTCAGGAAATAGATTTGGAGAAAACGGATTATTACAGGACGCATTGGCCGTTTTTGAGGGACCGCAGGATAGACAGTTATCAGCCCATTACAAAAAGACTACTTGATGAAGACTGATATGATGTATCCCGCTTCGCAAGGATTCAGCTTTCCCGCCGAATGGGCGAAGCATACGGCGACATGGTTGAGCTGGCCGCATAAAGAAGAGTCGTGGCCGGGAAAGATCGCTTCGATTTATAAACCTTATTGCGAGTTCATCAAGATTGTGGCCGAAGGTGAGTTGGTACGCATCAACATTGCCAATACCGATATGGAAGCTTTCGCGAAAAGCGAATTGATAAAAGCGGGGGTGGATATGTACCAAATCGAGTTCCATCATTTTGCAACCAATGATGCCTGGTGCCGCGATCATGGCCCGGCGTTTTTGGTCAATGGCGAAAAAGGCGAAAAAGTGATAGTTGATTGGGGTTACAATGCCTGGGGGAATAAATATCCACCCTTTGATTTGGACGATGTGATACCCACGAAAATTGGTGCCCATTTTGACTTACAAGTTTACCATCCGGGCATTGTGATGGAAGGTGGTTCAATTGATTTTAATGGCGCCGGGACAATACTTACCACTACTGCATGTTTGTTGAACAAAAACCGCAACCCGCACTTAAACCAGGACCAGATAGCAAGCTACCTTAAAAACTATTATGGGGCTGAACAAATTTTGTGGCTTGGGGATGGTATAGTTGGGGATGATACCGATGGTCATATTGATGATATCACCCGTTTTGTGAATGAGGATACTGTAGTTACCGTTGTTGAAGATAATGAAGAGGACGAGAACTACCATTTATTGCAGGAGAACCTTGAAACGCTCAAAACATTTAGGTTGCTCAATGGCAAGCCTTTGAATATAGTGGAATTGCCTATGCCATCGCCGGTTGTTTATGATGGGCAAAGGTTGCCGGCATCGTACGCAAACTTTTATATTGCCAACGCGGCTGTAGTGGTGCCAACTTATCGTGATAAGAATGACGAAAAAGCATTGGCTATACTACAGCAGTGCTTTCCCGACAGGAAGGTTGTAGGCATTGATTCGACGGATATTATCTGGGGCTTGGGTAGCTTTCATTGTTTAAGCCAACAAGAACCCGAGATTTGAAAAATGGGACGTTATTGATAAACCACTAACCAAAAAATACAATATGCCAACAGAATTGTACCCTTTGAAATTCAAGACTATTTTTAAAGACAAAATATGGGGCGGCAACAAAATCAACACCTATTTGGGTAAGGATTTTTCGCCGCTGCCCAATTGCGGCGAAACCTGGGAGATATCGGGAGTCCCTTCCGATGTATCTATCGTTGACGGGGGGGCTTTAGAGGGCCGCTCATTGGCCGATCTGCTGGCAGAGTATAAAGATGAACTGGTCGGCAAAAAGGTTTACAATAGGTTTGGCAACATCTTTCCTTTACTGGTTAAATTTATTGATGCCAACGACTGGCTATCGATACAGGTTCACCCTGATGACGAACTGGCCAAAAAGCGCCATAACTCGTTTGGCAAAACGGAGATGTGGTATATTATCGAGTCGGACCCGGGTTCTACCCTGATAGCCGGCTTCAACAAGCAAACCAACGAAGCGGAATATATCGAAAAACTAAACAGCGGCCACTTAAATGATATATTGAACGTGGAAACAGCCAATGCAGGCGATGTTTTCTTTTTACCCGCAGGGCGTGTCCATACCATTGGTAAAGGGCTATTATTGGCCGAGATACAGCAAACATCGGATATTACCTACCGCATTTATGATTTTGACCGTGTTGACGATAAAGGCAATAAACGTGAACTGCATACCGAAGAAGCCCTTGCTGCGAATGACTACAACTTTTACCCTGAGTACAAAACAAACTATGAGCATGAGGTGAACCTGGATGTTCCCGTAGTATCGTGCCCATATTTTACTACCAATATGATGGAGTTTACGCACGGCACAACGAAAGATTACAGCCATTTGGACTCTTTCGTGATATATGTTTGTGTGGGCGGAGAGTGTACTTTGTTGTATAACAATCAAAGCTATGCTTTAAAAATGGGTGAATGTATTTTATTGCCCAAAAGCATTAACGAGGTGGATATTAAAACCGAAAAAGGATTTAAATTATTGGAGAGCTATATCGATTAGGTAAAAGCAATCAAAAAAGGCTCCTAAATTGAATTGGGAGCCTTTTTTCTTTTTGTTAGGCCGCTACATTGAACAACTCAACAAGCGTGTCTTGCGAAATAGGTTTGATAACATAGTCGGTTACGTCCGAAATGCCCTTGGCCCTGTTGATATCGTCTTGATTAATGGAAGAACTCACCATGTAAATTGTGATTTTTTTACTCAACTGTGGTTTAATTTTCACAAAACTTTCCATAAAGCCCCAACCATCCATAACGGGCATGTTGATGTCGAGAAAAATAATATCTGGTAACTGGTTCTGATTTTCAGGATTGATTAAAAAGTCGATGGCCTCTTTGCCATTATAAAATTCCATCAAATTGGGGCTCAGTTCTTTAATGGTGATTAATTTTTTAAGACCGTAAATATAAATCTTGTCATCATCTATCACGCAAACGGTCTTAAAGGGAGTTGCTGTCATCATCTATTCTCTATTGTTTAATATGTTATTATGTTAACTTTAAGGTAAATTTCGTGCCAACATTCACCGTACTTTCAATTTGTATACTGCCCCCTAACGATTCAATTTGGTTGCGGGTAATAAAAAGACCTATGCCTTTGGCATTGGTGTTTTGGTGGAAGGTACGGTACATGCCAAATACTTTGTCCTTGTGTTTTTCTAAATCTATACCAAGCCCGTTGTCTTCAAAAGTCATATAGGTATGCTCTTTATCAAAATACGTTTCGCAAATTATTTTAGGGTTGCGGTCCGGGTGCCTGTATTTTAATGAGTTGGACAATAGGTTTAAAAAAATGCTTTCCAAATAAGCAGGTACATAGTTAATTGTTGGACATGAAGAAAAATCGTAACAGATCATCGCTCTTGTTCTCCTGATATTACTATCGAGTACGTTTTGTGTACTCTTAAAAACACTTTCAAAATCAACAGGTTTAAGCTCTTTGCTTATCTCCGTTTGTATTTTTACTATTTCGTTTAAATGATCTATTGTTGTGGCTAAACTTTCGCTGATAGAGCGAATATTTCCAAACACTTCATCCTTTTCCGCAGCAGAAATATTTTCTGCAAATATATTGACCATAAATTGTAAATTTCCTGAATGCGAACGTAAATTATGTGATACAATATGGGCGAAGTTTTGTAACCGCCTGTTATGATCGCCAAGCAAATCGAGCGATTTCTGCAGGTTAAGTTCTTTCAGTTTGTTTTCGTTGATGTTTTGAAATATTCCACGTAAGGTAATGCACTCGCCATTGCTGTCGATAATTGGTATCCCTTTGGTCCTAACCCAAATAACGTTGCCTCTTGCTGTTCGAATCTGCAATTCCAGGTCGTAAGGCTTGCAAAACTTTATGGCATCGCTTACTGCAGCAGAAATAATTTCACGATAACCCGGTTCGAAAAAGCTGATCGCTGAATCAACATCGGGGCTAATATTGGCTGGCAACTCGTATATTTCGTATATTTCTTTCGACCACGTCAACTCCATATTTACTACATCAAGCTCCCAACCGCCAACATTGGCTATTTTGTTGGTTTCATTTAGTAAAAACTCATTCCTTTTTAGCTTGATCTCATTGCGTTTTTTCTGGTCAATGTCAACAACGGCGCCGATCATTCTGCTTAACTTGCCATTTTCGTCGGGCCATGCCTTGCCCGATGTTTCAAACCAGCGGTAGCCTTGTTCCTTTGTTAACAGCCTAACTTCCATTTTGTATGGACTTTGAGTTTTAAGGTGGTTTTGGTAGGCATCCACTAACGGTTTTTTGTCCTCGGGGTGCACAAGCTTGTCGATAAAGGAGGTATAGCTGGTATCGAGCGCTCCGTAATCATACCCGAGCAACTCACAAAACTTGGGCGACCACCATGCTTGCTGGTCTTCGATGTTGCGCTCCCACAAACCCGTATTGGTGCTTTCAATGAGGTTATGTAATTGCTTGTTCGCAAAATAGTGCTGATTGAGTGCTTGCAACCCAATCGGGAACATACCAAAGGCGGTGTCTTTTTCCTCGGACATTTAACTGGTCAGTAATAAAAGATAAATGCTTAATTATATGTAACGCTGTGATTTTATACGCTTCAAAATCAAAAAAGATACAAAACCTTTTTAGTCAGATGTTTATGCTGGTCTGGTATAAAAATCAATTATTAGGCCCCGCTCAACGAAGCTTAAGACTGATAATATATAAAAAACGAAAGCTGTTGCTGAAAAAACGTCGGCTTCACAACCTGAATAAGTGGCTGAAAACAAAAATATAAAGTTTAATCGATTTATAACAATTTATTAACAAAAGCCGCACCTTGTTAATAAACTGATAACGATGGGATATTTTAGGGGCTATATCCCTAAAACAGCTTTTAGCTTAATATAACCCGTTTTGCTCACTGGTATTTTTGCACCCGATTTTAGTATTGCTAAATGCGCATCCTTTTCATATGGGTCTATGCGGGTAATCTGCGCAACGCTCAATATATAGGAGCGGTGTACGCGTACAAACTGACGGGGGTCCAGTGTCTGTTCAAAAAAGCTCATCGTCTTGTTTTTAAGGAAGGAGCCTTCTTGAGTGTGTATACTTACGTAGTCATCGTCGGCTTCCAGGTATTGTACATCGTGAACCGGTATAATTTTTACTTTGGTGCCCGTTTTGACAACTATACGCTCATGCTGCGCAGGTGATGGCGGTACCACCGCATTGACCAAGGTTTCGGTTGCTTTTATCGATTCGGTTGGCGATACCTGATTTAACCATTTGTCAACGGCTTTGGCAAAACGTTCTTTGCTGAATGGTTTCAGTAAATAATCGGCTGCATGTGTTTCAAAAGCCTTTATGGCATACTCGTCAAATGCGGTGGTGAAAATTACCGAAGGCTGCTTTTCTACCAATTCCAGCATTTCAAAGCCGTTTATTTTGGGCATCTGCACGTCCAAAAAAATAAGGTCAGGCTGATATTGGTTAATTGCCTTTACGCCTTCAAAACCGTCGCCACATTCCTGCAACACCTCTATCTGTGGAAAATCAAGCAAGTATTCACGAACAATCATTCGGGCTAAAGGCTCATCATCAATAATTAAAACTCGTTTCATACCTGCGGGATTTTTATAATTGTTGTAAATACATCGTCGGCAGCGTGCGTCTCAACCAAGTCGTTACGTGCAAATAATAAGTATAAACGGCGCTGTACGCCACTTAAACCAAAGCCGGTACCCTTCATCGGTCGGCTTGTTTGGGCATCATATGGGTTTTGCACCATCAGCACTAAATAATTATCGTTAACCTCGGCCCTTATACTTATTGTAACCGCTTCTGTTGTATCGTATAGGCCAAATTTAATCGAATTTTCTACAATTGGCTGCAATAACATGGGCGGCAACATCATATCCCCGCTTTTGGCATCGTGACTTATTTCGGCCGACAAACGGTGCCCAAACCTAACTTTTTCAATGTCGAGGTATAATTGAACCTGTTGTAATTCTTCTGCCAAGGTTACCGGGGCTTGGTCATCTTTCTTTAACGTTCCCCGTAAAAAATCAGAAAGTTGATGTATCATCTTTCGAGCTTCATCGGGTCGTATACCAATCAATGCATTGATAGAATTTAAACTGTTGAACAGAAAATGTGGCTGTAATTGCTGCCGCAGGTTGTATAGTTCTGCTTCACGGGCAAGCTTTTCAGCGTCAGTCTTTCGCTTTTCGTTTTCTTTTTGGTCGAGTTGGGTAAACCATACCACGCTTACCATGGCCATGCAACCAATGGTTAAAAAGCTGATGAAATAACGTATGGCCAACGATTGGGAGAAGAAGCTTTCGTAAACCTTGTCATTGATGATAAAAGGCAATACCCATCGGGCGATAAGGATGCACAAACCGGCCAATACCCCGCACCATACCAGCAGGTTGATATAACTTTTTTCTCCCGGTTGATAGTACCGTAGGTTATTATTAATAAGCCAGCAGGCACCGCTCAGTAAAACTGTATTGACAAGGCTGTCGCCAAATGCGATGTACCAGTTAAAACCAAAACTTTCTACGATATAGGCCTGTGCACCAACCCATGCTAAAAAACATAGGACAAGTGCGTAGGTTATTTTCGAAAATATGTTGGTAGTTGTTGCCAATGGTCAGTTTATGATTGAGAGTAACAAATCGGGATGTTATTAAAATGCGATGCACTAATATTGTGTTAAAGCGTTACCGGGTTCAATAGCTACGTATGTCTACCCCTGCAAAAATTGAAGTACCTTTTAAAATCAATATTTTATCGGTACCATAATCGCTTTTTTGCATGCGCTTATCATCAAATCCCGCAAATATTGCCGCAATATCCGATGTTACGTGCCAGTGTGGTGGAACGATCAGTTTAACGCCGCCAAAAACCTGCGTTATATCTATAACTACTTGTCCTTTAATATCGGCCTGTGTAAAATCGATATCGGCACCGCCAAAAATATTGATGATCTCGCCGCCTTTAAAATCCTTCGAAAGAATCATCTTTTTTACTCCCCCAAAAATGGATACAGCGTCAAGGTAATCGTCGCCCATGCGTTTTTTCGACTCTGCATGATCCGTAGCTGTCGGTTCGGTAGTAGGCTGCGTATAATCAACCCCCGGTGCGCCTTGGTTAGGTGCATTGGTGTGGATACCTACCCGCCATCTTTTTTCCCAACGACCACTTTCCCAGCGGCCTTTAGAGCTCCAGGGTTGATTTCGACTGCTAATCATTTTTACGCCAATGGCAATCAATATTATTGGCCAAAAATTGCCCCAAACATGGATATGAGGGAAAATATCATCCATTAGGAAAAAGACACCTAAAAACAGTAGGACTAACCAGGTTGAATTACGGAAATTATGCTTAACGCCGCTGTAAATGCCGAAAACGATAAGCCACATTGGCCAGCGGAATAGCCAAAAGGGGAAAAAGTAAAAGTTGAACTGGTGCACCAGGATGATGACACCAACAACCAGAAGTATTGACCCTGCCAGCACTTTATTGCTGCGCGGGTCTCTGTAATTGGGATCTATATTGATACTCATGTAGTGTGTTTTAAAATTATGTTATAAAACTAATATAACATTCGGAATAGGCAAAAGTAAAATTGGTAATGTACTTTTAATATTCGGCGAACGTAGGGATTTTGTCGGTAGATGGATTTCAGTCGCTTTATTGTTGTCAAGCATCATTCTTCGCAATTGGCCACAATAATGGCCAAAAAAACCGCCCCGCTATAAAGCCGGGGCGGGGTTGCCTGATATATGTTGAGTTAGGAATTTTATAAGTTGTCGGGCTGTTTGCCATATACATCCTGCCCATATTGTCCATAAGGGTACCTACTGTTGCGCTCCCATTTGCTGCCTTTAACAAACAGCATGTAAATACCCGCACCAATAAGCATCAATGGCCAAAATATCATGTAGTGAAAACCTAAAGCCATGTTGGCCAAAAAGATGCCGCCTATAGCCATCATAATAATGGCACCCGGTTTGGTGAAGTTATGTTTTACCCCGCTGGCAAAACCTATTAAAATCATCCACATAGGCCAGCTAAAAAGCCAAAATGGCAAGCTGAAAAATGTAACCTGGTTAAGCAGGTATACGATGCCGATGCCTAAAAGTATAATGCCAAGGGTTAACCTATTATTATGACGAGGGTTGCTGTATTCGCTGTTGTTTTCCATTTCTGTTTCTATTTGATGACTCAAAAGTACAGTGATAAACACTGCGCGCCTATTTGATTTAGGCCGAACGCTTTAACTATTCGGTAAGTAGCGGGTATTGGTCGGTAAAAAATATCTGAAGGTTTGTTAAAGCTGGTGGTGGTGGGCATTTGCAAGACTTTTAAGTCTCACAAAATCTTGAATCCCGACTCTCCTCCTAACCGGCGGGAGGGGGGTAAATGTAGGAATTTTTAAACACTCTTTTCCCCATTGGCCACTCTCAACTGCCACTGCCACTCACAGAGGAGGGGGGAAAAGTAGGATATTTTAATACCCTTACAATTCCTGCCACTCTTTACCGTAGCTGCTACTAAAAAGCAGGGGGGTATTTGTAAGAACTTTTTCACCTTTTCAAAAACAGCAGCACTATTCCCAAAGTAACTCCAACCTGTCCTACCCAAAAAATAAACATCCATTTAACAAGGTCAGCCTTATTCGCACCGGCTTCCTTACGGACGTTCGCTATCTCGCGAGAGACATGCTCTTTAGTAGCCAATGTTTTAATACTTGCTTCCACCGATCGTTCAGTTTTATTGTCGATATATTTAAACATCGCCTCGGTAATTTCACTGCCTAATTTCTCGGTCAGCACCCTATACAACCGGGCGGTTTCTTTTGCGTCCGAATACATACAAATATAAAAAATTACGTTCAAAATTTTAACATTGCCCAGTTAGGGGCCGGCGGTTTCCTTATCACTTATCCCACTCGTACCACCAGCCCCATCACCAAACAAATCTTTCTTATCATCACTTCGCCCCAAACAATCAGCAAAATCATACTAATCATTCTCACAATAAGCCAAATCAAAATCTGCGGTCAGGCTCTCTTACTATTCATCTTCAAAAACTCGTTCGCTACCACCTCGGTCACATAGCGCTTGTTGCCATCTTTGTCAACATAATTCCTGCTGGCAAGTTTGCCGTCAATGGCAACCTCGTCGCCTTTCTTTAACATCTCTTCGGCAAACTTGGCTTGCGCGCCCCATATTACTATGTTATGCCACTGTGTTTCCGTAACCTTTTCGCCTTTGTCGTTTTTGTAGCTTTCGTTAGTGGCCAATGCCAGTTTTACCAGTTTACGGTTGTTGTCAAAATTCTTTACTTCCGGATCCATCCCTAAGTTGCCTACCAGGCGTACGCTGTTTTTTAATGTGCTCATCATTTCTCTTTTTTTTTAATTCGTGATAATTCATGTTTTTCAATCAACACCACAAAGTTGCGGCAGTTGGTTTGCCCTATCCGTATAATAAACATTTCTAAATGTTAATTTTCGTTTGTAAGCGTTTGCAAATGGATAAAGAATGCCTAACTTTATGCTAAACAATAATTTATGCCCCAGGAAAGATTGTGTTTGGATTGCGGAACGGTATTGCATGGTCGGTCCGACAAAAAATTTTGCGACGACCAGTGCCGCAACAATTATAACAACCAGCTCAACAGCGAGAGTTATAACCTGGTGCGCAACATCAATAACATACTAAAGCGCAACCGCCGCATTATGGAAGAGTTTAACCCAACTGGCAAAACCAAGGTTACCCGAAAAAAACTATCGGCAAAAGGCTTTAATTTCGATTATATTACCAGTATCTACCAAACCAAAACCGGCAGTACTTATAATTTTTGCTATGAGTACGGATATTTGCTATTGGATAACGATGAGGTGCTATTAGTTAAGCGCGAAGAAAAAGAAAACTGATCTTATTTTATAAATACCTCTGCGGGGAGTATTTTTTGTACAATAAATTCGACACCCATCATGAAGTTAATTAGCATCATTTCTATCCCTGTAATCGACCAGGCCGCGTCAAAAGAGTTTTATTTGAAACTGGGTTTTAAACTGATTGTTGAAAATGATCTTGGCAAAGGGCAAAAGTGGGTTCAATTGGGTATTGAAGGGGGCTCAAGCATCCATAACCTTGGTAACCTGGTTTGATAATATGCCTCCGAGTTGTATAAACGGTCTGGTTATCGATTGCGAAGACCTTAATGCCGAAATAAAGACCTTGACCGAAAAGGGTATTGAAGTTGGCACTATCGACAAAACGCCTTGGGGGATATTTGCCGCCATAAAAGATCCCGATGGCAACAGGTTAAGCCTGCACCAACGCTAATTGTTCAGATTATAACACACTCTGCACCGCGGCTCATAAGTTTCCTTTTCGCCCAACAGTATTTTAGTGTCGTTGGCTACTAAGCGGTACGAGTATAAAGCAGGGTTTCCGCAAACCACACACACGGCCTGCACTTTGGTTACCGATTCGGCAATGGCCATAATGGCGGGCATGGGGCCAAAAGGTTTGCCCAAAAAATCCATATCCAGGCCAGCCACTATTACGCGTATGCCTTTATTGGCCAGTCGGTTGCAAACGTCGGGTAGTTCCTCATCAAAAAACTGGGCCTCGTCAATGCCTACCACCTGCGTATTGCTGCTCAGTAACAGTATCGACGATGCGTTTTCGACAGGTGTCGAGTGAATCGAGTTCAGGTCGTGCGATACAATAGCGGTCTCGTCATAGCGTACATCGGTTTTGGGTTTAAATATCTCCACGTTCAAACGGGCTATCTGCGCACGTTTTAGCCTGCGTATCAGTTCTTCGGTTTTGCCCGAAAACATCGATCCGCATATTAACTCTATACTCCCGCCAAATTCGCTGCGCCGTTTGTTGTACTCGCTAAAAAGCATCTTTACATTATATGTTGACGGCTAATATCAGAATTTAATGGTATTTTCGTTCTAATATTTTACCAACATATTCCCGCCGGCATAATTATGAAGCAAGAAGAAATTTTCAAGAAGATTGGTATCATATTAAACGAATTGCACGAACAATACGAGTTTATCGAAAAAACCAAAGACGATATAAACGACCTGGAGTTGGAGCTGTTTGCCGCCAACACCCATTACCTGATAGAGAACATCGAGGTTTTGCGCAAACACAATAAACACAAACCCGAAGCACAGACTACGGTAGAAAGTCCGCCTGTTACCGAAAAGTTTTTTGAACCGGTGGTACAACCCGCGCAGACATCAAGAAGCTCAAAAAAAGAACCGGTAGCTAAAGCCGATGATGCGATGACCGAAGATATAAAACCGGAAGAACCTATAATAAGGCACGAACTGAAACTGGATGATATTGAACCAATGGCTTACGATGAAGAGGACATCGCTTTTTTAGAAGACGAGCCCGAGGTTGAGCCTGAAAAGCCGGCCGAAGTATCGCCCAAACCGGTTGAAAATGTTATTGAAAAACCTGTTGAAGTTTTGCCCGTCGAACATCATGTTACCGCTATTAAACCAGCGACTACCGTAAACCAGGTAATTGCCGGTCAATTACAACAAACACGCCTCGCCGACCAATTTGACCTGTCGGCTATCAGCGATCTTAAATCGGCAATAAACCTTAACGATAAACTGCTGTATGTAAAAGACCTGTTTAACGGTTACAGCATGGCTTACGGCGAAGCTGTAGACATACTAAACCACTTTAACAAATTTGAGGAGGCCGATAACTTTTTAAAGGCAAACTACACCAAAAAAAATAACTGGGAAGCCAGGCAAGCAACCGCCGATAAGTTTTATGCGCTGCTGAGGCGACGTTATCCGGCGTAGCATTAACCCGATACCACACCCATTCGGTTCGAATCGAGCTTTACCAGCGTGAACAACAAAAAGGTAAAACTCCACAAAGACGAACCGCCATAGCTGATGAACGGCAATGGGATACCGATAACAGGTACCGCGCCAATGGTAAGCCCGATATTGATAAAAAAGTGGAAGAAAATAACACAGGCCACACCGTAACCATAAATGCGCGAAAATGGTGACCGCTGTCGCTCGGCGAGCACGATAATGCGCAGGATAAGGAATATATACAGTCCAACCACAACCACCGATCCCGCAAAGCCCCACTCTTCGCCTACGGTACAAAAAATAAAATCGGTACTCTGCTCCGGCACAAACGAGAAGCGCGTTTGTGTGCCTTTTAAATAGCCCTTACCCCAAAGTTTGCCTGAGCCTATAGCTATCTTCGATTGGTGAACGTTATAACCTGCTTTTTTCAAATCAGATTGCAGTCCCAACCATTCGTCAATACGCACCCTTTGGTGTTCTTTTATAATGTGTTTATAGATAAATGGAACAGCCACTACAAATAGTATCGAAAGCGCCATTCCGGCCAAAATGGTAAACGCGAGCCTTCGGTGCCGCCGCACAATGGCGATGATGATGCCGGCAACAACAAGCACCCCACCAATAACAAATATCTGCTTAAACACCAGCGATAAGATAAACAGCACGATAAAAATAGCACCCAATATCAAAAATATTGGCGAAAGCCCCTCCCGGTACAAAACAAATATCAATGAGCAAAAAACAAGGGTCGAGCCGTCATCGGGTTGTAGCTTGATGAGCAACATGGGCACTAAAATAATGGCTGCTGCGATGAAGAATGACTTGGCCTCGGTTATCTTGATGTTCACCCCACTTAAATACCGGGCCAACAGCAAGCACGTGGCATATTTTGCAAACTCAGATGGCTGTAGCCTGAAAGTGCCGATGGATATCCAAGCCTGGTTACCGCCAACATTACGGCCCACCGCCAATACCAGAACCAGTAAAAAAATAGTGATGCCGTAAAACACCGGCGCCAAAGCGTTGAAAAACCGGCTATCCAGCAACAAAATAATGGTTGCCAAAACGATGGCCGTCAATATCCAGATGAATTGCTTTTCATAATCGGTCTTCATCCCAAAAATACCGGGGTGTGTTTCGTCAAAAACTGCCGAATGTATATTGAACCAGCCGATGGTGCATAACGCCAGGTAGATGAACACGGTTATCCAATCCACATTGTAAAAAAAGCTGCGTTGGTTATAAGTGTTCATTTCTTTTCGGCTGGATAGCGGTCAGTTGTTGGGGTATTTTTTCGCCTTTACGCGATGCACTTTTCAGTCCTTTTTTGCTTTTAACACTGTTCGCCTTAATTTTCTTTACAGAATCAGCTTTGGCCATTGCCGCTTTCGCGGCAGGGCTAAGGACTTTCAAGGCAGGCAATAGGTTTTGTTGCATAATCCATTGGGGAGTTTTACCCGATGGCCTCGAGGTAAGCGTATCTCTCAAATATTTTTCAACAATATAGCTGGCAATTGGTGCGGCCCAATCTGCGCCCTGCCCCGAATTTTCAACAACCACGGCGATGGCGATTCTTGGGTTTACCCTCGGCGCGAAGGCAACGAACACCGAATGATTTTTAGCATTATTGCGTTGCACAGTACCGGTTTTACCGCACATCACAATGCCCGATATTTGCGACGCAGCCGCTGTACCGTGCTCAACCACCTCCTGCATACCGTCGATAACCGGCTCAAAGTATAGCTGTTCAATACCAACATCATTCTTTATCTTATACTCCTGCCTGATCACATCCTTACCGCCGATAGATTTGATAAGGTGCGGCCTGTAAAAGTAACCATGATTGGCTATAATACACTCAATATTTGCCATTTGTAAAGGCGTAGCTAATAATTCACCCTGACCTATTGCATCTGATATGAATGTACTTGAGCGCCATCTGGTGCCGTTAAAAATCTTATCGTAAAATTCTGCCGAAGGAACATTACCTCTCACTTCGTTGGGCAGGTCGACATCTAATTTGCTGCCAAAACCAAATTTGAGTACTTTTTGCCGCCAGTCAATAAAATTGGTACGAGTGTTTTGCGCACCATTTTGGTTCATCAACTTATCAAAAACGTTGCAGAAATAGGTATTGCATGATCCGGCTATGCCGAGCCTTAGATCAGTAACGCCATGATGGTGGGTACAGGCCACAAAGTGGTTACCTGCCTGATAGCCGCCTGCACAAAAATAAGTGGTCTGTGGCGTAATCATACCTTCCTGCAATGCAATGAGGGCACTCAGTGGTTTAAACGAAGAACCCGGTGGGTATCGTGCCTGTATCGGGCGGATAAAAAACGGATCGTAAGGATTTACAGAAAGCTGGGCAACATTGTTACCCCTATCGCGTCCGGTAAGCAGGTTAGGATCGTACGTAGGACTGCTCACAAAAGCCAATATCTCGCCGGTCGATGGTTCGATAGCCACAATGCTGCCCACCTTATTCGCCATTAGCCTTTCGCCCAATTTTTGTATCCGGCTGTCTATCGATGATTGTAGTATTTTTCCCGGCACGGCCGAAGTATCGTATAAACCGTTTAAATAATGGCCTTTAGTAACCCCTCGCGAGTCGACCAGTAAATTACGTATACCACGCTGTCCCCGTAACGAATCCTCGTAAGCGCGTTCAACACCTGTGCGGCCAATATAATCGCCTTTTTGATAATAACCATGCGATTTTTTAATATCTAAATCGGTAACCTCATCAGTATAACCTAAAAACTGAGCAGCAATTGAATCGGGGTAGGTACGTACCTTGCGCAACAACGGAGTAAAACCCGGAAACTCGAACAGATGTTCCTGGAATGACGCGTACAACCGCTCAGGTATCTGTTTCTCGAACGGTGAGGGTAACGACCGGGAGTAGGCCAATGCCTTTACCCAACGTTTATAAAAACCTTCTTTATCAATACCTATCAGGCTGCAAAACTTGGCGGTATCAAACGCTTTTACTTCGCGCGGCACCACCATAATATCGTAGATTGGTTCGTTTTGTACCAATATTACGCCTCTTCGGTCCAAAATGGTGCCCCTGCTGGGGAAATCAATTACCTTTTTCACCACATTGTCCTTGGCCGATACACTGTATTGGTTGTCAACCATCTGTATATAATACAAACGGCCAAGCAAGGCCAGGGCCATCACAATAAAAAAGGTTTGAATAACGTAGCGGCGCTCAAAAAAACTGTTCATTAACGTTCTTTCCTCCGGAAAAACAACAAGCCGGAAATCAGCATTAAAAATACGGTAAATACCGAACTTAATACAAATCTGGTGAAGGTATATTGTATTTCGGATATGCGGAAAACTTCAAGGTTGAAAAGGAAGAAATGATGGATAAGTGTTAAAATAAGGGCGTACATAAAAAACCACCGGAAGCCCATTGCATCAAGTGTTGGATCGGGCTCATTGTCAAAGCCATCTTTTTCAACAGTCACACTAATAAACAGGATTCGCGCGAAGGCCAAAAGCGTGCATGCTGCCGCGTGCAAACCCGGCGTATCATAAAAAGCATCGATGGTAATACCAATCACGAAAGACAAAACGAACAAAACAATATTGGGTGTTTGGAACTGCAATAGCAGAATAAAGAGGATATAGGGATATGGCGTGGAAAGATTGTACAGCGTAAAGTTTTTCAGCAAGAAAACCTGCAAAAACACCAATATGGCAAATCTTACTAAGTTGACTATAAAAATCCTAATCATCTTTTTTCCGTGCGGCCTCCACTTGGGTTTGTTCTGTTGCTAACCGGTTGTTTATTACATATACATATTCCAGCTTACTGTAATCAACGGCTAAAGCAACATCCATGTTTAAAAACAGACCGCCATCCTTCGATTGTAAGCTGCTGATTTTGCCTATTGGGATGCCTGCAGGGTAAATGGAAGAAAGGTTCGATGTAACCACCAACTCGCCTTTGCGGGGCTTTACATTGTTTGCAACATCCACCAATAGCCCCGCATGTGGGTCGAGGTTATCGCCCCACAGAAAGTTGCCGATGTCGCGGGTATCAGCCAGCATCGCACTGATGCGCGTTTCCTTGTGCAGTACCGATTGAATATTGGCCAAATGCTCGGAGGTGTTTACTACCACGCCAACAACACCTGCGCTACAAATAACACTCATACCTTTAGCTATACCGTCTTTACTGCCTTTATTTATAGTAAGGTAATTATTGCGGTGGTTAACCGAATTGTTGATCACCTTTGCCATGATATATGTGTATTGCTGCTTATAGATACTGTCGACAACTTTGCGTTTAACCAATGTGTCCACATAAAACGACGACTTCAGCAGGTTGTGTAAACGTGCGTTTTCCGTGGCCAGACTGTCGTTAACCTTGCCTAATGATAAATACCCACTTATTTGACTCATCTTATCGTAAACCGTACCTGTAACATTGTTTGAGGATTCGATGTACGTAGCCTTTTGAAAGGAGTTGTAGTTGACCAGGATGAAAATGGAAATAAACTCAAAAATGATGAACAAAAAAAATGCGTTGTACTTGCTGATAAAAATTAACAGGTTACGCATTCTTTAGTATTTAGTATTTAGACGTTAGTATTTAGATATAAATCTAATAGTTAGATCCAACATCTAAAAGCAACCCTGGCTGATTTTTTCAAATCGACAGGGCTTTATCTAAATACTAAATACTAACTACTATGCACTTACTTACTATTGCATCAAAAATTTAAAGTTACCTATGTTTTTAAGTGCTATGCCCGTACCCCTTACCACGGCACGTAGTGGGTCTTCGGCTACGTGTACCGGTAGCTTGGTTTTGGCAGCGACACGCTTATCCAAGCCCCTTAACAATGCGCCGCCACCGGTAAGGTAAATTCCGGTCTGGTAAATATCTGCCGAAAGCTCGGGCGGCGTAATTTCCAAAGCCTTTAATATCGCTTCTTCTATTTTCGATATCGACTTGTCCAGGCAATGCGCAATTTCTGTATACGATACCGTGATCTGTTTAGGTACGCCGGTCATCAGATCTCGTCCCTGCACGGCAAAATCCGCTGGCGGGTCGGCTAACTCGGGCAATGCTGCACCAACCTCTATTTTTATTTTTTCGGCAGTACGGTCGCCTATCATGATATTATGCTGACGGCGGATGTACTGTACAATATCCGAGTCAAAATTATCTCCTGCCACACGTATCGATTGGTCGCAAACTATACCCGACAATGCAATTACCGCAATCTCGGTAGTACCGCCACCAATATCGATAATCATGTTGCCCATAGGCTCTTCCACGTCGATACCGATACCAACAGCTGCTGCCATAGGCTCGTGTATCAGATAGACTTCTTTTGCGCCGGCAATTTCTGCCGAGTCGCGAACGGCACGTTTTTCCACCTCGGTAATGCCGCTCGGGATACAGATAACCATCCGCAACGACGGGAACGACCAACCCTTGCCTTTGTTTATCATTTTTATCATGCCCCTAATCATGTGCTCGGCGGCGTTAAAATCTGCTATAACACCGTCTTTCAGCGGGCGCACGGTACGTATATTATCATGGGTTTTGCCTTCCATTTGCATCGCCTGTTTACCTATGGCAATCACCTTATTGGTAACACGGTCAAATGCTACAATCGAAGGTTCGTCAACAACAACTTTATCGTTAAATATAATTAGGGTATTAGCTGTTCCTAAATCAATGGCAATTTCTTGCGTAAAAAAATTAAATAAACCCATTATGCTCTGTTTCTGTTAATTTGCAAAGTTTGTAAAAAAAAAGATGTTTATAATCATTTATCGCTCAACAAATTATTACGTTAAAAAATTAATTAATGTTTAAAGTGGCGCACTCCCGTCATTACCATCGATATCCCTTTTTCGTCCGCCATTTTTATCGAATCCTGATCTTTTATCGACCCACCCGGTTGCAATACAGCCGTTATGCCGGCATCGGCGGCTATCTCCACGCAATCGTTGAACGGGAAAAACGCATCCGAAGCCATCACGGCGCCATGCAGGTCGAAGCCAAAGCTATCTGCTTTAACAATGGCCTGCTTCAACGCGTCAACACGCGACGTCTGTCCAACGCCGCTTGCCAGCAAAGTATTGTCCTTAACAAAAACTATCGTGTTCGATTTGGTATGTTTTACCAGTTTATTGGCAAAATGCAGGTCGCGCAATTCATGCTCGGTCGGTTTACGTATGGTAACAGGCTTCATTTGTGCCGGGCCTTCAATTACGCTGTCTTTATCTTGTTCTATCACGCCGTTCAGCAAAGTTTTAAACTGTTTCGATGGCAATTCAACAGGGTTGCGAACTAATATGATCCGGTTTTTCTTTTCTGTAAGATATTTAAGCGCCTCATCCGTATAAGCCGGGGCTATCAATACTTCAAAAAATAATTTGCTTATTTCTGCAGCTGTTTCTTCGTTTATCTCGTCGTTGGCAATAATTACGCCGCCGAATGCCGACACCGGGTCGCAAGCCAAGGCATCCAACCAAGCCTCTTTAATAAAGCTGCGCGACGCAACCCCACAGGCATTGGTATGTTTCAATATAGCGATGGTTGGTTCAGTAAACTCGTCGATAAGCGCCACCGCCGCATCCACGTCAACCAAATTATTGTACGATAACTCTTTTCCATTCAATTTGGTGAACATGGCATCCAAATCGCCATAAAAAATACCTTGTTGATGCGGGTTCTCGCCATAGCGCAATACCTGGCTTTGCTGTATGCTCTGTTTAAACACAGGTGTAGGCTCATCCAGATTAAAATAGTTGAAAATCGAAGTATCGTAATGCGATGTGATGTTGAAAGCTTGTTTGGCAAATTTACGACGCTGCTCGATAGCCGTTTCGCCGTTTTGGGTGGCCAGTATACCTTCCAGTTCGGCATAGTCATCTTTCGATGCCAGTATTACTACGTCTTTATAATTTTTCGCCGCGGCACGGATAAGCGATATGCCGCCGATATCTATCTTTTCGATAATGTCTTCCTGGCTTGCTCCCGATTTTACCGTTTCTTCAAAAGGGTACAGGTCAACAATTACCAGGTCAAACTCGGGTATTTGGTATTTAGCGAGTTGTTCTTCGTCGCTGGCCAAACCCCTGCGGGCCAAAATACCTCCAAAAACTTTAGGATGCAATGTTTTTACACGACCACCGAGTATGGAGGGGTACGAAGTCAGGTCCTCAACAGCTATTACATCGACGCCTAATTCGCGGATGAAGCGCTCGGTACCGCCGGTAGAGTATATTTTTACACCCAACCTGTTAAGCTGGTGGATGATATTTTCGAGATTGTCTTTATAGTAAACAGAAATTAAAGCGTTTTTGATGGAAACAGGGCTACTCATTGAAATGGATTGATGAGCCGCAAAAGTAGTGATTTTTATAGTTTTCGGGCAATCAAAATAATGTTTATCAGCAAGCTATCCCGGTACACTATGCCCGTTGCATCAATACCCCGCTTTGTCATGAAAAAAGCCACCACAAACTTAGTTTGGGTGGCTTTTAAATTAAAGTTTAAAACAAATGATTATCTGCCAATAAGCGGGTTATACAATTGCTCGGCGCTTGACATTGGCCATATATAGGTGGATCCAAAGCCACCAACCGGCGTTGCAGTAATGTTGCCTTTTGCAGGGATAGGTAATCCTAAGCGCAACAAATCCTGCCACTTCAGGCCTTCACCTAAAAACTCGATGTTTCTTTCTTCGTAAATCGATGCGAGTGTAGCAGTGGCAAAAACAGTAGTTGCGTCCGACCGTTGCCTAACCGCGTTTAACAACGCTATTGCTTGCGCATCACTTGGGCCATTCAAATTCACACGTGCTTCGGCCAAATTCAACAACACTTCCGAGTAACGCATTACGTTTGCCCAATCCAAATATGGCGAACCCAGTGCCCACTTGGTTAAATTCAGTTTAGTACCTGTTGTTTTTATAAATCCTCTTCTGGCGTCTGTTGCTTTCCAGCCAGCGTCGGTAAACAGCGCACTGCTCGAATTGATATAAAATTCCGTGGTACCGGTAGTATTAAAGTAATCGGCCAATGCGTTTTGACCGCCAACAGTTTCAGTAGTAGTAAATGGTTCTGAAAATACAGATTCGGTAGTTGTGTAAGGTGTAGCAAAAACTTTGGCTATGTTGGCCTGCAGTGCGTAAGCTACACCACTGGTTGCAGTAAATGGTGCTGTTGCACTTACAATTTTATTTGCCTCTGTAACCACGTTTGCCCATTGCCCCATAGCCAAATATACCCTGGTTTTAAATGCAATGGCAGTGTTACGCGATGCCCTAATCGTGTTCGATGTAGCATCACTGCCGTATGATATAGGCAAAGCTGTTTCAGCTGCGTTCAGGTCGCTGATGATTTGAGCGTAAACCTGCGCTACCGTTGCCGGCGCGGCCGAAAAATCGCCGTAAGCAGAATTACCTGTTAAGCGCAAAGGCACGGCTGGTGTGTTGCCCGAGCTTACCGAATATGCCTGGCAATACATTACCAATAATGCGTCGTAAGACAATGCACGCACAAACTGTGCCTCACCAATATAGTTAGCTGCTAAAGCGGTACCAACAACTGCGGTACCATAAGCGTTCATGCCGTCAATAAACAAATTGCAGTTATTAATAGTTGTATAACACGCCGCCCACAAGTTTATAGCTTCACTGCTGGTACTTTGTATCGTTTCGTTCCAGGTTTGGTAAGCGGTAACCGAGTTTGCGGTCGAGTTGATCCAGTTGTCAGCTTTTACATCGTTATATATTTGATACCTGCCACCATATAATTGGCCGTTCCTTAACGACGAGTACAGCGATAACACTTGAGCGTAAATACGCGCCGAAGTTGAAAACGGGGCGCCGGCCTGATTAGAAATCGAGGTAGGCAAAGGTTGATATAATTGATCTTTTTGGCAGGAGTAAGTGCTTAGCACTACAATACCAATTAATAATAAAATTATCTTTTTCATTTCGTTTAAATTAATAGTTAAAACTTAACTGAGAAACCGGCGGTAAGGGTTCTGCCATTACCGGCGGTATTTCTGTCAACACCGGGTGCGTTATTTGACGTACCGTTCGAACTTACTTCCGGATCGGGGCCCGGGTATTTAGTAAATATCGCCAGGTTTTGGGCGGTAACGTACAGGCGCACGCTCCTGATACCTATTTTGCTCAGTATTGGCTTAGGTATAGTGTAGCCAAAGTTTATGGTTTTTAATTTCAGGAAATCGCCTCGGTAGGTATTAAAGTCTGTTGGATACGATGTGCCGTTCGAAACGTTATCCCCAAAAACTACTCTTGGATAAGTAGCTACTTGGCCTGGTGTTGTCCAGTTGTCCAAAATAATTGTAGAGTTATTCCAGAAGCGCTGGTCGGTTAAGGTAGCTTGTGTTCCGTAATATACGTAAAAACCAAGCTGGTAGGTAAACAACACATTTAGGTCGAAGTTTTTATATTTGAAATTGCTACTAAAACCACCCACTTCTTTTGGTGTTGAGTTACCATAGTCGCTTGCATCGGCTGTTTGGTTTATCGAATTTAAACCGCCAGCAGCAGTAAGATAGGGCGTTCCATCCATGTTAAAATAATGCGCGGTACCTAAGCCGGGTTCGTTAACACCGATAAAGTTATATTCAACCGGGTGCCCTGCAGCATTAAGGAATATCCTTAAACCGTTACTTGGGTCAACGCCAGCCGATTTAATAATATATAGATCGCCAACCGAACCGCTAGGTTGGTTAATATTTGCTGTTTCAAGGCTCGATGTGGTGTAGGTTATATTAGCAACACCGGGAACTAACGCTGTAATCATGTTTTTATTAAAGCTGATGTTGAAGTTTGCTGTCCAGCTAAAGTCTT
Organism: uncultured Mucilaginibacter sp.; assembly: GCF_903893715.1. Taxonomy (GTDB): domain Bacteria; phylum Bacteroidota; class Bacteroidia; order Sphingobacteriales; family Sphingobacteriaceae; genus Mucilaginibacter. Next base: position 82,811 of record NZ_CAITNG010000013.1, read on the forward strand.
TTGTTTTAAGTACGCTGGCATCAAGGTTTATTTCTATACCCTTATTGTACAACGAACCAATATTAACGGATGGAGATCCCGGTAAACCGGCAGAAGGAGGTTCTGGATAGGTAAGGATCAAGCCGGTAGTGTTGTTATAATACGCACCTAATGAACCGGTTATCCGATCATGCAAGATGCCGAAGTCAATGCCGATATCCGATTTTGAAGTTGTTTCCCACGATAACTGATTGTTACCTGTTGCATTAGGAGCCAAAGTCGAGTTTCCGTTAAATAAACCGCTTCCGTAACTTCCGTATGATGAATAACTGTTCAACCCACTGTTATTACCAGCACGGCCCCAGCCGCCTTTTATTTTAAAGCTACTGAATATTTTATCGGCACCTATTTTTGTCCAAAATGATTCTTTTGCTATTTCCCAGCCACCGGCTAAACTTGGAAAAATACCATATTTTTTGTCAGACCCAAATACCGACGATCCGTCGCGCCGTAAAGTAGCCGTAAAAAAATATTTCTCGTCAAAATTATAGCTTAGACGACCGAAAAACGATACCAGATAATCTTTTCCTAAGTTTAGGCCTGCAGTACTAACGTTTACAAAACCGGCTTGTATTACATTAAATGAAGGATCGGAAAGGATAGAACGACCCAAACCAAACCCATCAACTGAAGTTCCTTGCTGCTCGTTACCTAACAATAACGAAACGTTGTTTTTTCCAAAACTCTTATCAAACTGGGCGGTATTATCCCACAGCCACCTTTTGTTAATACTGGTAGTTAACGAGGCCGACGCCGTGTTGCTGGCAGCGCTGCCCGAAAAATTATCTATCGGGTCGAAAAAGTTATCATTAACCGAAGTAATATAGTCTATACCATATGTGGTCTTAAACGTCATCCACTCCAATGGCTTTAATTGCAAATAAATATTACTTGCCAAGTGGGTGATTTCGCTGTTGGCACGGTCAAGGTCTAACGCAACTTGTGGGTTTGTGTAACTAATGGACACACCTTTATCGTTCATGGTACCAAGGGCGCCTGTAGAGGGGTTAAGGTTATAACTACCGTCATTGTTAAATGGCGCCAAGTTGGGCGGCAGCAACACAGCAATCCTTCCCAAACCGGCTGTTGCATAAGCTTCGCCGGATAATGACCCAGAAGACGTAGGCGCAAGGTCCATCTGGTCGGAATAGGATAATTTCATTCCAAGAGAGATGATTTTATTCGCTTTATGATCGACATTCATCAACATACTTTTGTTATCAAACTCTGTCGATTTTAAAATACCGCCCTGTTTACCAAAATTTGCCGACATATAATAGGTTGTCTTATCAGTGCCGCCCGATACACTGGCCGTTGTACTGTAAGCTATACCACGTTGGTAAACAATATCTTTCCAGTTGGTATTGATTTGATTGCCATTCGCGTCATAATTTGGTACCATAGCAGTAGTGGCGCTCAAACTGGCATTGGCTATCGCCTGATTTTTAAGTGCGATATATTGGTCTGTATTCAGTTCGGTTGGCAATCTGTTCACTGTCGTTACACCCACCCAACTGTCAAGACCGACAACGGCATCGCCTTTTTTGCCTTTTTTGGTAGTTATAAATACAACACCATTGGCGGCCCGGCTACCATAAATAGCAGTTGCCGATGCATCCTTAGCAACATCGATACTTTCAATATCATCAGGATTGATATTCGATAACGCGTTACCGCCCGATTCGCCACCACTGTAATCGCCGGTAAGCGAAACAACACCATCCACAACAATAAGCGGCTGCGTGCCTAAGCTGATAGAGTTTGTACCACGTATGTGAAATATTGGCGGTGTGTTCAACACGCCGTTCGGAATGGTGATCTGTACGCCCGGCGCTTTACCAGCTAACGACTGTTCAACGTTTTGCACCGGCTGATCAACAAGGTCAGCTCCATTTATTGTTGAAATGCTTCCTACAACGTCCTGCTTCTTTTGCGTACCGTAACCAACAACCACCACCTCATCCAGGGCTTTTTGATTTGGCTCTAACACGATGTTCAAATTGGTACCTGTAACCGGTACTGTTTGCGAAATGTACCCGATAAAGCTTACAACCAAACTTTGCGGGCCTGGCCCTACTGAGATGGTAAATTTGCCCGCGGCACTTGTTTGGGTACCGGTTTTGGTGCCTTTTAAAACAACACTTACGCCGGGTATTGGCGCTCCGTCATCTTTGCCGGTAACGGTTCCGGTGATTGTGCGGTTCTGTGCATAAGCATGAGATGCCAATAGCAGCAAAACCACCACTGTTTTGAGTAGTAGTTTTTTCATTTTTCGTTAATTAAAGGTCAGTTAATAATAATAAACGCCCTTAAAGTAAGGAAAAATTGTAAAAAATTCAATTTATCATCTTAATTTTTATAATAAAAGTTGATTTTAATCATTTTATATGAACATTATAATCATTTTTTTAGTGATTTTTTTATATTGTCTGAAATTTAAAGGCCATTTGATTAAAATTTTTATAAAAAAATTAAAATCATTTAATAATCTATTGTGAAATTTAAAAAAGAAGAGTAAAAAATGAAATAATTATAAATGTAACTGAAAAGTTACCGAAAATTTGACACTATCGCAATTTTAAATGGGTTATTTCGGTAACTATATAGCAGTTGGGACAAGGTTATTGAGGCGGTATCTTGTAATATACTTTAACACCCTTTAGATTATATAAGTAATAACCCTTTGTTGGTTCAAAAATATAAACTTGCCCTGTTTTAGTATCAATTACTTTACTCCATTCATCTTGTTGTGTTGCTATCTGAAATCTGCCATTATCTTTACTTTCATAAATTCCATAAAGAAAAAAACATGCCGTTATTGAAACTGCCAAAAACAATCCCTTAAATATATTGCTTATCATTATCTAAAGTATTTAACGAATATAAATGTATTAAACAAAAAAGCCCGTTAATAACAGGCTTATGGTAACTTTTTTATAAATTCTGCTATTGGGTGGTCTGGCACTAAAAATGGTATTAGTTTAGTAAAACCTATTTGAGATAGCCAAACAGCCACACTTTCGCCGGGCAGTTCCTCGTAAACATCTTTAATCGGTACTATAATGGTATCTTTCGGCCCTGATATAACATGAATTACTATATTCCCTTTTTTATTCATGCTATGGCCGCCACCGTTATCGACAATGGTATCAAAAAATATTTGAGAAACTACGTCTTTTACCATTTACTATGCAGCTTCTGATATTGTAGTTGAAATATCAAAAGCCTTATGGTTGTAAGCCATAGGTATACTTGGCCTAATAGCAGAATACCGAACTGCTTTTTTAGCCTTACTTTTCACCTCAACAAAACCTAATTTTTTAATTTGGTCAAAAAAAGCTTTTTTGCCTTGGTTTTTAACCCAATAATCAAAAAATCCTTCAATACCAGCCTCTCCAATTATTTTACCATCCTCTTCAGTTTCTGCAAAAAAATGCATGTTAAACGAAGGAATGAAATAATTGAAATACTTTTCACCCTCTTTTTTATCCGCTACGTATACAGCATATCCACATTGTATACCATTGATAACCCCTTCAATACTTTCCGAAACCTTAATAAAAGCAGGGCGGGCTTCGTCTACTTTTTGTTTCTTTTCCATTTTGTTTGCTCCTTTTGTTTTTACAATAATAATGATTAAACGTATACCTGCATCTAATGTTGCGATATTTTTTTATATCATTTTTCTTACTGCAAAGGTAGTAACTATTTTTTACAGTTAATTTGCAATTAATTGTAAAATTATTTTTCTTTCTTTTCAGGCGGCTTACCCAAAAACGAAGCCTTAATAACATCATCAAAAGTACCTTTTATTTTCAGGGTGCTTTTTTCGTAATGTTCAGGCCTGGATTTCGGTTCTGATTTTTTCTTTGCCATAATATCAAAATTAAGCAATTAAGTTAGCATAAGTCAAACGTATGTTATTAACCTGTTTAAAGGCATCCTCGAAGCGCACAACGTCCGTTGTCTTGCGGGTGTTGTAACGATAGCCGAATTCATTGCAATAGCGTTGTAAGTGCTTAGGCGATACATAGTGATATATCCCGATTATGCCCCTTTTAAACTGGCTGAAAAATCCCTCGATAGTATTAGTGTGCATTGCACCCCTTGCATATTCTTTGTTAACATGGTTAACAACCTCGTGCCTGTAAGATAATTTGAGGATACCGTACATTGTGGAACTATCGGTAATGATTAATGAGGTTTCAGATACGTTTGCTTGTATCAAAGGCAACACATCGCTAAACTTAACGCTATTAGCTTTTAATACCGTAGTCCTGACTTCACCATCACGTTGTAACATTGCCACAACCGAAGTCTTACTAAAATACTGACCACCAGTTTCACGTAAAGCAGCACGTTTTTTATTGCTCTTATTTTTGGTTGCCCCACCAACGTATGTCTCATCAATTTCTACAGTACCATCTAACATTTCAGGTGCGTTGTTCGCTAACATTTCACGAACCCTATGCAATAAAAACCATGCTGTTTTTTGTGTGATGTTTAAATCCCTACTTAATTGTAAACTTGAAATACCCTTTTTGTGTGCGGTTGCCAAATAAATAGTAGCGAACCATAAACGCAAAGGCACTTTTGTGTTTTCAAATATAGTACCAGTTGTAACTGTAAACTTTTTATGGCACTCTTTAGCTTTGCATTTAAAACCGCGATTTGTTACGTATGCACCAACGTTCCCGCAATGTGGGCATGACGGTGTATCATTCCAACGGCTCTTAGCCAAATAGGCAGTACAGGTCGCTTCATCTTTGAAGTAATCTAACACTTGTAATAGGCTTTTGAAATTCGTTGTCATGTCTTTATCGTTTTGTTGTACAAATATAAACATTTGTCCCAATATCTTCCAAATTTTATTGAAAATAGTTTGTATGTTTATTTTTTTATAAGCCAATTTTATATGAAATATAATGATGAAAATTTTATTTTGCTTCTCGCAAAGGAAAGTTCAATTAGGGGTCGTATAATAACCATGACTATAATTTTAGAAAGAGCGATAGATAAGTATTTATGTGTGCACTTTTCAAATGACCTTTCAAAACAGCATGAATTAATGAATTATGTTTTTGGTACAGATTTATTATCATTTGACCGAAAAAGGCAAATATTTCAATTTCTAACAGAAAAGCATGACAATGTTTTTAACGGACAAAATAAAAATATTCACAAAACAATCGAGAAGATAATGCAAGAACGAAATGTAGTTGCACACTCGTTATTAAATCATGCAGATGAAGCAGTTGATGCCGTTCAAGAAGGCATATCTTTTATTAAATTCAAAAACAAAAGAAGCACAGTTTCGTACACAAATGAACAAGTTGAAAAACATTTACGTGTTATTTTTAACTGTATTGCTAAAGTAACTGCTTTAAATATGTTCATATCATCCTTGCCCCACGGAGACCGATAAAAATCAGTCAACCGTGGTCAAGGCATCATCTTAAATATTTTTATTTGGATGTATCATTAAGACTTTCGGCAATATTGCCTTTGTTTTCTTGAATAGATAATGTGACCTTATCATTAAGCGCATCAAACCTATCATTAAGGTCGTCAAATCGACTATCATTGCCGTCTTTTATTTTATCCAGCTTTTCAGTTAGTTTGTTCACTTTAATTGAAAGTGAACTTATTGTATCCATTGATTTAGATAATTCCTTTTTATCATTTTTAGCTTGACTATCACTTGTATATATATCAATTATACCAAACATTAATAGGCAAATGATAGAAGCCCCTATCCAAAACCTTTTAAAAAGATGGTAATCTTTAAATTTCTCAAAATACGGCCAGCTTGTGAAAAGAGCCAATATAATAAATATCATGATTTTGATAATAACGGTTGTGTCCATCTATATTGGGTTGGGATTACAATATAAGAATTTATATTATCGTTACCGCTTTGTCCCAACTGGTATATAGTTGCCGTTATTTCAATGAAATCACATCCTTTAAGATTTTTTCAACCTAAAATTTGCGACTTCAAAAAAAATGCAGAAAAATAGGTCGATTTTACGTCACCTAATAACTGTTTAAGAGATGGTTATTGAAGGCAGCGTTTATTTAACCGACATGATCACACTCCACATAATGTTTTTCCAAATCACATCTACAGCAGCAAAACCTGTATGGCGTAATTGATCTAAATGCCATACTGTGGGCGAATGATAGTCGTGCGCGGTTTGGTGCAGCATCCACATGTCCCAATTCTCTTGGGTCGAGCCTAATTTAAACGCCTCCTGTTTCCAACGTGCAATGTGCTTTTGGTAGATCTCATCGTTCATGCCGCTGGTTTGGTCGGCAAATACAAATATGCCTCCTGGTTTTAATAGCCCATGCAATTTAATATAAAGCGCTGCTTTATCAGCATCAACAATATGGTGTATAGCAATACTTGATATAACAAGGTCGAAAGAAGATTCGTCTTTAAAATCAAGTTGGTTAAAATCCTGCTGGTGATAATGAATGTTTGATATACCTGCAAAACGTTGCCGGCATTCATCTAATATATCGCCCGAAATATCGAGCGCATGTATTTGCGCTGTGGGATAATATTGCAAGGCCGCTGCGGTTAAGTTACCCGTGCCGCACCCCAGGTCGAGTATATTCCTCGGCTTTAAACCCGATGGTATATAATGGAACAGATTGTAAAATATTTCCTCGTACCGGGGTACGCATTTGCGTATCAGTTCAGTATACTGGTTGCTCAGTTCATCGTAAAAAGATTCAACGCTTTGTGTTTTGTTCATGGTTAATAGTTCATAGATCATGGTAAAATTACTGATATAAACTTAAATTAAGTGTTATAAAGCTGTTATGAACTATGATCTATCAACTATGAACCGATTTTATGAACCATGAACTAAATTTTCTAACTTCACCCCTTCGAAATAAACATACCTTATTCCATGAAATTACTCGAAGGAAAAACGGCCCTCATTACCGGGGCATCAAAAGGCATAGGCCGTAAAATTGCCGAAAAGTTTGCCGAACATGGCGCCAATGTAGCTTTTACCTATCTGTCATCAGTAGAAAAAGGTCTGGCTTTAGAACAAGAGTTGCAAGCATTTGGCACCAAAGTAAAAGGCTATCGCAGCGATGCCTCTAAATTTGACGAAGCCGAAAAACTGATCAACGATATTGTTACCGATTTTGGCACCCTCCATATTGTGGTGAACAACGCCGGCATTACCAAAGACGGCCTGCTTATGCGCATGACCGAAGAGAACTGGGACGATGTACTAAACGTTAACCTCAAATCGGTTTTCAATACCACCAAAGTAGCTTCAAAAGTGATGATGAAGAACCGTTATGGCGTGTTCATCAACCTGAGCTCGGTAGTGGGTGTGCAAGGTAACGCGGGGCAATCAAACTACGCGGCATCAAAAGCAGGCATCATAGGTTTCTCTAAGTCGATCGCCAAAGAGTTGGGCTCTCGTAATATCCGCACCAATGTGGTGGCTCCTGGCTTTATCCGCACCGAAATGACCGACGTGCTCGACCCCAAAGTGGTTGAAGGCTGGGAAGCAAACATCCCGCTTAAACGAGCCGGTGAACCTGAAGACGTGGCCAATACCTGCGTTTTCCTGGCCTCCGACATGAGCGCTTACATTACCGGGCAGGTGATACCTGTTTGTGGCGGCATGTTGTAGCAAAAATCGCTTTGCGCTCTGCTCTATGCGCTCTGCTTTGTAATATCTTTACTATACCATTCCTTATTCATATAAAAAACAGCATATTTACAATCACATATGCTGTTTTTGTTTTCAATAACCTGGGGTTCAGTTTCGGTATGGTGGGCGCTGGCTTGCATCGCCTTGGGCGTTATATATGCCTGGGTGCTTTACCGCAAACCTTCAAACCTGCCCGATAACATCCGTTATGGGTTAACAACTATTCGTTTCCTGGCGGTGGCGCTTACCTCTTTCCTGCTGCTATCGCCTATGATTAAAACCGTAAGCAGCCGACAGCAAAAGCCCCTTGTATTGGTGGTGCAGGACAATTCAGCCTCTGTCAAGCTGTTCGAACCAAAAGGCGTCGACCCTGCAAAAGTTGCGACCGACCTTGCCGGACTAAAAAAAGCCCTCGGTGACGACTATGATGTTCGCGAGTTCCATTTTGGCGCCGAACTCAAAGACAGTTTGACTAATACTTTTAATGGCAAGCAAACCGATATATCAGCCGTATTCAATGGCCTCAACGACCGCTTCTCCAACCAAAACATTGGCGCACTGGTTTTGGCTACCGATGGTATGTATAATAAAGGTACTGGTCCGCAATATGTGGCCCGTAATTCAAAGACCAATATTTATACCATCGCCTTGGGCGATACCATCCCCAAACGCGATTTGCTCATCGCCAACGTAAACTACAATAAAACCGCCTTTTTAGGCAACGATTTTATGGTAGAGGTGTTGGCCGAAGCCTACCAAAGCAAAGGCGAAAACCTGCACTTGAGTGTTACAGAAGACGGCGCCCCTGTGTTTAGCCAAACCGTTGGGATAACAGGCAACGAGTTCCGTACGACAATACCGGTTAAGTTACATGCCGACAAAAAAGGCGTGCACAAATTCAGCTTCAACCTGCAGCCCGTTCAAAACGAGATATCGACAACCAACAACAACGAGACCATTTATGTAGAGGTGTTGGATAGCAAGCAAAAGATACTGGTGCTATACAACAGCCCGCATCCCGATATCACGGCCATCAAGGCATCGCTGGAGGGTAACCGTAATTACGAAGTAAAAACAAGCCTGCTCAGCGACATGACCCCGGAAAAACTGACCGGCTACAGTGCGGTCATTTTATACCAGGTGCCTTCATTTGGCTCGGCTATGCCATCGTCCATACAAGAGCAACTTGTCAGGCAGAAGATACCGGTGTGGTACATGGTTGGCGCGCAATCAAACCTGCAACAGGTAAACAGCCTGCAAAAAGTGGTACAGATCAGTTCCGGCCGGCAGGATATGCAAGAGGTTTTTGCCTTGCCCAAAGCCGATTTCCCTGATTTTACCCTAACCGACTCCACCCGGCGCGAGCTGGCTTTACTGCCGCCGCTATCCGCTCCCTTTGGTAATTATGGAACCACGAACGCCCAGTCGGTACTGCTCAAACAAAAGATAGGCGTTGTTGAAACTTCATACCCGCTATTGGCTTTTGGCGAAGAAAGCGGCCGCCGTATAGCCGTACTCACCGCCGAAGGCTTGTGGAAATGGCGCCTTGCCGAATATAAAACCGATGGTAATTGCAACGCCGTCGACGAACTGATGAGCCAATCAGTGCAATATCTAACCGCCAACAACAATCGGCAGCGCTTCAGGGTTTACCCCGCCAAGAACGTGTTCGACGAAGGTGAGGATATCCTTTTCAATGGCGAGCTCTATAACGATGCGCTCGAACTCATCAATACGCCCGATGTAAAGATCGACCTAAGCAATAAGGCAGGCAAAACCTACAGCTTCATCTTTACCCGTAACGGCCAAAGTTACCAACTCAACGCCGGCGCCTTACCGCCCGACGATTATACTTACACCGCTACTACCAAACTCGGCGACAAAAGCTTTACCGCCACCGGCCAGTTTGTGATAAAAGTACTCAACGCCGAAACCCGCCAAAGCACGGCCGACCATCACCTCCTATATAGCCTCGCTAAAGACAATGGCGGCCAGATGTTGATGCCATCCCAGATCGGCGACTTGGCCAACCTCATCCGTAAGAACGAGAACATCAAAACCGTGGTTTACGATGACAAAACTTACCGCGACTTAGTTGATGTGAAATGGGTTTTCTTTTTGATAATGGTACTATTGAGTGCCGAGTGGTTTTTGCGTAAGCGAGACGGAGAGGTTTAAGCGAAGTCAGAAGACAGAAATCGGATGTCAGAGAATAGTTTAAGACTTCCAATTTTGATGTAACTTGAAAAGCTTGGAACCTATAACTTCAGCTTCATCCATCAATTGGCTTACCGTCGTATCGTCTATATATTGACCTTGATTTGCAAATGTTAGCCATGATTTGGTTTCTTGCAGCGAACCCATCGAGTAAACTAAAAACTTTTTGAACTCGCTTTCATAAACCCGTCTGCCCCAACCTTCGGCAATATTGGCACAAATCGAACGTGATGAATCAACAATCTGACTTGTTAAAGAATAGGTTTCTGATTTAGGAAATTCGCGGGTCAAAAAGAATATCTTCATCGAATAATCATTCCCCAAACGATACACATCCAAATCAAAAAATGTCTTTATCATACTTCAAAATTCGTCCCTCTGATTTCTGACCTCCGACCTCATTCCTCCGACTTCTTCTTCCGCACCACCACAAAAACATCCTCGTTATCCTTCTTCATTAAATACTTTTCCCGGGCAAATTTTTCGAGGGTAGCCGGGTTGGTGGTTAATTCGTTAAGGTCCTTATTAGCCTGGTTGGTTTCTTTCAGATAAAAATCGCGCTCCTTTTGGGCTTTGCGCACTTCGGTAAAGTACTGGTACTGCGAGTGCAGGTCGTTTTTGTCGAAAGCCAGCATCCACACAATAAACGCTACCGTAACCAGGAAGAATTTATTCTTAATCAGTCCGACGAGCCTTTTCATTGCCATGATAAAACGATTTTGGTCCTAAATTATTTTAAACCCCGGCTTTATGCAAGCCGGGGTTATTAACTTATCAACATGCCAGCCCCACCCAACCCTCCACGGAAGGGAGGGCTTCTATAAAATTCCAAGTCTCCCCTTCCGGGGGAGATTTAGAGGGGGCTAATCCCTTCTCGCCCGGCTCCTAAACTCGCCGAACTTTTTAGCGCCGCCATTTCGCGGACCGCCTTTGCCGCCACGGCCGCCACCACCGCCCGGTTTGTTGGGCGATTTAATGCCCGGGCCCATAGCAGGCGGGCGCATAGGGTAGGGTTGGTCGTCCACAACCGGGATAGGCTTGGATATCAGTTTTTGTATATCGAATAAAAACTCGCCTTCATCCGCATCGCAAAATGATAAAGCGATACCGCTTAAACCCGCACGACCTGTACGGCCAATACGGTGTACATAAGTTTCGGGTACGTTGGGCAGTTCGTAATTGATCACGTGCGTCAGCTCGTCAACATCAATACCACGTGCCGCAATATCGGTAGCTACCAAAACACGGGTGGTGCGGCTCTTAAAGTTGCTCAAAGCACGTTGCCTCGCGTTTTGCGATTTATTGCCGTGTATGGCCTCGGCAGTAATACCCACCTTCACCAAATCCTTCACCACCTTATCGGCACCATGTTTGGTGCGGGTAAATACCAGGGCGGTAGCAATGGTCTTGTCTTTCAATATATGGATAAGCAGGTTTTTCTTGTCGTTCTTGTCTACAAAGTAAAGGCCCTGTTGTATGGTATCCGCTGTTGAAGATACCGGCGTAACCGTTACCTTTTCGGGATTGTTGAGTATACTGCTGGCCAATGCCTGTATCTCGTTCGGCATAGTGGCCGAAAAGAACAATGTTTGACGTTTTTGCGGCAACTTGCCGATGATCTTCTTCACATCCACCACAAAGCCCATATCCAGCATACGGTCGGCTTCGTCCAGTACCAGTATCTTCACATGCTCTAAATGCACAAACTTTTGGTTCACTAAATCGAGCAAACGGCCCGGGGTGGCTACCAGAATATCGACGCCGCGTTTCAGCGTTTCTACCTGGTGGTGTTGCGATACCCCGCCGAAAATCACCAAATGTTTTAAACCGGTATGCTTGCCATAAGCGGCAAAGCTCTCGTCAATTTGTATGGCCAACTCGCGGGTTGGTGTCAGTATCAGTGCCTTAATGGTCTTTTGTTCCTTATGTTGCAGGCGCTCGTTGTGCAATATCTGTAAAATAGGTATCGCGAAGGCAGCTGTTTTACCGGTACCGGTTTGGGCGCAGCCTAAAAGGTCCTTGCGGTCCAACACAATCGGTATGGCCTGTTCTTGTATAGGCGTAGGTGTGGTATAACCCTCATGTTTTAGGGCCTTGAGGATAGGCTCAATTAATTTTAAATTCTCGAATGACATGTATAAATTTTAAAGTGTGCCCGCTCTTTAAAGGGAAATGAAAAATGGTATTGATCAGAGCCGGTTAAGTGCGGATATACGCAAACCGCATATATTGCCGCAAAGATACGGTTTTTATTTGATGTAAGATGGATGATGTGAAATGGAAGATGGGGGTGTTTATTTCGGATGTCGGATTTTCAATTTCGGATTTGAAGGTTATGGGTATCCGCATGATGTGCTCCCGATAGCTATCGGGATGAGTAAATATGCATATGTGCAAATGCCCTTCCCTTTCTTACGCTTTGCGCCGAACACTATGCACCTTGCGAAAAATATGGGTATTTATGGGTACGTTTCAAAAAAAATTTCGCTGGCGCGAGCGTCATCGTGGCTGTTGCGCAACGAAAGGATTATTTTCAATAATATTTTGTTAAGATATTGATATTTAGTATCTTAACATCATGCAAGGGAAGAAAAACTATCAAGAGAAGCTCTTTACCAATTTCCAGTTATCAGATCGGGTTCCGGCAGATAATATCTACAGGAAATTGAAAGAAACATTAGACCTTCATTTTTTATACGCCGCTACATCAAAGTATTATGGAAAAGATGGCCAAAAAAGCATTGACCCCATCGTTTTTTTTAAGCTATTGCTTGTGGGCTATTTAGAGAACCAACCAAGCGACAGGCGTATCATCAATATATCGTCCATGCGTCTGGACATTTTGTATTTCATCGGTTATGATATTGATGAGGAGTTGCCATGGCACTCTACGTTAAGCCGTACCCGTCAGCTTTATGATGAAGACGTTTTCAAAGAATTGTTTAAACAGGTCTTGAAGCAGTGTATCGACAAAGGGATGTTGACCGGAAAAAGGCAAGCAATCGACAGTGTTCTGGTCAAAGCGAACGCGTCGATGGACAGCGTTACAGACATTTTGGAGGATGCGATGGTATTTACCGGCCAGTTAAAAGATGGGGTACCGGATGAAAATGAGCAAGACGAACAGTTTCCCGATAAACCCGAAATGAAGCCTCAAAAACGCAATAATGCCAACCGTGCCAGCACAACAGACCCTGATTCAAAGATGTCGGTAAAACCCGGTAAAGTAATGAAACTGAACTACCTTGGCCAACTTAGTGTAGATACTTCAAGTTATATCATCACCAGTATCGGGGCTTTCCATGCAAATAAAAAGGACTGCCAATGTCTTGATGCTGTACTTGAGCAAGTCGGGCATAACCTTAAGGAATACGGTCTGACGGTCGAGGAAATCGTTGCCGATGCCAACTACAGTAGTTCATCGGCATTGGAAAGTCTCATTTCACGGGGTATTACAGGCTATATACCCAACACAGGAACATATAAACAAGAACGGGACGGGTTTGTATATGATGAAGAAAACGACCGTTACCAATGTAGTCAGGGGAACACTTTAAAGTTTATTGGTTACAAAAATCATCATGGGACTTCAAAGACATATATGAGCAAGCGGTCTGATTGTAAAGACTGTCCTGTCCGCGCAAAATGCCTCGGTAAATCAAGCTATAAAACGCTTACCAATTCCTTGACAAGGCCTCTGTTTGACGAGATGCACAGACGAATGAACGGAGATTATGGCAAGCAAATGATGACGATACGGAAAAGTACGGTAGAACCCGTCATTGGAAACCTAATCGAATACCTGGGTATGCGAAAAGTCAATACGATCGGGATAAAACTGGCCAATAAATGCATGATAATGGCCGGAATTGCTTATAATCTCAAAAAAATGATAAAATACGGAGAGAAAGAACTTTGGGATGCTATATTGAACCTGTTAGAACCTAAAGTGACACTTGACCCTGTTGTTATAAAAGCTAATGGACCTCAATTTACTACAAAATTAACATGCTTGTAAAAGTTCGTTGCGCAACAGCCACG
>NZ_CAITNG010000014.1 GCF_903893715.1 uncultured Mucilaginibacter sp.
CTGGAAATTGGTAAAGAGCTTCTCTTGATAGTTTTTCTTCCCTTGCATGATGTTAAGATACTAAATATCAATATCTTAACAAAATATTATTGAAAATAATCCTTTCGTTGCGCAACAGCCACGGCACGCGTGCGCCAGCACGGGATTGATATGTTATGAGGTGGTCGCAATTTGCGACCACCTATGGAGGACACTATTTTAAAACTTTAAATTTTGATCTTAAAACGTATTTTTACAAATGCGAGGTGGTCGCAATTTGCGACCACCTCTATATATTAAGGCATGGAAAAAAACAAAACAGATCTGGCCGAGACCAAAATACCGGATGAAGTAATTGTTGACAAAATAATTCTCCTTCGCGATAAAAAGGTAATGATAGACCGTGACTTGGCCATTCTTTATGGTATAACCACTAAACGTTTAAACGAGCAGGTAAAACGTAATAGCAGGCGATTCCCTGATGACTTTATGTTTCAGATAACACAAATAGAAAAAGACGAACTTATACGAACGTTTGAACATCTCGACAGCCTGAAATATTCGCCGGTACTTCCCTTTGTATTTACAGAACATGGTGCGGTTATGCTGGCAAGCGTTTTAAATAGCGACCAGGCAATAGCCGTAAACATCCAGATCGTAAAAGTTTTTACCCGGATACGCGAGATGCTTGCTGACAATACTGAATTGAGGTTAGATATGGAAAAAATTAAAGCCCGGTTAAACAGCCAGGACAAAAACATAGAGCTTGTTTTTCATTATCTGGATGAACTTTTAGAGAAAAAGGATGAGGAACCGAAACCCCGTAATCCGATAGGTTTTAAATTAGGGTAGGTGCTGCTACTTTTATGAAAAGATTACGGGCATAGGCGTCCGAAGTTGGAAAATCGGAGAGCGGGGGAAAAATAATTTTATTATTTTTGTATATTATAATCCACTTTCACCTAATCTCTACTAATGATATTCAATATATACTATATAAATTTTCCTAAAGTATACGAAATTAAGATGATGCTTAGTAATGTGATTGCTTTGGGAGGAGAGTTGCGACAAGAATCTTCTGAAGGAAAAGAAATTGATTACAGAGGTAAGTTGGGAGTGAAGTTTATGACGCTTTTTTCAGGCGAAATAGAAGCAGGGAAAAAAACCACTGGCTCCGATTCTCAAAAAGTGCTCGAAACTTTTGAAATTAAAACAACTAAATCTATAATACTAAGCGAAATTTTGGAGAGAAGTAGAGTAGTCACAGATTTAAAAGAACTTACCGAAGGCGAGCTTCTTAGAATTGACAATGTAAATCTATCACTCGAAAATGAAACGGAGTTAAGAACAGTAAAATTATTTGCAAACGGTTCGTTTAAAGGTCTTGCAATACCGGGTGCAAACGGATTAGATATAAATAATATTTTTAATTCAATGTTTAAAGACTATGCCTATAAACTAAAAGGAAATATAGCCGATGATAATGACGAAATTATTGTTAAAATACCGTTGACATTTGAAAGTGAATTTGAAAGCTCTTATAGTGTTGACGACCTTTTTATCGGAAAAATATCATTGGTTGGACTTTACAAAGGGAAAATAAAAATGGATTCTTTACGAAATTCATTTGATTTTTTTCAGGAAATGGGTATGGCGCAGACTACAAATAATAACGCAAGCAGTGAAGTACAAGAGAGTCAACATTCTAAGCCTAAACCTTTCTCCTTAACTAAGAGTGCTAACCATTCAAAAGAATATCACTATATAGACTTATTGGCAATTGTACAAAACATTAACATCCCGACTGGTAACAAGTAGATATGGGAAGAGAATTGTTGTTTTTTACAAAAGAGAATTTCATCGCTTTTCGTATGCAAAAAAAGGAAGAGGGCGTTGAAATTATTAGTATAACAGATTATCTTCAGAATTTCGATAAGATTTCCGAAATAGACGATGATACTCAAATTGTAGATATAACTTCTATTGCATCAATTAATGAACTCCAATACAATGCAGAACGAGTTTTCCCCTTATTTAATCAAAATACACTTTTTATCGCTGATAAAAAAACCGAAGAAATACTCAGCTATAATCTAAGATATTGTTTCGAAGAATTTCGAGATTTAGTTGTGCCAACACATATTGATAGCCCTATTAGTATTGAAAAAATTATGTTAAAAACGGCTCCTAATCACAAAAAAATTGTCGATTTGGACTCCAGTCAACTTAAAGATTTTCTATTATCTTTTTTTAATCATATATACGGACAGGAGAAATTCAAAAGTGATTTATCTGACCTGATTAATAGTTTTAGAATCTTTAACAAGTTAGGAGAGCATAAAATACTTTCGCTCTTTCTAATGGGAGAATCTGGCGTTGGTAAAACGGAAGTCGCAAGAGCAATTCATAAGTGTTTAGGCGGTAAAAAGAAACTTGCTAAAATTAACTTTGGGAACTATAGTAGCGACAATGCTTTAAATTCTTTAATAGGAAGCCCAAGAGGGTATATCGGTAGTGAAGAAGGCGAAATATTCATAAGAGTTAAAAACTCAGATACCGGTCTAATTCTGATTGATGAATTTGAAAAGGCAAATTATATGTTATTTAACTACTTTTTAGATGTTTTAGAAAATGGGAAAATAGTAAGTTCTCAGGCGGAAGAGATAGACTTAAATGGCTTTATCATAATTTTCACATCGAACATTAGCAAAGATGATTTTGAGAAAAATATTTCGCCAGAATTGCGTTCTAGGATTGATTATAAATGCCTTTTCACGCCATTATATAACGAGGACAAGCTCAAATTTTTAGAATTTAGAGTGAATGATGTGATTGAAAAAATCAAAGAACAGTTTGGCGCTGAATTGTCACAAGAAATAATTCAGGAAATTATTGATAAAGTGGACGTTAGTAAGTATTCTAACATGCGAGACTTAAATAAGATGATTAAGGATACTTTCGTTAAATATTTAATAACAAATGGTTTGTATAATTCCCACTGATCGAAGATTAAACCCTCGTCCTAAAATTAAAATGTGTTAAGCTCTGCCTGTCTGCAAACTGGTTTCAGCCTAACTATACAAGCACAATACTTACAATATTTTAGGACGATTTACGCTGCGCTAAACTTTGGACAGTGATTAGTTGACTCACCCCGACTGCTCCGTCGGCTGGCAGATGGTCGGCCCGCTCTCGCCACGCGGAAAGAGGGTGAACAAAGGATTTTTATATTTCTTTTGTAATTTTTGTAATAATAAATTATTCTTCGTATATTGCAGATAATTTGCAATAAAACACCTTTTTGTGCCTGTTAACCTCTTTTTGGGGTTAGGCTTGGCTATGCTTTACACTGTAATTAAAACCAATAAATTGATATATGAAAACCATTGATGCATTTACACTGACACCTAAACAACAACGCTTTTGCGATGAGTATTTGATGGACATGAACGCCACCCGCGCGGCCTTGCGGGCCGGGTATACGCAGGCTACGGCCATGAACGGGCAACTGATGGAAATGCCCAAGATACAGGCTTATTTGAAGGAGCGGACTGCGGAGGCGAGTAAGAAACTACAGGTAAGCCATGAAACACTTTTGGGCGAACTGATGAAGGTTGCCTTTGCCAATATGGGTGATTATTTTGGGGATGATGGTCGCGTGAAGCCTATGCAAGATATAGTTGATGATAAAAAGTCGGCGATATGGAGTTTGAAGGTTTCGGAAGGGAAATATGGCACTACCGTGCAACTAAGGCTTCACAATAAGTTGGCGGCTTTGGAAAAGATTGCCAAACACATTAAGTTTTACGAAGCGGAGCAAAAAAAGCCGGTGGAGGAAGCCGTTTATGTGGACAAGGAAGACCTGAACGAGGATGACCGCTTTGAAGATGATAGTATTGACGCGCTGGATAAGGATTTATACGAAAAAAAGGTAAAACTTGAAACGCTGCAACGGGAATTGTATTTAAAAGAACGGGATTTAAAGGAACGGGAGGCGGATTTGGCGACAAGGGAGGTGGGTGTTCGGGCTGCCATCGCAAATGCCACGGCGGCTGAAACGGCTAAACCGGTTGAAGCTGTTAAGAGCGCGGTGGCCGCGGCTCCTAAAGCTGCGCCGGGGCCTTATGATAAACCGGTAGCCGGGCAAAATAAGCCCGTCAATGTGAACTCCAATAAATTTAACGAGCCTATTGGTTACCGCCTGGAGCAGCAGCGGAATTTGAGCCGTGCAAAGCCGGAGAAGTATTATTTTGGGTGGAAGTTGTGAGTTTGGTTTAATGGTTCATTGGTTCATTAGTTCATTGGTCCTGTCGCGGGGTTATTTGGTTGGCGGGTTACCTGGCGCTTGTGGGGTAGTGATCCGTTAGCTAACGGACGGCATGACGGGTTGGTTTAAACACCCATATCGCGGGTCAGCTCATGTCATTTCGAACGAGGCACGAGAGAGAAAACTTCTGCGCATGAAAGGCAGCGGGAGTCCGCTCGGAGAGGTTTTCTCCCTGCGGTCGAAATGACATGGTGGAGGTTGGTGGTGGATGGTTTTTTTTAACACCCATATTTACCCGTGAGTCCCGATAGCTATCGGGACGCAAGGCGCAGAGCGCGTGGCGCATGGCGTAAGAGGAAAAAGTTTTTTTAAAGAACACCCATAAATACCCATGAGTTGGTTCATTAGTTCATTGGTCATCCCGATAGCTATCGGGAGTCCATTGGTGCCTGTCGCTTGGTTACCTGTTTGGTGGGGTGCCGATCCGTTAGCTAACGGACGGCGTGACGGGTTGGTTTAACAGCCATGTTTACCCATGAGTTGGTCATTTGGTAATTGATGCCTGTCGCGTGTGGCTGTCGAAGCACTGAATGATACGCAAGCAGTTCATTCCCCCATCACCTCGTTCAGCACAATAATGGCTTCGTCAAAGCGCTCGCGGGCGATGAGGAACTGGATGTTCACCTGGCGCAGGGCAAAACCGGCGCTCTTAATGTCGATACCCTTACTGGCCAGCGCCCCTGCCGATTTGGCCAGCAAGCCCGGCTGGTCGATATTGGAGCCGATGAGGCAAACCATGGCCACCGGCTCAACGGTTACCTTTTCAAACAGGTCTTCCAACTCGCTGATGAGCTTTTTCTCAAAGTCCTTTTCCCAAATGACGATGGAGATGCTGTTAGCGCTGGTAGCCTTAAAGTTATAGCTGATGCCCATATCGTAAAACACCTTCATAATTTGGTAATCGCTACCTACATTGCCTACCATCAAAGGGTCGTATATGTCGATGATGAGCAGTTTGGTGGTACCTGTAATCACTTCCACGCGTTTGCTCGGGCATACATAGTCCTTGGTAATCAGCGTGCCGGGGTGCTCGGGCTCAAAGGTATTTTTAATGCGCAGGTTAATGTTGTTGATCTCGAGCGGTTTTGAAGCTTTCGGGTGTATGGCTTCCATGCCTACGTCGGCCAGTTGGTCGGCAACGTCATAATTGGTAAAGCCTACGGGCACGCAATTGTCAACCCCAACCAGCATTGGGTCGGCGCTGCACAGGTGGTATTCTTTATGGATGATGGCTTCGCCAGGGTTTACGGCCACGGCTATTTTGCAAAAGGTAACCTCGCTGTAACCACGGTCGAACTCACGCATAATGCCCTCGGTGCCTTTGGCGTAGCCGGTAACAATGCAGATGGTTTTGGTAAAGTCGATATTGGCGAAAGTATGCTTAATGCGCTGGTCGATGGTGTACGATTTATGGTCGTGAAAGCCACTCAAATCCACCAATGTAGCATGTATGCCCATGTTCTGCAATATATTGGTGAACACGAAGGCGCTGTGGCTTTCGCCGATGGAAGCCAAAATTTCGCGGGCGGCTTGCAGGATGCCCTCTTTGCTCACATAACCCGAACCGAGGATATTGGCCAGGTTATCCAGGTAATGCTGGGCATCGCGCACGCGGGTTTCGATGAACTCGTCGGCAATGGCTAAATCCAAACCCAAGGGCACGTACTTTTTGTTGATGTCCTGCAGTTTGATGATGAGGTCGTTGATGCTTTGGTGAAAGTCCTGGTATTTGGCAATGCGGTGGTATACGCCGGGTTCGCCGGTCTTTTTGTTTTCGAGCAGCAGGTTGGTTACGCCCGAAAAGGCCGAAACTACAAAGATGCGGTTGTACAGCTCATCGCCGGTACGGTTATATTGTATGATGTTTGTGATCACATCGCTCAGAGCACTCATAGATGTGCCGCCTATTTTTTCGACTGTTAGCATTGTTTTAATCAGGCCTTTTTTTGACCAAGTGGGCGCAAATTTATGAAAATAGCTTTAACCTGTCGACTAATAATTCGCATCAGCCACAAGTAACTTTTTTGATGGAGTATGCTGGTTTGCAGGTAATCACCTATTTTTATCGGTATATGAAGAAACCTTTACTTTTTGCGGCCGTGCTTTTATTGGCCGGCTTTAGCCTAAAAGCCCAAAACAACTACGAAATACAGGTTTACGGTGCCGAAACCGTTGAAAAAGGCCATACCATGTTGGAGCTGCACAGCAACTTTACCACCATTGGCAGCACCGACGTGCAGGACGGGGTATTGCCTACCAACCACGTAGAGCACGAAACCATCGAAATAACCCACGGCTGGACACCCTGGTTCGAAACAGGTTTCTACTTCTTTAACTCCATCGGCGCCGATGGCAGTACCGGTTATGTGGGTTCGCACATCCGCCCGCGCATTGCCGCTCCCGATAGCTGGAAATGGCCGGTAGGTGTAAGTCTGTCGGTCGAGTTTGGCTTCCAAAAGGCAGCATTTTCAGCAAGCACGGCTTCTTTGGAAATAAGGCCTATCGTCGATAAAAAATGGGGCGGCTTGTATGTAGCCCTCAACCCCACGCTCGACGAAAGTTTTGCCGGCCCCGAAGAAAGCGGCCTTATATTTTCGCCCAATGTAAAAGCAAGCTATGATGTGAGTAAAGTGGTTGCCTTAGGCTTCGAATACTACGGCAGCACCGGCCCGGTTTTCAACTGGGACAAACTATCCAACCAGGACCACCAAATCTTCATCGCCACCGATCTCAATTTCAGCGAAAACTGGGAGTTTAACGCCGGCTACGGCTGGGGCTTAACCCAACAAGCCGATAAGGGCATTATCAAAGTAATACTGGGCCGCAGATTTTAAAGTCCCCGTTTTAACGACGATTCACGGATAATCATCTCCGATTTAAGTACGATGGATTCCGTTAGCATCATATCCGTCACCTCACGCAAGTGGTTGATGAGCGTACGTGCCGCCACTTCGCCCATTTCGTAGCTTGGATAGTTGATGGTGGTAAGGTTAGGGTCCACCAGTCCCGATATCGGGTCATTGTTAAAACCCGCAATGGCAATGTCTTTCGGTATGTTGATGCCGGCCAGTTTCAGTTGGCGCATACAGTAGGCGGCAAAAGCATCGTTGGTAATAAAAGCGCCATCGGGCATGGGTTTAATTGCCAATATCTGTTTAGCGGCATCCACGTTAGGGCCAATATGCTCATCCATATAGTTGATGATAAGCAGGTCGTCGGTGTATTTGAGGCCATTATCCAGCAAGGCCTTTTTGTACCCATTAAACCTTTCCGAGTACACATTACGGTTCAGGTTACCGGTAACATGCACTATTTTTTTGCAGCCCTGCTCAATTAAATGCGAGGTGATTTGGTAAGCCGCTTTAAAGTTATCTATCACCACATTGGGGCAATCCTTATGCTTGTAAACCCTGTCAAAAAACAAAAGGGGTATCTTTTTTTCGATGAAAACTTCAAAGTGGCTGATGTCCTCGGTATCATAAGCCAACGATGCCATCACACCGTCCACACGGCTGTTGAACATGGTATTGGCATTGGCAATTTCCTTGGCTGTACTCTCTAACGATTGGCTGATGATAAGGTTATAACCCGCTTCGCTGGCCACTTTTTCCATGCCTGCCAAAACGGTGGCTACAAAATAGCTGTCGAGCCTGTGAACAATTACGCCAATGGTATTGGTACGCTTTAACCGTAAACTGCTGGCAAAAGTGTTCGAACGGTAACCCATTGCTTTTGCGATATCGGCAATCCTTTTCTTGGTCTTGCGGCTTATGGCCGGGTGGTCGCGAAGGCCGCGGCTCACCGTTGCCGGCGAAATATCGAGTGCTTTGGCAATGTCGTATATCGTTATTTCTTTATTTTTCATTTAGGATAATGAATGATAATTTTCAGGTTGATACAAACTAACTGAAAAAAAACAGCAAATAAAATTTCAATCGGTTGCATTTTTAAAATTAATCAATAATTTTACCCCTGAATTAGTGTACGGTCAATACTAATATCCATTTATAAACAAACAAATTTGAATGCTGCTTCTTGGTATTGATGTTGGTACGTCTTCGATAAAAGTGTCGGTAGTTGATGCAATTGCGCAAACATGCGTTGCATCGGCGCAATATCCCGATGTGGAATCGCCCATTGTGTCGCTGCTTCCCGGTTGGGCCGAGCAGTCGCCCGAAATGTGGTGGCAACATGTGCAAAAAGCCATCCTATTGGTACAAAAGCAAGGGAATTTTAATCCCCACGACATAAATGCCATTGGTATAGCCTATCAAATGCATGGTTTGGTATTGGTTGATAAAGACCAGCAGGTATTGCGCGACAGCATCATTTGGTGCGATAGCCGTGCCGTGGCCATTGGCGACAATGCTTTTGAACAGATTGGCGAGGAAAAATGCCTCAGCCATCTGCTCAATTCGCCGGGTAACTTTACGGCGTCAAAATTAGCGTGGGTAAAAGAAAACGAACCTGACATTTACAGTAAAATCGATAAGGTAATGCTGCCCGGCGACTTTATCGCGATGAAACTGACGGGCGATATCACCACCACGGTTTCGGCCTTGTCAGAGGGTATATTTTACGATTTTTTATGCAACAAAATATCCGACGATGTAATGAACTTTTTCGGGTTCGACGAAAGTCTTATCCCCGGCATCAAAGCGGTATTTTCTGAACATGGATTGCTTAAACAATCGATTGCTAACAGCCTCAATTTAAAAGCCGGCATACCGGTAAGCTATAAGGCGGGCGACCAACCCAATAACGCGCTATCCTTAAATGTTTTAAAGCCGGGCGAAGTAGCAGCCACCGCCGGAACATCGGGCGTGATATACGGCGTGAGCGACAAGCTGGCTTACGATAAAGAGTCGCGGGTAAATACTTTTGCGCATGTTAACTATACCGGGCAAGAAAAACGTTTAGGCGTGCTGTTGTGCATCAACGGAACAGGCAGTTTAAACCGCTGGACAAAAAACCTGGTTGGCGAACAAATGAGCTACAGCCAAATGAATACCGAAGCGCAAAATGTAAAGCCCGGCAGCGACGGTTTGTTTGTACTCCCTTTTGGTAACGGTGCCGAGCGTATGCTCAACAATAAACTCATCGGGGCGCATTTCCAGGATATTGATTTGAACCTGCATACCCGGGCGCACATTTTCAGGGCGGTGCAGGAAGGTATAGCGTTTTCATTCCGCTACGGCTTGGATATCATGCGCTCAAACGGAATGAACCCGACCATCATCAGGGCCGGCAAAGCCAACCTGTTTTTAAGCGACGTGTTTACCCAGGCATTTGTAGATGTTACCGGAGTGCCTGTCGAACTATATAACAACGATGGCAGCGTTGGCGCGGCTATTGGCGCGGGAATGGGTTGCGGCATATTTGCGTCGGCAGCCGAAGCTTTTACCAAAGCTAAAGTCATTCAAACTATAGAGCCTGGCAGGCAGGACTACGAACCGCTTTATCAGGAGTGGAAATCACTATTGCAGAAACAGTTATCAGCACAATAACAATATAAAATTTATTCAATTATTCAATAAATCAGTCATTCAATCATTATATTATGTCAAATATCGTTTTAGGAGAAAAGGAGTTTTTTAAGGGAATAACACAAGTTAAATACGAGGGTCCGAAAACGGATAACCCTATGGCTTTTCGTTGGTACGATGAAAGCCGGGTTGTAGCAGGTAAAACATTGAAAGATCATCTGCGCTTTGCAGGTGCTTACTGGCATTCGTTTGTGGGCAACGGAGCGGACCCTTTTGGCGAGCCCACACATATCTTCCCATGGAACGCGAAGGCTGATGCCGTTGAACGTGCCAAAGATAAAATGGACGCTGCTTTTGAGTTCCTCACCAAAATGAACCTTCCTTTTTACTGCTTTCACGATGTGGACGTGGTGGACTATACCAACGATATCAACGAAAACGACCGCCGTTTACAAGCCTTGGTTGAGTACGCCAAACAAAAGCAAGCAGCAAGCGGTGTAAAATTGTTATGGGGTACAGCCAATTTGTTCTCCAACCGCAGATATATGAATGGCGCATCAACAAATCCCGATTTTCATGTGCTCGCTCATGGGGCGGCACAAGTTAAAGCGGCTTTGGATGCTACCATTGCTTTAGGTGGCGAAAATTATGTGTTTTGGGGCGGCCGCGAAGGCTACATGACCTTACTGAACACCGACATGAAACGTGAGCAGGCGCATTTTGCAAAATTCCTGCATACAGCTAAGGATTATGCCCGCAAAAATGGGTTTAAAGGTACTTTCTTTATCGAACCAAAACCTTGCGAGCCATCAAAACACCAATACGATTATGATGCTGCAACCGTTATTGGCTTTTTGCGCGAGTACGATTTGCTGAACGACTTTAAATTGAACCTGGAAGTTAACCACGCCACATTGGCCGGCCACACATTCCAACATGAGTTACAAGTGGCTACCGATGCCGGCATGTTAGGCTCGATAGATGCCAATCGCGGCGATTACCAAAACGGATGGGATACCGACCAGTTCCCTAACAATATCACAGAGATTGTGGAAGCCATGCTGGTGATATTAGGCGGCACAGGCCTGCAAGGCGGAGGTATAAACTTTGATGCCAAGATACGCCGTAACTCGACCGATCCGGCCGACCTGTTTTACGCCCACATTGGCGGTATGGACATTTTTGCCCGTGCGCTGATTATTGCAGATAGCATCTTGCAAAAAAGCGAATACAAAAAGATTAGGACAGAGCGCTATGCTTCTTTTGATACCGGAAAAGGTAAGGCTTTTGAAGAAGGCAAGCTATCGCTTGAAGACCTGCGTCAATATGCAATTGAAAACGGCGAACCTGCCGTTTTAAGCGGAAAACAAGAATATTTAGAAAACTTGATTAACAATTATATTTGATTTATAATTGTAGACCAAACAATTATAAAAAAACCTAAATTACAAATATGAAACCAGCCCAAGACTTGGTCAATTCACTCCATTTTGGCGATTACATGGTATTCGCGTTTTACTTTGTCGTTGTCGCCGCCTACGGTTGGTGGATATATCAACGCAAAAAGAATGTTAACGCTACCTCCAACGATTACTTTTTAGCCGAAGGTTCGCTAACCTGGTGGGCTATCGGTACTTCACTAATTGCCTCAAACATCTCTGCCGAACAGTTTATCGGTATGAGTGGTTCAGGTTTTAAAATGGGACTGGCCATATCAACCTATGAATGGATGGCTGCTGCCACCTTGGTTATCGTAGCTGTGTTTTTTATCCCGGTGTATCTTAAAAACAAGATATACACCATGCCGCAGTTTTTGCACCAGCGCTACAATGGCACGGTAGCAATGATTATGGCCGTGTTCTGGTTGTTTTTATACATCGTAGTGAACTTGCTTTCAATTTTGTATTTAGGAGCTATAGCCATCCACGGCATAGCGCCCGAACTATCTATCGGTTGGTGTATTATTTTACTCGCCGTATTTTCAATCATCATTGCCCTTGGCGGGATGAAGGTTATTGGTTATACAGACGTTATACAGGTATTCTTTTTAATATTGGGTGGTTTAGTCGCATCATACGTTGCACTGAATTTGGTAAACAGCCCAACCGAGCCATCAAGTGTGGGTGGTATGTTTAGTGGTTTAAAACAGGTTACCACGCAAGCCAGCGACCACTTCCACATGATATTCCACAAAGACAATAAGAACTATGTTGATTTGCCGGGACTAAGTGTTTTACTGGGCGGTATGTGGATTACCAACTTAAACTATTGGGGCTGTAACCAATACATCACCCAACGAGCTTTGGGTGCCGATTTGAAAACTGCCCGTAGCGGTATTTTATTCGCGGCATTTTTAAAGTTGCTGATGCCGGTAATCGTGGTTATCCCGGGTATCGCAGCTTATGTATTGTACCAAAGGGGTATGTTCCATACAGCTGATGCTGCCGGTATGCTTACGCACAACGGTATCACCGATGTAAACAAGGCTTATCCATCCCTATTAAACCTGTTGCCTACTTACATGAAGGGTTTAGCTTTCGCTGCCCTTACAGCAGCAATCGTTGCTTCGCTTGCGGGTAAGGTAAACAGTATTGCCACCATATTTACGCTCGATATCTATAAAAAAGCCATTAACCCCGAAGCATCCGAAACCAAACTGGTAAACCTTGGAAAAATATCGGTAGCTGTAGCCATGGTTATGGGTGTAATATTGGCTTATTTGGTAGGTGAGGCGCTGATGGGCGAAGGCAAACAGGGCTTTAATTATATACAGGAATACACGGGTTTCTTTTCACCGGGTATCCTGGCGATGTTCCTGTTAGGTTTCTTCTGGAAAAAAGCAACATCAAATGCAGCCTTGTTCGCTACAATCGGCGGTTTCGTTATGTCTATCGTATTAAAGTTCCTGCCAAAATTTGCCGATTTGAGCTTTTTAACCCCTTACGGTTACTATGCAAAGAACTATGCCAATGCCGGAGCATACGAAATACCGTTTTTTGACCGTATGGGCTTTGTTTTCATTATCTGCGCTGTGGGTATGTATATCATCAGCATTATCGAAACCCGCAATGGTGTTAAACCTAAGGCCCTTGAGGTTGATACAAAAATGTTCAGGGTTACCCCGGGCTTTGCAATCGGCTCGCTTGTTATTTGCGGTATCTTAACTGCATTGTACACTATATTCTGGTAAAATTCAAATCAAAATATCCCAAAATCCCGACTACAAAACGTAGCCGGGATTTTTTTTGAGCGATAATTGACCGTGTCATTAAAACGTGTATCATTGTATACCGTAAAACACACCCATAGTGGACGAGCTTTTGATTTACCTTAAATACGCGCCGGTTGCTTCGGTTATATTCGCCGTTACTTTAATTACCTCATTACTCGCCTTTTACAGCGAGGAAGTTTATGGCAGATTTATATTGAACCCATACCGGGTAGCCCGTGGCGAGTCAACTTACACCCTGTTTACCAGCGGCCTGATTCATAAAGACTGGATGCACCTGTTTTTTAACATGATGACCTATTACTTTTTTGCCTTCGCCCTGGAGCTGCGGATAGGCCACTGGCAATTTGGTTTGCTGTATGTAGCGAGTTTAATACTGAGCGATATACCGACGGTAATAAAACAGCGCGAAAATTTTTGGTACCGCAGCTTGGGTGCATCAGGTGCCATCAGCGGGGTGCTGTTCAGCTATATTATGTTTAACCCGATGGCGCAACTGGGTTTGATGTTAATCCCGATACCCATCCCTGCTATATTGTTCGGTGGTTTGTACCTGGCTTATTGTGCCTATGCTTCGCGAAGGAATTTAGGGGGTATTAACCACGATGCGCACTTTTACGGAGCTTTGTGCGGGGTAATCATTACCATTATCCTCAACCCGGCTTCGGTATTTATCTTTTTCGATACCTTATCACGCGCTTTGGGCAGGCGTTAGATAGGCTGGTTTATCGTATCGGCAGGTATAAAGTTCTCTTCTTTATCCAACAAAAAACTCATGGGGTGCTCCGGGTTTTTGATAATTTCGAGCAGTAAAAAGCCCCAGGGTTTCCAAAAAGTTTCGAGCACTTGTCCGTAGGTTTTGCCCAGCCAGTCATCAAACAACGGCTTGGCGCTCATCCCTTTCAAACCCATCGCTTCTAAGTATACCTCATCACCAACAGGTAAAATATCGTACTCCGGCAAACGGTTAAAAAGATATGCCGAGTAAAATACCCGCCCGCTAAACTCTTCGAATTGTATAGGGTGCAGGGTTTGGCCTTCAATCTTGCTTAAGATGTTTTTGTGATAGTTCCGGTTTGCACCGTTATCCTGCAAACAGATAACCAAACCAAAATCCCTAACCCGGATGGCGAAAGTGAGTGTATTGATTTCGTCGCGGTAAGCAAATTCGTTTTCGTGGTTGTTTACCTTAAACAGGAACAGGCTAAAGGGCTTAAACTCTTCAAAAATGATGGGCTTGTTCAAACTCTGCAGCATTAAGTGCAGGTTACTGAACTTATGGATGATGGATTGCGAAATATTGAACTCCTCGCCCTGCGCATGCGACTGGCGGATGGCTATCTGCAATTCATTAAAAATAATGCCGTACAACAACTTGCCCGCCCACAGGAACAATTGCATCTCGTCCAAAACCTTAACGGCATCATAACCGCCTTCAAAGGCATCGGCAATCCTTTGCTCCAATGGCTCCAGATATTGTTCGTTAATGGCAGCTGAGCAGGGTATTTTAAGGTCGCCATAAGTGGCCATGCTTTCATCCAACAGTTTAAAAGGTTGTTGTTGCAGGTTATAACGGCTCATTAACCAGGCCGGGAAAACGGCTATCTTTTCTTCGGACGATGAAAGCGTTTCGCCGCTCAAAAAGCATTGCTTGTTGCTGAAGTTGAACGATTCGAACGGCTTGTATAATTGTACTGACATTGCCGCAAAGATAAGATTGAATATGGAATGAATTTTTTAGATTTGACATTTAACATGCAGCTGACTTACCAACCCTTCGAACTGGAGCTAAAGCACACGTTCACCATCGCAAAATTTTCGCGTTCATCAACCCCATTGATGTTGGTGCAATTGCACCATGATGGTTTTACAGGTTATGGCGAAGCCAGTATGGTGCCTTATATGGGCGAGAGCTATGCCTCGGCAACAGCCTTTCTGCAGCAGGTGGATGTGAGCAGGTTTACTTATCCTTTCGATTTCGAAGCCATTTTGGATTACCTTGACGAGATAGCACCGGGACAACCTGCCATAAAAGCCGCTATTGATATTGCTTTGAACGACCTGAACGGCAAACTAAAACAACAACCCTGCTGGCAACTGTTGGGCAGCGACCCTGTGCAAATGCCCGTAACCAGTTTTACCGTAGGCATTGCCTCGCCCGATGTGATGGTGCAAAAGCTAAAAGATGCCAAAGGTTTTAAAGTGGTAAAGGTAAAGCTCGGGAGTAGCGACGACAAAGGCCTCATCAACACCATACGCAGCGTAACCGATGTGCCATTATATGTGGATGCAAACCAGGGTTGGAACGACTGCGAACAAGCGCTCGACCTGGTGTATTGGCTGCACGAACAAGGCATCAAACTGATAGAGCAACCCTTCAGCAAAACCGACCCCGATAGCAATGCCTGGCTAACCGAACGCAGCCCTATCCCGATCATTGGCGACGAAGCCGTACAACGTTTACCCGACGTGGCCAAAGCGAAAGGCATTTATCACGGTATCAACATCAAACTGATGAAATCGGCGGGCATGTTTGAGGCCAAACGGATGATAGACGAAGCCAACAAACTTGGTCTCAAAATTATGATAGGCTGCATGAGCGAAACCAGTTGCGCCACCCTGGCCGCCGCCGCGCTTGCCCCCCAATGCCACTGGGCAGATCTGGACGGGCCATTCCTTACCGTCAACAACCCCTATAAAATGCCGGACTTTTTGGATGGCCGGTGGGTATTAAACAACGGATTCGGTTTAGGCCTCAGCCTAACCGAATCCGTATCCAAATAACTAAAACACTTCCTTTAAAGGGGAGGAGCTTCATTAATCTTTCCCCAATATGATCGGCGCGGTTTTACCGCTGCCCATGATAATCACCTTGGTATTTGGCGACAGTGCAATCTCCTTTTGGGCTTTGATGGCCTCGTATTGTAATTGCTTGTCGGACAAGCCGGTCGACAGAATCTTCTGATAATCAGCTATACCTTGTGCCTCCACACGTTTACGATCGGCTTCCTGACGTTCCTTTTGCAGTACGAACTGCATTTTCTGTGCGTCCTGCTCAGCGTTGATCTTCGACTCGATACTGGCCTTAACCGATGCCGGTAACGAAATGTTGCGCACCAATACCTGTTGCAGTTCGATGCCGTTTTTGGCGAAGCTGGCGCTGATGTCATGGTATATCTTTGCCTGGAACTCCTGCCTTTTGGTCGAATATAAGGCAACAGCTTCGTATGCTACCGCATTGTCGCGAATGGCGGTGCGCGATACCGGACGCACGATCTTCTCTACGTAATCTGTACCCAGGTTTTGCAGGATAAAAGGCGTTTTATCCGGGTTAACGCGGTAAAGTACCGAAAGGTCGATGGTAACTTCCAAACCATCCGACGAAAGTACACGTATGGCATCATCGCCTGTTTTATCGCCCTCGTTGGTTACGGCGCTCATGGTATAGTTTTGCGTCCGCGAATCGAACTCTGTAACATCAACCACCGGGTCGATAAAGTGCAGGCCGCTTTCCAATACATCTTTTTGTACGCTGCCAAAAAGCGACTGTACGCCTACTTTGCCCGGCTCGATAATTTTTACCGACGACATGACCAAACCAACCAGTACCAGCACTACGCCGCCAATGGTAATGGCACCCGAAAACCTCGCGTTTGGCGAAGGTGTGTTTTTTATCACCATGCCGATAACCAGCATAATGATACCAAGAATTGCTATGAACATTGTTTTGAGTTTAGACGGGAAAGTTACGGATTTTTCCCCATGTTGCGGATGTCTTTTATCAGGCGCAATTTAAAGATAAAAATCATGGCGCCGATAAAAACAAGCCCCATTATATAAGGCCAGTTACCATGTTGATAGCTAAAGTAAATACCTACAAGGCATATGATAATGCCTATGTTGTACAAAACGTTGAGGAGTATTTTAAGGCCCATCAGTAAACTTCCATGGTAGGGTCAATTTCTTCGGCCCATGCCAGTATACCGCCGCTCAAATTGTACAGGTTGGTAAAGCCATAAGGCTCCAACTGCATAATGGCTACCGCGCTGCGTTTGCCGCTTCGGCATTGCATAATAACCGGTTTATCGGTAGCTATTTTGTCTTTCTCTATCAGGATGCCCGCCAATGGTATCAGCGTTCCGCCCAGGTTCGACATTTCATACTCAAAATCTTCACGAACGTCGATCAGTTGGAAATCTTCGTTATTGTCCATTTTTTCTTTTAGCTCCTGTACGCTTATTTCCTTCATGTTGTACTGTTTATAGTGCAAATATACAGGTTTAAATGAAATAAATATGAACCCATATTATACAAACGCCTGTAACATTAGCCATCAGCCGGCGTTTAATAGCAAATGGCTGCACAATTGCCATAAACAACGGATGAGAAATATAACCCGCTTTTTTTGGTTCTGCTCGGGCGCGCATATCGACACGCTAAAAAAATACCCCATCGAACACAACAAGTATGTGGGCATAGGTGCAACCATATTTTTTACCGCCTTGTTTGCCACCCTTTCGGGCGGGTATGCCATGTACTTCGTTTTTAGCGGCGATGCCTTTGCCGTAGGCTTTGCCATCCTTTTTGGTTTGATATGGGGCCTGGCCATTTTTAATATGGACCGCTACATCGTCAGCAGCATCAACAAACGCGGTACCATCAACCAGCAGATTATGCAGGCCTCGCCGCGTATTTTGTTGGCCATCATGATCGGCCTCGTCATATCGCGCCCATTAGAGCTAAAGATATTCGACAAAGAGATCCGCGCCAAGCTGCGCACCTCATATCTGCACGGCCAAAAAAGCAAGATCGACACCCTGCAACTGGCCTATAACAAAAAGTACAGCCAGGAGCTCGGCAAAACCGGCGACCTGAAACACGAGCGCGACTCGCTCACCAAAGACATCAACCGCTCACGCTTCCAACTCAACCAGGAGGTTTTTGGCGATAAGAGCAACCAAACCTCGGGCATTGTGGGCTATGGCACCTATGCCAAACAAAAGCAGGCCGTATTGCAGGAAAAGCAGGACCGCCTCAAAGTAGTGCAGGACGAACTCGACAAAAGCGACAACTTCCTCAACCAACGCAAAAACCTCGACGGCCTCAACAACGTGGTGCTCTTCAGCGACCACCAGCTCGACAGCCTGAGCAACGTGGCCGGCTTTGCCGACCGTAACTGGGCCCTCGGCCAGCTGGCCTTTCGGCCGGATGGTACCCGCGACATCGATACCTGGCTTGCCGAAAGCTTTATTGGCTACCTGTTCATCCTGTTCGAGTGCCTGCCGGTTTTTGTAAAGCTCATGTCGCCCAAGGGGCCTTATGACGAAGCCGTTTCACGCATCGAAGACGCCAACCTGCACTTCGCCGAACGCGACAAAGAGCACGAGATAACCGTTACCGACCAAAACTTCGACCACCGCCTCAAAACCGACATCGACAAGCGCCGCAAAATCATCACCGACCAGGCCGACTACGACCTCGGCAAGCATAGGTTTGATTAAATCGTTTCTAAGATCAGGTTCCCATCGATATGTAGCTTGGTGTGAAGCTTTTTGGCGATGTTGATGTTTATCTTCTTTTTGCCGCTCAAAATCGAACTCAATGTTGAATTTGGTATTTCAAGAAAAGCGGAAAATTCCGACTTGTTCATTTTCTTTTCGTACATCAAATTTTCCAAAACATCGGTTATACTGGTTTGTAATGGCATGGGGTATTTTTCCATTTCAAAACGTTCCACAGCTTTTGATAACAATTCCAATTCCTTTGTTTCCGCAGGAGTTAACGCGCTAAATCCCTTGGCTATAAAGGCTTCAATTTGCGACAAAGCCGCATAATATGCTATGTTGTTTTCAATAAGTTCCATTTTTAAAGCTGATTTAGTTTACCTCTTTTGTTCAAATCATCATACTCCGCATGGGTAAAAATCCCACGTATATAAAGCGTTCTGATATCAAAATGTATCATCGCGATAAGCCGGTAGTTATTTCCACCAATGTCAAATACATATCTGTCATTCCCAATCGCGTCAATAGAGTTGAAATACTGTTTAACTTCCGTAAAGTTTTTCCAATCAGCTCTTTTACATTTATCAAACCATTCGTTAAGCGGTACAGCCGCTCTTGGATACTTCGCCGCAAATAAATGAATAACGCCTTTGGTAATAATAACCATTCAAAAAGCTTCTTTAGTAAAGTTACAAATTATTTCGCATATTGCGAAATAATTTATCAAATCACTTCAAATCTAAGTTCCCATGCCCTACAGTCAACAAAGCGATATGGGTAAACATGGCTGTTAAACCAACCCGCCATGCCGTCCGTTAGCTAACGGATCTGCACCCCACCAAACAGATAACCAAGCGACAGGCACGAATGAACTCCCGATAGCTATCGGGATGACTAATGAACTAATGTGTCACGTCCTGAAAAAAGTTGACTGATTTGGTGATACAATTATTGTTAATTAAGTTGACTATTTATTAAAGGTTTTACTTCTCTTTTATAAGTTTTTATTTTGATGTTTTTTTGCATGTGCATTTGTTTAGGTGTAA
>NZ_CAITNG010000015.1 GCF_903893715.1 uncultured Mucilaginibacter sp.
AACCGCAGCTGTTGACCCACGGGCACGCACCATGCACTTTAGCGATGAACTGATGGGCGACCTGATCCGTTTTGTGTCTTCGCACGAAGTTGGCCATACTTTAGGCCTGCGCCACAATTGGGGGTCAAGCTCCACAACACCTGTTGAAAAACTACGCGACAAAGCTTGGGTTGAAGCTAACGGCCATACACCGTCTATCATGGACTATGCCCGTTTCAACTACGTGGCACAGCCTGAAGACAACATCACCAAAACAGGTTTATACTCACGCATTGGCGATTATGATAAATGGGCTATTGAATGGGGGTATAAACTATTGCCAAATTCGCCATCGCCCGAAGCAGAAAGAGCTATCCTGAATAAAACGACTGTTGAGCGATTAAAAGATCGTCGCCTATGGTTTGGTACAGAAAGCAACCCTGATGATCCGCACTCACAAAACGAGGATTTGGGCGACAATGCCATGAAAGCCAGCACCTACGGCATCAAAAACCTGAAAGTGATATTGGCCAAATTGCCTGAATGGACCAAAGAGCCTAACGAAGGCTATGAGGATCTCGACAATATGTACGGCCAGTTAACCACACAATTTGGCCGTTATATGGGCCATGTTGCCAAAAACATAGGTGGTATATACGAAAACCCGAAAACTGTTGAAGAAGCCGGCAAAATTTACGAAAACGTTCCGGCAGCTACCCAAAAAGAAGCGATGGATTTTCTGGATGCGCAATTGTTTACCACCCCTACCTGGTTATTGGATGAAGGTATCCTGAAAAATATCGATGGCAACCCGGTACAAGTGATAGCGGGATTACAGGAAACTACGTTGACCCGTATCATCAGCAACCATACCTTGTTTAAACTGATTTCGGCTGAGGCTGAAGACGGCGCGACTGCTTATAAAGTGAGCGACCTGTTCAACGATATGAACACCATCGTTTTCCGTGAGCTGAAAAGCAACCAAGCTGTTGACGTTTACCGTCGTAATCTGCAAAAAATGTATGTTGAGAAACTGATTGCTTTGGTGAAACCGCCTGCACCGGTTGATCCGGCTGCTGCGGCACTTGCCGGTGGCCGCAGGGCCGGCGGCGCGCCACGCGATGCCGATAAGGAAATGACCGACGTGGTTTCGGTAGCAAAAGCACAGCTTAAAGCTATTAACGCTATGATCAAAGCTTCTACATCGACAGATAGCATGACACAGTACCACCTGCAGGATTTATCCGACAGGATTAACGAAACACTGAACCCTAAAGGTTGAGTTATTGATTGAGTTTTAATAAAAAAGGCTTCCCGGTACCCGGGAAGCCTTTTTTGTACTTTGCCTTATTGTATCTTCATCTTCTCGGCATCATATTTACGGATTATGAGTCGTGAGCCGCTGCTGTTGCTAAAATAGCTGCCTGCCCAGTTGATGAACACGATAACACGGTTACGGGCACTCACCAGCGACATGAGGTGCACAAAACCCCATATCATCCATGCAAAAAAGCCCTGAAAATGGATGCGTCCCAAATCGGCAACAGCTAGGTTCTTGCCAACGGTAGCCAACGAGCCTTTGTCGAAGTATTTGAAAGGTTCCATGGGTTCGTTATTGGTTAAGCGTACCAGGTTTTTTGCTAGTTGCTTGCCTTGCTGTATGGCGGCCGGTGCAACACCGGGGTGCCCATCAGGGGTTTCGGGGGTAATAACGGCGGCAACATCGCCTATGGCGAATATATTGGTAAAACCTTTAACCTGGTTAAATTCGTTTGTTTGTATACGGTTGCCGCGCACAATGTTGTCTTGTGGTATACCCTGCGGCATATCACCTTTTACACCTGCGGCCCATAGTACGTTGCGGGTTTGTATCAGCTTTCCGTTATCAATTACCAAGGCGTCGCCGGTATAGCTTTTCACGTGTACGCCTGTATGTACCTCTACGCCGAGTTCAGTCAAAAAATCCCGAGCCTTTTTGGATGCGTTGGCAGACATGACTGCCAGCAAATCCTCTTTGCCTTCCACCAGGTAAACCTTCATATCTTCTTTGCGTAGTTCAGGGTAATCGTTGGTGAGTACGTAGTTGCGCATTTCGGCCAGCGCGCCCGATAGCTCTACTCCTGTCGGCCCACCCCCTACAACCACAAAATTGAGCAGTGCTTCTTTTTCTTCCTGGCTTTCGGTAATGATGGCTTTTTCGATATTCTCCAACAGCAAACTGCGCAGGTTCAACGCTTCGGGGATGCTTTTCATGGGCATGGTACGTTTGGCCAGTTCGTCGTTACCAAAAAAATTGGTGGTCGAACCTGTGGCAAGCACCAAATAATCATAAGCAATTTCGCCAATGTCCGTGCTGATGGTGTTCTTTTCCGGGTTCACCTGCTGTACCATCGCCATACGGAATGCAAAGTTCCTTTGCTCTGCAAATATTTTCCTTATCGGGAAAGCAATCGAGTCGGCCTCGATATCGCCCATGGCAACCTGGTACAGCAAAGGCTGAAAGGTGTGGTAGTTGTTTTTGTCCACCATCAACACCTCAAAAGGCTTGTCTTTCAGGCGCTTGGCCAACTCAATTCCGCCAAATCCACCCCCTATGATCACCACGCGCGGGTGATTGGATATATCGTTCAAATGCATCATACCGTAAAGCTAAACCTTATGTTTCAATAAGGCTAAAATTAGCTTTAATGTTTGCAATAGATTGGTAAAAAAGTAAAAATCAATCCATTTTGGTACAAAAACATAACATTAAGTTCAAATTACCTTCATTTTGGGTTTGTTTTCGAGCAAATGCCCTGTTCATTTAAATCAAACCGTATATTTGTTGTATAAAACGATAAAAAATCGTATAATTAGGGTGTAAATGAAGCTAAACGTCGTTAAAATAGGTGGAAACATTATCGATAATTCGGAAAACCTGCACCGATTTTTAACGGATTTTGCAGGCTTGGATGGATACAAAGTGCTGGTGCACGGCGGCGGAAAAGCAGCCACACAGCTTTCGGCAACCCTGAGTATCGAAGCCCAACTGGTTGACGGTCGGCGTGTTACCGACATTGAAACATTGCGTGTGGTAACCATGGTGTATGCCGGGCTCATCAATAAAAACATCGTAGCGGCGCTGCAGGCAACAAGCTGCAATGCCATTGGGTTAACCGGTGCCGACGGTAATTTCATCCGCGCCAAAAAACGCCCGGTTAAAACTATCGACTACGGCTTTGTGGGCGATATTGATGAAAACTCGATAAACCCGCAAAATATTGCCAAACTATTGGACGGTGGTTTTGTACCTGTATTTTCGGCTATAACGCACGATGGCACGGGGCAATTGCTCAATACCAATGCCGATACCATTGCTTCGGCTTTGGCTGTGGCGTTGGCTAAATTATACGACACCACGCTGATCTATTGTTTTGAAAAAAAGGGAGTGTTGAAGGATATTAACGATGAAGCGTCACTGATAGCCGACATTGACCCCATAACATACGAGGAATTAAAAAAACAGAATATTATTGCCGGGGGCATGTTGCCCAAACTGGATAATGCTTTCAGCGCAATTGCCAGTGGCGTTACGGCCGTAATAATTGGCCACGCCGACGAACTTGGCCATATAAAACATAACAAAACATTCGGGACCCGCTTAAGTACAGGTATATGAACATGAACGCATTGAACAAAAACATCGCCATTTTAGGGAGCGGGAATATAGGACTTGCCTTAGCAAAAGGTTTGGTAAAAGCAGGTATTTATCAGCCACAACAGATTACCCTAACCCGCCGTAGCTTAAGCGGTTTGGCCGATTTGGCCGAAGAAGGCTATAAAGTAACTGACGATAACGCAAAAGCGGTAAGCAAAGCCCATATCGTGGTGATAGCCGTTTTGCCACAACAATTGAACAAGTTACTCGATGAAGTTAAAGAAAGCATCAAACCGAAAAAACACTTGCTTATCTCTGTGGTATCGGGCGTGAGTTGTTCGGATATACGTCGTTACCTCGATATTGATGTGCCCGTGGTACGCGCCATGCCCAATACGGCCATTGCCATAGGCCAAAGCATGACGTGTATTGGCAGCGACAACGCCGATAAACATAACATCGCCCTGGTTAAAGAACTGTTTGATACGGTGGGTATCACCATCCCGATAAACGAAGAGCTGATGACCTCGGCAACGGCTTTGTGTGCCTGCGGTATCGCTTTCTTTTTACGCTCTATCCGCGCGGCATCGCAAGGGGGAACGGAAATTGGTTTCCACGCGCACGACGCGCTGAAGATGGCCGCCCAAACCGCCAAGGGCGCCGCCGACCTGCTGCTGCAATTGGCCACCCACCCTGAAAGCGAAATTGATAAGGTAACGTCGCCAAAAGGCTGCACCATTGCCGGCCTGAACGAAATGGAGCATAACGGCTTTAGTTCGGCTATGATAAAAGGGATAAAGATGTCGGCGGAGATTGCGGGGGTGTTGTATAAGAAAGAGTAGCCCCCCGATCAAGTTGCGAATAATGTTTTTTGTAGTAAATATTTTTGTAAAGTGTTTGTTTTGATTTTTTTTATACATTTACATACGAATATTACATGATATTTGCCCAATATAAGATGTATAAAAAGACTATAACACTCATTATCTGCCTATTATTTATTTGTTTCGCATCAAACGCTCAAAAACAAGAATATAGCGCCCCGAACTTAAAAGCGGAACTTTCAAAACACAAAATCGTTGCTATCCTACCTTTCAGGGTTACCATATCCTTTAAAAAAGTACCCGAAAATTTTGACGAAGCAGCAAACAAGGCGCAAGAATTGAACGACGGATTACACATGCAAGAAGGTATGTATACTTATTTGTTAAGAAAAGAAAAGGATTACACGGTAAGCTTTCAAGATATCGACAGAACAAACGTACTATTGAAAAAAGCTGGATTTTTTGATAAAATTGATGAAACCTTACCTGACTCGTTGTGCAAAATATTGGGCGTTGATGCAGTGATCAAAAACTCGTATGCGTATGAAAAAACCGCAAGCGAGGCCGGGGCAATTGCTAAAACCATCCTCTTGGGTGGGTTTGGCAGCAAAACCGCATCGGGCAGTTTAACTATGCAAATTTATAACGGCACAGGTGGAACACTTTTATGGCGTTTTTATAAGGAGATGAATGAAACTGTTTTTTCGAGTGCCGATGAGGTAATGGAAAGAATGATGAGAAAGGTATCGCGAAATTTCCCTTACGAAAGGTAAACTATATCCATAATGGTTCCTGGCGGTTATCCCAAAAATAACCTATCATAATACAATTTTCATATACTGAATAAAACATGGAGCAATTTTTATGAAGGACGCATCTTCTCATACCCGTTTTTTCATTTAAAACAGGGTATAAAAAGGG
>NZ_CAITNG010000016.1 GCF_903893715.1 uncultured Mucilaginibacter sp.
CTGGAAATTGGTAAAGAGCTTCTCTTGATAGTTTTTCTTCCCTTGCATGATGTTAAGATACTAAATATCAATATCTTAACAAAATATTATTGAAAATAATCCTTTCGTTGCGCAACAGCCACGGCACGCGTGCGCCAGCACATGCGCAATTTTAAAGCATTGCGGCGCATCAATAAAACCATATTTTGAGGCAAAACTCCGGGCAAAATTTCGTAAATTTGTATGATGTAAAGCGGTTGACTTTTAGGCTGTTTGCAGAATAAAAAAGTTCTTTGAAATACCCATAAATACCCATGTCTTCCTTTTTGTCATTTCGACCAACGGGAGAAAACTTTACGAACATGATTGACTCCGCGGTGTCGCTTTGAGAAGTTTTCTCACTCGTGCCTCGTTTCGAAATGACATGGTGAGCGGGATGTTTAAATTGAAAAAACACCCATGTGCCCTATGGCAGGTCTTATGGGTACAGCATTAACAAAATGGCAATAACACGCTAATCTTTCGCTCAAAACACCCATATTTACCCATATTTTTTGGTAAAAATTGATACAGTATTGCAAAAATGGCAAACCTATACCCATAATAAGGAAAACAAAAAAAGATGTGGAATACCCATAAATACCCATGTGTTTTGCAGAGCGCATAGAGCGCGGCGCAAAGCGCTAAGACGGTAAGAGCATTTGCACATCGGCACATTTACATATTTGCACATTAATATTTCCACGGTTTCTAAATTTTTAAGTACTTCGCCTTATAATCGGATAATTGATGCTGAAAAGAGTTGTAATAACCGGCCTGGGTGTTTTGGCGCCAAACGGTAATGATGTAAATACCTTTTGGAACAATATTGTGAACGGCAAAGGCGGCGCGGCGCCCATTACCCGCTTTGATGCCTCGCTGTTCCGCAGCAAATTTGCCTGCGAACTGAAGGATTACGATGTTACCAAACACCTCGACCGTAACGATATCAAACGCACCGACCTGTTCACCCAATACGCGCTGGTTGCTACCGACCAGGCCATTGCCGACTCGGGTTTCGAGTTTGACAAGATGTCGCCCTTTGATGTGGGCGTGATTTGGGGCTCTGCACAAGGCGGCATGCACACTTTTGAAGAGCAGGTTACCGAATATATCGCATCCAACAAACAACCACGGTTTAGTCCGTTTTTTATACCTAAGGTGCTCATCAATATGGCCGCGGGGATGATATCGATCCGCAATGGCTATATGGGTGCTAACTATACCACGGTTTCGGCCTGCGCCAGCTCAAACACCGCCATTATGGACGCTTTCGACCAGATACGTTTGGGCAAAGTGAAAATTGTAATTACCGGTGGCTCGGAGGCAGGGATTACCGAAGCGTCATACGGCGGTTATTGTTCGCTAAAGGCCATGTCGGCACGCAATGATGACCCGGAGCATGGTTCAAGACCTTTTGATATTGGTCGCGATGGTTTTGTAATGGGCGAAGGCGCGGGCGCCTTGGTTTTCGAAGAATACGAACACGCCAAAGCGCGCGGCGCCAAAATATACGCCGAAATAGCCGGTGCCGCCATGACGGGCGATGCCTACCACATGACCGCCACGCACCCCGAAGGCATCGGTGCCACCCGTGCCATCAAAATGGCGCTGGATGAGGCTAAACTTACTATTCACGACCTCGACTATATCAACCCCCATGCCACTTCGACACATGTAGGTGATCTGTCGGAAACCAAGGCTATCGCGGCCTTAATGGGCAAAGAAAAGAACAATACCTATATCAGTGCCACTAAATCGATGACGGGCCATTTACTGGGCGCGGCCGGTGCTATTGAAGCTATCATTAGCATCCTCGCTATGCGCGATGGCATTGTGCCGCCAACCATCAACACGGTGGATATCGACCGGGAGATACCATCAAACCTGAATATTGTACTCAAAGAAGCCATCCAAACCAAGGTAAAAACGGCCATGAGCAATACTTTTGGCTTTGGCGGGCATAACGGCATCGCGGTGTTTAAGGCGGTGTAAAAACTTGCCGCAGTGCCGCTTATAAAAATTTTTGGTAAACTAATTGTTAAAAAGGCGGCACGGCACGAAACTACTTAACACGGTATTACGTAAACATCAGCATCTGCACAATACAGCAGCTTGTTTATGAATACCAGTACAATTGTTTACAGTATAAAAATTTGGTTCACTACCGCATTTGTCGCCCCGTTTTTGCAATGCTGCATCAACTATATCGTCAACCCGCCCGATTTTGACGCCGGATACTATATTTACGCTGCCGTATCGGTAGGCGTTGTTTTGGCTATACCAAGCGCGGTATTGTTTTGGCTGAGCACCAAGTTTACAAAAAAGATAGCCTTCCACACCGGCTTGTCGAAGTTGTTTTTAACCATGCCCGGGATATTGTTAACATTGGTATTGATTTATTTTGCCGAAAGCATGCCATTGTTCGCGATAAACAAACTATCGTTACCTATACCTTACATCGTAACTGTAGTTGCCGCGATATGGCTGTACGAACTGCCTGTTTTGGACAAGCGCCGTTACTATGAAACCGTAAATGCGTAAGCCTTTCAATACGCTAAGAAACCGCCTATAACAAC
The DNA here is from genome assembly GCF_903893715.1 of uncultured Mucilaginibacter sp. Taxonomy (GTDB): domain Bacteria; phylum Bacteroidota; class Bacteroidia; order Sphingobacteriales; family Sphingobacteriaceae; genus Mucilaginibacter. The sequence continues at coordinate 2,598 of NZ_CAITNG010000016.1, forward strand.
CTGCACTTTATCGCCCTTGGCATATTTTCCTTTGTCGGTGTTGAGGGCCCGGACTTGTATGCCGTCTTTGGTTACCAGTACATCTTCAAAAAAACCTTTGAACAATACTTGCTGAACTACCCAGTCGCCGCCCTTTTTTAGCGACACATGCTCGGGACTGATGGCCACCGTATCCTTATCACTTTTGATGCCACAGGCTTTCGCTTCATCTTTGCTCAAAATCGACCTATTGGATAGCAGTTGCGCCGTGTACAGCATTTTAGGTTGATGGTACAATTCCTCAGGTCGGCCCGATTCTACAATTTCGCCATCGCGTATCACCACCAGTTCATCCGCCATCGATAATACTTCCGAGGGATCGTGCGAAACGAGGATAACCGTTAAGCCGGTATCCTTTACCACCGTCCGAATATTCTGCTGCAGCCCTTCCCTAAAGGAAGCGTCCACCTGGTTAAAGGGTTCGTCCAGTAATAACACTTCGGGCTTTTTAACCAGTGCGCGGGCAATGGCTACCCGTTGTTTTTCGCCGCCGCTCAGGTCAGCCACGCGTTTATCTTTTAAGTTGTGGATATTGAGTTGGTGAAGATATTTAGTGGTTTCGCTCGCTTTATAGTCCAAATCGGTATTGGGCAGTAGCGATGCGATATTTTCGCTTACGGTAGCGAACAGGTTCAGGTCGTCGGTGTGCTGAGTCACCATTTTCATATCATCATGCCCGGGTATCAGCTTGGTTTCAGGGCCCCAAATTTCTTCGCCCTTAAAACTCACCTTACCCTCATCCGGCGAAAGCAAACCAAACAGCAGCTTCAACAGTGTAGTTTTACCGCTGCCGCTCTCGCCAACTATGGCCGTAATTTTTCCGGGTTGGATGCTGATGGAAACATTGTTGATGCCGGATGTTTTTTTGCCCTTATACTTTTTGGTTACCGATACCGCCTCGAGGAAAGCTGTTTGCTGCATGGCCGCAAAGATACACAAAACAAAAAACCCGGCCAGTCGCCGGGTTTTTGAAATGTCATATTAAGCTAAACTACCAGCCGTATGAGAGGCCAAACGAGAAGCTTTTTATGCCTGCCTGGTTAGGGCTGTTTACAAACATGTCGTTAAAGTAGTACTTGGTGAAGATGCCAAAGTCGCCGTAACCCAATCTTAATATACCGCCGTACTCAAACTTGGCAAAGTGGAAGTCGTTATAATTGTGGGTTTTGCCATGTTGGCTGCTGATCTGTTTCAGCATACCGTCTATCAAAAAGCCAACCTGTGGGGCTAACGATAGGTGGAACCTGTTGCCATTTTTATCATAAGTCGATCGGTAATCGAATGATAATGGTATGGTTAGATACTCCGACGATAAGCGGTTTTTACTGTACGATATACCATCGTTCTTGTAGGTTAAGCCTGTGCTGTTGTTCACAGTACTGATGCTGTCGTTTTGCAAACGGATGAGCGTCCACTCCAAACCTGCGCCCAGGGTTACCCTGAAGTTGTTGCTAAAACGGTACCCAAACCGCAATACGTTAAAAGCATCTGTGGTGGTTTTAAAGGTGCTATAGTTTAAAAACTGATTTTGTGGTTTAAAGGTAAAGCTGCCATTATCCATAGGCAGGGCCAAACCCAAATCAAAAGGAAAAAATGCCAACCCGAACGAAAAGCCATGGTGTTTGGCACTGTTTAAGCTGTCGCGATGAGCGCGTACATACCCTTTGCCAACATTCACGTTAACATACGGGGTGCCGCTTGTATCTTTAGGCGGCGCATCGTTGTCGTTGGTGCTAAACCGTAAGGTTACTTGAGGCGGATTTTTATGCTTTTTATTGTTTTTTGTAACTGTGGTATCTGTTCCGGAAGAAGTGCTTGTTGAGTTACTTGAACCTGAGCTGTTTTGAGCGTACACCCCTCCCAGCATCCCGCAAAATATTGCGGTAATTATTAGATGTTTCATGATATATTGGTGTGTAATTAAATTAATCGTTCTTTTTTATCTGTATGGGCCCCAGGTTCACACCCGATACCCCAAATTCGCTATCATCATCATCGTTATCCTTAAACTGGATGATCTTGTTTGGCCGCTTATCTACCTTGGCAATTACCACGTTAAACAGGTCGCCCAGGCTGTGTATCTTTTTCTTTTGTGCCACCGGGGTCTCCTTTTGTACCGGTGCATTATTTGCCGCAAGTGTTTTTACCGGTTGGTTATTTTGCAGCTGCGGATTGTTTATCAGCTTAACTTCCTGCGTAACCGGCTGCGATATTTGTTGTTGCGCTGCATCATGTGTTTCCGTTGGTTCAATCCTTGCTATCATTACATGTGTGGTATCCACCTTGTTTATTAACGGCATTACAACTGCTGTTCGCCCATCGTTATATTGATGTTTTGGCGTTGCAGAAGCTTCCGGCCGGGTACCCTCGTTTACCTGAATATCGCCTAAACCCGGGTTAGCCTGCGGAGTGATTGCCAACCCGTTGGGGCTGGTGTTTACCGTTGCAGCGCTGTATTCGCCATGCAGCGCTACCTTTTGGGTTTGCGGCCGCAGCATGAATGCCGCGGTTGCCAATACCACCACCGCCGCGGCAATTTGCAGCCATGTCATCATGCTTTGTTTGGCTTCGGCTTTATTTTCAATTTCCGGTTTGATCTTTTCCCAAACCGAAGCCGATGGCGCTATCTCCATGTCCGCCAGTTGCGAACTGAATAACTTATCTAAATCCTTATCCGACATTTTCATATCGCTTTCCCTCCATTTTTAAAATCTGTTCCTTTAATATCCCTCTCGCCCTCGATAGCTGCGATTTTGAAGCCCCCTCGCTTATCGCCATCGTCTCCCCTATTTCCTTATGCGAATAACCTTCTATCGCATACAGGTTAAAAACCATCCTGTACCCCGGGGGCAATTGCTGTATCAGCGCCAGCAGGTCTTTTACCCCCAAATTCGACGCGGCCAGCGGGTCGACTGACGGCTCAATACCCGGCGTTTCAATATCCACTATCTGCATCATTTTGTGGTGTTTGCGATAGTATTCTATCGAGGTATGCACCATTATCCGCCTTACCCAGCCCTCAAAACTCCCCTCGCCACGGTAATCCCCCATTTTGTTGAACACCTTTACAAAACCGTTCTGCAACATATCCTCGGCCTCCATCCTATCAGTGGCATAGCGCATACAAACACCCAGCATTTTCGGGGCGAACATTTTGTACAGCCCTTCGTGTGCCTTGCGGTTGCCTTTATTACATTCGGCCACCAGTTCTTCTATCGTATGTTTATGTTCCAAAAACATCATTTAAAGGTAAGATGAAATATCATAGCAAATGGTTGCACGCCACAAAAGATTTTTTTGGCTATGGTAGTATGCTTGCTATCTTTATCCATATGAAAAGACTCTTTACCTTTTTACTGTTGATAGCCTCCAGCATACAGCTACAGGCACAAACCGAAACCCTGACCCTTTTTAAAGCCGACCGCGTGTTCGACGGCACCGATATGCACCCCAATGGCTGGGTATTGGTAAAGGGCAATAAAATTGAAGCCGTTGGCGATTCCGCAACCATGCAAGTGCCGGCTTCAGCCAAAATAGTTGTGCTCAAGGGAATGACGCTGATGCCCGGGATGATAGAGGGGCACTCGCACCTGTTTTTGCACCCTTATAACGAAACAAGCTGGAACGACCAGGTGCTGACCGAAAGCCGCGCTGAACGCACCGTCCGCGCCGTAACACATGCCTACGCCACGTTGATGGCCGGCTTTACCACCATGCGCGACTTAGGCACAGAAGGGGCAGGATATGACGATGTAGGCCTCAAAACAGCCATTAACAAAGGTATTATACCCGGCCCGCGAATGATATGCGCTACCCGTGCCATCGTGGCTACCGGCAGCTACGGACCAAAAGGTTTGGTTAACGAAGCTGAAGTACCGCACGGTGCGCAGGAAGCCGACGGCAACGATGACCTGATAAAAGCCGTTCGTACGCAAATGGGCAACGGCGCCGACGTGGTAAAGGTATATGCCGATTACCGCTGGGGCATCAATGATAAACCCGAACCCACGTTCACCATCGACGAGTTAAAATTAGTGGTGGAGGTTGCAGCCAGCGCCGGCCGCATGGTAGTGGCCCATTGCGGTACCGAAGAAGGCATGCGCCGCGCTATTATGGCCGGGGTAAAAACCATCGAACATGGTGATAGCGCTACGCCGGAATTATTTGCCTTGATGAAAGAAAAAGGCGCGGCCTATTGCCCCACCATATCGGCAGGCGAAGCATTGAGCAGTTACCAGGGCTGGCACAAAGGCGTTGACCCCGACCCGGCGCGGGTGGCAAAAAAGCATAAAACATTCCAGGATGCGCTAAAATCGGGTGTAACCATATTGATGGGCGGCGATGTGGGCGTTTTCCCTCATGGCGATAATGCCCGTGAAATGGTGTTGATGGTGGAATACGGCATGCCCGCGCTGGATGTGCTGCGCTCGGCAACCTCGGTTAACGCGGATGTTTTTGGATTGAAGGACCTGGGCAATATCAAACCCGGTTACCTCGCCGACCTGGTAGCAGTTGACGGCAACCCTGCCGAGGATATTAAAGCGGTAAAACAGGTAAAAATGGTAATGAAAGATGGGGTGGTGGTGAAAGGGAATTAACGCCTTACTTCTTCATCCTGCTATACTTATAAATCTTCACTGCTGACATGATGATGAGCGTGAAAAGTATCAGCCCGATAAAACCGTATATCCAGTTAACGGCATCTTTTAACACCGCCAGGAACACAATGGCAAATAAGAATATAGTGGCCACTTCGTTCCAGATGCGCAATTGGGTCGATGTCCATTTGTAAATACCACGGCGCATTTGCTGCATTTTGCCTACGCATATCATGTGATAGGCCACCAAACCAACAACAAAACACAGTTTTATTTCCATCCAGGGTTCCTGCATCAGGCCATCGTTTATCATCAGCATGCTGATGCCGGCTATAATGGTGAGCAACATGGCTGGTGTGGTGATGATGTTCATCAGCTTGCTTTCCATGATCTCGAACTGGGCCGATAAGATATCGCGTTCCACTTCAGGCTTTTCCTGAGCTTCGGTATGGTAAATGAACAGGCGCACGATATAAAACAAACCGGCCATCCAACTCACTACAAAAATGAGGTGTATCGATTTGATGTATAGGTAGTATTCGGCCATTAGTACGAGTAATCTTTAATGATATCCACCGCGTATTTTACATTATCGAAAGGGATATCGGGCATAATGCCATGTCCTAAATTAAAAATAAATCCGTTCTCGTCCTTCATCCGGTCGAACAATTTATAGATGCGTTCTTTTATCAACTTTTTATCGGCATACAAAATATGCGGGTCGAGGTTGCCTTGCACGGCAATGCCCTGGGGCAAACGTTTTTTGATATCGAGCAGGTCTACGTTCCAGTCGATGGATATCACATCCGGCTTGGCTTCGGCCATTAGCGGCGCGAAAACCGAGCTGCCTTTGCAGAAGGATATCACCGGGATATCCTTACGGTTTAATCCGGCGATAATCTGCGCATTATAATTGTGCGAAAACTCTTTGTAATCATCCCACGAAAGCGCGTTGGCCCAGCTATCGAACAATTGCACCGCGTTTACCCCTGCGGCTATCTGCATGTTCAAATAATCGATGGTTACTTTGGCAATTTTGCTTAACAACTTGTGCGCCATTTCTGGCTCGTTGTGCAGCATCAGCTTGGTCAGCTTAAAATCTTTCGATGAGCCGCCTTCCACCAAATAGCTCATCACCGTGAAGGGCGCGCCCGCAAAACCAATTAGCGGTATCTTACCGTTCAGACGTTGTTGAATCACTTTGATAGCATCGGCAACATATTGCAGTTTATGGGTCACGTCGGTTTCCAGCGCGTCAATATCGGCCAGATTGCGCACCGGGTTGGCAAACTTAGGGCCTATGTTGGCGCCAAAGCTCAGATCGCCGCCCATAGCTTCGGGGGTAACCAAAATATCCGAAAAAAGTATCGCGGCATCAATTCCAAGCAGGTCCACAGGCAGCATGGTCACATCGGCGGCCAATTCGGGCGTTTTGCACATCTCGAGGAAGGAATATTTGTTTTTAATATCCCAATACTCTTTCATAAAACGGCCGGCCTGACGCATCATCCATACCGGCGGGCGGCTGGTTGGCTCCGAAAACGCGGCTTTTATCAGTAAAGATTCTCTCATATAATCAGGGGGCATTTATTTAGCCTTGCGTGTTTTTAATTCCTTTTCTATTTGCGCTATCACTTCCTTCATTTTAGCGCTAACTTTTTTTTCCTGCCGGGTAGCCAGCTTTAAATAAGCTTCGGCCTTATCATAGTTGGCGTTGCGTACGCTAATGTTGGCCACATGCACCAATGCCGCCACATGGTCGTTGGCCGAGCGCAGCGGGTATTGTGCAGCCAGTTCGTAATGAGCCTCGGCCTTGGTAAAATCACCCCGTTTAAGGGCTATACCACCCAACATAAACTCGTAAAAGCCACGGCGGTTTTTGCGGAGCCATTCGGGTTTTCGTATCTGCAACAACAACTCCTCGGCCTTATCATAATCCTTGTTGTGGTAATACTTTGCCGCTAAAATAATGGGGCCCTCGTTAAAATAACCCCAAATTACTACCAGCATCAGCAGCGCATCGGCAGCGGCAACTTCGTAGGTGTGCATGTAAATAAACACCGCCAACAGCACCGCGAAGACGCAGACCACTAACAACCGTGCCTGGTTTGTAAACATTAATGCTGGTTGTCGGTAAATTTGTAGCCTACGCCCCTTATCGAATGAAAATAAACCGGAGTTTTTGGATCAGGTTCGAAATATTTACGGAAGGTGAGTATAAAATTGTCGATGGTGCGGGTTGATGGATATACATCATAGTTCCAAACAGTTTCCAATATCTGCTCGCGCGATACGGCATCGTTGCGGCGTTCAATCAGCAACTTCAACAGCATGGTTTCTTTTTTTGTCAAAGGTGTAACCGAGCCATCCCCATTCACCAACTCGAAGGAGTTGAAATGGATAGTTTTATCACCAATTTTGTAACTGTTAAACTCTTTCAGTTCATCGCCTTTTAAGCTGCGTTTTACCAGGTTATTTACGCGCAGTATCAGCTCTTCCAGGTTAAAAGGTTTAGTCAGATAATCATCAGCCCCTTTTTTAAGGCCCGCAATTTTATCCTCGTTGGTATTTTTGGCGGTAAGGAACATGATGGGCACATCCGAGTTTTCGAGGCGTATGGTTTCGGCAACCACAAAACCGTCAATTTCGGGCATCATCACATCCAGTATTACCAGATTAAAACGCTCTTCCTTAAATATTTGTAAGGCTTTTTTTCCATTGTTAGCTGTAGAAACCTTGTAGCCTTCCATTTCGAGGTTTAGCTTTATGGCCTCCAATAAATGTTCTTCGTCTTCGGCCAATAAAATTCTTTTTTTGCTGGGCATATCCATGTTCATTTAATTATTAATGTTTATCCGAAAACAACTTCAAAGACACTTCCTTTGGGGCGGTTGTCGCGGATGTGTATACTGGCTGCGTGTTTATCTAAAACTTGTTTAACAATAAACAACCCAAGCCCTGTACCCTTTGTATTTCGGGTATCTTCGTTACCTACACGGTAAAACTTATCGAATATATGTAGTTTTTCTTCGTCGGCTATACCAATGCCATTATC
>NZ_CAITNG010000017.1 GCF_903893715.1 uncultured Mucilaginibacter sp.
AACCGCAGCTGTTGACCCACGGGCACGCACCATGCACTTTAGCGATGAACTGATGGGCGACCTGATCCGTTTTGTGTCTTCGCACGAAGTTGGCCATACTTTAGGCCTGCGCCACAATTGGGGGTCAAGCTCCACAACACCGGTTGAAAAACTACGCGACAAAGCATGGGTTGAAGCTAATGGCCATACACCTTCTATTATGGATTATGCCCGTTTCAACTACGTGGCACAGCCCGAAGATAACATCACCAAAACAGGTTTATACCCACGTATTGGTGATTATGATAAATGGGCCATTGAATGGGGATATAAATTATTGCCTAATTCGCCATCGCCCGAAGCAGAAAGAGCTATCCTGAATAAAACGACTGTTGAGCGATTAAAAGATCGTCGCCTATGGTTTGGTACAGAAAGCAACCCCGACGATCCGCACTCACAAAACGAGGATTTGGGCGACAACGCAATGAAAGCCAGCGCATACGGTATCAAAAACCTGAAAGTGATATTGGCCAAACTACCCGAATGGACTAAAGAGCCTAACGAAGGTTATGAGGATCTTGACAATATGTACGGTCAGTTAACCTCACAATTTGGCCGTTATATGGGTCACGTTGCCAAAAACATTGGTGGCATTTACGAAAACCCGAAAACTGTTGAGGAAGCCGGTAAAATTTACGAAAACGTACCTGCCGCAACCCAAAAAGAAGCAATGGACTTCCTTGACGTGCAATTGTTTACCACGCCTACCTGGTTGTTGGATGAAGGTATCCTGAAAAATATCGATGGCAACCCGGTGCAAGTGATAGCAGGGTTACAGGAAACTACGTTAACCCGCATCATCAGCAACCATACTTTATTTAAACTGATTTCGGCTGAGGCTGAAGACGGCGCGACTGCCTATAAAGTGAGCGACCTGTTCAACGATATGAACACCGTCGTTTTCCGTGAGCTGAAAAGCAACCAAGCTGTTGACGTTTACCGTCGTAATCTGCAAAAAATGTATGTTGAAAAACTGATTGCTCTGGTAAAACCACCAGCACCGGTTGATCCGGCTGCTGCGGCACTTGCCGGTGGTCGCAGGGCCGGTGGCGCGCCACGCGATGCCGATAAAGAATTGACCGACGTTGTTTCGGTAGCTAAAGCACAGCTTAAAGCTATCAACGCCATGATCAAAGCTTCTTCATCTACCGATAGCATGACACAATACCACCTGCAGGATCTGTCCGACAGGATAACTGAAACACTGAACCCTAAAGGTTGAGTTATTGATTGAGTTTTAATTAAAAGGCTTCCCGGGTTCCGGGAAGCCTTTTTTTATGTTATTCGATTTGCTTAATTTTATTGCTGATTACTATGAATTTAGAGCGCTACAACTATTTAACAAATGATTATCGGGCTTATGAATTTTATAGTGAAGGGCCGAAAGGTAGCATTAGAAAATTAGTTATATTCACTAAAGTTCCGGATACAGAACCGCCGATCTTTAATTTGGCATTTGGCGATGCTCATCCAATTACCGGTAAATTAAATGATGCGGTTATAAGTAATAATGAAGATAGAGATATAGTATTGGCAACTGTAGCCAATACTATTGCCACATTTTGCGACCATTATGGTAATCATTATATTTATGCAGAGGGTAGCACTCCATCACGCACACGGTTATATCAAATGGGTATTGCCGCTCTATGGAACGATATCAGCACGGATTTTGATGTATATGGATTGAAGGATAACGAATGGCAAGCTTTTAAACCATACAGCTTAAACTATGAAGCGTTTTTGGTTAAAAGAAAGTAATTAGCTATTTTTGATAAAAGAAAAGGAGGATTTATGCCTGCTACAGTAAAGCACACAGAAAAAGGATTTGGCCCTGCCATCGAAAGTAGTCAGGTTAAAAGTCATGCCAACGATCCATTTGTTATTAAGAAAGTTGAAAAAGCAAGGGAAACACTTAAAAAAGTGGGATTGCCTGATTTAACAAAGAAATAATACTTCATTCGTACCAAAAGACCGAAAATTATTTGGCCTTTTTCATTTGATTTCTAATCTTTGATCACTCTATTTTCATCTTCTCGGCATCGTACTTGCGGATGATGAGGCGCGAGCCGCTGCTGTTGCTAAAATAGCTTCCCGCCCAATTGATAAATACGATAACCCGGTTACGCGCGCTCACCAACGACATGAGGTGTACAAATCCCCATATCAACCAGGCAAAAAAGCCCTGGAAATGCAGGCGGCCCAAGTCGGCAACAGCCAGGTTTTTGCCAATAGTAGCCAACGAGCCTTTATCAAAGTACTTGAAAGGTTCCATGGGCTCATTATTGGTTAAGTGTACCAGGTTTTTTGCCAGTTGCTTGCCTTGTTGTATTGCCGCGGGTGCTACACCGGGGTGGCCGTCGGGCGTTTCCGGGGTAATTACGGCAGCAACATCGCCAATAGCGAATATATTGGTATAACCCTTCACCTGGTTAAATTCGTTGGTTTGTATGCGGTTACCGCGAACAATGGTATCCTGCGGAATGCCTTTTACTGTTTCGCCCTTTACACCTGCGGCCCACAGCACATTGCGGGTTTGTATTAACTTGCCGTTATCAATTACCAGCGCATCGCCGGTATAACTTTTTACGTGTACGCCGGTATGCACCTCTACGCCCAATTCAATCAAAAAATCCCGAGCCTTTTTGGATGCGTTGGCAGACATAACAGCCAGCAAATCCTCTTTGCCTTCCACCAGGTAAACCTTCATGTCTTCTTTGCGCAGTTCGGGGTAATCATTAGTGAGTACGTAGTTGCGCATTTCGGCCAGCGCTCCCGATAGCTCTACACCCGTTGGCCCGCCCCCTACCACCACAAAATTGAGCAGCGCTTCTTTTTCTTCCTGGCTTTCGGTAATAATGGCTTTTTCGATATTCTGCAACAACAAACTGCGCAGGTTCAACGCTTCGGGAATGCTTTTCATGGGCATGGTGCGTTTGGCCAACTCATCGTTACCAAAAAAATTGGTGGTCGATCCTGTGGCCAATACCAGGTAATCGTAAGCAATTTCGCCGATATCGGTGCTGATGGTGTTCTTTTCAGGGTTCACCTGTTGCACCATTGCCATGCGGAAGGCGAAGTTCTTTTGATCGGCAAATATTTTCCTTATCGGGAAGGCGATAGAATCGGCCTCGATATCGCCCATCGCAACCTGGTACAACAGCGGTTGAAAGGTGTGGTAATTATTTTTGTCCACCATCAACACCTCAACAGGCTTGTCTTTCAGCCGTTTGGCCAGTTCAATGCCGCCAAAGCCGCCGCCAATGATAACCACGCGCGGGTGGTGGGATATATCGTTTAAATGCATCATACCGTAAAGCTAAGCCATATGTTTCAATAAGGCTAAAATTAGCTGTATTGTTTGCAATAGCATGATAAATAATTAAAATTTAATGCATTTTGGTATAAAAACATAACATTAAGTTCAAATACCGTTCATTTTCGGTTTGTTTTAGGTTAAATGCCTTCTGCATTTAAATCAAACTGTATATTTGTGGCATAAAACGATTAAAAATCGTATGATTCGGGGGATAAATGAAGCTAAACGTCGTTAAAATTGGCGGAAACGTTATCGATAATTCGGAAAACCTGCACCGCTTTTTGAAAGACTTTGCAGCGCTCGACGGGTTTAAAATACTGGTTCATGGCGGCGGAAAAGCAGCCACACAGCTTTCGGCAACATTAGGAATTGAGACGAAAATGGTTGACGGCCGTCGTATTACCGATATCGAAAGCCTGCGCGTGGTAACCATGGTGTATGCCGGGCTTATTAATAAAAATATAGTGGCAGCCCTACAAGCTGTAGGTTGCAATGCGATAGGGTTAACAGGTGCCGACGGCAATTTTATCGTGGCCAAAAAAAGGCCGGTTAAAACCATCGACTATGGCTTTGTTGGCGATATTGACGAGACCTCGATAAACCCTGCAAACATCGCCAAACTATTGGAGGCCGGTTTTGTACCCGTTTTTTCGGCGATAACGCACGACGGCGCGGGGCAATTGCTGAATACCAATGCCGATACCATAGCTTCGGCTTTGGCGGTGGCTTTGGCCAAACTGTATGATACCACGCTGATCTATTGTTTTGAAAAAAAGGGCGTTTTGAAGGATATTGATGATGAAACATCGCTGATAACCGATATTGACCCTATTACATACGAAGACTTAAAAAAACAGAACATTATTGCAGGTGGCATGTTGCCCAAGCTGGACAATGCCTTTAGAGCGATAGCAAGCGGCGTTACATCCGTAATAATCGGCCAGGCCGATGAGCTTGGCCATTTAAAACATAACAAAACATTTGGTACCCGCTTAAGTACAGGTATATGAACATGAACGCATTGAACAAAAACATCGCCATTTTAGGGAGCGGGAACATTGGGCTTGCCTTGGCCAAAGGCTTGGTAAAAGCAGGAATTTATCAGCCGCAGCAGATTACGCTTACACGCCGCAATACGGCAGCATTGGCCGACCTGGCCGAGGAAGGTTATAAAGTAACCGACGATAACGCGAAAGCCGTAAGCAAAGCCCATATCGTGGTGATAGCCGTGTTACCGCAACAATTGAACAAGTTGTTGGACGAAGTAAAAGACAGCATCAAAACCAAAAAGCATTTGCTCATCTCGGTGGTATCGGGTGTAAGCTGTGCCGATATACGCCGTTATTTGGACATCGATGTGCCCGTAGTACGCGCCATGCCCAATACGGCCATCGCCATAGGCCAAAGCATGACCTGTATTGGCAGCGACAATGCAGACAAACACAACATTGCCTTAGTTAAAGAATTGTTTGATACAGTAGGCATCACCATCCCGATAAACGAAGAACTGATGACCTCGGCAACAGCCTTGTGCGCCTGCGGTATCGCGTTCTTTTTACGATCCATCCGCGCGGCATCACAAGGCGGAACGGAAATTGGTTTCCACGCGCACGACGCGCTGAAGATGGCCGCCCAAACCGCCAAAGGCGCCGCCGACCTGCTGCTACAATTAGCCACCCACCCTGAAAGCGAAATTGATAAGGTTACATCGCCAAAAGGCTGCACCATTGCCGGCCTGAACGAAATGGAGCACAACGGCTTTAGTTCGGCCATGATAAAGGGGATAAAGATGTCGGCGGATATTGCGGGGGTGTTGTATAAGAAAGATGCCTGATGCTGTAGTCGCAGACTACAGGCATAATGGTTCGTAGACAGAGTCTACGAACAGCTGGAGGAAGGAGAGCGATTTTATCATGTAGTTAAATCCATAAAGGTTCCTGGCGGTTATCCCAAAAATAACCTATCATAATACAATTTTCATATATTGAATAAAACATGGAGCAATTTTTATGAAGGACGCATCTTCTCATACCCGTTTTTTCATTTAAAACAGGGTATAAAAAGGGGGATATAGCTATTGTATTGACACTCTTTACAACCGTGTTTTCAAATTTCTTAACGAAATTATCGCCCCATCTTTGCCGAAGCTGCTCAATAACTGAATAGTAAGTTTCTTTGGCCTCGGGCGTGAACCTTATTTCAAAGTTCATTTTTTAAACATGTGTTTTTCTTTAAATTCCTCAAAAGAAATACTTTGTCCGGCTTCGTATTGTTTTATACTCCTTTCAAAACCTTCAATCACGTGGGGGGGAAGCTTTTCAGGCTGTGGCTCAAACTGAACTTTCAAAGCTTTAAGCACTGCTTTAACGGTTTTCAATTGCTCCGGACTATCAGGGTGTATCAGTAACGATTCCATATAAACAAATATACAACTGTGTACATGTTTATTCAAAGCTTATTTCTACAATTTCTGAGCGAAGACTCCCTTAATTCCCCGGATTTGCTTTATAATCCGCGAGCCTTTTTTCAATCCGTGCCGATTCTTTGTCCTGCTCAACCGGATCGGCAATGTAATCTTTTATCCGTTGGCCTTTCGGGTTCGATTCTTCGGTAATGTTCGCCACAAAAGCGCGTTTTGCAAAAAAATCGCCAATGTTTATGGCGGGCACATTTTTAATGATGGCGGGCACATTGAGCGAAGCCAAGATTGGGATGCATTGCTTGTATTTTAACCAGCAAACCGGCTGCACCCCAACACTATCCCCATTGCTTAGCCTGATAATGGTGAGCGGAGCTATACCGATAATCTGTATTTCTACTTTTTTGGTTTGTTTGTTTAGGTATACTACCTCTTTAATGCGATATGCCGCCAGGTTATCGGGATTAAATGAGTCTACAACTTTTTTTGTGCCTATCTTATTACCGTCCGCATCAAACTTGTCTACCGTTACGGTATTATTGGCTTTAGCTGCCACTTGTGTCGTCGTGAGTTTTTTGCCAAAAGTTTCATCATCAATATTTTTCGGGGTCGCCAGGTCATCGTAGGCCATTATTTTTTGTTGTTTGATAGCTTTTAGCAAGGCAGTAAAAAGTGTATTGCCCGGCGAGCTGAGCACCTTGTTTTGTGGGTTTTGCAGGTCGATTTCCCTGGTGTAGCTATGATAAAATTTCAGATTGCTTAATTCGGGTTGAGCAGGCTTAGCTTCGGCTGAATGAGACGAACTGCGTTTAATAGTTTTGCCTTTAACTACTTTCGACGTATCGTTTATTGCATTACGATTAGTCGCACGCACAAAATTAAACGTGGGATGTAACAAAATAGCCAATCCAATCGTAATGGTATAAGCAAGGGTTTTCATTTTTTTGTATTTGGATTAATGCATCATGCAATGTAATATTAATTATTTGATTAACAGAGTTATACATTGGCAAATGTCCCACCTAATGACTGTTATTGGCGACAGTGTAAAAAAGGTGCAATATTATTATAACATATAAATTACAAATAACGTTACATTTATTTAGCGACAATATATTTTTTATCAAAAAAATGTTTTAGTTTCGCCTTCGTTAATTCGGATTGAGCTTTCAAACATTAACCTCCCCGAATGAATATTGACTGACCGAATATGGGTATTATTATCATCTTTGTTAATTTATTTATCTATTCTATCTATGTCTATCAAAAACTTAGTTTTCCCGATTAAGTTACTAACAATTTTTATTTGTTTTAGCCTTGTCTTTAACAGCGTAACCCCTTACGACAGGTTAAAGAACGGTGATATAACAGGCTGCGCGTTCTACAACGCCGAATCGTACACTATTTTAAAATTTAAAACAGGCAGCCTCACCTTCACCCGTTGGAGCGGCATGCCCGGATCCACTAACCAGTATAAAATTGAAGAATACAATATGCCTTACTCTTATTATAAACCCGGCATGAGCGGGAGTATAAACGGGATACAGTTTATTATCTTAAACAGAACGGCACAGAACAAACCAAACTACTATCTTACATATAACGGGGTTACGTATGCCTTGAGTACCGATTATAGTGATTAATTACCGGTACATCTGCTTTTACGGATCCTAATAATCAGCACGATTAAATGCTATTAAGTCGATATTTTAGTAAAATATCGACTTTTTTTTGTATATTGTATCGAACCAAAAAAGGGATTTTGGAGCACGAAGCCCGAAGAAACGATTAGGTTCCAACTGGGGCATGGCGATGACAGATAAGAGAAATATTTCTTACTTTTTCCCCCTTTTTGTGAACTGTCGCGGCAAGGATGGGCGGAAGCAAAAAAATATTAAAAGAAATCCTACTTTCCCCCCCCCCCAATAAAATGCGGTAATTTGTAGTTGATTGTTACGATATTTTGCCTGGCATGAAAAAGATACCTATATCCCTTTTTTTACTCTTGCTGTTCCTTTCGGGATACTGACAAAAAGTGGGGCTGGTATTTAGCGGCGGCGGGGCCAAAGGCCTGGCGCATATCGGGGTCTTAAAGGCTTTGGAAGAGAACCATATCCCGATAGATTATATTGTTGGCACTTCGATGGGTGGTGTGGTTGGCGCACTTTATGCCGCTGGTTACTCGCCCGCCCAAATTGAGCATATGGCGGTAAGCAGCAACTTTCAGGATTGGGTTAACGGCAAATACAGCAGCGATTATAGCTACTTCTTTCAGAAAAAGCCCGAAAACCCGTCAGTTATTGCTTTAAAACTGGAGATAGATAGTGGTTTTCAGGCAAGATTCCGCTCCACCCTGATAAATGATGTACCGCTTAATTTCGGGTTTATTGAATTGTATACCCAGGCATCGGCAAAAGCCAAAAACAACTTTAATAACCTTTTTGTGCCCTTTAGGTGCGTAGTAGCCGATGTGTTTTCGCAAAAGGTAATAGATGTTGATCATGGCAGCCTGGTGGAAGCTGTGCGCGGTACGGTAACCGTACCCATGATATTCAGACCGATAAAGGTTGACGGACGCTATGTGTTTGACGGTGGTTTGTACGACAACTTTCCTGTGGACATTATGAAACAGGATTTTAAGCCCGATTTTATAATCGGCTCAAACGTGTCATCAAAAACCTTTACAGACTACCCGAAAGACAATGATGATAAACTGATGGGCCGTTTGTTGGTTTATATGTTCCTGTCGAAATCGGACAGCACTACTATCGGTAAAAACGGTATCTATATACAACCCAACCTGGCTAATTACAGTACTACAAATTTTGAACCTGTTGCTGCCATGATAAAAGCCGGGTATGATGCCACCATTGCCGATATTCCGCGCATAAAAGCAGCCATATCCCGCCGTAGCGACACAACCGAACTGGATAAACTCAGGCTTGAGTTTCAAAAAGCGGATGGTGAAGTAACCTTTACAAATATTATTGTTAACGGGGTCGATTTTCAGCAAAAGCGATATGTGGAGCGTATGTTCCGTAAGTTTGATAGTGCGCCAATCACCTTAAGTGATATAAAGGATAGCTATTATCGGCTGGTTACAAACGATAATTTTGAGACTGTTTATCCCCGCATTGTTTATCACCCTACCGACAATACATATGATTTTGAGATTGATGTAAAATCGAGCAAAAACTTTAAAGTGGATGTGGGTGGAATAGTATCGAGCAGGCCCATCAGTTCGGCGTACCTGGGTTTGCAGTACGATTATGTAAATCGTAACGCCTATACATTGGGTGCCAACTTTTATTCGGGTAGGTTTTACGAATCGGTACAAGGCACTTTGCGTAGCGATTTCCCCAACCGGCTACCTTTTTATTTAGAAGGCGAGTTTACTTATAACAATTGGGACTATTTTGACACCAATGATATTTCGGTACAAAAAGCAAAGCCTATTTATGTACAACAAACCGATCGTAAAATAGCTTTGAAAGCGGGTGTACCTATTGCCAATAACGGGAAGATTGAAGTACAGGCCGGTTACGTTAACACAGGTGATGACTATAGCCCCAACAATACTTACCAAAATGGCGACACATTAGATGTTAGTAGGTTTAATGGCTTTAAAACGGGTATAGCCTTCGAAAAAAACCTGCTGAATAGGAAACAATACCCCAATAAAGGAAATAGTTATTATGTGGGGCTGCAATACTTTAATGGCACCGAAAACTACCTGCAAGGCAATATATTACACAGCGGCACATCGCCCGAAGTTGACGTTAAACGGCAATGGCTGGTGGCCAAAATAAGCAACGAGAATTACTTTTTAACTTCTAATAAGCTAAGTCTGGGTTACCGATTGGAAGGGGTGATTAGCAACAAACCCTTATTTAAAACTTACGAGGAGTCGATACTCACCGCGCCTACATTTTACCCGCTGCAAGATTCGCGCACATTAATTTTACCCAACTTTAGGGCGCAAAGCTATGGTGCCGGAGGGCTGATTACCGTGGTAACACTCAAAAAGAACCTGGAATGGCGCAGTGAAGGCTACTTATTTGTCCCGGTACAAGGTATTGTACGTAATGGCTTGCAAGATGCCCGTTATACCAATATCTTAGTTTCGAATAAAATTGCTGCGAGCACAGGGTTTGTTTACCAGAGTTTCGTAGGCCCTATCAGCCTTAGTTTTAACTATTATGATGATGACCAACAACGCTATGGTATTATGTTTCATGCAGGGTTTTTGATTTTTAATAAACGTGCCTTGGAATAAGTTTTTGATATGAAAAAATACGCCTTCCTGATTTGTATTGTAATGCTAAGTGTATTATCGGCATTTGCCGATCCTATATCGATCAAAAACTTTGCAGTAAAAGAAAACCCCTTTGGCAAAGACGAGCTTGCCATAGTGGCAACCGATACAGCCGGCGTTATACAGGAAGGTATTAACGGCACTTTCAAGTTTTCGATTAATGGATTTGACGAAGACCTGGCATTTGAGCATGGTACCGCGCTTTACCACCGCAAATTGTACAAGTCGAGCTTTCTCTATGTAAAACATAGCGATGATGCAGGTTCGAACAGTATTTTGTATTACATTTTCAAGCAGGACGCTAAGCTTACCCCAGTCCGCATAAGTTGGATCGTATTGATAGCCATACCCTGCATATTGATACTATTGGGCTATATGTTCAGAAAGCTGATCATTTTAGCCATTGTATTATTTTGCCTATTCGTTTATTTCAACCATCATAGCGGGCTGGATATCGGCACGTTCTTCGAAACTGTGTTTGATGGAATCAAACACCTGTTTTCGAAAAGCTTTTAGACCACTAAAAAACGATTCAACGATCCTAATAATTAAAACGGCAGGCCAATACCAAAATTCAACTGCATAAAGTTATAGCCCTCGCCATTTGCTGCATAATATGCATTTTTGAAGGCACCTGCATGTATCAACTCATTAAAGTGATTGACGAGCACCCATTGATCTGATCCATTAAATTGAGGGTCCTTAAATTTAAAGGCTGCATCAAGGCGAAAGACGAAAAAAGCAAGGTCGAACCGTAAGCCTGTTCCAACCCCTATTGCCGTGGACTGAAATATATTACTGAAGTTAAAAGTACCATTAGGGCTATCTGTCTCAGGTTTTAAACGCCAAACATTGCCAAAATCAGAGAAAAAGGCACCGTTCAGCTTTGCACCAAAAAAGTTGTTCAGTATAGCGTACCGGTATTCCAGGTTGCCAACTATCTTGATTTCGCCAAATTGGTCAAGATATTTAAGCCTCGTCCTGATAGAATCGCTGGCATAAGCCGTGG
>NZ_CAITNG010000018.1 GCF_903893715.1 uncultured Mucilaginibacter sp.
CTTACTGCGAATCTCTTTGATATAGTTTTCTGCTGTTTGTTTCTTCTTGGTTTCCATTGTCTTAAAGTTAATTAATCTTTGGAAACACTCCACAAGCTTAGCACCCTATCGGTCCACTTTCAGCTGACGATTTACAATAAACTCGACAACAGAAAAGGTGTAAAAGTTGATTTGATAAGAATACTTAATGCACTTCATAGCTTAAACTTCATTAAAAAGCATAATGGAAATTTACCTAACAAAAAAGAGTTTATGAAAGAAATGGGGGATTTTTTGGGCATTGATCTTACTGGGTATGATGCTGATTTGTCGCAAGCATTTAACGGCGGTAATATTCAAGTTAATATCGGCGTTTTTGAACAAATGAAAGAGTTTACAAAAAATGAAGTATTAAAAAAACTCAAATAGTAAGCAAAAAATGACAATACCCAACATAACCTAATATTAGGTATATAACCGCTTTTGTTGGTTACCGTGAACTTTGAACAAAATTCGAAGCAATGGTAATTATCCAATTAGACAGCGAGCAACTTAGTACGCTCGTGCAAAACGCGGTACGCAAGGCGTTCAGCGAAAGCCCCCAAGACCGGGGCGCATCCCCCACAGATCAATTATTGACCATTCAACAGGCAGCGGCCTTTTTAAGCCTCTCTGTTCCTACGTTGTACGGACTTGTATCTAAGCAAGCCATCCCGGTACACAAGCAAGGGAAAAGGCTTTACTTTATCCAAGCAGAGTTAATGCGATGGATTAAGGAAGGGCGCAAGCTTACTATAACCGAAATTGAAAGCCAGGCGGGTGCTTATTTAACCCGAAAAAAAGGGGGCAAAAATGCTTAATACATTTAATACCCCCGTTAATTCTTTATTACTGCATAACAAAGATAATCAATTTAAGGCACAACTAAAAAAAGGAACAAGGCGCAGGAAGAGCAATTGCCCCCCTTTAAATCAACAAACTTACGTATTAGCATATAGCACCGCTGCAAACAAGGGAGGGCAAGGGTTATGAGTAAAGAACCGAATAATAAACAAGAAACCAACAAGCCTATTATCCCCGAATTTAAGGACGGTATATTTCAAGCTGAATTAGCGAAACACGTAAACGAAATATTAGAACAGGGTAAACCCATCCCGCACGAAGATGTATTAAAGCTATTGATTGAAAGTATTGAGCCGATTGATTTTCAAGTTTTGGCCTACCCTGAAATTGTTGAATTAAGAGTACAACAAATGGAACTTAAAACACTTTTAACAAATCCGGACGGTAGCCAAAATACTGATAAGGAGTTAGAGGCCGAAAGGGAACAGCTTAAAAATATATCAACCCAAATAAAAAAACTCAAGATCACAGAAAAACATCTTTTGATTATATCAATTGAAAATCTTAGGCAATTGACTATTGAAAAAAATTGGGGGCTATGCAAAAACCACGATTTTATTTTTCTGTACAATGGGGCATTTTGGAAAAGTATAGATGAAAAGGAATTTGAAAAGTTTTTAGGGGAAGCCGCTGAAAAAATGGGGGTTGAAAAATATTCGGCACGTTTCTACAATTTCAGGGAACGGCTATTTAAACAATTCCTTGCAACCGAATATCAGGCGGCGCCCATCCCGCCAAAGGACGCTGTTTTTATCAACCTGCAAAACGGAACATTTGATATTACGCCTGATAAAACAAATTTAAGGGATTTTAACCGGGGCGATTTTTTAACGTATCAATTGCCATTTGAATACGATCCAAAAATAAGCGCACCACTTTTTGAAACGTATCTAAATAAAGTTTTACCCGACAAAGAAAAGCAAAGCGTTTTACAGGAGTATTTAGGTTATGTTTTTATACAGCCAAGCACGTTAAAACTTGAAAGAACTTTATTGCTGTATGGATCGGGCGCAAACGGTAAATCTGTTTTCTTTGAAATTGTTAGTGCCTTGTTAGGAAAGGACAATGTTTCAAATTATTCATTACAAAGCCTAACTAATGAAAACGGATATTTCAGGGCGAAACTGGCCAATAAGTTGGTTAATTATGCCAGCGAAATAAACGGCAATCTCGAAACGGCAATTTTTAAGCAATTAGTATCGGGCGAACCTGTAGAAGCCCGTTTGCCATACGGCCAGCCCTTTTCACTTTCAGATTATGCGAAACTGATTTTTAACTGTAATGAGTTACCAAAAGACGTTGAACATACCTTAGCCTACTTCAGGCGGTTTTTAATTATTCATTTTGATATTACCATACCCGAAGCGGAACAGGATAAAAACTTGCATAAAAAAATTATCGAAGCCGAACTTGCGGGGGTATTCAATTGGGCTTTAGATGGCCTTAAAAGACTATTGGAAACAAGGCAATTTACAGACTGCAAAGCGGTTAAAACCGCAAGGGAACAATATGAAAAGCAGTCCGATACCACACAGCTTTTTCTTGAAGAGTTTGGTTATGTTAAAAGTTCAACTTTACGTTGCCTCTTAAAAGATTTGTATATCGCTTACCGGGGCTTTTGTTCGGAGGATGGCTTTAAATGTGTTAATAAAAGCAATTTCAAAAAGCGATTGGCGGCCATTGGAATATCGGTTGAAAAGATAAACGAAGGCAATGTTGTATATGTATCTAAACAAATAGAATAAAAAAAGATGTTCTAACAGCTTCACATTTTTCACTTTTTTCACCACTAACTAAAATGGATCAGTACCGCTACATATTACAAAAAAAAGGTAAAAAGCTGATTTGCCCGGATTGTGGTAAAAAAACCTTTGTTCCTTTTGTTGACACGGCCACCGGGGAACAGTTGCCGGATGATTTTGGGCGTTGCGACCGTGAAGTTAACTGTGCATACTTTTTAAGCCCGTATAAGGAAGGTTTTACTGTTCCGACAGCGAACGGCTATCATTACCCCCGGCCAGCTAAGGAAAGGCCTAAAATGCCAACTTTTGTTAAGGTTGATTTATTGAAACAAACCCGTAAGGCCTATGATGAAAACAACTTTGTAATTTGGTTAAACCAACATTTTGATCCTGGGATCGCGAACCAACTAATTACACGTTATCATATTGGTACTTCTAACCATTGGCCGGGCGCAACAATCTTTTGGCAAATTGATACACAAGGCCGGGTACGATCAGGTAAAATTATGCTTTACAATCCCGCCACCGGGCGCAGGGTAAAACACGAAAAGTACACTTATATAAATTGGGTTCATTCCGTTTTAAAGCTAAAGGATTTTGAATTAAAGCAATGCTTGTTTGGGGAACATCTTTTGAAGCAATACCCGGCCAGCCCGGTCGCAATTGTTGAA
Source organism: uncultured Mucilaginibacter sp. (assembly GCF_903893715.1). GTDB lineage: Bacteria > Bacteroidota > Bacteroidia > Sphingobacteriales > Sphingobacteriaceae > Mucilaginibacter. The sequence goes on from NZ_CAITNG010000018.1 coordinate 3,296, forward strand.
AGTGAAAAAACAGCCATTATCGCCAGCGTTTACTTGACCCGCTTTGTTTGGCTGGCCGCTGGCAGCCTATCAAATTTAACGGTTGAAAAATGCCAGCCATTGGCCGGGCGCAAAGTTTACCTGTTCCCCGACCTTAACGGTTATGATAAATGGCAGGAAAAAGCAAATCAAATTTCAAAGTTGATGCCCGGAACATTATTTAAAATTTCGAACTTTTTACAGATCAAAGCACCCGAAGCGGACAAACAAAAAGGTTTAGACCTCGCCGATTATTTGATACGGTTTGATTACAAGGAATTTATCAAATCAGGCGGTGAAAAAAGTGAAAAAAGTGAACCTGAAAAAACAACTTTCAATAACAAGCAGGCTAATTTATCAGATACAATAAACGGCAATAAAACGGCAATTATTGAAAAAAACGATATAAAAACGACATGTTTCAACTCCAATGAGTCTGGGGCGGAAAATTCAAAAAGAAGGATCTTTACCCCGCTTTGGGATATTGCAGAACTTGGAAATTGCTTTAATGGAATACCGTTACCCAGCGAACCTCTAAAAATTAATAGATATACTACGATCAATGATGTTAGAAAGATCATTGACAGCCATATTGAAACCCTAAAAAACAATAATGGCAACCATATTTATACATCCTTTTTTGACAGGTTGATGGAGTTAAAAAGGGTATTAAAAATCAATTAAAACGATAATTAAACGATAATTCAACGACATGGAAACACAAAAAAAGGGTTTACGAAAGTTTACAGAATCAGAAATTAAGATTAATGCAATTCTCGCCTTGGAACAAATAAGCCATGATGATCTTAAGAATTTAACGAAAGAGGAACGGCAAACTTTTAATGGAATTTTGACCGAAAAAATCAACACATTAAAAGATGATGAAAAGGATAAATTGCTATTTCAAATTGAAAATATCTTAAGCAAAAGCATTAAAAATCAACTTTGGGAGAGTAACCACAACGCAATTACCTCAGCAATCGGAAAAGCAATGGCAGAATACGGATGTATGCCAACTTTCAATATAATAGCAGAAAAAACAGGTCTAAGCAGACAAACTGTTCATAAGCATTTAAAAGATTATCGAAACCACCCCCACTACGCAACAAGCATAGAACAGTTTCAATTTATGGCCGCAAAGGTATTGGCCAAAGTTTATACGTTTGCCGTAAACGGAGACATAAGAGCCGCAAAGCTCTATTTTCATATCGTTGGTAACTTTAATGGCCAGCCGGGAAACGGCACGCTTATACAGCAGCAAAACAATTATATTCAAATCAACGGGACTGTATTAAGCCAAGAAAGCGTTAAACAATTAAACCCGGAACAATTGGCACAAATAGAAGGAATTATAAAATTGGCTTTGCCGGAAACGTCTAAGTAATTTCAAAATACAAGCTTTGAGTGACTTTTTACTATAAATTACTATACTTTTTGCCGGGTTACTACTTTACTTAGCTTTATTTTTTAAGGCAATTGTTCAGTATTAAACACGTGCAGGCCTTCTATCAGGTATGCTTAACATAATAGCCTTATAGGACTGTTATACAGCTCACAGCAATCCAAAAACATTGACCGTACTATAAGATGCTATTATGTTAAAGTGTTTAATCCCCGGTTTACAAGATACTCGCTGCATTAAAATAAGGCTTTAAAATGTTTAGGAATTGTCGGGGTTGACTTGTTATCAATTTGAAGTTTTACACCCCACTTATATGCAAATTGTATGCAAATAAAAAAGGCACTTTCCGATTTTACTCGTAAGTGCCTGATTATCAGGTGGGAGTTACTGGGTTCGAACCAGTGACCCTCTGCTTGTAAGGCAGATGCTCTGAACCAGCTGAGCTAAACTCCCTCGTTCGTTTTGGGATTGCAAATATAGGAGTGTGAAACGTTTTCCCAAAATGTTTTTTCAATTTATTAATAAACGCCTCCATTGACACCAAAATGGCATTTTTCCTGTAAATATCCCTCTTGAATAAGGAGATTTCGTGATTTTTCACAAACATAAGAGCTGATTTTATCTTAATCTTTTTACTGTCAGTCTTCAGAATCAGGATGGTGTTTGTGCAATGTTTGCACAAATAAGGCACCCATAACACCAAACATGGTTGCTTACAAAGTATTTATAAGATGAAAGAAGGCCATTGCATAGCCGCCGAACGCAACGATTTTGTTCACTCTTAATTTATATTTTCGATTAGGTTTAAAAGTGCGTTTTAGCATGAATTTCGTGCAAATAGTCTGTGGGTGATTTCTTATAAAGGTTTTTAAAACAGGTACTGAAATATTTAACGTTGTTAAATCCGACTTTGAAAGCAACCTCACTAATAACCGTCTCGCCCGCATCCAGGTATTGTTTCGCGCGTTTGAGCCTCATGTCCCTGATAAATTCGACCGGCGCAAGGTCCGTCAGACTTTTTAGCTTTTTATAAAAAGGCGAGCGGCTCATATTCATCTTGCCGGCAACGTGGTCGATATTAAAATCGGGATCCTCCATTCCTTCCTCAACTATCTTAATGATTTTTTGAAGAAACTCCTCGTCGTGCGATGTGATCACAATATCACTCGGTTTAATATCGTGCATTTGCCTGCCGCTTAATATTGTTTCAAAAAACTTCTTTCGGCGGGCGACAATATTGTCGATAGAAGCCATCAGGAAATTATTATTAAACGGCTTGGCAATATAATAGTCGGCACCGTAATGCAGTCCCTCTATCTGACTTTCGATAGATTGCCGGGCAGATAGTAATATTACAGGAATATGGCTTGTGGCGATATCGTTTTTGAGTTGCTCAAGCATTTGTATCCCGTCCATTTCGGGCATCATAATATCGCTAATGATCAGGTCAGGCATGCTTTGCCGCGCTATCCTCAGCCCCTCCGCTCCGTTTTCGGCAGTGTCCACGCGATACCTCTCACCGATTTCATGGCTTAAAAAGCTACGCATATCTGCATTATCTTCCACAAGCAATACCAGTTGCCCGGCCGGCTCGGCCTGATCGGTTTCGCAGCGCTCGTTTATATTTGCGTCGAAATCTGCTATCGGACCACTTACAATACCGCCGGTCTCCTTTCCGGGATTACCTATGTGATGTAGTTTCAAACGAATACTAACGGTTAGCCCGCCGTTGTTGTTATTAGTGGCCCAAATGGCGCCATGATGGAGTTCGACCATTTCCTTTGACAGGGCCAAGCCAATGCCGGTGCCTTTCTGCTGCTGCTGGTCCCCTTCATAAAAAAGTTTAAAAAGCTCTTCCAGGTTATTTTCAGGGACGCCGCCACCCTCGTCGCTGATGGCAATTGTTACTTGCTGTTGGTCATTATCCGGAAGTATCCCAACCACGATGCTTTTGGACGGAGGTGAAAACTTGAAAGCATTGGCAAGGATATTGTAAATAACGATATCGATCTTGTCCGCGTCAATTTGACAAAAAACCTTATCTGCATTCGCTTTTATGTTCAGAGAAATATTCTTTTCTTCTGCTATATCATTAAAGTATTGGCAAATGTCTTTTATAAAGCCGTTAAGTTCAATCACCTGGTAATTCATTACGGCATTACCGCTTTGCGCCTTGCGAAGGTCCAGCAACTGATTAATGAACCGAACCATCCGGCTGGCGTTTTTTTGGATGATGGTAATATACGACTTGCCTTTTTCGCTTAGGTTTTCTGTCTCCAGGATTGCGCTGATCGGGTTAATGATAAGCGTTAACGGCGTACGCAGTTCGTGAGAAATATTTGTGAAGAACGTTGTTTTTAACTCGGCAAGCTTTTGTTCTATTGCAACACGCTGCCTTAAACGCAACATAGTCAGGGCTGTTTTGCGGATAGCAAACAGGATGCCTGTAAAGAAGATGAGATAGCCAATATATGCCCACCAGGTTGACCATGGCGGCGGCAGAATGGTAATTTGAAGACTTTTGTAGGGGATGTTACTATACAATCCGGTACTGAGACATTTGATTTCGAATTTGTAATTGCCGGGCGGTAAATTAGTGTATGTAGCCCTTTGCAAGCCGCGGCTGCTGTGCCAGGTATTGTCAAATCCTGTGAGGCGATAGCTGTAATTTTGTTTTCCTGTGCTACGATAATCCAAAACTGCATAATCGAAACTGACGGTACTTTGGTTGTGTTTCAGGACGAGGGATTCAAGCCCGTTAACCTGGTGTATCAATGCAGACGAATCGCTTAATTGTGTCAGATCACCGTTGTTCACTTGCAGGTCGGTAAAAACAATTTGCCCCATGATCCGGTGGTCGGTCAACTGTTCAGGATTAAAAGAAAGTAACCCATCCATTGTTCCGAAGACAAGCTCGCCGGTATTCACAGCAACACATGATGATTCGGAAAAAACTGTACGGGGTATGCCATCCGCGCCGTCGTAATTACGAAATAGCCCGCTGTTCGGGTCATACCGTGTGAGGCCATCCTGTGAGGCCAGCCAAATGGCTCCGTTTTGATCTCCGCAGATACTGACGATGTAATCATTAAACAAACCATCACGGGTGGTATAAGCACGAAAGCTGATATTTTTTAAAGGGTCGCTGCCGGTAGCCCGGCTCAAACCACCCCCTGACGTACCCAGCCACATAATATCCGAATTATCCTTGTATATGTACTGAATATCATTGTTGCCAAGGCTTGTAGGGTCGCCGGGGACTTTGCTGTATGTTTTAGCACTGAACTGTGCCCTGTTGAGATCAGCCTTTATAACTAACAGGCCATCCGTGGTAGCAGCCCAAATATTACCAGCACCATCGAGCGTAAGTTTCCTTATTTTATGAAATAGTTCGCCACGTAGGCCTGGTAACAATTCATTCTGGTGTATAAAACGAAAGGTTGTACCATCAGGTATCATCAGATCTATGCCACCATCGTAACTTCCCACCCATACCCGCCCCTTGAGGTCGGTTATAACCGTGTAGATCTCATTGCTGCTGATACTCCTGTTATCATCAGGGAGGTGGCTGAAATGGGTCAACCTGAATGAAGTCTCGTTTTTATCAACAGGCTCTGCTTTAAACAAGCCGTTGTTTTTTGTTCCGAGCCACACAGTACCGTCGGGCTGGGGCATAATGGTATAAACCTGTCCCAATCCGTCGGGTGGCTCGTTTACAAAAAGCTTTGAAATAGTCTTACCATTTACAATGAGATAGAGCTTATTATTTTTTGTACCGGCCCATAAACGGTTCTTATGATCAACCGCGAGGCCCCTGATATCATTTTCCGACTTGAACCAACCCTGGTTCTCGGGCTGGAAATGATGAAAGTCATTTGCCTGGAAAGTCAATTTTTCGAGCCCCCGTTCATCGGTGGTTAACCAAAGTACTCCGGACGGGTCATAGAAAAGGTTTAACACATTGTTGGAGAACTTCCTGTGGGCATCGTGCGGATCGTTGAAAAAGTAAGCAATACTGTCATTTTTTTCATCGTAATAACCAAAGCCTCCTCTTTTCATGCTGACCCACACATACCCATCCCGATCTTCAAATACAAAATAGTGATCGGTTGAGTATTTGGAATTGACGTCGGTTTGTTGGTGATAGGTGCTAAGTTTCCGGCGCTTCGGATCATAACGTAATATTCCCTTCGTCTCGGGTTCAATCCATACTGCCCCTTTGCTATCCTCAAACAATGCACATACGCCCTCAGCACTTTTTGCTACCATTTTTGATTCAAGGTTTTGCAGGTCGAATTGGTATAATGCGCCTGATGCGGACGAGATATAAAGAACCCTATTTACGTGAGAAAGGAGCAGCTTGTTTAAGTGATCATTGGCAATTTCGCTATTACTGGTTATTCCTGATATTTTGTTCCGCAGGTAAAGCTTACCATCCCCTGTGGCCGCATACAAGTTCCGGCCATCTTCGGCTATATCTGTAAATCCGGGGCCCTCGATCCGGCATTTGGGATCAGACCGGTAAACACTTTTTTCATTTTTTTTAATGCAGGCCAGGCCTTTATCCGTACCCACCCAATATTGTCCGTTTTGGTCGCGATAAAAAAAACTGATCTTATTGGAAGGCAGATTATATTCAGGAGCGGCGCCGCTTTTAAACCGGACATAGGTGGCCGGGGCCCTGTAAACATCAGGAAAATATAATATACCTTCTGTTGTTGATTGCAACCAAAGCTCGTGAACGTTGGCTGCAAGTATTTTTAAAAACTTTAGTCGCGGACGATCTTTTGGCGGGAACACTGAGGACAGTGGGAAAAGTTGCCCGATAGCTTTTGTAAAGTTGAATATCTGGCTGTCGTAGGCTTTTAGCCAAAGATGATCATTGTCGCCCTCAACAATAGCATCAATACGGTCACTTTTAAGCGGAGACTTATCTCCGGGGAAAGATTTGTATGAAATAAACCGGGTGCCGTCAAAACGGTTTATCCCATCCCAGGTGGACAGCCACATAAATCCCTCCCTATCTTTCATGAAGGAGGTGATTGCAACATGGGACATCCCGTCGGCAGTAGAATAGTGGGTTACAGTGGCTTTAGGCTGAGCCAGGCTATTTAATGCCATAAAGCATATTGCCCATAACATCTTCACCCTCTTCTCAAATATCATAACCTAAAACTAACACTTTTTAATGATCAAATAATAAACAACCTTTAACCGGCATATTAAATGTTTTTTGGCGTTTTATATAGACATCGGACTTATTTTAAAATGGTAAGCGCCGACGCGGCAGCGCCATAGTTAAATTGAGCAATCTGGCCGGGTGCCTTAAAGTCCACACCGCGCAGCGATATATTGCTTGCAGCCGGCCCATTGATGTCCATCAGGAATTTTGGTTCACCAATTGCCTTTAACCTATCAAAGTGAATGTTCGAACTATTCTCGATATTGACCAATGTTGTTACATTTTTACATTCAAGGGTTACATTTTTAAGGTCGATCTTGTCGGCATCAATAATATCGGCGCCCTGGCCGGCTTTTATCGTTACATTCTCCAGGTGGATGTTGGCGATGCGCATTTCGGGTAAACCCCGGATAAGCATTGCTCTTTCGGCACCTTCACAGGTGAGGTTACTGATATAAAAATTTCTGAATTGCGGGGTACCTTCGTTCACCGGAGGTTTCTCTTCAATCCCGTTGGTTTGGGCTAACGTGGGCGCGTTTGCAAAATAATACATATCAAAAAGAATAGCATCGTGTTGGATATTGCGCATCACGATGTTCCGGATAAAGATATTCTCGACGATGCCGCCCCGGCCGCGTACCGTTTTAAAGCGCAACCCGTTATCGGTGCCGATGAAAGTGCAATCTGATACGAAGATATCATGCACACCGCCCGACATTTCGCTGCCGATTACAAAGCCACCGTGCGCGCTATACACCGTATTGTTTGTTATAACCATATTCCGGGTAGCTTTACCCACTTTCCTTCCCTCTTCGTCTTTACCTGATTTGATACAGATACCGTCATCGCCGGCGTCGATTGTACAATTAGTAACCTTGACATTTGAACATGATTCGATATCCATGGCATCACCGTTTTGCGCGTTCCAGGCATTTTTAACGTGCACGCCATCAAATGTCAGGTCTTCGCATTGTAGTGTGTGGAGGCACCATGCCGGCGAGTTTTCAAAAGTCGCGTTTTGAAGCAGTACCTTTTTGCAATTAACAAGAACCAATAAATTAGGCCGGAAAAAATCCTTTATCGGAGCATAATCCTCCAGTCGCTTACCGGGTTCAATCTTACCTGCGTTCTTTAATTTTAAGCCGTCGGCATAGCTTTTTGAGGGGTACCACGTCGTTCCTTCATTATTCAATAAGCCGCCCGAACTGACAAGGGCCTTCCATTCGTTTTCGGTCGTATAATCTTTTGACATGGCCCGCCATACCTCGCCATGCCCGTCAATGATACCCGTTCCGGTAATGGCGATATTGGTCAGGTCGGTCCCTGAAATGGGCGACTGATTCCTGATGGCTTTACGCCCCTCGAAGTTTCCTTCGATGAGTTCATATTGTGATTTATTGGCGGTGAACTGCAAAAGAGCACCGCGGCTGACAAATAAATTGACATTGTTTTTCAACACGACCGGACCGGTCATCCACATTCCGGCGGGGATAAGCACCACACCACCGCCATGATCGCTGCAGGCCGTGATTGCGGCGTTGATACTTTTAGTGTTTATAGTGAGATAGTCTGGCTTCGCTCCGAAACTAACGATGTTGAAAGTGTCGGGTTTAAACGAAGGAACTGCTATTCGGGGCAGGTTATCCCAGGAATAACCGCTGTTTTTAACTTGCGAAAATACAGCCCCGGAGGCAAGTAAAATGAAGCACAAACAGGTAAACATCTTTTTTTTACACATCGCGAGTATTGCTTTTGTTGTTAAAAATCACCAGTTCATAAATTCCTGCCGATAGGTTTTACTTAAACGATTTTGCACTCAGAGCCGCGATCAGGAAATGCCGGCAAGCACCATTTTTAAGAACTTGCGCTGCCCATTTACGATCAGAATCCCGAAAATTGGTTTTTATAACCGGTGTATTACAAACCTATAGCGGAGTAGCTAAATAGGGGTATAAAAATTGATTGATTTTGTTTAAAATTTGTTTTTTAAGCGAAATATACCCATCGACCGAGCGCCGACGGGGAACAATCAATGAAGATTAAAAATCTGCTTCTCATTTCCCGCAGTGATCTGGCCCGGGAATACACAAAGGAAAAAGCGCCATTTTTGGACTCTTTAGACCAAAAATTGAACCCACTTCGCGGATTGTAGCGGTATTTTTGTTAACCATCAATTATACCTGCGGATTGCTCCGATTCAAATCTATCCTGATAAAAATGACCTCTAAATTGAAAGTACAGGGATATCCCATCATCAAAAATATCTGTTCGATGATCCTGTTGACTATCGCGGTTACCGCGCATGCTCAAAATCACGATTCGGTGCTGCCGCTTTCGGCAAACAATTGGTCTGTCTGGCTCGATACAGCTGCAAATTGGCAAAATGACAAGCTTTACCCCGCGCCTGTAGACATTAAAGCTTTACCTGTTAATCTTCCTACAGGGGGGTGGCCAGCGCTGAATAATAAAGCAGCCAAAGTGGTGCACTTGCCTGCAACCGTAGAGGAATATTTTTGGGGCGTGAACGGAAGCGCGTTCGGCGTTTCGGGCAATTACCTGGGTGTTTCCTGGTTCTCCACTAAAGTGCCTGTACCTGCAGGATTTAAAGGCGGGCGTACTGTACTCAAATTTGAAAGTGTGCGGTTTCGCGCAGAAGTATTTGTCAATAAAAAACTCGTCGGTTATGACCTGGTCAACAGCACGCCTTTTGAAGTCGATGTTACATCAGCAATTGTGCCGGGAGCATTGAACGATATTGCTGTGAGAATAACAGATCCCAATGGCAATTTTGACTGGCGCGACAGCCAGAACTTTATGTGGGGCGACTACCGTACCCAGCCCAGTCATGGTTTTGGAGGTATTACCGGTAAAGTGAGTATGGAGAATACCGGTCTGCAATATGTGAGCGATGTTTTTGTAAAAAACAAACCTAAGCCAAACGAAATTGATGTTGAAGTGACCGGCTCGAACCTGACGGGCAAAAAAGCGGAAGGGAATTTTCAATTAGAGGTTAGAGAAAATACGTCCGGAAAAGTCGTCTATTCCAAAACCTATGCTACCGAATTGCTGCCGGGCGAAAACCTCAAAACCTACACCCTAAACCTGCCGGATGCACAATTGTGGGATACAGAACATCCCAACTTGTATAGATTGACCACCACCTGGCTCGGGGCTTCCGGTAGCCGGGACGTGTTCGAGCGTCGTTTCGGCTTTCGTTGGTTTGAGATAAGGCATGTAGATGGCGACGAACAATTTTACCTGAACGGTAAACGTATTGTTTTGCGCACCTCGATTTCGTGGGGGTTTTGGCCGCTTAATGGCATCGCACCTTCTGATGAACTGGCCAGAAAGCAGGTTGCAGATGCCAAACGGTTGGGACTTAATATGCTGAATTTTCACCGCGACATAGGCCAAACCAATGTACTGGATGCCGCCGACGAAATGGGATTACTTTATTTTGAAGAGCCGGGCGGCAATCAATACCCCGAAAATCTTTTCAATCCAAAAAATGATTTAGAGAAAAAGCAAACGGATTTCTACATCGCGGTTCGTAATGAAAAATTCTTCAGGATGATACGGCGCGACCGGAGCCACCCCTCGCTCATTATATATAATATGCATAACGAAAGAGGCGCGCAACCTCAACAGTTAGACAAAGCTGAAATGCGGGCGGGTCATCAACTGGACCCAACACGCATTATGACCTATAATTCGTCGAACGGCAATATAAAGCTGAACGAGCCCGACCCCAAGTTTAAACTGCACCTGTTGCCGTTTGACAGCACATTTTATGATTACGGATGGTTTGACCAGCACCATGCCGGTGGGCCGGGAACCTATCATGATAACTTATATAATAATCCCGAAAGCTATGCTAAGTATACTGATCACAAAAACGAGATTATTTATTATGGCGAGGAAGGCGCCATTGGCACCCCGCCGAGATTACAGCTTATCCGTGATGAGATTTTGAGAACCGGTAAAGACCGCGGCTGGGAAACCGATACCTATTTGAAATGGTATGATGCTTATGACCAATTCCTTAAAAAAAATGGTTTCTCGAAGGCATTTCCTAATGTAGACAGCCTGACGAGAAAGATGGGCAACGTGGCTTATTATTACCAGGGCCGGATAATAGAGAACGTGCGTATGAATAACATTATAGATGGATACGCTATTAATGGCTGGGAGAGTATGAAGCAAGAAGATCATTCGGGCATGGTAGATGATTACCGCAACCTGAAAGGCGATCCGGACCTGATTGCCAGATACAACCGCCCGCTTTACCTTGCCGTTAAGCTTAACCACAAAGTTGTTGCAACCGGCGATACGGTAACGGCCGATCTGTTTATTGTAAACGAAAAGGACGTAAAGGGGCCTGCGGAAGTACAATTACAGGTTAAGGATGCAAACGGGGCAGTTTACTACACAACCAAGCAGCCGGTTAACATTACAGGCGGCGCTGTATACGGACAATTGTTGACACGTGGAATCAAATTTGCCGTGCTAAAAAAAGGTTATACATCGGTCGTGGCTTTTTTGACACAAGAGCAGAGGGCTGTGACTATGGGAGAGGATGAGGTATACGCGGTAAGTGTTGATACCAAAGGCATTTCGGAAAATTTGGTGGTTGCCGATACCAGCGGTGCGTTATCAAACTATCTGCGATCTGTGAATATTCCGTTCAGAACCTACAAATCAGGGAGGCCGCAGGGGCAAGTAATGGTTGTTGGCGCATTTGATCCGCAGCAAACCGGCAACCCGCTGGTAACCGACTTACTGGAATGGGTAAACAATGGCAACACCTTGGTTATTGCAGCAAATGCCGAAAAATGGGCAACCTACCTCGCAAAAAAAGAAGTGATAGACTTTAGAGGGATTCAGGTAATAGGCACCAGTTGGTACGGGGGTAATTATTTTGTAAAGGATAGTAAGCTATTTAATGGTTTGCCGCAAAACTGCGTGTTCAATTGGGAATACCAGTGCCTGGCAACCTATAATAAGGCGCGCATTGGCATGCGCATGGAAAGCGGTGAAACTATTGTAGGATGTGTTAGCGACCATAAGCAGGAAGTGTATTCGGCACTTAGTGTGATCCCGCTGGGAAGAGGCAAGATCATATTGAGCGCCCTCGACATTTTATCGTGCATCAAAACGTATAAGGCAGAAAAGAAGGCCGAGGGCGATGGAGAAAATGCCGCTATGAATAGTTTTAATGTGGCTACCGGCAACCCTGCGAATGTTGTGGGGCAGCAATTATTGTTGAATATGTTAAAAGGCTATTAACCGACAAATGATGCGGGCAAATTTCAAAAACTAATCCTATATGTTGAAGAATTAAGGAAAAGTGGTAACCATTTATGATATTGCAGCTGAATTGGGCTTGTCAACTTCGACAGTCAGTCGGTCGCTCAATAATTCCAACGATGTAAACAAAAAAACACAGAAAAGAGTACTGGATGCCTCGTGCAAAATGGGCTATACGTCCAACCTTCTTGCCAGCGGCCTGCGCAATCGTCGCAGTAATACAATCGGTGTCATCATCCCGAGGCTGAACAGCGCGTTTATGTCGGGTGCCATTGCAGGTATCGAAAATATAATCAATCAGGCCGGTTATAATCTTGTCATCAGCCAATCGCTGGAAAATGTAGGCAGGGAGGTTAGTTGTACTGAATCTATGCTGAGCAACAGGGTAGCAGGTTTAATTGTGTCGCTGGCAGGAGACATCGGGTCATCTGATCATTTCGAATCTTTTGAAAAGCATGGCGTTCCCGTCGTGTTTTTTGATAGGGTGTACGACAATGAAAAATACCTGAATATCCAAATCGATAATTTTAAAGCGGCTTATACCATTACAGATCATTTGGCTAAACAAGGGTGCAGGGAAATTATCCATATTACCGCCAACCGCCTACATACGGTATATCAACATCGGGTGAACGGGTACCTTCGTGCATTAGAAAATAATGGCATAGCGTTCAACGAGAAAATGTTGATCAAATGTGATCTGAGCGACGCAGCCGGAAAGACTGTTGCAAAACAAATATTATCGATGGGGTCAAGGCCGGATGGCATATTCTCCGCGAATGATGTATGTGCTATAGGCTGCATGACCGAATTAAAAAAATCGGGCATCAGTATTCCCAAAGATATTGCAGTAGCAGGATTTAATGATGATCCTGATTGTTGTTTAATTGAACCAAACCTCACAACGATTGGCTATGACGCGTTCGGTATGGGTGAATTATCGGCAAGAGTGATGCTCGAACAGCTGTCGGATTCATTCGCAATCCCCGCGCGTTACAGTGTGTTTATGCCATATCATGTTATAATTCGGGAATCAACAAAAAAAGAAAAGATCGGGTTGCTGCAGTTTAACGCTATCTGATGCTTTTGCTTTAGGACTCTTCATTTATATAGCCTATTCAACAGCATTGGCATATATGCTTTAATCAAATCAATTTTTGAACCTTTTGAACCAGAATTTAATCCCGCCGCAAGAGCACGTCGCTTAGATTTGCTTTACAATATAACCGATTGTCTTGACGGCTTTAGCAACTATCGCTGGATGTTACATAGTAATAAACCAATTATTAACCTTGCCGGCAAATACCAAATTACCGACGCTTAAATTCTAACAATTATGAGAAAAACTCTACTTTTTCCAATGCCGTATTTTGTGTGGTATTTTTTCAATGCGCAACCGCGAACCCGGTCAATTTTGGGCACCAGCCAATAACAGTTACGGAGATTGAACCATCGCTGATGACTACAATATTTTAGTAAACTCAAAATATCCTGAGCTAACGGGTTGGTGTCATCAACACTCCAGGCTGCCAAACCGTATTTATGAACCTTTATAAACCTACATTAATTATGAATTTTTTTAATCAATTGTTATTCGACGCCAAGCACTGGCGGGAAAAAAAGCCATTTGTTAATCAACGCTTTTTGCTCAGTATCGCTTTTGTACTGATCATGGCCTCGCAGGTGTTTGCACAACCGGCAGATAAAACTGTTAGTGGTACAGTTCGCGATGAGAGCGGATTAGCCTTGCCGGGCGTTAATGTGAGCCTTAAAGGCACAACTACCGCTACTGCCACCGACACTAAGGGCCACTATGCTCTAAAAATTAAAGGTACTGACGGTACGTTGGTATTTTCTTTTATAGGATATGCCACCACCGAAGTGAAGATCGGTGGCCTTGCAACTATTGACATCACACTAAAAGACGACCAAAAAAACCTTAACGAGGTTGTTGTTATCGGGTATCAAACCGTTAAAAAACGGGACCTGACCGGCTCTGTGGCCTCCGTTAGCGGAAAAGATATTGCGGCAGTACCCGTTCCGAACATTGCAACAGCCATGCAGGGAAAATTACCAGGCGTGGCCATCACTTCACAGGATGGCCGCCCGGGTGGAAACATTAACATCCGTGTACGCGGCGGAACTTCTATAAGCCAAGGCAACCAGCCTTTGATACTTATTGATGGGGTTCCGGGCAATTTAAATGATATCCCGGGTGATCAGGTAGAAAGCGTTGACGTGTTAAAAGACGCCTCTGCCGAAGCCATCTATGGGTCGCGCGGAGCTAACGGCGTAGTTTTGATCACTACAAAATCGGGCAAAGCAGGCAAAACCAGCGTGAGCTATAATGGCTATGTTAAAATCAATACCCCGGCTAAATATATGCAACAATTAGATCCTTACGACTATTTGAAATATGTATGGGCCAATGCAGCCGCCAACGGTGCTGCGTATCAAACTCCGTTTGAGCAATTGTACGGACTGGGGGCAAACTCAGGCAAAAATACCGGAGGAATTGAAAGCTATAATGGATTGCCAACGGCCGACATGCAACAGCAGGTTTATAAAAAATCAGTCTCGTGGAACCACGCCTTAACCATATCCGGAGGTACTGACCAAACAAAAATATTGTTCTCGGCTACCTATAGCGACGACGAAGGGATGAAGATACAGTCCTATCAGCGGCGCGCGACCGCGGCATTTAAACTGAGTCAAAAATTGACGAAGAATGTTACGTTCGATCTTAATACCCGTTACGCCAATACTCCCACCCTTGACGATGAAGGTACAACCAGCGGCAGCGGATCTATATTATCGTCTGCTTATCGCTTCCGTCCTATTGCCACGAACAACATTTTAGGCGATTTGACCGCGTTGACCGCAAGCAATAACATATCGCAGTATGGTAAAAACGCACTATGGGATAATTACAGCCCAGCTTCGCGTGCTGCCGATTACGATCCGCTTTCAACTTCATCAAACTTTGTAGGCCTGGCATCTTTAAACTGGGTAATTATAAAAGGATTGACCTATCATACCGATTATACCATGAACGGATCATGGACACAGCGCAAATACTGGTCGGGCGCTATTTATAATGGTTATATTAATGATGTTACCGGCACTGTATTATACGCGGGTAATGTTGATTACCGCAAAAACGATAGCTGGGGTTTGCGCTGGGCAAATACCTTAGCCTATGAATTTAACATCAATAAGGACAATAAATTCAATGTAATAGCAGGTACTGAAGTTTCCAATTCAGGTGGTACCGGTATCTCCATACAAGCCAATCACTTTCCTTCAAATTTTACAGAAGCAACGGCTTTTGCCCAGGTGAACCAATATGATCCAACAGCAGGTACGGCCTCGTTTTCTTCCAGTGTGAGTTTCCCGGACCGTCTTGACTCGTACTTTGGCCGAATGCTTTATTCTTACAAGGACAAGTATTTATTTACCGTAACATTTCGTGCAGATGGTTCTTCCAAATTTACAGCAGGCAACCGCTGGGGATATTTCCCTGCGGCGGCTTTTGCATGGAGGGCATCTGACGAATCTTTTATGAAAAATGTTAGCTGGGTTGATGATCTTAAACTCAGGGCATCTTTTGGTGAGGTGGGGAATAATAATATTGCTGCAGGTTTATACGCCCAAACCTGGGGTGCCGTAACGGATCCAAGATCGCAGTATGATATCAACCACACTCTTCTCCCGGCATATCAGCTATCTACCCCTTCTACTTTGGCCAATCCACTTTTAAAATGGGAAACCACTATTACCCGGGATATCGGGCCTGATTTCACATTATTTCACGGGAAATTGTCGGGCACGGTCGATGTATATTGGAATACTACCAAAGATTTGCTGCTGAATACCACCATCCCCTCAATCACCGGCTTTAGCAATACTCTTGCCAACGTGGGGCAAACAAGTAATAGGGGTATAGAGATATCGCTTTTGGGTACAGTTTATAAAAACAAAGACTGGAAAGTTACCGCCGGTGGCAACATCAATTTCAACAGGAACAAAGTAGATCAGCTTTCGAGCAACGTAAACCCTCTTTACGGGTCGGCCTGGGCTGGATCGGCACAATACCCGGCTTCCGATTATATTCTGACAGCCGGCCAACCCGTTGGCTTGATACGCGGCTTAACCTACATCGGTACTTATACCCCCGCCGACTTTAATTACAACAATGGCTTGTATACCCTGAAACAAGGCGTTCCCGATGTTAGCAGCGCTATCGCTGGTGTAATGCATGGCCTGGTAACCGGAACAGACCGGCCTACAGGTCAAAATGCTTATCCGGGAATGGCTAAGTATGCCGATTTGAATGGTGACGGTAAGATTGACGACAACGATTTGAGTGTGATAGGAAATACCACACCGAAATTTACAGGCGGTTTTAATATCAATGTAAGCTATAAAAACTTCGACCTTGGCCTAAACTTTAATTATAGCGTTGGTAATGCTATTTACAATGCCAATAAGCTGGCGTCGCTATATGGCCCAAAAGAAGGTGGTGTTTATGAAAACAAACTGGCCATTTTAGACAACGCCTATAAAATTTACAATGTTGTGGGCGGGCAGCTTGTGCGGTTAACAACCCCCGACCAGTTAAATGCAGCAAACGCGGATGCTACTTTGCCTTTAGCCTATAGCGAAACTGCTGTTACCTCGACACTGGGTATTGAAAGCGGTTCGTTCCTTCGCTTAAATACGGCCACTATAGGGTATACCTTTCCTAAGAGTGTGTTGTCAAAAATTGGTGTAAGCAGCCTGCGTGTATATGGCAGTGTTTATAACTTGTTTACCATTACGGGCTATAGCGGGCTTGATCCGGAAGTTGGTGTTAATGATAACGCGAATAGTTCCATTTATCCTACCACCGGCCTTGACTTTGGTGCTTACCCACGTGCACGGTCGTTTATAATGGGCGTAAACCTTAATTTTTAACAGTTAAAACACAATAAGAAATGAAAACATTTAAAAAATACATAGTAGCAATTGCCTTGTGTTTGGCTTTTACTAATTGTAATAAAAATTATCTGAATGTGACGTCGCCATCCAATGTGGATGATAGCTTTGTTACATCCACAACTACAGAAACGTTTAAATCACTGTCGTGGTGTTATGCAAATTATCGTCAAAATTGTATTATGTCGACTTACAGGTGGAATGATCCTGTAGGGTCGGATGCGGAATATTATCCGGAGTCGGGGTCCACTAATAACCTGAACGCCCAATTACATACCGACTTATTACCGGTTGACTATGCCACACCAGGGTTTACAGCACTTTATCAAACGCTTGCGCTGGCCAAAAGGTTGGCCAACATTATTGCTACAAAACCGGCTTACCTGGCTGATGTAGCTGCCAACAGAACTTCTGATTGGACCCAGCTATATGGCGAAGCAACAACCATGTGGGCATTCTGTTATTTTGAATTGATACAACATTTTGGCGATGTGCCGTATGGCTATGAAAATACTGTTGTAACTAATTATTCACTGTCGTCGCGTTTTGATATCTATGATAATTTGATCAGCGCCTTGCAAAAAGGAGAACCCCTGATGTATCCGATAGGGACCGGCAATATAGGGCCCGACCGCATGTCGAGATCATTTTGTGACGCATTGATAGGCGAGCTGGCCTTGTTTTCGGGAGGTTATCAAACCATACGTACCGATATGCCTAATTTATACGGAAGTGTGACTTTTACCCAAATAGGAAATACAGCCAACAAATGTGTATATGCCCGCCGTACTGATTATCTCAAGTATTACGGGGTAGCTAAAACCTGGTTTTTGAATGCAATTAGTAATTCAGGTACCGCACATTTAATTATAACAGACACGCGGACTACGTCCAACAATCCTTTCCAGCGTCATTTTCAATATTTTCACGATTTGCAGGTGAGCCCCGAATCGTTATTGGAAATTGGCAATATACAGGGCGGCACGTTAACTACCACGAGCGAATATCCATATGCTTTTGGCAGGCCGTCAGATGGCGGCAGCTCTAACGCCGCGCCTTGCAAAACCTTCGACGCACTGCGTATTATCCCCACTGTTTATTATGGCGAATATGACAAAGCTGATCACCGGAGGGATGTGAGTGCAACGGTTACCGCAAGTAATGGCGATGGTAATGAGAAGATGGTAACTTTCGTTCCGGGCAGTAAAAGCGCCGGCGGTATTGCCACAAACAAATGGGACGAGAACCGCATGAGCCCCCCATATGTAGCTGCTCAACGTAACTCGGGTATGAATTGGCCCATACTGAGAATGGCAGATGTGATTTTATTGTTAGCCGAAGTTAAAGCCGAATTGGGCGACGGTGACGCCATTACTTACCTTAACCAGGTTAGAGCAAGGGCGTTTGGTAATACAAACCATAACCTGGCGGTAACAGGGCAAGCGTTAAAAGATGCCATTTACGAAGAACGTAAATTGGAATTACTGGGAGAAGGCCAGCGCCGTTGGGACATGATCCGTTCCGGTACTTTTTCTACCAGGGCTATCGCTGTTCAACAGGATATGGCGGCTTTAGTGGCCGATCTTAAAGCCCAGGGATACCATGTGTTTGCTAATGGTAATGTAATGTCAAACTATATCTGGATAAAAAAGGTTGCGTTAACTAATCCGTTAACTTACGATTGCGCCTCCACAGATACCCTCACTAACTTTGCCGCTTATCCCGCATGGCGTGGCCAGTACAACTACAGCACACTTGCCGCTGTGAGCGCTAAGGTAGTAGGCACCACTCATAACGTCGCTATACAGGGCTTGTTTAACTATATAGATCCGGCCGGCCCGGTAGCTGGCTCGTTGGTAAGTCAGGGGTACATCAAAACAAATTGGGGGATTGACCTGGTTAATAATTATACCATCTACCAACAGAACATCCTCTCGGGCATCTCGACAGCTAACGATCCGCCGAGATATTATTATGCACTCCCGTCTACAATTATCAGCCAATCGAATGGTGCTATTGTAAACGGTTATGGATTGCCGAATCAATAAATAATACAACCATCGTTCGTCATTTCGGCGATCAGTGCATTAAATGTATAAATAGAGGCCTTGTCGGAATACTGACAAGGCCTTTTTGCTGTCGGCCTGACAAATTCAGCGTGCTATTTAGAAATGTGGGTGGGTAAGTGTTTGCTTTAAGGCCCAAAATGCGTGTACGATGGAGAATAGGTACAAAAACTGATTGAAACCCGACTTTTACAAACCGGGTTGGAAATAGTGCTACATCATACCATTTTGTGATGATTACGATCAAACGTCAGGCTCAGTTGTCGGATAGTTTTATAAGCAAAAAAGCGGTTTTTCTATGATACGTTCGCGAAATGCAAACGTTGCAAACAAAGTTGAACGAAATGATGGCGCGGGACCAGCACCACCGCCAGTTGTTGTTTACTGCACGTCCGGTTAAAAAATCAACAGCACCTTTTTTACTATCCTCACCGCCACTTTATTACTAAATATTTACAGGGCGCGTTTTGGCTGTTGCCGATGCCGTGCAGTTCGTTGCTGTTCATGAGGCACAGGTCGCCGGGGGAGGCTTTAAATGTTTTTCCGTTAACAGTTGATTCAATTTCGCCTTGCAGCACCAAAATCAACTCAGTATCCAAATGGGTATGGGCGGCGTGGCTGGGGCCTTTGCTTTTTAGCTCGGTAAGGTGTACCTCCAGGTTGTCCAGCATAGCGGTTGGCCGTTCAAAATACCGGATGCCCCCACCCTGTTCCGTAGCAACGTATTTTAAAGAATCGGCATTGAGCATGAGCGGCCCGCCTGCTTTTGCCGAGCGGTCCATATCCATCGGTTTTTTGGAGCGGAACATCAATACGTAGTAGGTCAATTGCCCATTGCCTATGTTTTCCAAAGCCTGGTCTTCGTGCGGAGGTATCAATACGATACTGCCGGCACCTAAAACGCGGCTTTTTGTGCCCATAGTGAATTTCATCGTCCCCTCTTTAATGTAAATCAGTTCTTCGATGTCGGTTTGTGCATGCGACGGTCGGGGCGCCGTGCCTTTAAACTGGGTGCTGGCATGTATCTCGAAATAACTAAACTCGGAGGTGGTGCCTTCCATAAATCTTCGACCTTCACGGCCTTCGCTTTTTGTTACCGGCACATCGGCCAAATGATAAACGCCC
>NZ_CAITNG010000019.1 GCF_903893715.1 uncultured Mucilaginibacter sp.
CTCGATAAGCATAATGACACAATGACCAATGACCCAATGATAATTTATAAGCCCAGGTGGCGAAATTGGTAGACGCACCATCTTGAGGGGGTGGCACTCGTAAGGGTGTGGCAGTTCGAATCTGCTCCTGGGCACAACTCTTAGTTTATTTGTTCACCGGTTCTTTTATAATGCATGCCAACGGTGGCGACAAGTCCCCGCCATCGCGACACCAATGAACTGATGAACCGATGAACTAATGACAAATCAAGGTTCCAGCCACAACACCGAATTACCCGTGCCAAACCGGTTTTGCTCCCATAGTTTGTTTGCCGGGTCGATTATCCAATTACCATCTACGATGAATTTATAGAGGTATTTGCCCGGTTTGAGGTGCAAACTGATGGTCCATTGGTCGCCCTGGTGTACCATGGTATAGCCATCATAGTCCCAATTATTAAAAGTACCGGCCAGGCGGATGGTTTTAGCGTTACCATAACCCTTCAGCGTGAAGGTATAATTTGGTTTCACCACCAGCAACGAGTTACGTTCATCACCATTTCCGTACTGACATGGATTGGTGGGGTCTGTCATCCATTTACCATCCACTATAAATTTATAACCATAATTGCCCGGGTCCATCGGCACATCGGCCCGCCATGCGTTGCCATCTTTTTTCAGCCTGAGCTCGCCCTGCCTCCACTCGTTAAACTGGCCGGCCACAAAAACATCGCGGGCATTAGCAAAACCGGGCAGTTTAAAGCTAAATACAGGCCCCAGTTGCAATATCGAGTTGATATTGCCCTTGCCATCGGCCATCATTTTGGGGTTTGCCGGGTCGGGCATCCATTTGCCATCTACCATAAAGCGGTAGGTGTGCACTGTTTCTTTTAAATAAAGCGACATTTGCCACGTTGCGCCTTGTTTTATCATCACAATTTCGTTGGCGTTCCAGTTATTGAAACTGCCCGCCACCATTACCCGTTGCGCCGCTGCATGGCCGTTCAGTTTAAACACATAATTATAACGGAAATAGATGGAGTTAAAGCCGCCGTGCCCGTCAGGTTCTTTTAGGGCGTTATCGTGGTCTTCCGTCCAGTTGCCGTTTATGATAAACTTATACAAGTGTTCGCCGGCATCCAGTTTTATATCGCTTATCCAGCCGCTGTCGGTTTTAAACATAGTGCCTTTTGAGGTGCTCCAGTTATTAAAACTACCCGAAAGCAACACTTTTTTCGCGGTAATATTTCCACGCAAAAAGAAACGGGTGTAACCACCTGGCAACTCATGCACACTTTGTCTGAAAAACTTATTGATGCCATAGCTCACATCAACCGGTATACCAGCCATGGTGCCTCCCGGCGATTGGCGGGGCAGTGTCAACATTTGGTACGAGCCGCCTTGCAGCAAAGCGGCGAGCGGCTTAATAAGCGTAATAGTTTTCTTGCCCGATTGACGTACTTCCCAACCATCCTTTAGCAATTGCGAAAACTCATTGTTAAGCAGATTATCTACGCTGATACCATGTATGTCGGCAATACGCAGAAGACTGTCTATTTCCTCTTTCTTCAATTTAAGGTCAATAGTCAGTATCATATTATCGTTCTCGATGACAAAATCGTTCCGCTGGTTTTGCGCCGCGGAGCGTTCGATGCCAAAAAGCAACAACAAAATCATCAATCCTATGTACCTTATCCCTCTCATCTGCTACTGGTCTTTACTAATGTACATATCAAATTGTTTTTTAACGAAGTTAATGGTAAAAACGCCACGAGCAAAAAAGTCGAAGCCAAGCATACCA
>NZ_CAITNG010000020.1 GCF_903893715.1 uncultured Mucilaginibacter sp.
CTTACTGCGAATCTCTTTGATATAGTTTTCTGCTGTTTGTTTCTTCTTGGTTTCCATTGTCTTAAAGTTAATTAATCTTTGGAAACACTCCACAAGCTTAGCACCCTATCGGTCCACTTTCAGCTGACGATTTACAATAAATTAAAAGTCTTATTCATGTAAAGGGCTTAGATTTCCATTGGTAACAATAAGGATTATAATTTTACTAATTTAACTTTGGTTTTTACTAACAAATTTAAAAATAGGTTAAATCCAACGTAGGTATATGCAAATTGTATGCAAATAAAAAAGCACCTATGGTTTTTATACCGTAAGTGCTTGATTACTAAGTGGGAGTTACTGGGTTCGAACCAGTGACCCTCTGCTTGTAAGGCAGATGCTCTGAACCAGCTGAGCTAAACTCCCTTGTTCGTTTTGGGACTGCAAATATAGAAGTGTTATGTGTTTTCCCAAAATGTTTTTTTTAATTTATTTTATCTTGTTGATTTTAAGATAGGTAACTATTGCTTAACCATAAAATCATCCAAATTTAATGTGATAACGCGAGGTTTTAACCGCGCCGAAAATGCTGCATGCCGACCTTATTAATTTTTTTTCAGCATTTTTTTGAGGTGTGAGGACGGATTCGAACCGCCGTAAAAGGTTTTGCAGACCTCCGCCTTACCACTCGACCACTCCACCTGTTATTGTCATCTTAAAAATATGGTCCAGAAAGCTGCGGGTGGCCGGTCATTCTTATCTTACTCCACACATGCAGGAGTTGGATTTAGCACCTTTTATATCAGAAATATAGGTTGCTAAGACGTCGCAGGGCCAGTCCCTCGGTCTTTCTGGATAAGTTATAAAGAACGTTTCGATACAAATATAAATGTATATTCTATAATTACTATAGATTTTATAGATTTAATTTATAAAAAGATTTTTGCTAACTACATTTGCTTCGTCATCCGCTACAAAACGGCTATGATTTTGCTTATATCTATCTGGTTTATAATTGGTTGTAAATACCCCTGCCAAACAGGGGCTTTACTTTTTGAAGGATTATTTAATGCAGGACGAGAGTATCTGTTTGAATTAGGAACCAGGATTTAAAAACATACCACTATCCTCACCGCCACTTTATTACTAAATATTTACAGGGCGCGTTTTGGCTGTTGCCGATGCCGTGCAGTTCGTTGCTATTCATGAGGCACAGGTCGCCGGGGGAGGCTTTAAATGTTTTTCCGTTAACAGTTGATTCAATTTCGCCTTGCAGCACCAAAATCAACTCAGTATCCAAATGGGTATGGGCGGCGTGGCTGGGGCCCTTGCCTTTTAGTTCGGTGAGGTGTACTTCAAGATTGTCGAGCATGGCCGTTGGCCTTTCAAAATACCTAATGCCCCCACCCTGTTCCGTAGCAACATATTTTAAAGAATCGGCATTGAGCATGAGCGCCCCCCCGGCTTTTGCCGAGCGGTCCATATCCATTGGTTTTTTTGAGCGGAACATCAGCACATAATAGGTCAATTGCCCATTGCCTATGTTTTCCAAAGCCTGGTCTTCGTACGGAGGTATCAATACGATACTGCCGGCACCTAAAACGCGGCTTTTTGTGCCCATAGTGAATTTCATCGTCCCCTCTTTAATGTAAATCAGTTCTTCGATGTCGGTTTGTGCATGCGACGGTCGGGGCGCCGCGCCTTTAAACTGGGTGCTGGCATGTATCTCGAAATAACTAAACTCGGAGGTGGTGCCTTCCATAAATCTTCGACCTTCACGGCCTTCGCTTTTTGTTACCGGCACATCGGCCAAATGATAAACGCCCGCGGGGATTGGTTTAAACTGAGCCATAGATTTTAATGAAACAAAAATTAAAACGAGCAAAACCGTTCTTTTCATAAAGGCAATAAATTGGTATCCGAAAATACCGATTATTTGATTTCTTTTTTGAAAAGGCAATTATTTATTTTGCCTTTAATGTTGGGCTATATCCTATTTGCCGGGATGTATCATCAATCCCGCTGTGATTTAGGGTTTCAACAAAACCTTGTCGGCTATTTCTTTAGTACCATCTATCTTTTCGGTATAGGTTAGACCCAAAATATCGGTAATGAGCGGGTATACATCCACATTCGGGAAGGCCGGTATTTGCAAATGCGGTTTGAATGCCGGGCCCCAGGCATAAAAGGTGGCGTACATCTGTTTTACTGCCGATGGGTCGTAACCGTGCGTGGCAGGGTCTATCTTTCGGTTGAGGTTGCCCATTCTGAATACGTTGGGGTAATCGGCCAACAGCAAAATGTCGCCAATGTGGTTATAATAATCATCGGTAGCACCATAATGCAGGTACGCGGGCATATCTTTTTTCAGGTACACTTTATAGCCAAGCTGGTCTTTTTTTAAGGCTTCGTATGTGCTTTGTATGTCGTTGGCGTCCTTTGCGTATAGGCCGAATATCATGCTTTCGCCGGATATTTTGAATTTGTTGGTATCGATAACAGCCGGTATTGGTAAAGGGTGTTCGTTATCTACATTGGCCATGCCGTGGTCGGATACGAGTACGTAGTTAACATTGAGGCCTGTCCTCTTTACAGCCTCGGTAAGCTCGTATATCGCTGAGTCGACAAAATGTATGGCGCTTTGATTTTCGGTCGACTCAACGCCATGTTTATGCGCTTCATGGTCCACCTGCGGGAAGTAAAAAGTGATGAGGTGAGGGCGTTTTTCGGGCGGCAGGCTAAGCCAGCTAACTACCGTGCCGATTCGGCTGTGGATGCCTATTTTATCATTATAAGCATAATAGTATGTCGGGTTGATGCTTTTTATCGGTGCTTCGGAGGCCACCCAATAGAAACTCGCGCTAAGCATATGTTGCTGCTCGGCCAAAACCCAAAGCGGTGTGCCGCCGTACCAGCTGCCATCGGCAACGCGGGCTTTATTGTTCATGTTGTAGATGGCCTTGCGGTCGGGCGCGTAGTACGCATTGTTTACCAAGCCACTATGCGATGGGTATAAACCCGAAGCAATGGCGTAGTGATTGGGGAAGGTAACCGAGGGGAACGAAGGTATCATCGCCTCGGCTTTTACACCACTGTTGGCCAGGTCGAGCAGGTGTTGGGCGTGGTATTTTTCGGCGTAATCATAACGAAAACCATCGATGGAGATGAGGATGACGTAAGGCTTGTTTTGTTGCTCAGTACTATTTACACGGCCCGGCACTATTTTTTGGATGGTATCGACTACTTGTTGGGCGATAACGGTGCAGGAAATTAACAGCAGGGAAAAGAAAATGATGTATTTTTTCATGAACAAGGGGGTAAGTTGCCGCAAAAGTAAGCAAATAGGGTAAAGCTATTGTTAAGGCTATGGTAACAATAGCGTGAGTTTATACTCCCTTTTTTAAAGAAGAATCGCGTACAACGAGTTCGTGCCTTAACACCAGGCTGTGGGTCAATTGGATATCGACGCCTGACGTTAGGTGGTTGATGAGCAGTTTCGCGGCAGCTTCGCCCATATCATATCCTTTATAATCTATTGTAGTGAGGTTGGGTTCAACAATACAGCATGATGGGTCGTTGTTAAACCCTGCGATGGCGATGTCATGCGGTATTTTTATGCCGGCGCTTTTTAGTTCCACCAAACAACTGATGGCGCAGGCATCGTTCGCTGCAAATATCCCGTCGGGACGGTTGGGCATGTCCAATATCAGCGCCGCGGCATCCTTACCTGCCTGTATACTGAGGTTATTGATGATGAGCAGGTCATCGCTATAGCTCAACCCATTGTCTTTTAATGCTTTTAAGTAGCCTTGAAGCGTTCTTCGTAAACATTGTGTACGCCGGTACCTGTAATATGCATTATTCTTTTACAGCCTTGTTTGGCAAGGTGGTCTGTAACCTCATAACCCGCTTTAAAATTGTTGATATGAATATTGGGACAAACTTTATGTTCGAAAATACGGTCGAAGAAAATGAGCGGGGTGTTCCGTTTGATGAAGTTTTGAAAATGGTCGATGTTATCGGTATCGTAAGCCACCGAAACCAGCAGCCCGTCGACGCGGTTATTGAACATGGTTTGGGCATTGTTCACTTCTTTTTTCATGGTTTCCAACGATTGGCTGATGATGAGGTTAAAGTTGGCATCGTTGGCTGCTTTTTCCATCCCCGCGATCACGTCCGACATGAAATTACTGTTGAGCCTAGGCACAATAACACCGATGGTGTTGCTGCGTTTGGTACGCAAACTGCTGGCAAAAGCGTTCGAACTATAGCCCATGCGGCGAGCCGCGTCCACAATCCGTTTTTTTGTATTTTTGTTTACGCCCGGAAAATCGTTCAAACTACGGCTTACTGTAGCTGCCGATACGCTGAGTTCTTTAGCGATGTCATAAATGGTGACAACCTTTTCGGATTTTTGCACAGTGCGGATTATTTAGTAATCGATTACAATTATGGTTTACAATTGAATAGATAAAGATAGTTAAGTTGAATGATTTTTTATAGTTTGTTTAAACGGATAAGGTTGATATACCTTATTATGGTAAAATAATTGATGAAAATGCTGATTTGGTTTACAAGCCTGCTTTGAAAAATAGTTTTTGTAATCGATTGCAAAATTGATTTATTGTTTCTAATTTCACCTTTAATATGAACCAACCGGCCGGCATGGGCGCCCCGGATGGTATGTTAATAAACCAACCTAAATTATGAATAAATTTAAAACTTTAGTGCTGGCATGCTTATGTTCAGCTACCGCAGCATCGGCGCAAAACGTTTTCAGGGACCCCAGCAAACCATTGGATGTGAGGGTACAAGACCTGGTATCGAAACTCACCTTGGAAGAAAAGGTACACCAGATGATGAACGTTAGCCCGGCCATACCAAGGTTGGGCATCCCGCAATACGATTGGTGGAATGAAGCTTTACATGGTATAGCCCGTTCGGGCACGGCCACGGTTTTTCCGCAGGCTATCGCTTTGGGGGCAACGTTTGATACCGATTTGGCCAAGCAGGAATCGACGGCGATATCGGACGAGGCGCGCGCTATGTATAACGCGGCAGTTGCCGAAGGTTACCGCGAACGTTTTGGGGGATTGACCTTTTGGACGCCGAATATCAATATCTTCCGCGACCCACGTTGGGGACGCGGACAGGAAACTTATGGGGAAGACCCGTTTTTGACGGCCAGGATAGGCGTGGCCTTTATACAAGGCCTGCAAGGGCCCGACCCCGACCATTTGAAGGTTGCGGCATGTGCCAAACACTTTGCCGTGCACAGCGGACCCGAAAGGTTGCGCCATACTTTTAACGCGCAGGCATCGCCAAAGGATTTGAGGGAAACTTATTTACCGGCATTTAAAGCCCTGGTTGATGCCAAGGTTGAGGCGGTGATGTGCGCCTACAACCGTACCAATAACGAGCCATGCTGCGGCAGTAACCTGCTGTTGGATGATGTATTACGTAACGAATGGGGCTTTAAAGGCCACGTAGTATCGGACTGCGGCGCTATTGCCGATTTTTATATGGGCCATAAAGTAGTGCCCGGCCAGGCAGAGGCGGTGGCATTATCGGTTAAACATGGCGTTGATTTGAATTGCGGTGATGAATATCCTGCACTGGTAGAAGCTGTTAAACGTGGACTCATCACCGAAAAGGAAATTGACGCGGCTCTATCGACTTTATTGAGGACCCGCTTTAAATTAGGTCTGTTTGACCCGGCGCAGAACAGCCCGTATAACAATATACCAACAAGTGTAATTAATAGCGCGGAGCATAGGGCGTTGGCAAAAGAGGTGGCCCTGAAATCGATCGTACTACTAAAAAACAACGGCGTTTTGCCGGTTAAAAATAACCTGGCCAAATACTTTGTTACCGGGCCAACAGCCAGCACTACTGATGCCCTTATGGGCAACTATTATGGCGTAAACCCGCATATGAGTACGATTTTGGAAGGTTTGGCAGGCGGCATACAGGCCGGCAGCCAGATGCAATATAAACCCGGCGTTTTGCTGGATAGGGACAACAATAACCCCATCGACTGGACAACAGGCGACGCGCAGGCGGCAGATGTTACTTTTGTGGTGATGGGTATTACGGGTTTGCTGGAAGGCGAGGAAGGCGATGCCATCGCATCACCAAATTTTGGCGACCGGTTGGATTATAACCTGCCGAAAAACCAAATAGACTTTTTACGCAAGATAAAAACCGGCAACACGCATAAGGTGGTAGCCATTGTTACGGGTGGCAGCCCGATGAACCTGTCGGAAGTGAATGATATTGCCGATGCGGTAGTATTGGCATGGTACCCCGGCGAAGAAGGCGGGAACGCTTTGGCGGATATTGTTTTTGGCAAGGTATCGCCATCGGGCAGGTTGCCGGTTACGTTCCCTAAATCGTTCGCGCAGTTGCCACCATACGAGGATTACTCGATGAAAGGCCGTACTTACCGTTACATGACCGCCGAGCCGATGTACCCTTTTGGCTTTGGTTTGAGCTATACACAGTTCAGCTATGCGCCGATGGTGTTATCGTCAACGCAAGTTGCAAAAAACAGTCAGGTAACGGCGGAAACTACCATCACCAATACCGGTAAAATGGAAGCCGAAGAAGTTGCCGAATTGTATATTACCGTACCGCAAACCGGGGACAACCCGCAATACTCACTGAAAGGATTTAAACGTGTTAAATTGGCGCCGGGAGAATCGAAAAAAGTAAGTTTTGCTATTACGCCGGAGCTGATGAAGAGCGTAAATGATAACGGGGAATCAGTTTTATTATCGGGCAATTACAAGGTTTATATCAGTGGTTCTGTACCTTCGAACAGGAGTTTGGAATTGGGCGCGGCCAAACCGGCTGTGGGTAGTTTTGTGGTGAAATGAGAACGGCTTTTTAGAGAAGAATATAAGGCTGTAAAGTAGCAAGTCTGTGTTTATTCATTATACAGGGCGGAAGGACACACCCCCAACCCCTCTCGAGAGGGGAGTTTTTGTGGGCTTAAAATAATTTAGATGAGATACTTTTTTTGTATTGGGTTTTTAATGCTTTCGCTCAATAGCGTATTCGCACAGCCGAGGGTAATCGATATTGACGCTGCCAAAATCCAGGGACC
>NZ_CAITNG010000021.1 GCF_903893715.1 uncultured Mucilaginibacter sp.
ATGCGCAACATCAATGTGATGCATTTGGTGTATACCAGGCCAAATAATTTGGAGTGGTAGGTTAAAGGGTAACTGGTTTTTTCTTCCTCGGCCTTTTTTCCCTAAACCTGCTGAAGGCGATGAGGGCGAAAAGGCATAGCACAAAGCCGCACAGTCCGTTAAGGCGCAGGCCGTAATCGTGGCCGGGGTCTTTACCATAAACGGTGAGGAAAGCGAAAAGGGCAATGCCCAGTGTTTGTCCCAATTTTACAAACAGGTATTTTACGGCAAAGAACATCCCTTCGCGGTTTTCGCCGGTTTTTATGGCATCCTGCTGGGCAATTTCGGCGAGGATGGCGTTGGGCAGTATACCTAAAGAGGCCAGCGGGAAAGCCGCGCATATCACTAAGGTATAAATCTGGGCGTTGGGCGAGAGGTGGAACCTTCCCAAAAAGTATATCGCGACAAAAATGAGGCTCAACAAACCGAATGAGAACAACACAATGGGCTTTTTACCAAAACGGATAGACAGGTAATTGATAAGCGGGTAGAACAGTACCGACACCAAAACCATCACACCCATTAAAAGGCCGCCTTCGGATTGGGGCAGGCCCAACAGCACGGTGACGAAAAACAGCAAGCCGCTGGATATGATGCTCAACGCCATATAATAGGAAAAATCGGAAATGAGGTAGTATTTGAAGTTGCTGTTGGCGAACGTTTTGGCGATGGCCGGCAATAAAGGCAAATGCGAAGGTTTACTACTGGAGTACTTCTTCTCGTCGATAAAAAAAATAGGGATGAGCATGATGAGGCCTGCAAAAATGCTTAAGCCCCAAATGGTGTATTGCAACGCTACTGTACGCTGTGGCACTACAAAGTAATGCTGCACCAGGTCGGCAAAATTGTTTACCAGAGCCGAAAATATAATGCCCAGAATAAAGCCTATCTGTTGCCAGGAAGAGAGTTTTATTTTTTCGGCTGCAGTATCCGTCATTTCGGGCAGCAGCGCGTTATAGGGGATGATATAAGTAGTGGCTGCAATAAAGAATCCCGCAAGTGTAAAGGCAATCCAATACGCGTTGTGCACGCTTTCGCCTTTCACCAACGGGTAAAAAGTGAGGCTGCAAAATAATACGGCCGGTATAATAGCTTTGAGCATAAAAGGCATGCGCCGACCTTTGGGATTTTTGCTTTTATCGCTGAGCGATGCCAGGAAAGGGTCATAAAAGGCGTCTATCATACGGCCCGAAGCCGCGATGACCGACATGATATTGAGCACGCCAAACACCATCAACTGCGGCACCAGCGGTATTAAACCTGAGTTGGAGGGCGGTAAATAAAAGTACGGCAGCATCACGATGATAACGTTAGTCATGATGCTCCAGCCCATCATACCAGCGGCATAGGCAATTTGTTTACGGAACGGTAGTTTGGCGGCAGGCATGGCTGCAATATGCAAAATTTAAGCAAATACTTCCGCAGCTTATTTTTTTTTGACATGAAACCGAGTATTAATAGAAAATATGGAGTTAATTTAGCG
>NZ_CAITNG010000022.1 GCF_903893715.1 uncultured Mucilaginibacter sp.
ACCGACGGCCTTTGCGTAGCGATAACCAAATGTATCCCCACAGCACGGGCAAGCTGTGCTAAACGGGCAATCGGCGTTTCTATTTCTTTACCGGCTGTCATCATCAAATCGGCAAACTCATCAACCACCAATACAATAAATGGCAAAAACCGGTGACCCTCTGTCGGCAACAGCTTCCGGTGTACAAATTTAACGTTGTATTCCTTTAAGTTACGTACCTGCGCATCCTTCAACAGATCATAACGCTGATCCATTTCGATACACAAGGAGTTTAACGTATTAATTACCTTTTTGGTGTCTGTAATAATGGCATCGGCCTCATCGGGCAGTTTGGCCAAAAAGTGACGCTCAATTTTTTTGAACAGCGTCAACTCTACCTTCTTCGGGTCGACCAACACAAACTTCAATTCGGCGGGGTGCTTTTTATACAGCAGCGATACCAAGATGGCATTGATACCTACTGATTTACCCTGACCGGTGGCACCCGCAACCAACAAGTGTGGCATTTTAGCCAAATCAGCAATAAAAACTTCGTTCGATATGGTTTTACCGAGCGCGATGGGCAGGTCCATGGTGGTGGTCTGAAACTTTTCTGTCGCCATTACCGAACGCATGGACACCATTTCCGGGTGTTGATTAGGCACTTCGATACCAATGGTGCCTTTGCCAGGCATAGGTGCGATGATACGGATGCCCAACGCCGCCAAGCTCAGTGCTATATCGTCTTCCAGATTTTTTATTTTGGAGATACGCACGCCGGGAGCGGGTATAATTTCATAAAGGGTTACGGTTGGCCCGATGGTTGCCTTTATCTTGTCTATCTCGATATTATAATGGTTCAGCGTTTCAACAATTTTGTTTTTGTTGGCTTCCAGTTCTTCGGTACTAACGGTTATTTTGTTGGCACCATAGTTTTCCAGCAAATCCAATGGGGGGAATTTGTAAGAAGCCAAATCGAGTCGCGGGTCGAACTCCCCGAATTGCGCTACCAGGTCATCAGCGGTAACGCCGTCGGTCTTTTCGATGTTCAGTTCGTCGGTAGGCCGGCTATCGCTTACGGTTAGGGGTATTTCGGTATCGCTGCTCGGGCCGGGCATCAGGGTAACCGGCTCGTGAAAGGTAGCGGCCGTAAAAGCCGCGGCATCCAGTTCAGGGTCGGTTTCAGGCCTTTCATGGGTCAGCACCAGGTCTTTCACTTTGTTGGCCCCTGGGTCTGCATCCCGTCTCGGGAAATCGGGTGGCGGGATAACGATATCTTCATCATCGCGCACCACCTCATAAGCACCCAAGGTGCTGGTTTGGAGTACGCGTGAAGTCAGTTCGCCATCGCCAACTTCCTCAGCAATAGCCGCTTCCTTCTTTTTCCTTTCGGGAAATTTAAAATCGATGTTATAAACAATGATAAGGAAAGTCAAAGCCGCGAAAACAACCAATAAGCCCGTGCCCGATTGGCCTATTTGTGCATCCAACAGCCTGTTGCCCCAAAATCCAAACTCGCCCTCCATAAAGTGGGGCAGGTCGCTGGTAAAGCCATGCACAAAACCAATCGCTATCGAAAAGAAAACAATCCCGAAAAGGGCGTAGGCCAATGTTTTGTTTACCGCGAACAGGCGCACCTTAAACAACATGCGGTAACCCATAATAAAGAATACAGCCACAAAAATAAACGAGGCTACACCAAACCATTCGTAGATGAACTGGTTGGATAGCAGCGCGCCAAACTTACCCAGCCAGTTTTCCACCACCGGGTTTTTTACGCCATTGTCTATCAGTTCCTGTTGGGTTTTAAACAGGTTATGCCAGCCACCGTTGGCTGCTGATACATAGCTCTGATCCTCCTGCCAGGTAAACAGGTAGGAGGTAAAAGCGATGAGGAAATACAAAGACATCACCAGGAAAAAAAGCCCGATCACTTTGATGAGCCTTCCATCCTTTAAATTGAAGGACGGAAGCGTATCTTTCTTCTGTTTCGGGGGTTTTTCTGTTTTTGCAGACGATGAGCCGGGTGGGTTATCATCTTTAAAACTGTTAGATCTGAACTGGTTTCCTTTTACCGCCATTATAATTTGAAAGCGTTTTAGCGCAAATATAAAGTTAATAGATAAAACAACTTATTTGTGTGGATTTTTAATTTTTAGTAATATTGAATTTAAATGAGTTTAGTGTCCCTGGAAAATTTTATTCAGCAAGGTGATTTACAGAACCTTGCCCTATTGCTCGACAAAAACCCCGAGCTTGCCAAAAGCATCACCAGCCACCGCGTTTCGGCTATTATGTTAGCTTGCTACTATAAAAAACCTGCCGTTGCCGACCTTTTGCTCAAATACCTCGACCAACTGACCTTGTTTGAAGCCGCCGCAGTAGGCAAATTTGATGTGATAGCGCACCTGGTTTATACCCAGCCCGAAACGGTTAACGAATTTTCGGAAGATGGTTTTACGGCGCTTGGTTTGGCCTGTTATTTTAGTCACCCCGAAATTGCCCGCTTTTTGGTGCTGAAAGGTGCCGATGTTAATCTGTGCTCTAAAAATGGCTTTAAGGTTTACCCGCTGCATTCGGCCGTAGCCGCCAACCATACCGATATTGCCCGTATGCTGATAGAGCACGGCGCGTTAGTGAACG
>NZ_CAITNG010000023.1 GCF_903893715.1 uncultured Mucilaginibacter sp.
GCTTACACCTAAACAAATGCACATGCAAAAAAACATCAAAATAAAAACTTATAAAAGAGAAGTAAAACCTTTAATAAATAGTCAACTTAATTAACAATAATTGTATCACCAAATCAGTCAACTTTTTTCAGGACGTGACATGATCGTTGCTTGCGAGGCTATCGCACTGCGATTTAATTGCAACCGACATAGCGGGATGGGATGGGATTAACGGCCGCGCTTTGAAACGCGGAAGCGTTTGGGGCTGGTGGTTTGTTCTTTTGAGTCGTCGGGTTCGTATTGGCGGGCCATTTTGGCAACGCGTTCTTCGAGGGTTTCGGTAGTGAGCCTTTCGCGGCCCATACTGTCGACGAGGATGGGGAAGGCAAATGGTGAGGGTTTGTCGATCTGTTTGATGACGAGTTTTTGGCCACTGATGCGTTGCAGGGCCTCCCGCAGCCTGAACTCTTCCAACTGGTAAGCCAGGGCTTCGTTATAAGCCTGCCGAACGAGGAGGTTATTGGGTTCGTACTCGGTAAACACATCGAACAAGAGCGATGACGAGGCTTGCAAATGCCGGCTTTTTACCGGTGCGCCGGGATAGCCCGTAAAGATGAGTCCGCCGATATGGGCGATATCGCGGAAGCGGCGCCGGGCCATCTCGTTGGCGTTGAGGCTCTGCTGGATATCGGAAAGCAGGTTATCGATGGTAAAGAGGTTGTTTTGGAGGGCTTCAAGCAGGGGGATATCGTCCTCGGTAAGCAGTTCGAAACCGTAATCGTTCATGGCGATGGAGAAACTGGCGCTCCTGATCCTGGCGATACGGTAGGCCAGCAAGGATGCCATGCCTTCGTGCACCAAACGGCCTTCGAAGGGGTAAAACAACAGGTGGTGCCCTTCGCGGGAATGGAGCGACTCGATGAGGAACTCGTTGCTGCGCGGCAGGTGGGACCCTTCAGCCTGAATGTTGAACAGGGGTTGTAATGCCTTTACTTCGACATCGGTAGCGGCGTTCCTCGCCACTTCGTCGAGCTTTTGGCGCAAGACAGCGGAGAGTTGAGACGAGAGGGGCATACGGCCGCCCATCCAACTGGGGATGAGGCCCTTTTTCTTGTTGGACTTTTTGACATAGGCCGACATCTCTTTCATCTGGATGAACTCGAGGCTGCGGCCCGCAAACCAGAAGTTGTCGCCCGGCTTTAGTTTGGAGATGAAGGACTCTTCGATGGTGCCCAGGCTGCCGCCGCTTAACCAGCGTACGCGGATGCTGACATCGCTGGTGATGGTACCGATACTGAGACGGTGGCGCATAGCCACGCGACGATTGTTCACCTTGTAGAGACCGTCGACGATCTCGACCTTGAGGAACTCATCATAGCTGGCCAATGTTTTGCCGCCATGGGTGATGAAGTCGAGCAGTTCGTTAAACTCGGGCAGGGTCAAATCCGCGTAGGCGAAGGTGGTTTTTACCTCCTTAAACAGTTGGGCGGGATAGAAGCCATCGGATACCGCGAGGGTAACCATATACTGGATGAGTACGTCGAGCGCCAGCAGCACCGGGTCGCGGCTTTCGTATATACCGGCCTTCATGGCTTGTTTAAGGGCCGCGCCTTCCAATAGCTCCAGCGAATGGGTAGGCACAAAGTAAGCCTTAGATACGGCTCCCGGATGGTGGCCGCTACGCCCGGCACGCTGCATAAAGCGGGCCACGCCTTTGGGGCTGCCAATTTGCACCACAGTATCGACGGGGCGGAAATCGACACCGAGGTCGAGGCTGGAGGTGCAGACTACTACTTTGAGAGAGCCGTTGTGCAGGGCCTGCTCCACCCAGGCACGCAGGTCGTTGTCCAACGAGCCGTGATGCATGGCCATGATACCGGCGTATTCGGGGTACTTGTCGAGTATGGCATGGTACCAAATTTCGGACATGGAGCGGGTATTGGTGAAGATGAGGGTGGTTTTGCTGCGGGCCACAATATCCATTACCTGCGGCAGCAGCTTGATGCCGATATGGCCTGCCCATGAATAGGTTTCGACGCTTTCGGGGATGACGGATTCGATGACGATCTTCTTCTCCACGTCGGCAAGTATCATCCGGGTTTGGGATGGTGGGGTATCCAAACCTAAGAGTACCTGCGCGGCTTGTTCCAGGTTACCGATGGTGGCGCTGATGCCCCAGATTTTGAGCCGTAAGTCTTGGGTTTGAAGTCCTAAGTCGGAGGATGAGGAGATATGTTCTTTGACATATTGTTGTTTGAGCGCCTTGAGACGGGACAGGCCCAGTTCGACCTGTACGCCGCGTTTGGTGCCTAAGAGTTCGTGCCACTCGTCGGTAACCAGTACCTGCAGGTTTTGGAACAGTTTAGGGTATTCTTTTTGGGCCAGCATGAGGTGCAGGCTTTCGGGGGTGGTGAGCAGTACCTCGGGCAGCTTTTTGCGCAGCGCTTGTTTCTCGGATGCGGGGGTGTCACCGGTGCGGGTGGCTATTTTCCAGGGTAGTTCGAGGTCGTCGCAAACCTGTTGCATGGCTTTGCGGATGTCGTTGGTAAGTGCCCGCAACGGGGTTATCCAGAGCATCATCAGGCCGTTGTTTTGACGGGTTTTGTAATCGGTTGGGTAGCGGTTGATGTATTCGGCCAGGAATGGCAAAAACATGGCAAAGGTTTTACCGCTGCCGGTAGGTGCATTGAGCAAACCCGAATATCCCGAAAGGTAGGCCTCTTCCATTTGCAACTGAAAAGCGAATTGCTCCCAGTTTTTGGTTTGGAACCATTGCCTTATGATTTGTTGCCCGGGTGTTTGCATTTGGTTTACGAAGGTGGTTTAAAAAGTATAAGGTACAAAAAAAGTCCTGCCGATGAGGGCAGGACTTCTATATTTTAAATTTGTATTTGCTACAAATTATTTTTTGAACTCAACGCGACGGTTTAATTCGCGACCAGCTTCAGTAGAGTTATCAGCTACAGGGTTAGTTTCGCCGTAACCTTTAACTTTAATGTGTTTAGCTTCAACACCAGAGTTAACCAAGTAAGTTTTTACTGCGTTAGCACGGTCTTTAGATAAACGTAAGTTGTGAGCAGCAGTACCTTCTGAAGAAGCATAACCAGCTACGGTGATAGTCTTTTTAGAAGACCTCAAATCAGCTGAAGTAGCATCCAAAATAGGGAATGCAGTTGGACGTAAGCCCGAGCTATCAAATTCAAATTGGATGTTAGCATAAGCAGTTGGAACGGCAGCGCCTTGAACCACAGCACCTTTCCTCATGAACACTGAAGTATCAATAGGAGCAGGTATTTTCAACGGGCAACCTGAACCATCAACTACAGTACCTGCAGGAGTGTTAGGGCATTTGTCGAATTGATCGGCAACGCCATCACCGTCAGAATCTTTCTTCAGGTCATCAACTGCTTTTTCAACATTGCTTACACGGCCTTTTAATGCTTGAACTTCCTGACGTAAAGTTGGATCGTTCAATTCATCATACATCATGGCAACAGGGTTAACCCAATCTAAGTTAGGTTTAGCAGATGAGCCTAAAGAAACCTCTAAACCACCATATGCATAGGAATATTTATCCTTGTGTAATGGAGTCGCCGGGTTTTTAATACCGTCGAAGTAATCACCGTCAACAAAATTTTCAGTATACCCAAAGTTAAGAGCAACGCGGTCGGATAAACGAAACTTAACACCTAAGCCTACTGGTACAAACATTTCTTTGGCATAAGTATTGCTACCATTGTGTTTGTTTTTGTTGTCAATAGTTGTACCATTTGCCAGGGTAAGAACAGGATTATAAGCAACTAAGCCTAAACCACCTGTAAAGTAAAAATTAATTGCATTTTTACGACGTAAGTAATCAATAGTAGCAACGTTTACAACTGCATCCAAAGAGCCTGCATAGGCAATAGTTGTTGTGAAAGATGATACGCCGGCACGAGGTGTAGAATTAGTACCACCTACCTGGCTACCATAACCCATGATGTCGGCTTGTAAACCAAATGAATGAGCAAGTTGCTTCCTGATAGTTAAATCATAACCAAAGTTAGCAGTGTAATCAGTAGTACCGTTGGTACCGCCAGTTGCCAAAAACGGAGAAGTTACACCAGCATTGATACCAATGTTCCAAGTCCTGTACTGTGCCCTGCCACCAAATATCTTGGCAGCAGTTGTAGACGCATGTGATGTATCAGACGACGATTGTGCAATTGCTGCACCTGCTGCCACCAAAGATACAAATGACAAAGCGACTGTTTTCTTTAATGTAGAATAATTCATAATTTTAAGATTAAACAATTTAATTGTGATTTTTTTTTCAAATTTAGTTAATATGTTTGAAACGTTTACCAAACACCGTTCCAAATTTTATTATTATTTGTAAAAAAAAATAAAAAAAAAGGTACGGATTAATTTTAAATACCCCCCAAATAATGAAATACTTACTTATTAGTCCTGATTTATTTACAAATAATAGAAATAATTTCTCAGAACGATTAAAGCCCCAATCTATCGCCATTTTCAATTCAAGTGATGAATTTCCAAGAAGTGGCGATCAGGCCTTCATTTTTAAGCAAAATGCCGACTTTTTTTACCTAACGGGTATCGATCAGGAGCAATGTGCCCTCATTTTATTCCCGGATTGTCCTAATCCGCTGTACAAACAAGTACTATTTTTAAGACAAACCAACGAAAACATCGCCGTTTGGGAAGGACATAAGTATACCAAAGAGGAAGCTACTGCCACGTCAGGCATTACTGCCGTTTATTGGATCGACGATTTTGACAATATCCTCCACAGTATCATCCATTACGCCACCAATATCTACCTCAATACCAACGAGAACGACCGCTATACCCATACCGTTGTATACAAAGACCTACGCTTTGTAAAACAAATGCAGGAACAATACCCTTTGCATACCTACCTCCGTTCGGCGACAATTTTACGTGAACTCCGTGCCATAAAGTCAGCCACCGAGGTGGAGTTGACCCAAAAGGCCTGTTCTATCACCCGCGACGCCTTTATCCGTGTCCTCAAATTCGTTAAGCCCGGCGTTGGCGAGTGGGAGATCGAGGCCGAGATCATCCACGAGTTCATCAAACAACGGGCTACCGGCCATGCTTATACCCCAATTATCGCATCCGGGCCTAACGCCATTGTGCTCCACTACATCGAGAACAACGCCGTTTGTAAGGATGGCGACGTTATCCTGTTCGACTTTGGCGCCGAATACGCCAACTACAACGCCGACATGAGCCGCTCCGTACCCGTTAACGGCCGCTTTACCAAACGCCAGCGCGACGTGTACAATGCTGTGCTGCGCGTAATGAACGAGGCCAAAAAGATGCTCGTTGCAGGCACCATCTGGAACGAATACCACGACGAAGTAGGCAAGATCATGACCTCCGAACTCATAGGTCTCGGTTTACTCACCAAACACGACGTCGAAAAGCAGGACCCTTTGCTGCCCGCCTATAAAAAGTACTTCATGCATGGCACCTCGCACCATTTAGGTATCGACGTGCACGACTTTGCCAGCCGCTACCAGCCCTTTGCTGAAGGCAACATCTTGACCTGCGAACCCGGCATCTATATCCCGGCCGAAGGTTTGGGCATCCGCCTCGAAAACGATATCCTTATCACCAGGGGCGGCAATATCGACCTGATGGCCAATATCCCCATCGAAGCCAACGAGATTGAGCATATCATGAACTCATAGCGTTATAGGTATCGGCAAAACTGTAGATGTTGAACCCCTCTTTATCCAAAGCTCCGGCAATTGTTTGTTGGAGCTTTGCTTTATCTACCGTAGCCATTCTCTTTTGTTGTATCCGTCTGTATACTTTTTCAGACAGTAGGAAAACCTTCTTGTCGTTCGGCCCGGTTTTGCCTGCCAGCAGGTAAGCCGCCACATCGGCAACGCCCGTATTGTTCAGGGCGCTGGTTTTGAATACCGGTATATCGGCATGTTTTTGGCTCACCATCTTCTTCACATTGGCGGCAAAGGCATCAGCCCCCTCGCGGTCGGCTTTGTTGATGACGAAGGCATCCGCAATCTCCATCAGGCCCGATTTAATATGCTGTATCTCGTCCCCCGCCTCCGGCACCAGCACCACAATGCACCTGTCGGCCAGGCCGGCAATATCGATCTCGCTCTGGCCCACCCCTACCGTCTCCACAAACACATAGTCAAAGCCGCTTGCCCGCAGCACATCCGCCATCTCGATGGTCTTTACGCTCAGGCCCCCAACCGCACCTCGGGTAGCTATCGACCGGATAAAAATGTCCGGGTGGTTAAAATGCGCCGACATCCTGATCCTGTCGCCCAACAGCGAACCTAAGTTAAAGGGCGAAGTCGGGTCCACCGCCAGCACGGCTATCTTTTTGCCATGCTGCAGCAGCTCGGCTATCAGGGCGTTCACCAGCGTGCTCTTGCCCGCCCCGGGCGGCCCGGTTACCCCCACAACAGGCACCTCCCGCTCAAACCGCAGGCCCTTCAATATGGCCTCCGCCCCCGGCAGGTCGTTCTCCACCACCGTCAGCAGCCTGGCCACCCGCTTAAAATCAATCCTATCTGCTAAAATCATCCAATCGATACCTTATATATAGCACTATTCCTCTTTATCCTTTCACCCGCCAACCCAATGACTAATGACCCTTTTAACCGCCGAAGCTTTAGCGTAGGAGGTAATGACCAATGACCACATAGGGGGGAAAAAGTAGGAAATATTTCAGACCTCTCCTCTTCCTGCCACTTATTACCCCGCCAAACAATGACCCAATGACCAATGACGGAACAAAGGGGGGAAAAAGTAGGATTTAAAAATATATTTTCCATTACTGCCACTCGCCACTGCAACTGCCACTCTTCCCACAGGGGGGAAAAAGTAAGAAATATTTCAACTTTCATTTCTCCCTGTTCTTTCATCATTGTTCCTTGCTCTAAACCCTACAAGATACGAGTTTTTAATGACTTCTACAAAAAACAATGTTTTATATAGCTAAAACTGTTAGTAACTTTTGTTGCCTTTATCCATTGACTTTTTCAGCGACATAGTTATTTTTGACATAATTTGTCAACAACCACTATGTCAACCTATTCATTTGGCGAAAAACTACGGCAATTGCGCGAAGATGGTGCTTTGCCATTGCGTAAGGTTGCCGTTTTGGCTGATATCGACCCCGCCATTTTAAGCAAGATAGAACGCGGCCAGCGCCGTGCCACCCGCGAACAGGTTACAAAACTGAGCGAAGTTTTTAATGTTATGGATAACGACCTGGTGATAGCCTGGCTGTCGGACAAAATAGTTTACGAGGTTGAGGACGAGGACACGGCTTTAACGGCCTTGCTGGTTGCCGAAGAAAAAGTACGATACATCACTAAAAACAAGGCGAAATAATATGCCCACTTTATACTTTAAAGGTAAAACATTTGTGCAAAACCACCACTTAGCGGTTAAGTACCATCAATTGGTGCCTAAAAAGGAGCTGAGTTTAACCGACAAGGTGTCCCTGCACGATAACCTGATCATACAGGGCGATAACCTCAAGGCACTTAAAGCTTTGTTGCCTACCTACGCAGGCAAAATAAAGTGCATCTATATCGATCCTCCGTACAATACCGGAAACGAGAATTGGGTCTACAACGACAATGTGAATAGCCCGATGTTACAAGAATGGTTGGGTACTGTAGTGGATAAAGAAGACCTAACGCGGCACGACAAATGGCTGTGTATGATGATGCCACGTTTGAAGCTTTTAAAAGAATTGATGAGTGAGTACGGTGCAATCTTTATATCTATTGATGATAATGCGTTGGGGAATCTACTTAATATTTGCAATGAAATATTGGAGAAGAAAACTTTATAGCCACACTACCAAGAATAACAAAGAAGGCTGGTAAAACAACTGGTAGTATCGCAAAAAATACAGATTATGTTGTGGCGTACAAGGGATATGCAAACATTGAGTTGGCTCCAAATATTTTGGATGTAGAAGATTATGAAGAAGAAGATGAATTTGTCGACGAAAGAGGGAAATATAAATTAAGTCAAACACTTGATTATGGTTCTATTCAGTACAGTCGTTCATTGGACTATGAAATAACTTTAGGGGGCCATATTTTCAGACCGGGGTCAGTTTCCAAAGCTGAAATGGAAAAGAGAATCCAGGAAAATCCCAAAAGCGATTTTTGCTGGCGATGGAGTAAAGATTTATTTGAATTTGGGTTGGAAAATAAATTCGTTGTCGTTAAGGAGTCGAAGAATGGCAAACGGATTTATACAAAGACTTATGCTAATGCCACTATTAAGAAAAGAGATAGCAGCTACTATATTGATATAATTCAAAGAACAAAGAAGGTAACAACTTTAGAATTTATAGAAAATGAATATTCCAATGATAACTCAAGAAAAGAGATAGAGTCTATTTTTGGCCGTAGAGCGTTTGAATATTCAAAACCTACGTCACTGATAAAAAAGATATTCTCAATAGCAACGGACAGAGATTCAATAGTCCTTGATAGTTTTTCTGGGTCAGGCTCTTCAGCCCATGCCTTATTAGCACTTAACAAAGAGGATGGTGGAAATCGGAAATTTATTTTAGTAGAACAGGAAGACTATGCCAATACGGTTACTGCTGAACGCGTTCGACGAGTAATCAAAGGTACGGGCGCATCAAAGAATGAAAACTTAAAAAATGGATTAGGAGGCACATTTAGCTATTTTGAGTTAGGCGACCCTATTGAAATGGAAAGCCTGCTAAAAGGTAATAACCTGCCAACTTATACCGAGTTTGCACGTTATATATTTTATACTGCCACCGGTTACGAATTTGAGCAGGATAAAATAAACCCCGAAACAGGTTTTATAGGCGAAACAAAAAATTACGAAGTGTACA
Source organism: uncultured Mucilaginibacter sp. (assembly GCF_903893715.1). GTDB lineage: Bacteria > Bacteroidota > Bacteroidia > Sphingobacteriales > Sphingobacteriaceae > Mucilaginibacter. Next base: position 8,876 of record NZ_CAITNG010000023.1, read on the forward strand.
TGTTTTACAAGCCCGATATTGAATGGCTTAAACGTAATGCCCTAACGTTAGATACCATAGAAAAGATGCCAAAATATAAAGGCAAAAAGCGTTTGGTTTTTGCCCCGGCTAAATATGTTGACGATACTACTTGTGACCATAACCATTTGGATTTTTGCCAGCTACCTTACGAAATTTACCGTATCCAGCAATGAAGCTTAAACACTACCAGGAAAAAGTTTTAACGCAACTCAAAGAATATTTGAGCGAATTGGGCATGGCCAAAAAATCGGTAAATGATATCGCTCTTATCAATCCTGATCTGGCCAAAAGCTTCGATTTTCCAAAACTTGCCTGGGAAAAAGCGACACGCAAACCATTTTATCATTCACAAAAAGATGGTATATGCAACTATCTACCCGATATTTACTTAAAAGTGCCTACCGGCGGTGGTAAAACCCTGTTGGCTTGCCATTCTATAGACCTTATACAAAAAACCTACCTCAACAAACAAACAGGTTTGGTATTATGGATAGTACCGTCCACCCAAATTTATCGCCAAACCATATTGGCGTTAAAGGACCGCAACCACCCATACAGGCAGATATTGGATATTTCGAGCGGTGGTCGTACTTCAATTAAAGAAAAAGGGGAGCTTTTTAACCGGCTTGATATTGAAGAAAATTTAGTGGTGTTGATGTTAATGCTGCCATCGGCAAACCGCCAAAATAAAGAGACGCTTAAGGTATTCCGCGATTCGGGCGGCTATACAGATTTCTTCCCTAACGAAGATAATTACAACGCGCAAAAGGCATTACTGCAAAAAGTGCCCAATTTGGACTGCTTCACCACCGCCGATGAAATATTCGGCGCGCAGGTTAAAACTTCATTAGGTAATGCCTTAAAATTGCTTAACCCGTTGGTCATCATAGACGAAGGCCACAAAGCATATAGCGACAATGCCCGCAAAACAATTCAAAGTTTTAACCCTTCCTTTGTATTGGAGCTTTCGGCCACGCCGCCTTCAAACAGTAACGAACTGGTAAAAATATCCGGCCGCGAACTGCACGAAGAGGAAATGATCAAGCTTGATATTCACTTAATAAATAAAGCAAGCCAAGATTGGCATGACGCAATTGTGGCCACGCTGGAAAAATTGGAAGTATTAGAAAGGCATGCTAAAACTTACGAGGCCAATACAGGCAAGTATATCCGCCCGGCCTGCCTGATACAAGTCGAACGTACAGGCAAGGACCAACGGGATAACAAATTTATACACGCAGAGCAGGTTAAGGAATATCTAATCCAAAAATGCAATATCCCCGAAAATCAGATTGCTATAAAAAGCAGTGAAAAAGACGATATAGAAGGTATAGATCTTTTTGCAAATGATTGTGAGATCAAGTTTATAATTACAAAATCGGCATTACAAGAGGGTTGGGATTTTTCATTTGCCTATGTTTTAACCATATTGACCAACCCAAGTTCGGCAACAGGCATAACACAATTGGTTGGCCGCATATTGCGACAGCCATTCGCAAAAAAAACAGGGATCAGGCAACTGGATGAATGTTATGTGTACACATTCAAGCAAAACGCTTCAAAGCTTGTACGCGAAATTAAACTCGGTTTGGAAAGCGAAGGTCTGGGTGACATAGCGGGGCGCATTGTAATCGGTGAAGAAAATGTAGAGGGCCACCTGTTTAAAGATGTTGAAGCCCAATATCGCCCTGGTTTCAAAAAATTCGAAGGGAAAATATTTTTGCCACGGTTTGTCATTCAAGAAGAACAATCATGGCGTGATGTAAATTTCGAGGCCGATATTTTAAGCGCTATAAATTTCGAAGATATTAAACTGGATGGCTTAGACAATATCGCCTTAAACCCCGACCAAACTATTGGCGAATTGGATGTAACAATGGGTTATCACGATGGCCACTTTGACGAAATTATGGCACTGGGTGTTATCCAAAATAAAGGCACACTTAAAATTGATGAAGCTTTTCTTGCGCGCCAAATTGGCGACTTGATACCTAATCCATGGATAGCCTATGAAAAAGGTGTTGAAGCGATAAATCTGGTCAGGGCCAAATTTAAAGACCATGAAAACGAAAGCATCGTCGAATCCAACTTTGTTTTTATCATCGAATACTTAAAGAAAGTTATCGACAAGCAGATCGATGCATTGGCTGAATCCGTTTTCAAAAAACTAATTGACGATAAAAAGCTCTTTTTTTTCCTTACCACCGAAGAAGGTGCCTATATGCTGCCATCACGGATAAAAACCAGTGGCAACCGCCAACTCGTACGCGATGATAATTCGCCCGTCCAAAGGTCAATTTTCGACCCTGTTTTTGAGGAGGAGTTTAATGAAACTGAACATAGCGTTGCCATATATTTAGACCGGCAGGAAAAACTACTTTGGTGGTACCGTAACCGTGCCCGACAAGACTATCATATACAGGGATGGAGAAAAAACAAGATCTATCCTGATTTTATAGCTGCCGAAGCAGACACGTCGGATAAATCAGAGTACGACAAAGTATTTGTTTTAGAAACAAAGGGAATACACCTAAAAGGCAATGACGATACCCGTTACAAAGAAAATGTATTTGACCTATGTAACCGCCTTGGTGCAAAAACAGAATGGAAAGAACTATCCAACAAATTCCCCGGTCACGACCTTGAATTTCAAGTCATTTTTGAAGACGAGTGGCAAAATAAGATCAATCAGTTGTTTCATTCATAGCTACATTGACACATTCCACAATCTCCCCGTTGGTCGGGATTTATAATCCTCGGCCCATGAAACAGGGGATTTGTAATCCCCGAACAGCACACAGCCCCGCAAATTATAAGTCCCGACTAAATGCTATTTTAAGAAATTGTTCTTTTAGCGTAGGAAGGTTTAGGGTAGCTGTGTGATAAATGGTATTGGCGGATACCCCAAAATATTCATGTATCAACTTATTGCGCATCGCTTTCATCAACCGCCATTCCACATCGGGGTGTGCCAGTTTGAGCGCGTCGGATATTTTTGATGAGGCCTCACCAATTATCTCAAACCGCCTGATCACGGCATCCTGCAAAAGCGTTTCGTTTACAAAATCGAACTCCGTTTTATTTTGTAGATAAGCAAAAACAATGTCGATCGACTGAACAATGTCTTGTAAGTAAACAGAGTCGGAGCGGCTCATAATATGGGGATAGCGCTTTGCAAAACCTCGTTTTTTATAGATTGCTTTATAGCGCCAAACTCCACAAGGTCAATATTCCTGTTGGTCAGTTCCTTTAATTCTTCCTCTAACAGCAATAAATTAAAAAGCGTAAAGTTGTCCCCGGGTTCGATCAACATATCCACATCGCTGTCGCTTGTGTTTGTCCCTTTCGAAAAAGAACCAAATATAGAAGCATGCCTGATGCCGTACCGTTTTAAAACGGCGGTCATTTCATTAAGATATTGGTCTATCTCCTGCATACACAAATATACGCATTGCTTTCTAAACAAAAAAAAGGGGGCGATTGTCCGAACCCCCAAAGATTTGACAACTTTTAAATTTGTCAAATCTAACTCGGCATTAATTGTTGCCCCCGCTATCCGAAGTTTATAAATCGGACGATTATGCTGGTTTCTCCGACTACCGTCCCCAAAAAATCCGAAATCGAAAATCCCTGTCTGCCGACAGGCAGGCGAAATTCGAAATCATTATTTAGAACATCTCCAAATTAAACTTCTCAAAATATCCCTACACATTTAATCCCAATTTTTGTAAATTAGCCCCGACGCTAAAAAGCGGCCATATAAGCCGCTTTTTTATATTCTTTTCACCTCATAAGATCCAACAACATGGCTTTTGATTTAGATATGATCAAAAAGGTTTACGCAAGCTTGGGCAGCCGCATCGAAGCAGCACGTAAAGCTACCGGTAAACCCCTTACTTTAACCGAGAAAATTTTATACACCCACCTGAGCGAAGGCAATGCCGTGCACGCCTACAAACGTGGCGTCGATTATGTCGACTTTGCACCCGATCGCGTGGCCATGCAGGATGCTACCGCCCAAATGGCGCTGTTGCAATTTATGCAAGCCGGTCGCCCGCAGGTTGCCGTACCTTCAACCGTACATTGCGATCACCTGATCCAGGCAAAAATAGGTGCCGATATCGACTTAACTACAGCTAAAGACCAGAACAAGGAAGTGTACGATTTCCTTGCCTCTGTATCCGATAAATATGGCATCGGTTTCTGGAAACCCGGTGCAGGTATCATCCACCAGGTAGTGTTGGAGAACTACGCTTTCCCCGGCGGTATGATGATCGGTACCGACTCGCACACCCCTAACGCGGGTGGTTTGGGTATGGTTGCCATAGGTGTTGGCGGTGCCGATGCCTGCGACGTAATGGCCGGCTTACCATGGGAGCTAAAATTCCCTAAACTGATCGGTGTAAAACTGACAGGCAAATTATCGGGCTGGGCATCTGCTAAGGATGTGATCCTGGTAGTAGCAGGTATCCTCACCGTAAAAGGTGGTACAGGAGCTATTGTTGAATATTTTGGCGAGGGCGCACGTTCGCTTTCGGCAACCGGTAAGGGTACCATCTGTAACATGGGTGCCGAAATTGGCGCGACCACTTCTATTTTTGGATACGATACTAAATCCGAAGCTTACCTTCGCGGGACGGAGCGCGCCGAAATTGCCGACCTGGCCAACACCGTTAAAGAACACCTTACCGGCGACCCTGAAGTTTACGCCAACCCCGAATTATATTTCGACGAAGTGATCGAAATTAACCTGTCGACTTTGGAGCCGCATGTTAACGGTCCCTTCACTCCCGACTTGGCATGGCCTATCTCAAAATTCGCCAACGCGGTTCGCGAGAACAACTGGCCAACCAAACTCGAAGTAGGTTTGATTGGAAGCTGCACCAACTCATCATACGAAGATATTACCCGCGCGGCATCAATCGCTGGCCAGGCAGTAAGCAAAAACTTAAAAACTGCAGCCGAGTTTACCATCACTCCGGGTTCGGAACTGGTACGTTATACCGTTGAGCGCGATGGTTACTTAGGTACCTTCGAGAGCATGGGCGGTGTGGTATTGGCAAACGCCTGCGGTCCGTGTATAGGCCAGTGGGCACGTCATACCGACGACCCTACCCGCAAAAACTCCATCATCACCTCGTTTAACCGTAACTTTGCAAAACGTCAGGATGGGAACCCTAATACACACGCTTTCGTGGCGTCGCCCGAAATTGTCACAGCGTTTGTAATTGCCGGCGACCTTACCTTTAACCCCCTGACAGACAGTCTGACCAATAAAGACGGCGTACAAGTTAAATTCGACGAGCCAATGGGCATTGAGTTGCCGGTAAAAGGTTTTGCTGTGGAAGATGCAGGCTATCAGGCCCCTGCCGAAGATGGCAGCAAGGTGGAAGTAAAGGTTGACCCAAAATCATCACGCTTACAACTACTCGATCCGTTCGCGGCTTGGGAAGGCACCGACATCAAAGCTTTAAAACTATTGATAAAAGCCAAAGGCAAGTGTACTACCGACCATATTTCGATGGCAGGCCCATGGTTAAAGTTCCGTGGCCACCTCGATAATATATCCAACAATATGCTCATCGGTGCCATCAATTACTTTAACGATAAAGCCGACACAGTTAAAAATGAACTGACCGGCGAGTACGGACCTGTACCTGCCACCCAGCGCGATTATAAAGCCAACGGCATTGGTTCAATTGTTGTTGGTGATGAAAACTATGGTGAAGGTTCATCGCGCGAGCACGCCGCTATGGAGCCGCGCCACTTAGGTGTACGCGCTATATTGGTAAAATCCTTCGCACGTATCCACGAAACCAATCTCAAAAAACAGGGTATGCTGGCATTAACATTTGCCAACCCTGCCGATTACGATAAAATTTTGGAAGACGATACTTTCGATATCACTGGTTTGCAAAGCTTTACCCCCGGTAAACCATTACAGGTAGTTATCCACCACAAAGACGGCACAACCGAAACCATCGATGTGAACCATACCTACAACGCCCAGCAAATTGAATGGTTCAAAGCAGGTGGTGCGCTGAACATCATCCGCAAGCAAATGGCAGGATAAGCCGAAAACGAAAGGCATAAAGCTGAAAGCTCTCCGATCTACCGGGGAGCTTTTTTGTTTGGGTCATTTCGCTTTGGGCTTTTAGCTTTATGCTTTCAGCTTTTTTCCTTTTTAATTTTGATTTTTGAATTATTATTGCTAATTTTATTAGTAATTAATCAACAACAAATGGAAACACTATCACCAAACTTGTTCGTGAATGACATGAACACGACTATTGAGTTTTATAAAATTTTAGGCTTTAATACTGTGATGACGGTGCCCGAAGAAGGCGATTACGACTGGGCGATGATGATGAACGACGAAGTCACCTTCATGTTCCAAACCTTTGCCAGCCTGGGGGAAGAAATACCTGCCATTAACCGTACAGACGGCGGCTCATTGCTCTTTTACATCAAACTAAAAGGCATCCGTAAATTTTTTGAGGAGATAGAAGATAAGGTAACCGTGCTAAAAGGCCTCGATAAAACCTTTTACGGCGCCACCGAGTTTTCTATACAGGACAATAACGGTTACGTGCTTACCTTTGCCGAAGACGAGTAATTTATCGAAGAGAACATTGCACGTAAAGTCGCGAAGACGCAAAGTTCAGTGGCACACACTTAGCGTCTTATACGGCTTTGCGCGAGCTTTAATTACAAGCCCCGTGTCTTCAAATACATATACACAATACCTACCACAACAATCACAGCTAAGATGAGCAATCCTGATCTGCGGTGGCGCTTGTCCTGCCACATGATCCAGCCGAGGCCGGCTACAAGGGGTATCACAAAAATGAGCCAGAATATTAAGGAAGGTCCGCTAAAATACATTGTCGATAAAATATAAAGTTTTGGCCATATTTGGATAGTCAAACCAGCCGGGCGCAAAGATACAATGAATGAACTGGAAAACTACATCCACCACTATTTTAGCATCAGTATTGATGATTGTAAAAAAATAGCCAGCCTGTTTAAAACCGAAAGTATTGCTAAAGGCGATTTTTATTTAAAAACCGACAGGCAATGCAACAGGTTAAGTTTCATTCGCGATGGGCTAATGCGGATATATGTCAACCTTCCCGATGCTGAGGTAACCCAATGGATAGGTACGCCGGGCTATTTTATCACCGACCTGTCGGCTTTCCTGTTCCGTAATCCCGCCCGTTGGAATATACAGGCCTTAACCGATGTAAACCTCTATACCATTAGCTATGACGATTATATCCAAATCGGCAAAATACTACCCAAATGGAACGAGCTTGAAAAACTCTTCATCGGTAAGTGTTTTATAACCCTCGAAAACCGGGTTTTCGACCATCTGTCACTATCAGCTGAAGAACGTTATAAACGACTCTTTGAGCAAAATCGCGAACTTTTTAACCAAGTACCGCTACAATATATTGCTTCTATGCTCGGCATGACACCCGAAACCTTTAGTCGCATCCGCCGCAAACTCATTTCTTGATTTTTGTCAAGCGCAAACCACGCTTTCGTAACGCAACTTTGTCATAACAAAACATCAAAAACAAATTGTTATGAAAACGATAATCAAATTAGAAGAAGCAGCGATGACTGCTGTCGGCATTTATTTTTTAACACAATACAACCTGGGTATCCCGGTATGGCTGTGGGTCCTGTTATTTTTTACCCCCGATATTGGTATGCTCGGCTACCTCGTCAACACGCAAGTGGGCGCATTTTGTTATAACCTTTTCCATCATAAAGGTATAGCGCTGTGCATAGCCGCCTTAGGTTTCTTTACCCATCATGATGTTGCTACGGCCATCGGCATCCTGCTGTTCGCGCATTCCTCTTTCGATAGGATGATGGATTACGGGTTGAAATATAGCGATGCCTTTAAGCATACACACCTGGGCTGGTTGCCCGATAAGAAACAAGCGGCTTAAAATGGCATACGTGCCAATGGTGCAATATCCTGCCCAACAAAATCTTTGTCGAGGTATTTATAGTAGCCGGCTATGGCGATCATTGCGGCATTATCGGTACAGTACTCAAATTTAGGGATAAAACTTTCCCAACCTTTTTGTGCGCACAGATCGGTCAATCCCTGCCGCAAGCCTGTATTGGCCGATACCCCGCCCGCTAAAGCCAGTTGGGTAATGCCATATTTTTCGGCAGCTTTCCTGAATTTATTTAGTAAAATGGTCACCACACGTTTCTCAACCGAAGCGCAAATATCGGCCATGTTCTTTTCCAAAAATTGCGGGTCGGTAGCAACGTTATCTCGTATAAAATATAGTATCGAAGTCTTTAATCCGCTAAAGCTAAAATCAAACCCGGGTATGTTCGGTTCGGGGAAGGGGTAAGCATCCGCATTGCCCAAACGGGCGTATTTATCTATCAGCGGTCCGCCGGGATAAGGCAATCCTAATATCTTGCTCGTCTTGTCCAAAGCCTCGCCGGCCGCATCATCCAATGTTTGGCCAATGATTTCCATATCAAAATAGTTTTTCACCAAAACTATTTGCGTATGCCCGCCCGAAACCGTGAGGCATAAAAAAGGGAATTTCGGTTTTGTCTCACCAATAAAATGTGCCAATACATGCGCCTGCATGTGGTTTACCTCGATAAGCGGCAGGTTTTTGGCCAGCGCGAACGACTTGGCAAACGATACCCCAACTAATAATGAGCCTAAAAGCCCCGGACCGCGCGTAAATGCTACGGCATCAATATCATTTTTGCTTACTTTTGCGTTTACTATTGCCTGCTGTACAGCGGGAATGATATTTTGCTGATGTACGCGCGATGCCAGTTCGGGCACAACGCCGCCATAAGCCGCATGGATTGTTTGATTGGCAATAATATTGCTTAGTATTTTACCATCAACACAAACAGAGGCACTGGTTTCATCGCACGAAGATTCAATTCCTAGTATAACAGCCACAGCAGTAATTTAAATAGGGGACAAAGTTATTAAAAAACTACTCAAAATAGCGTTATGGATAGTATTGGTGCTGATAGTTCTCTTCAGTTCAATCATATTAGCGTTCAGATTAAAATCCGTACAAACATGGGCCGCAAAAAAGGCTGCTATTTACCTGTCCAAAAAACTAAACACCACCGTAGGTATTTCAAGTTTGTATATCAAACCATTCTCGTCGGTAACGCTCGATAGTTTGTATGTGCTCGACCAGCAAAAAGACACCCTGCTCAGCACACCCGAACTCACTGTCGATTTGTTCAATTTTTCCATTTTTAGCAGCATACAAAACCGCACCATTGTTTTAAGCAATATACAATTGGATAACGGGTCTATATACATCAAACGGCAAAAAGATAGTACCAGCAATTTCAAATTTATCCTGGATTCCCTCAGATCCAAGGATACGGTAAAAACTCCGGGCAAGCCATGGAACATCAGCTTCGAAAAAATCACTTTAAACAACCTGCGTTTCAGGTACAAAAACCAACTGAGCAACGAAGTCAATATCGACCATGTAAACTTTAACGATATCGATGTAAAACGTTTCTCCACAGTGCTGACCAACCTCGACTTGAAGCACCACCTGTTTAAAGCAGATATACAAAATCTGCGGCTCAACGAAAAAAGCGGATTCGACATCAAAAAACTTACTACTACGGCTATCATTGATAGTAACCAGATCACGTTAAAAAACCTCGACCTGGTTACCAACCGCTCAACCGTGAAAAACTATTTCAGGATGAAGTTCAAATCGTACGACGATTTCTCGGACTTTGAAAACAAAGTAGTGATGGATGCCGATTTTAAATCCGCGCGTATTTCATCGCTGGACATAGGGTATTTTACCGTCAACCTGCAACACACCTATTTCGACTTAGGTGTTACCGGCCGTATTAAAGGTTTGGTTAATAATTTACAAGCCAAAAACCTGATGGTAACCGCCGGCCAGGCCACCTATATTAAAGGCGATTTTAACCTGAAAGGACTGCCCAATTGGGACAAAACCTTCCTCGAATTAAAATTCGATCAGATAGCCTCTAATAAAAAGGATATCGATTTACTGTACAGTCGGTTCACAGGGCACCCAAACAGCCGCGTGCCGGATGTTATAGCAAAATTCGGCAACTTCAATTTCTCGGGCCAGTTTAGCGGCTTTCAAAACGATTTTGTGGCCTATGGCGATTTCAAGACCAAACTGGGCCGTTTTAGTTCAGATATCCACCTTAAATTTGATAAGGCCGGGGTACCAAGCTACAGCGGCAAAGCAAGCACTTTCGATTTTGACTTGGGCACATTGGTGGATAACGACTTGCTGGGCCGCACAACATTTAATGCAAATGTCAACGGCCACGGCTTCGATATCAATAACTTATCGAGCAAGGTAGATGGTAAATTAGCTTATTTTGATTTTAAAGGCTACCGTTATAATAACTTGACTGTGAACGGCACCTTCAATAAAAAGAAGTTTGAAGGGGCGCTCTTGGTTGACGACAAAAACCTTAACCTCAATTTTTCGGGCGACGTGGATCTGAGCGAAAAACTGCCCAAATACAGTTTTTATGCCGAAATAAAAGGCGCGAAATTGAATGAGCTTAAATTGATGAAAGATACCGTAGCCGTTGATGCCCAACTCACCACCAACTTCTCCGGCACCAACATCAATAACATCGATGGCAGCATCCTGTTAAAAGCCATTAAACTACAAAAACCTGCGAAAGGCTACACTATCGATTCGGTATACTTCATCGCATCAGGAAAAGAAAATGCCAGGCAAGTATTGCTCGAATCGGATTTGGCCCAAGGCAGTATAAAAGGAAGTTATGATTTGGGCTCACTACCCGATTATTTCAAAACCATCGCCAATAAATACATCCCTTCGCTAAAAATGGAAATCGGCGATATAAAGCCACAAAACTTTTCGCTCGATTTCAAGATCAGGAAAATCGACCCGCTCGCACAGTTTTTTGCACCATCCCTCAGCTTTCCCGACCAAGGCAGCATTGCAGGCAAATTTAACTCAATAGATAGGACAGCCGTATTAACCGGTTCGGTAAAAACCATTAAATACAACGGGCTTGTTTTTCACGATTTGGTTATTGACGAAAGCACCAATGACAAAACCATGGACCTTAACCTGGCCCTAACCAAGATAAACTTTAGCGATAGCCTTTTTGTTAAAGACATTAACATCACCAATTTTTTACAGCGCGACAGTTTAAACTTCAACGTTAAACTATCCGACAAAAACGCGGTCAACCAACTCGACTTATACGGCCTTTTTAAGTTTAACGGCGATACTACTGCAGCCCTGCAACTGCTGCCGTCCGACATTATTTTGGAGCATAAAACATGGCGCCTAAAAGAAAATGTACAGATAAAGATTGCACAGGATAAAGTTCAGATAGATGGGTTTGAGATGTCATATGGTCCTCAAAAAATCAAGATCAATGGCATCATATCGCCCGACCCCGCCGATATCCTGGCACTCAGTTTCGAGCGGTTCAACATGAATACCCTGGATCAGCTAAGCAAGGCCAGTGGTGTGTTTCTAAACGGCACCATGAACGGCGATATTAAGCTTTCGTCGCTACGCCATAAGCCTGCTTTCGAATCAAACCTTGCCATCGACTCGCTGGCGCTCAACGGAACCGTATTGGGCGACGTTAAATTTATTACCAAACTGGCCGAGCCTGATAACGTACTGAACACCAAGTTGAGCATATTCAACAAAGCGCTCGAAACCTTAACTGCTACCGGCACTTACGACCTTAGCCCTACTGATAACACGTTAGACTTTGCTTTAAAAATGAACCAAACACAGGCCATTGTTTTGCAGCCATTTGTAAAAAGCCTGGTATCAAATTTAAAAGGCGCGCTTTCATCCGATCTTACACTGCGCGGCACCCTTTCCAAACCGCTTATCAATGGAACGCTTACCTTCGAAAATACAGGGCTAACCGTGAACTATTTAAAAACGCCCTATATCATCAACGATAAGGTAACCGTCGACAATAGCCTCATCAAACTCGACAACTTAAACATAACCGACGGCCGGGGCGGTGTTGGCATAGCCAACGGCACGGTCGATTTGAGCGGCGCGCTTTCCAATCCGGTATTGAATGTTGACATTGATGTAAAAAACCTCCTCACGCTCAATACCACTTTTAAAGACAACCGACTGTACTACGGAACCGCCTTTGGCTCGGGTAAGTTTTCCTTTGCGGGACCGATTGACAACATGCGTATCAACATAAAAGCAAGAACCGAAGCGGGTACCATATTCAATATACCGCTAAATACTTCAAGTACCGCTTCCGACTATGACTTTATCCAATACGTAAACCCAACTGATACCACCAAAACGCAAAAAAAAGGGAACTCCTTTAAAGGGGTTACCCTAAACTTCGACCTTTCGGCTGACGAAAAAACGACAGTTAAAATATATACCGACTATGGTGTGTTGACAGGCAACGGCATAGCCAATAACCTTAGCTTGAACATCAGCAGTCTGGGCGATTTTAGTATGTACGGCTCCTACCTTATTTCCACGGGTAAGTTTGAGTTTACTGCAAAAAGTGTGATCAGTAAGTTGTTCCAGGTTAGCCAGGGTGGTACTATCAGCTGGGCCGGCGACCCGCTTAATGCCACCATCGACCTAAAAACAATTTATGAGGTGAGGGCAAACGTAGGCGACCTGTATGCTGCGGCGGGTCTCGCCCCTTCAAACGGTAACAATACCAAATACGAATTGGTACAGGCCCAACTTAATTTAAGTGGCGCGCTAATAAAACCACACATCGATTTTGATTTTAGTTTTCCAAACGATCCTAACGTAAAAGACGATTTAGGCACATATTTAGCTGATAATACCAACCGCAATACACAAGCGTTAAGCTTGATTGTAAGGCAGCAATTTGCCACATCATCAAACAACAATGTAGGCACCACTGCGCAAGGCGTTGTTACCGAGTATGTTTTTAACCAGTTCAACAGCCTTTTCGCGCAATCAAACATTAAGTATTTCGATTTCAACATCCGCAGCACGCAAAATGCAAGCGCCACCCTGCATTTTTTTGGCGATCGCTTGTTGCTAAACGGTAGTTTGTTTAGTAGCCAGGGCAATAGCGAGTTGTTTGGCAACTCAACAACCAGCCTGTTTAACCAAAGCTTAAACAGCAACAACATTACTAAAGATTTTGGCGTACAATACCTCATCCGCAAAGATGGTAACCTGTTAGGCACCTACTCATACCGGGTACTAAACAGTACATCGGTCAATACATTCAACAGTCAGATAGACCTGCAATACGTAAATGGCGTGGGTTTAGTTTACCGCCGCGATTTCGACACCTTCGGCGAATTTTTCAAAAATATTTTGGGCGGTAAAAAACCAGCCAAAAAGGACACAGCTAAAGCTGTAGGCCCGGCAATACCGGCAAAAGACGAAGACGATAATCCGTAAACGTTTTAGTGTTTCAACAAAATGGAATGGCCCATTTTATCGCGTTTGGTTTTTAAATAAGTTTCGTTATGCGGGTTAGGTTTAATTTCCATCGCAACGTTTTCAACTACCTCTAAACCATAACCAACCAAGCCGGCACGTTTTTTAGGATTATTGGTCATTAACCTCATTTTAGTCACATTAAGGCTGCGTAATATCTGGGCACCTACGCCATAGTCGCGCTGATCCATTTTAAATCCAAGCTTTAAATTGGCCTCAACTGTATCAAACCCGTTTTCCTGCAGGTTATATGCTTTTAGTTTATTGATGAGCCCTATGCCACGGCCCTCCTGGTTCATATACAAAATAACGCCCTTGCCTTCCTTTTCTATCATTTCCATGGCTTTGTGCAACTGCGGGCCGCAATCGCACCTGCACGATCCGAATATATCGCCCGTAACGCACGAACTATGCACCCGCACCAAAACAGGTTCATCATCCGCCCAGGTACCTTTTACCAATGCCAGGTGGCTCTCGCCTGTATCAAGCTGCGTATAGGCAACCATATCAAAAACACCATATTCGGTTGGCAGCTTAACCGATACTTCTTTACGGATCAGCGTTTCGTGCTCCAATCGGTACGATATCAGGTCCTTTACCGAAACAACCTTCATGTCAAACTCTTTTGCAAACACCAAAAGATCATCCAGGCGCGCCATCTCGCCATCCTCTTTCATTATCTCGCAAATTACGCCCGCAGGTTCAAAACCTGCCATTACGGCAAGGTCAACAGCCGCTTCGGTATGGCCTGCACGACGCAGCACACCGCCATCTTTGGCTATGAGCGGGAATATATGCCCAGGCCTGCCCAAATCTTCTGGCTTGGTGGCGGGGTCAATTAGTGCAAGGGTAGTTTTGGAACGGTCTGTAGCCGATATGCCGGTGGTACAACCGTTGCCTATCAAATCCACCGATACAGTAAAGTTTGTCTCGTGCGAGGAGGTGTTATGCCCAACCATAGGCTCAAGCCCAAGCTCAGTGGCGCGTGCCTGTGTTATTGGGGTACATATCAGGCCGCGGCCATAACGGGCCATAAAATTAATGGCCTCGGGGCTTGCAAAACGTGCGGCAGTTAAAAAATCACCCTCGTTCTCACGGTCATCATCATCAACAACAATTACTATCTTGCCTGCCTTTATATCCTCTATCGCTTCGCTTATGGTATTTAACATCTCAATATAATTTAATGCTATTAATAAAAGCCGCTTGACAACTTAGTCAATATTGGTGCAAAGGTAATCAACTATAATACTTATGGCAGTCGGTTTAATGTAAAATCAACGGCGGTGCAGTTTCTGTTTCAGCTGCCTAAACAGGTCGGTAAAAAAACGTTTATAAATCTCGGCATCAAACAAAACCGAATCGTTGGCTGCTTTGTACGATAAAAACAGCCCGACAGGTGTCATGAAAATAATAGCTATCCAGGTGCCGAATATAGGTGGCAACGACCCTCCCTGCGCCGATTTTTCTCCAATGCTCGTGATAATAAAATAAATCAGGAAGAATATCACCGATATAACCACCGGCAAGCCAAGGCCCCCTTTGCGTATAATGGCCCCAAGCGGTGCGCCGATAAAAAACAACATCAAACATGCAGCCGATAAGGTGAATTTCTTTTGGTACTCCACCAAATACCTGCGCAAAATACTTTGTTTTTCCATATATTCTGCTGTTTTATCTGCCACCATGCTCTTTATTGTCTTTGCTTCCGCGTTTGCGTTTTGCACTGTCGTTAATTGCAAATCGGCCCGAATAGCATCGATAACCCGCCCATGTGGAACTACTGTTTTATAGCCCGGCACCGGTTTATGTGGCACGGTAAAGTACTTTATATTGGGGATCATGATGGCAAAATTCGCTTCATCAACCTTGTCAACTTGTTTTTTTACAATTTTAAACGTATCGGCCAGTTGCTTTGAACTCAACATTGGAAACGAGCCTTTGAAAAGCGATTCGGGGGTTCGTTTCGGTGTAAATGCCGACAGGTCAAGCTTTTCCTCGGTCTCTTTAAAATAGAAACGTGTAAACCTCTGCCTCGGGTTATAAGACTGGTCGGGGCTCGACTCTTCGTACCGCACACCATCTTTCAGCTTTAATAAAAGGTACGTATTGTCGGGCGATTTAGTCATTACCCCTTCTTTCGCGAAAATAACATTGTTGCCTGATGACGTCCCGATCCGCTGATAGATCATAATATCATATAACCGCCGGCCGTCAGGGTCTTTTCTCCCTACACGTATAGTGTAGCCTGGGAAACTATTGTTAAAAACACCAACATTGATCAGCTTAGCCGATTTTTGCTCGCGCACACTATACAACAACGCAAAAAACTTGTAATTTGCTATCGGCAGCATATAATCCGAAAAAGCGAAAGCTGCCACGCTAAGTATGCTTACTACAATAACCATGGGGTAAAGCGCGCGGGTTAACGATATACCTGCCGACTTTATAGCTACCAGTTCGTAGTTTTCGCCTAAAGTGCCATACGTCATGATGGAGGATAACAGCACAGACAAGGGTAGTGCCATAGCCACATTGGTTGCCGAAGCATACAACATTAATTCACCAATGGTGTACCATTCAAAACCTTTTCCCACCATATCGTCGATGTATTTCCACAGAAACAACATCAGCAACACAAACATTACAATGAAAAAGGTGACTAAAAACGGCCTTATGAAGGCCTTTAAAATTAAGAGATGTATCTTTTTCACAAAACAAAAATAAGGAATTAATTATCCTTATTACGCACCCAAAACGCTTATCAGGTAATCTATCTGGTTATCCCATATCAGTTTGCGCTCGGCTATGTTTTCTTCGGGAGCAAAATCGGTAACACTTAAAGCCACATCGTTGGTCAGCTCATCCTGTATAATTTCCATCTCAAAAAAACATTGCGGCTCATCGTCCAACCATTTAAACTTCACCGATTTATATTCCTTTAAACCCAGCAACTTTGCCTTCTGCTCTTCGCCGTCCCAGGTAAAAGTATATATCTGATCCCTAACATTTACGTCGTCGGCAAACCATTGGGCAAGGCCGTTGGGTTCGTTTAAAAAGCCATATAGTATTCTGGGTGATGATTTGATTTCGTATTCGATGTTAAATTTCTTCTTTTCCGACATGATTAAGCTACAATACTGGTCTATTAAATTACTTAGGCGTAAATGTTAACAATTTTTCTAAAGGAAACGAATTTCTGCTATATTTGCAAACCTTTTTTTAAGGGGCATTGTTATTGATAAACAGTTGCTGCTGTTTATCAATAAAATACAATCCGGCGGGGTAGCTCAGATGGTTAGAGCGTAGGATTCATAACCCTAAGGTCGGCAGTTCGATCCTGCTCCCCGCTACAAAGGCCCCTTTTAGGGGCCTTTCTTGTAAAAGCGAAATCCATGTTTATGGTATACGTTTTATACTCCCAATCTTTTAACAAAATCTACATCGGTTACACATCCGACCTTGACAACCGTTTTCTCTCCCATAACGAATTGGCAACAAAAGGATATTCTTTAAGGTACCGTCCTTGGGTTATTGCTTATACTGAAGAATTTGAAAACAAAAAGAAGCTATTGTAAGAGAAAGACAATTTAAATCACAACAGGGCAGAAAATTCATTTGGGAGTTAATTCATGAAAAATTTAATAGTTCAGATGGTTAAAGCGTAGGATTCATATCCGTTAGCTAACGGTCGGCAGTTCGATCCTGCTCCCCGCTACTTCTAATAGACTAAGCCTTTAACTGAAAAGTTAAAGGCTTTTTTTGCGATGAACAGATTCGACTGCGTACTTGGCTTTGAAACATCCAGATACAGTCGGTATTGGGTGGGCGCTCTGTTTTTATATTGCTTTTTTATATAAACAAGCAAACAAATTTTCCGCTTCCGTTTAGCATACAGTAGCATTTTATTACAGCGCTTTTACATCGCTCACTAATTGGTGCAAAACACCCTTTGCGTCCCCGAAAATCATCGAGGTATTTGGCTGGAAAAAGAGTTGGTTTTCGATACCTGCATAACCCGGGCGCATACTCCTTTTGTTTACGATAACCGTTTTGGCTTTCCCAACTTCCAAAATAGGCATACCATAAATCGGGCTCGATGGGTCGTTCTCTGCCGCAAGGTTAACCACATCGTTTGCACCGAGGATGAGCACTACGTCGGTATCGGCAAATTGTTCATTCGCGTCTTCCAACTCCAGCAATTCATCGTACGATACATCAGCTTCGGCAAGCAAAACATTCATTTGCCCCGGCATACGGCCTGCTACCGGGTGTATGGCATAACTTACCTCAACACCTTTTTCGCGCAGTAATTTTTCCAGATCGTGGCAGGCATGTTGTGCCTGGGCAACGGCTAAACCAAACCCGGGCACAATCATCACTTTGTGCGCGTAACCCATAACCATTGCCGCATCAGCCGAACTGATTTCCTTATAATCGCCTTGCTCGCCGCCTGCTGCCGGGCCTTCACCGGTTTTGGCCTCGCCGAACGAGCCGATAAGCACATTTTTGATAGAGCGGTTCATTGCCTTGCACATCAGGATGGTTAGTATAGCACCCGCAGATCCAACCAGGATACCGCCGGTAAGCATTACCGGATTATTATACAAAAAGCCGCCACAGGCCGTTGCTATGCCTGTAAATGAGTTCAATAACGAAATAACTACCGGCATATCAGCGCCTCCAATCGGCATCACAAATAAAATACCATAGACAATGGATAAGGCAAGAATGGTATAGAAAAGCACTGCAGGTTCAGCAAAGTTTCCGCTGATCAGTAAACCGCCAAGTACAACAATTACGGCCAGTACCACGAGGTTAAAAATATGCTGCCCGGGGAATGAATGATCTTTCAATTTACCACTCAATTTGCCATAAGCCACAATGCTTCCTGTAAAAGAAACACTACCGATAACCATCCCGGCTACAATGGCCAGTTCGCGCAGCGCCTGCAACTCGGTGGTTAGCCTGCCAAATTCGATGATAGAAATAAGCGCGGCACACAAACCACCCATCCCGTTAAAAATGCTCACCATTTCGGGCATGGCTGTCATATGTACTTTACGTGCCGCTATGGATCCGATTACGGTGCCGATGATCAGCGCGATAACTATCCATCCGTAATTATGAAGATGCGCCCCGTCCGACTGGTAAAAAAGGATAGTGCCCAGGATGGCAATCGTCATGCCGGCGGCTGATACCAAGTTGCCTTTGCGCGCGGTCGCCGGGTGCGACAACATTTTTAAGCCCAGGATAAATGATACGGACCCTATCAGATAGCATATCGACAATATATTAGTTTCCATGTTATTTACCTTTAGTTTGTTTAGATGGCTGTTCCTTACCGAGCTTAAACATTTCCAACATCCTATCAGTAACTACGAAGCCGCCTACCACATTGATGGTACCCACTATAACAGCGATAAAACCTAAGCTTAACGCGACGTAATTATCAGGCGATGCTTCGCCCATTACGATGATAGAACCGATGATGATTACTCCGTGGATGGCATTGGCACCGCTCATCAAAGGCGTATGTAACACCGATGGCACGCGCGAAATCACCTCTATCCCTAAAAAAACAGACAGGATAACAATATAAAATTGCTCAAGGTTGCTCTCAATGAAGTTGAGTAATGTTTCCATGATTTGGGTTTATTGTTGATAGTTTGTTGTTTACCATTTGGGAAATCACTTTTCCATCATGGGTAATACAGGTGTTGTTTACAATGCTGTCGGCAAAATCGATGGTCAGGCTACCTTCTTTATCAATCAAAGTTTTCAGAAAATTCAGCACGTTTTTACCATATAGCTTACTGGCATCTGATGGTGCCGCCGATGCCAGGTTCCCTGCACCAATTATAGTTACATTGCCATGGGTAATGGTTACATTATCTGCGGTTACTTCGGTATTGCCACCAGTTGCTGCGGCAAGGTCGATAATGACCGATCCGGGCCTCATGGTTGATATCATATCCGCGGTTACCAATATCGGCGCCTTTTTGCCAAATA
This sequence comes from uncultured Mucilaginibacter sp., assembly GCF_903893715.1. GTDB lineage: Bacteria > Bacteroidota > Bacteroidia > Sphingobacteriales > Sphingobacteriaceae > Mucilaginibacter. The sequence goes on from NZ_CAITNG010000023.1 coordinate 28,408, forward strand.
TCTGTGCAGTGGTAATTACTACATCTGCCTTTTTGATACTTTCGGCAATCCTCATTTTTTGCCTTTCTTTAAACTCCTCGCTTTGGTCAACCGCATAACCGCCGGCCTTTGAGGCATCTGCCGTACCTTCAACCTCCACAAATTTTGCACCCAGGCTCAATACATCCTGTTTGGCTTCGTTGCGGGTATCAAACACCTCCACCACTGCACCTAAACGCCGGGAGGTAGCAACCGCCTGTAGGCCTGCCACACCTGCCCCGAGTACCAATACTTTGGCCGGCGAACAACTGCCGGCCGCGGTCATCATCATGGGGAAATAGCGCGGGTATACCGATGCGGCCAAAATAGCGGCTTTGTACCCCGCTATGCTCGATTGTGAACTCAACACATCCATGCTTTGCGCTTTGGTGGTGCGCGGCAACATATCCAGGCTAAATACGGTAAGCAACTGGTTGTTCCAGTCTTCCACCTGATCTATATTGATAAGTGGCTGGTACACCCCAATCAGTACCTTATTTTTTAAATAAAACGGAATTTCGTTATAGTGAATGCACAACAATATGTCGGCGCCCTCAAAAATATCGGTCCTTGTTTTTATCGCGGCGCCGCTGGCGATGTATTCATCATCCATGCAAAAAGCCTTCAACCCGGCATCGGCTTCTACCCAAACCTGGATTCCATTTTTGGTCAGTGCGGCCACTTCGCCTGCCAACAGCGAAACCCTCGATTCAAATAACGGTTCTTTTAAAATTCCTATGGTCATAACATAAATAGATTAATAATGGTCGGATGTAATGGCATGATGGTCAGCAATATGTAAATCTACGCATTTGTCCCACCTGCCGCAAAGCTTGGTTTTGCACTTCTTAACTATTTTCTTCATTTACGTATTTTTTTTAAAAATGTTTATATCACCGGCGCGAACGATTCTGCTTTCCATTCCGCCATTTCTTCATAGGTCTTCCAACGAAGGTTGACTATCTCCTGGGCTATGGCCTGCAAACGCGTTGCTTCTTTTGGATTTGCAACCATCAGGCCTTTATAACGTAATTCGTTATTGGCATATTGACCAAATGGCATAGTTGGCCGCGGCGAATCGAGCACAAATGGGTTCTTTCCGGCCGAGCGCAACGCAGGGTTGTACCTAATCAAAGGCCAATAACCACTGGCAACGGCCAGGTGTTGTTGGTTTAAACCGTTTTCCATATTTATACCATGGGCAATACAATGACTGTACGCCAATATAAGCGATGGCCCGTTGTATGCCTGCGCTTCACGCATGGCCAGCAAAGTTTGCTGCGGGTTTGCACCCATAGCCACCTGAGCCACATAAACATTTCCATAAGAGATGGCTTGTAGCGCCAAATCCTTTTTGCCTACTTTTTTACCTGCTGCTGCAAATTTGGCCGTAGCCGCAGTTGGTGTAGCTTTCGACATTTGCCCGCCCGTGTTCGAATACACTTCGGTATCCAGCACCAGTATGTTCACATTGCGCCCTGTGGATAATACATGGTCCAAGCCAGATGACCCGATATCGTAAGCCCATCCATCGCCGCCGATCAGCCAAACGGTCCTTTCCACCAATTGGTCGGCTACCGACAATAGTTTGGCCGCTAACGGCTCGTTCATCTGGGCCAATTTTTCTTTTAATGCTGCTACGCGTTTGCGTTGCAATGCTATCTCCGACTCGAGTTGCTGCGGTGCATTCAACAAAGCATCTGTCATTTCGGCACCCAATTCGGGTTTTAATTCTTCGAGCAACATTCTTGCTATCGACAGTTGTTTATCTGTAGAAACGCGCATACCCAAGCCAAATTCCGCATTGTCTTCAAAGAGTGAATTTGACCAGGCCGGCCCTTTGTTGTCTTTATTTACCGACCATGGCGTAGTTGGCAAATTGCCGCCATATATTGATGAACAACCTGTGGCATTTGCCACCAACAAGCGATCGCCAAATAACTGGGTAAGCGTTTTGATATAAGGGGTTTCGCCACAACCGGCACAGGCACCCGAAAATTCGAACAAAGGTTCAAGGAACTGCGCGCCCCTTATCGACGAAAAATCGACGGTCGCCCTATCGTTAACCGGAATGCTCTCAAAAAAGCGGATATTTTCCCTTTCTGTTACTGCATCAGGCTTTTGGCCCATGTTGATTGCCTTACGGCTTGGATCCTTCAAATCAATAACCGGGCATACCTGGGCGCAAAGGTTGCAGCCGGTGCAATCTTCAAAATATACCTGTAATGTATACCTCGTTTCCGGAAAACCGCGCGCATTGATGGGTGCCGAATTGAATTGTACCGGGGCGGTATCGATATAGTCTTTATGATAAAATTTCGACCGGATTACACTATGCGGGCAAACAAAACTGCAATTGCCGCATTGTATACAAGAGTCGGATTCCCAAACGGCAATTTCTTCTGCAATATTCCTTTTTTCCCACTTGGTTGTGCCACTCGGATAGGTCCCGTCAACCGGTAACATGCTTACGGGCAACAAATCGCCGTCGCCGGCCAACATCATGGCGGTTATTTTTTGTACAAAATCAGGCGCCTCGGCGGGTACGGTAGCCAAAAGCTTTGTGGTGCTGGTAGCATTGGCCGGAATTTTCACCTCGAACAGGTTTTCAAGAGTATCGTCAACCCCCTTGAAATTTTTGAGCACTACCGCTTCACCTTTGGATTTATATGATTTGCGGATGGCTTTTTTGATTTGGTTGATAGCTTCTTCAAAAGGCAATACGCCCGATAGTGCAAAGAAACAAGTCTGCATTACTGTATTGATACGCTGACCAAGCCCGGCCACTTCGGCAACTTTTGTTGCATCGATGACATGAAACTTCAGCTTCTTTTCGATGATCTGTTCCTGCATGGTGCGGGGCAATTTGTCCCAAACTTCATCTGTACCGTAGTGGCTGTTGAGTAAAAAAACGCCCCCCGGTTTTGCAAATTTGAGCATGTCGGTTGTGCCGGTGAAGTTGTATTTATGGCAGGCGATAAAATCCGCTTGTTCGATAAGATAAGGTGCATGGATAGGGTCCTTACCAAAACGCAGGTGCGAAACCGTTTGTGCGCCCGATTTCCTTGAATCGTATACAAAATATCCTTGCGCGTGCATATCGGTTTCTTCGCCGATTATTTTGATACTGTTTTTATTGGCGCCTACGGTTCCATCGGCCCCAAGGCCATAAAAAAGCGCGCAAACCCGGTCGGCCGGTTCAATGCTGAACGAAGGGTCGAAATGAAGGCTGGTGTACGTTACATCGTCGTTAATGCCTATGGTAAACCCGTTACGAGGCCGTGGCGATTTCAAAGCCTCAAAAACACCCTTTACCATGGCCGGGGTAAATTCTTTTGACGACAGCCCATATCGGCCGCCTACTACTTTGGGTAAGTGGGATATACTGCTGTCGCTAAAGGCGTTAAACAAACCAGTTACGATATCCTGATATAAGGGCTCGCCGCCTGCGCCCGGTTCTTTCGTACGATCGAGTACAGCAATTTTTTCAACACTTGCCGGAAGTGCTTTCAATAAAAGCGACAGGGAGAACGGCCTGTAAAGCCGTACCTGGATTACGCCTACTTTTTCGCCGGTTGCATATAGCCTTTTAACGGTTTCTTTTACGGTTTCGGCACCCGACCCCATGATAACGATCAATCTTTCGGCATCCGGAGCGCCTGTATAGTCAAAGGTGTGGTAAGCCCGGCCCGTAAGCGTTTCAAATTTATCCATCGTCTCTTGTACGATGCCGGGCGTTGCGTCATAAAAAGGATTTGCGGTTTCGCGCGCCTGGAAATAAATATCCGGGTTTTGGGCAGTGCCCCTGATAAACGGCCGGTCGGGATTTAAAGCACGCGAGCGGTGGGCAAAAACCAGGTCCTCGTCTATCATCGTCCTGATCTGCTCATCCGACAACATGTTGATCTTGTTGATTTCGTGGGATGTACGGAAACCGTCAAAAAAATGCATAAAGGGTATGCGGGTTTTCAATGTTGCCGCGTGGCTGATCAAAGCCATGTCGTGCGCTTCCTGTACAGAGGCTGAAGATAGCATGGCAAAACCCGTTGTGCGGGCCGACATCACATCGCTATGGTCACCAAAAATCGACAAACCTTGTGTAGCGAGCGAACGGGCGGCCACATGAAAAACTGTCGAAGTAAGCTCTCCCGCAATTTTGAACATATTGGGCAGCATCAGCAACAAGCCCTGCGATGCCGTAAATGTTGTGGTGAGCGCACCGGTTTGCAACGACCCATGCACCACGCCGGCGGCCCCGCCTTCGCTTTGCATTTCAATTACTTCGGGCACATTGCCCCATATGTTCAATTTGCCTGCTGCGCTCCATTCATCGGCAAACTCAGCCATGGTTGAGGCCGGAGTGATCGGATAAATGGCGCAAACTTCGTTTACGCGGTAGGCTATATATGCCACGGCTTCGTTTCCGTCGAGCGTAGCTATTACTGGAAGGGTATCTGACATCGTATTATTTGTTTTAAGAAACCGGGATTATATTAGGCCCCTGGTATCATTTCTATTGCGTGGCAAGGGCATTGCTCAAAACATACAGCACAGCCCGTGCACAAATCATAATTAAATTCATAACGTTTACCTGCGCCCAGCTTAATTATTGCATTTTGGGGGCATGCACCAAAACAGCCATCACATTCAAAGCAATTACCGCACGACAGGCATCGCTGTGCTTCAAAAAGCGCTTGTTGCTCGGTAAGGCCTGCTTTTACTTCATCAAAGTTTCCTACCCTCAGGTCGGCTGGTAAATCGGTTTGTTGTATGCGTGGTGCCTGTGTAGTGTACCAGCGGTGCAGTCGTTCAAAACCCACCACCTGGTGTTTGGCCGGTATTTGATAAGGTTGTCCGCTCAAAAATCCATTGATGTAGCGTGCAGCTTTTTTGCCATGCCCAATGGCTACGGTAACACTTCGGTCGCCGGGCACCATATCGCCACCTGCAAATATGCCGCTGCTGCCTATCATCATATCTCCGCCAATCACCACCGTTCCGTCGGATTTGAACGTAATGCCCGGTATATTTTTTAAAAATCCGGTATCGGCTTCTTGACCCAATGCCAAAATCAGGTTATCTGCTTCCAGTGTCTCAAAACGTCCGGTTGGTACGGGCTTGCCATCAACCAGTTCCATTACTTCAACGGTAAAGTTGCTTCCGTCTATCTCCTTAATTGTACGCAGCCAGTTGATTTTTACGCCTTCATCCAAAGCTTCCTGAGCCTCGAAATCGTGGGCGGCCATATTTTCCCTGTCGCGGCGGTATATGATCATCGCCTCAGGCACGCCGAGGCGTTTAACGGTACGCGCCGCATCCATGGCCGTGTTACCGCCACCGTAAATAGCTACCCTGCGGCCAAGTTTAGGGGCGTTTCCTTCTTCAACCTGCTTTAACAAGGTTACGGCATCCAATATCTTTCCGGCATCCCTGCCGGGTATGTCTATTTTACGCGAAAGCTGGGTGCCTATCGCCACAAACACGGCATCAAAACCACCTTCCTCCTTTTCCTTTAATATATCCGAAACTTTATGGTTATAAACGATGTGAACACCCATGTCCACTATCCGTTGCACCTCCTGGTCCAGTTCCCGGCGCGGAAGCCGATAGGCCGGGATACCAAAATGCATCATACCGCCTGCAACAGGTCCGGCGTCGTGAATTTCAATATAATGCCCCATCGCCGAAAGGTGATAAGCAGCAGATAATCCGCTTGGGCCTGCGCCTATGATCAATATACGTTTGCCCGTGGCAGTTTCCGATGGTTGAATCTTCCAGCCGTTTTTCAATGCCTCATCGCCCAAAAACCGCTCAACCGCGTGGATACTTACCGTGCTGTCCAATTGTCCCCGGTTGCATTGGTCTTCGCAGGTGTGGTAACAAACCCTGCCGCATACCGCAGGCATGGGGTTATCTGCCATTAAAACACGCCAGGCAGCTTCAAATTTACCCTCCTGCGCCAACGATAGCCATGCCTGTATGTTTTCGCCGGCAGGGCATGCCTGGTTACATGGAGGCAACATATCTGCATATTCGGGATGTTGTTTTCTTACGGAACCCGTCCCTTCGCTATGGCTCCTCAGATCGGGTGGGAAAGTAATATCATTCATGCAGTAAAAGTACTTGGCCCTCCGAACACATTACGTGCAGCCCCTCATGAATATAAGTGATATCGATCACTCTCCTCTTTTTTATAACCGGGTTTAAGGTGTTCAAGGTCACATTTTTAAAAACGGGTTTGCTGAGCAACAATGATTGTCAACATTCTTGAAAACGTGAATGATTTGAGGCTTCTGTGTCAGGCCACTATACCGGCTATCCGTTTTTCACTCTGATTTGGCACACGATTATTTCTCTATGTAATAAAAAAAATACCCTATTGGCCGACTAATATCAAATTTTATTATTTTTACAACATAGTCTTCGTTCCCCACAATTAAGGACTATAGCAACGCTAATTAATTATTTAACGAATTTTTAAACTGGCATAGGTGCCATGGCAGGTACTGTTATGTAATTTACCCGTCATTTGTAACTTTTATGCTACAAAGTCAAATTTTATCACAATATTAGAGGAGTAAATCAAGCAACTTCTATGAGCTGATTTACGTATCACTTGCTATATGAATAAACGTCTGCCGAAGTTTATTTTATTTATGGTGTTAATCCTTTTCGGGCATCATCTTTTTGCCGGGTCACTATCGCATTCACTTTACTCTAACCCCGGCGATACCATTACCACATCCACAGGTAAAACGGTCATCTGCTCGGGCACCCCGGTAACACTTACCGCAAGTACGGGCCCGACAGGCACAACCTACCAATGGTATTTAAACAGCACGTTGATTGTTGGCGCAACTACTACAACCTATGTTGCCACATTGCCCGGCTTTTACAACATGGTAGCAACCTCGAGTTTGGGTGTACCCGATTTGTACCCTACACTGATTATGTCGGCTTCTACAACACCAAACGTATCGTATACCCACACTCAGGCAACAAGTTGCGGTAATAGCCCCGTTACTTATGCAAGTACTGTGGACCAACCCTTTTTAACCTATTTGTGGGATTTTGGCGATGGTACAACATCCACTCTGGTGAATCCTGTGCATACCTTCAAAACAGCAAATGGCGGTGGCACGCAAAATTTTACGGTAGCGCTTACGGTTACTAACCCTGCCGGTTGTAGTGCTACCACATCGCAGATCGTAACCATCGGCTTACCCAGCTCTTTATTGGCGGGCAATAATTCCACCAATGCCTACAATAACGACGGGCGCACCTATTTCAGGTCATGCTCCAACGCGCCGTTTAACTTTACCATTATTAATCAGTCGACAACACAGGCAACCAATACCAATTATTACTTAGACTGGGGCGATGGCAGCCCGGTATATAATTCGGCCACATTTAGCAGCAACTTAAACCATACGTATGGCATTGGCACCTGGAAAATAACCTACATTGTCACGGGTGCAAGTGGTTGTGTGGATACCGCCTATTATTATCCATTTGTAGGCAGTAACCCGGCCATCGGGTTGGCAACGCCGGGCAATACCCAAATATGTACCGGCAGCGATATCAGCTTTTCAACATCAAGTTTTGCCGGCAACCCGCCGGGCACTGTCTATACAGTAGCATTTAGTGATGGCAGCCCATCGATAGTATACACAGTACCGCCTCCGGCTACCATTGTCCATACTTTTAATAAAAGCTCGTGCGGTGTTACCAGTTCAGGTTATTCCAATGCGTTTTCGGTAACCATAACGGCATCTAACCCTTGTAGCAGTTCATCGGCAATTGTAGCTCCAATTTACGTTTCGCAGGCAGCTACCGCTACTTTTAATTTAGGAAGCGATACCGCCTGCGTTAATACACCCATCACTTTTACCAGCGCGGGCTTGCCCACCAACAGTGTTTCGGCAACGGGCTGTATTCCGGGAAAGATTGTTTGGAAGATAACACCGGCTGCCGGCTGGGTATTAACCAGCGGCACCCTGGGCAGTGATGCCGGTCAGGCCGATCCCAGCTTCTGGATAACCGGAACAGTTAGCGTCGGCGTTAGGTTTACCGCTCCGGGCAATTATTCGTTACAATTGGAAACGGGTAACAACACCTGCGGTACGGCAACAGCTACGCAAAACGTGTGCGTAAATGCACAGCCAACGGCAACCTTTACGCTCGACAAAACATCGGGCTGTAACCCGCTTACGGTGCAGGCTACCAATACATCAAACCTGCCGGTTTGCGGCAATAACAAATATGTATGGTCGGTAACGTACACCAACACGGGCTGCGTGCCCAATACTTCGGCCTATGCTTATATCAACGGCACCAGTTTAACATCCATCAACCCTGAGTTCCAGTTTACCAGCCCCGGCCAGTACAGCATTACGCTGCTTACCATTAACCCCGGCGGGGTGTGCCAAACTACCTCTGCTCCGCAGATAGTAACCGTAAAAGATAAGCCCATTGTAGCGGCATTAACCACCCCGGCTACCATTTGCCAGTTTGGTAGCATTACGCCAACCACACCTGCCGTGCAAAATTGTTATTCATCAACCGCGGCTACTTATTTGTGGACTTTTACAGGAGGGACGCCGGCTACCTCAACATCGGCAAGCCCGGGTACCATCACCTATAATACCAACGGTACTTATACCGTGCAGTTGGCCGTAACGAATGAATGCGGGACTACTACCGTCACCAAATCCATCAATGTTACAGTCTCGCCGGTAGCGACTGTACCGGCAAATCTGGTACTCTGTAACGGCGACCCAACCGGATTGCTCAGTTTTACAAGCAGCCTGCCAAGTACAAACTTTACATGGACAAACAGCAATACCTCCATTGGTTTAGCAGCATCTGGCTCTGGTAGTTCGATCAGCAGCTTTACTGCAAAAAACATCAGTGCAACACAACAAGTAGCAACCATTACTGTTACGCCAAATAACGGTTGCCCGGGATTACCGGTTCAGTTTACTATCACGGTTAACCCGCGACCGGCGGCACCAACCGTAACACCCAATATTACCTATTGCCTTAACGACGTGGCATCGCCTTTAACGGCCACGGCCGCAGGCGGAAATACCTTGAATTGGTACACAAGCGCGCCGCCGGGGGTAAGCTCGGCAACGGCGCCAACACCGTCTACCGCTGTTGCAGGTTCAACTACATATTATGTTACCCAAACCAATGCATCAGGCTGCGAAAGCCCTGCGGCAACCATCACCGTAAAGGTAAACCCGCTTATCGCGAACAATGCCGTGGGCAGCGACCAAATCATCTGTTCCGGCTCGGCGCCGGCCACTTTAACCGCAACAGCGGTGATAAGCGGAGGCAGCGGCACCTACACTTACCAATGGCAGGTATCGGTGGATAATGGCACTACCTGGAACAATATTGTAGGCGCGACGAGTGCCACCTATTCGCCCGGTACGCTAACCGCCAACACGCTTTATCGACGTTTGGTGAACAGCCTTACCTGTAGTAATACCTCGAATACGGTAACTATCAGCGTACAAGGAACGCTCACCAATTATGATATCGCCGCTTTGCAAACTATATGTAAAGGTGGTACACCGGCGTTAATAGCCGGGCAAGTTCCTGTTGGGGGCAATGGCACCTTCACTTTTCAATGGCAAAGCTCGCCCGATAATGCAACCTGGACCAATATCGGTTCTGCTACTGCAAACGATTATCAGCCACCTGCCCTAAACGCGACTACCTACTACCGCAGGTTAACAGCAAGCGGCACCTGTAATGCCATATCATCGGTAGTAACTATAACGGTTAACCCGGTTTCAGTTGTTAACGCTATTACGGATAAAAACTATTGCAACGGCTCATCGGCTCCGGCAATCACTTTTAGCGCCAATACCGCCGCAGGAAACACCACATACACATGGGCAAACAACAATACCGCTATAGGTCTTGCAGCATCAGGAACAGGAAACTTGCCTGCATTTACCACAAGCAATGCTACCAAAGCGCCCATAACCGGGCAAATTACGGTTACGCCAACTTATACTTCGGGCGGCACAAGTTGCCCCGGCACACCATTGAACTTTAACATCAATGTGCTGCCTAATATTACCATCACCCAAAATTCAAACGGAGCCTATTGCGCCGGCGCTGTTGTTCCGGCATATATCCCGGTAAATGATGCCGCCGCTTTCGCGGGAAGTTCGGTAACCTATACCTGGACATCAGCCCCTGCTATCGGTCTGGCCGCGACAGGTGGCGGCAGTCAAATACCGTCATTTACAGCTATCAATGCCGGCACCACCAATATCGTCTCGACCATTACCGTTACACCTATTTACAATTATAACGGCCAAGGTTGCAGCGGCACGCCGATGCAATATACTATCACCATCAGCCCGCAGCCAAGTGTTGCATCTGCCGGGCCAAACGCCAAAATCTGCGGCACGGCATCGTATCAACTTGCTGGTAATGCACCTGTAGTGGGCACAGGTTTATGGACGGTATCCACAGGTCCGGCCGTAACATTTTCTTCGGCAAATTCGCCAACTTCAATGGCAACGGGCTTGGCTAAAGGCACACGCTACGGCCTGACATGGACTATATCCAACGCCAGTTGTACAGCCAGCGCTTCGACTGTAACGGTAGATGTGTTATCTGATATTGTGAACACCATCAAGTCGGATGTTACGGCTACTTGTCCCGGTCAACCGGTCAATTTCAGTACACTGGCCTTATCAGGAGGAGATGTACCGGCAACCGTCGCGGCAAGCTATACTTACTTCTGGGAATCATCACTTGATGCTGTTACCTGGACAACTATCTCAGGCCAAACATCGGCAACTCTTTTAGCCAATCCTACAACAAACACCTACTATCGCCGCACGGTAAGCAGCTATAACCTCTGTCCCGTTGTGAGTAATGTGATCGAAGTCATCATGAACTCGGTTGCACCCGTCGCGGTGGCAGGAAGCCCCATCACGCTTTGCGCGCAAACGCAAACACCATTGGCAGGCAATAACCCGGGCGCTTTTGTAGGCACATGGACGGATACCGCGCCCGGCAGTACTTTGGTTTTTACGCCAAGCGCCAACACTTACAATGCCACCGTTTCGGGATTGGTGCCCGGTACAACTTATCATTTGATATGGTCCATCGCCAGTCCGAGTTGCGGTGCCACTACCTCCCCATTGACGATTACCGATTTGGCGCCTATTACCAATACAGTCAGTCCGTTAGTATCCACTATTTGTGCCGGGCAATCTATCACTTTAACAGGAAGCGTGCCAACCGGCGGAACCGGCACCTATACCTACACTTGGGAAAGCAGTCCCGACCAGGTTACCTGGACGGTGATAGCAGGGCAAACAGGTCAAAACATTGTCTTTACGCCACCGACTACCATCTATGTGCGCCGCAACGTCACATCGGGCATTTGTAATCTGGAAAGTAATTCGGTAAACATCATTGTTCAGCCATCCATCAGCAGCAACAGCATCAGCGCCGACCAGCAGGTATGCAGCGGCAGCCCCGTAAATCAGTTGAATGGCTCGGTACCAACGGGCGGTAACGGCACCTACGCATACCAATGGCAAAATAGCAGCGACCAGATAACATGGTCCAATATTGCGGGTGCGACATCCATCAATTATCAGCCCCCCGCGGCGCCAAACGCGGTTACTTATTTCCGCAGGATAGTTACTACCTTGCTCTGTACCGGCCCGCAACAAAGCGTTAGCAACACGGTTAAAGTAGCCATTAACCCGGTCGCCTTTGCGGACTTTACAGCATCGGCTTTGTCGAGTTGTACACCGTTTAATTTGAGTACCGTTATTACCAGCACCGCACATAATGCTGTGGATGCCAGTTACACCTGGTATGCCAATGGGGTGCAAATCGGTACAGGTTCGGCCTTCCCGGGATACATCATGACGGTTGACGGGCAAAGCGTTACCATCCAGTTGGTAGTTACCAGCGTGTATGGCTGCGTTAATGACAGCAAATCGCTCACCTTCACTACCACAAAAAATGTAACCACCTCGTTTACTAAAGACCAGGTAAAAGGCTGCGGCCCGCTGACGGTCAGCTTCACCAATACCTCCGCACCAATAGCCAGCGCTACCTATAAATGGGATTTCGGCAACGGGCAAACATCGACAGCAACACAGCCCACAGCCATCACATTTTTACCAAATCCGTTTAACCGCGATACCACTTACGTCATCAAGCTGACAGCAACCGCAAGTTGCGGAATAAGTACCTATAAAGATTCGGTTACCGTACGCCCTAAACCGGTCGCCATTTTCACGCCTGATAAAACCATTGGCTGCTCGCCGATGACGGTAAACTTCAGCAACCAATCGCGCGGGGCACCCAATACCTATACCTTCGATTTTGGCGATGGGACAAAACAAACCGTGTCTACCAATCAAACCGTTCAGCATGTTTATACCACTTTGGTGAGGGATACGGTTACTGTAAAAATGGTCGCTCAAAACGAATGCGGTAAAGATTCATCAACCTACAAAATTGTTGTATACCCTAATCAGGTAGTGGCCAACCTTACGGTTAACGGCAATAACCAGGCGGGTTGCGCGCCGCTTACCGTGGCGTTCAATAATACATCGGTGGGTGCCAATGTGTTCAACTACAATTTTGGTGATGGTACTACTGTAGCGGGCGCGGCATCCCCCGAAACGGTTTTCCATACTTTTACGCAACCCGGCGTTTATAACGTGACCCTCGCGGCATCAAACGGCTGCTCTGCGCAAACGGCAACGCAAACCATTACGGTTGTGCCTGCGCCCGTAGTTAAATTTTCGATCGGTAAATTAGCCTATTGCGTTAAAGATTCTGTTGTGTTGACCAACCAAACCGCATCGGTCGGCTCATTTAGTTATGTTTGGAACTTTGGCGACGGCACTACCAGCAATCAACTTAACCCTAAACATAGCTATGCCGCGCCAGGTACTTATACCGTTACATTGACGGCGACTCAAAATGCCGCCGGTACCAATTGCGGCACCAACACCAGCCAAACGGTAACTATTTTACCTATCCCTATAGCCGCGTTTACAAGCAATGCCGGCAGTGTAAATTGCGTGCCCTACCAGCTTTCGGTTTCAACATCTACAGCAAACGCCAGTGGCTTTACCTGGGATTTCGGCGACCCTGCAGGCACCATCGTAGTAGGTTCAACAGCGCAACATTTGTATACCCAACCAGGCATTTATCGGGTTAAGCTAACCGCTTACAGTTTTTTTTGGGGGGGGGTGTTTGGATTCGATTATTCAAATTGTCAAAATAACCGATATACCCCGGGCTGCCTTTACACCGGGCGACACGATTATATGTTCGAACAATGCCACCATCAACTTAAAAAATACCACTACCTATACCGGTGTAGACCCGGTTGGCTACCAGTGGATTGTCAACAACGCCATTGTCTCCACCCAAAAGAATTTAACCTACGCGTTCAATGCGCCGGGCGGGGTTTTGCCTTATACTTTCCAGGTTAAACTGGTAGCGCAGAGCACAATCGGATGCCCCGATACGGTCATTCACAATTTTCATTTTAACCCCGTGCCGGTAGCGTCTTTTACAGTCGCCGCTACACAAAGTTGCGCGCCTTTTGCCGTCAAAATCACAAACAATACCACATACGCGAGCAGCTATAAATGGTATATCAATAACCAACTGGTGTCTACCGCGCAAACACCAACCAATATTATATTAACGCAAGGCAATACAGCATATAACCTGAAACTCGTAGCCTCCAACACCTTTGGCTGCCGGGCGGATAGTATCACGATGGGCTTAGGCACCTATCCAAAACCTGTCGCATCGTTTTCTGTGCCCGATTCTGTATCCTGCAGCGGGCAATTGGTTTTAAATGTAAACAACACGACTACCGGCGCATCAAGCTATACCTGGATATTCGGCGATGGCAGTCCGAATGGCTCCGGTGCGATACCGGTACACACGTATACTTTGCCCGGCACGTATACCTTGCAGCTTATCGCATCCAATGGAACTTGCCCCGATACAGCTAAACATATCGTAAAAGTGGCCAACGTACCTAAAGCATCGTTTGCCGCAAATGTTACCAATGGCTGTACCATCCTCACCACGACTTTCGTGAACGCGTCGGTTAATGCCAGCAGCTACCTGTGGGATTTTGGCGACGGGACAGTATCTGTATTAAAAACCCCAACACATACGTTCAGTTACGTGAACGCGCCATACACAATTAAGTTGATAGCCTACGGAGAATTTGGTTGTAGCGATACCATTAAAGTGGTGAAATATATAACGGTAGCCGCACCGCCAACTGCCAACTTCATCGTTGTTCCGGATAGTGTGATCGCTATCCCGAACCACTCTTTCCAGTTTAATAAAATAACAACCGGTGCAGGCATCACCAACTACAACTGGGATTTTGGTGATGGAAAAACATCGACAGACTCCATGCCGTCGCATGTTTATGTGGATACCGGAAAATATAAAGTAAAACTCACCGTTACAAACGTGGCCGGTTGCCAGGCTGTAAGGATACGCACAGTTCAAATAACAGGCATTCCATTATACCTGTACGTACCGAATGCGTTTGAGCCAAGCAGCACGAAAAGCGAGTTACAAACGTTTAATGTACGTGCTTTTGGCCTGGCAGATTATACATTGAAGGTGTTTAACAAATGGGGGCAGGTTATTTTCCAAACCAATGTATTGGATGCAAACGGCATACCAACGCAGGGATGGGACGGCATGATGGCCGGGGCACCGGCACCGCAGGGCGTATACGTATGGGAAATCAGCGCTCATTTTATAGATGGTACCCAGTGGAAAGGGATGAAGTATAATGACGGAAGGCCGCAATCGACAGTCGGTATCATACATTTGATAAGATAAGTAATGAGGATAGTTTTTGTTGCCCTTTTATTCTTCGCTGTCTTCACCAACCAAAGCCTTTATGCTCAGGGCCATTTGTATTCCCAGTTTTACGATGCGCCTATCTATCTTAACCCCGCCCTGAACGGACAGTTTGATGGCGATTTCCGTGTCAACCTTATCTATCGTAACCAATGGACGGCATTGCCCGGCCCGTTAAATTATTATACGATTTCGTCGGACCTGAACCTGCCGATGTATAACAGCGGTGTGGGCTTGATGATTACGAAATCGACTGAGGGTACGGCTTATCTTGATAAGATTAATATTTCGAGTATCTACTCTTACCATGTCGAGTTCGAGAATGCTCAACTGTCCTTCGGCTTACAAGCCGGTGCGACAAACCGAAAAGTGGATGAAGACAAGCTGGTGTTCTTAGACCAGCTGAATGGCTCAGGCATTATCCCAAACGGCTCCTCTTCAAGCTTGGGATTGCCCTTTAACAACCGTTTCTTTTTTGACAGCGGCGCGGGCGTGAACCTTGTGTTGGGTGATTTTATGGTGGGTGTATCGGGCCAGCATCTTAACCGGCCTAACGAGTCCTTATCGGGCGGCACTTCAATTTTGCCACAGCGTTACAACGGTTATGCCAGCTATAAGATATTAACCGACCCTTCGTTTGAAGACAGCCCATCCTTTATCCCTTCGTTGTTTTCTCAACGCAAGCGGGCGTAGCTACCTTTAGTACGGGCGTTCAATACAAGCATGGCGCCATCAATGTGGGGCTTTGGTACCGGGGCGATGGCGCGCAAAACGACGCTGTTGTGGTATCGCTCATCTTCGACATTTTTGGCAGGGATAGTGGCAAAACACGATTTGGCCTCAGTCATGATGTTACCACCTCGAAACTGAATTATGCCAATACCGCTGGCACAACCGAGGCGGCCATGAGTTACGAAACGACGATACCCGGCTGGGGCGAATACGAATACAAAATGAATACGCACGCTACCAAGTGCTATAGCTTTTATTAACCATGATGCCAAATCCGGTAACGCAGTGCCGATTTTATATTTAAAACACTTGTTCCAGTTTCCTGTTAGGCCAATCCAGTTTTTCGCTTTTACGCACGCCGTTTACCGTGATGTGCACGATGTTGATCTGGTCTTCGTACAGGTTGTGCAGCAGGTTGATGTCCACATCGATTTTTTTGAACGGTGATACTTTTTCGGATTCGAGGTAAACATTTACCGCCGCGTCTTTAATTTCGTAGCCAATGTAGTTCAGGTTTGCGGGTATTTGGTTAGGTTTTATCTGCACATGCCCGGTAATATATTTCTTTATAAGCACCTCAGCCGCAGCGTGCGCTTCCGGTTTTATCAGGTCGGCCTGTGTATGGTACTCTTTGTTTATGGCTGTTTCGAAGTCGTCCGTAAAAATGGTGCATATTACCTCAAGCTTATTGTCCTGGGCATTGTAGCTCACATCGGTAGTGCTGATATGCAGCGGGTGAAAAGCAGCAGGCACAGGTTTTGCATGCCCTATTGCCGACAGCAGTATGTAACAATATAATAGCGGTTTATAAATTAATGCGTACATAGCCTGTCGCGATTTTTTAACTGTAAAATAAAGTCTAAATTTACTACAAACACACTTCATTATTCCGGATGACCGATTTTATTTTTTATTTTAAGCTGGGCTGGGAGCATATCATCAGCGCCGATGCGATCGATCATCAACTGTTCATTTTAGCCCTGGCCTCGGTTTATACCTTTAAAAATATAAAGCAGGTATTGATTATGGTTACCGCTTTTACCCTTGGCCACTCGCTAACGTTAGTTTTGAGTGTGCTCGACATCATCCGCTTCCAAAGTAAATGGGTGGAGTTTTTAATACCCTGCACCATTTTTATCACGGCCTTCAACAACCTGTTGCGTATCGACACCAAAAACGGCAGCGCACGCATCAACTACTATTTAGCCATGGGTTTTGGTTTGATACACGGCATGGGCTTTGCCAACGCCATACGCATTATGCTGGCTAAAGACCAAACATTGGGTTGGGGGCTATTTGGATTTAACGTTGGCCTTGAAGCCGGGCAAATTTTTGTCGTGGCCATTATTTTGACTTTAGCCATCTTTTTTTTAAATTTCGTGAAAATTAAGCAGCGCGACTGGGTGTTTTTCTTGTCTTCGGGGGTTTTCGCGTTAGCTTTAAAAATGGCCATTGAACGATTGCCATTCTGAATATCTTGAACATTAACTGAACTCATATAACAATCGGGCGCAAGCCCACAACTTACTGACAATGAAAAAACTGATTAGCGGCGTATTGGTTACGCTCAGCGTATGTAGTATTGCCCTTGCCCAGGACATCCAGAACAACCCGGGCAGCAACCACGGCAACAAGTTCGAACAATTAGGTACCATTTTACCAACCCCTAACGAGCAACGTACCGCCAGCGGTGCCCCGGGTGGTAAGTACTGGCAGCAACGTGCCGATTACAACATTAAGTGCGAATTGGACGAAAAGAACCTGAAACTAACGGGTAGCGAAACTATCACCTATTACAACAACTCGCCCGACCCATTAGATTATATATGGCTGCAATTGGACGAGAACCAACACAGCAATATCAATAACGCCAATTACCAAAGCAGCAGCACCATGCCGGTTTTTGGTAACCCACAATTGCTCGACCGTACAGCTGAAGCTACCGGTCCGAACAACGGTTATGGCGATATCATCACCAAACTAACCACGGCTTTGGGGGTTAAGCTGCACTACGTTATCAACAAAACCATGATGCGGATAGACCTGCCGGCTCCATTGAAGCCAGGTGCAACTTTTGTGTTCAATGTAGATTGGAACTATAAGATAAGCGACAGGCTGACCGTGGGTGGTCGCGGCGGTTATGAATATTTCCCCGGTGACGGCAACTACTTGTTCACCATGACGCAATGGTATCCGCGTCTGTGCGTTTACAGCGATTTCCAGGGATGGCAAAACCACCAGTTTACCGGCCGCGGCGAGTTCGCCCTGACCTTTGGTAACTTCCATGTGCAAATGACCGTTCCGGCCGACCACGTAGTTGGTGGCACCGGCGAATGTATCAATTATGCCGCCGTATTGAGCCCGGCAAAAATGGCGCGCTACATTAAGGCCAAAACATCAAAAGTGCCCGTAGAGATTGTTACGCTTGACGAAGCCAAGAAAGCCGAGTCTGCGCCAAGCACCACTAAAAAGACCTGGGTTTTCCAGGCCAACGATGTACGCGATTTTGCATGGACTTCCTCGCGCAAGTTTGTTTGGGACGGCATGGGCCAGCAATTGGGCAGCAAAAACGTAATGTGTATGAGCTATTATGGTAAAGAGGCTTACGCTTTATGGGCCAAATACTCAACCCGTTTGGTGGCGCACACCGTAAAAACTTACTCGCATTTTACGTTTGATTACCCATACCCTGTTGCGCAAAGCGTTGAGGCATCAAACGGTATGGAATACCCGATGATCTGCTTTAATAACGGCCGTACTAATAAGGACGGCACTTATAGCGAGGCCACCAAAAACTCCATGATTGGCGTGGTAATTCACGAAGTTGGGCACAATTTTTTCCCGATGATTGTAAACAGCGACGAGCGCCAGTGGACCTGGATGGATGAAGGTTTAAACTCCTTTGTTGAATACCTCACCGAAGAACTTTGGGACAACAAATATCCCGTTAAACGTGGTGCGGCTTATACCATTGTTGATTACATGAAACTGCCAAAAAACGAGTTGGAGCCGATAATGACCAACTCGGAAAACATTGTACGTTTTGGGCCGAATGCTTATAGCAAGCCATCCGTAGGTTTGAACATACTACGCGAAACCATTATGGGCCGCGAGCTGTTCGATTATTCCTTTAAAGAGTACGCCAAGCGTTGGGCATTTAAACACCCAACCCCGGCCGACTTTTTCCGCACCATGGGCGATGCCAGCGGCGAAAACCTCGATTGGTTTTGGAGAGGTTGGTTTTATGGAACCGACCCTGTAGATATCTCGCTCGACTCGGTAAAAGTGGCTAAAGCTAACCTTGCGGCAATGCCAGCCGGTGGTGGTCGTGGCGGACGCGGAAACTTTGCCGGACAGGCACCTGCTGCCAACCCGCTTTCGAGTCCGACAAACCCAATGTTGCCTGCTGTGAACGCCTTCGACGATATATCGAAAGTGCGTAACCGCGAAGACAAGAACATCCATTTCTATACAGATCTGGACACTGCCACCCATGATTTTTATTGGAAATATGACCGTGGTTTGGTAAAAATAGATACCAACAAGATACGTGCGATTATGGCGCAAAACCCGCCGACCCGCCAAAGCTCGCCGGAGCCTTTTACCGATGCTGAAAAGGAAAAATATGGTAATAAGTATTTTTACGAGTTATCGTTTAGCAACAAGGGCGGATTGGTGATGCCTATCATCGTGCAGTTTACCTTTAAGGATGGCACCACCTGGACCGACCGGATACCTGCGCAGATATGGCGTTTAAATGAAAAGAACGTATCCAAATTTTATATGCAGGATAAGGAAGTGGCTTCGATCCGCATCGATCCGATGCGTGAAACTGCCGATATTGACGAAAGCAATAACTACTGGGGCAAAGCACCGGAGCCGTCGAAGTTCCAGGTGTTTAAACAGAACGCCGGTGGGGCAGGCGCACGTGGCCAGTCGGTTGGTGTAAACCCGATGCAGATACAAACAGGCGGAGAGAAATAAGAAAGAAAGTTTCCCAAGATAATTTGAGGCTCCCGGTATAAACCGTGAGCCTTTTTTATTTGTTTTCTTTATCGTTTCTTTAAAATTTAACATCCTGATAATGTGTCCGAAGTATTTCAGTTACTACCTTTAGTCATAAATCAAACACCAAATTATTCATCTTAAAAAAAACAGGCTATGGAAAGTAATGCAAACGCGCTTAACTGGTTCGAGATACCGGCAAGCGACATTGAACGTGCACAGGAGTTTTATGAGGCTATTTTTGACATCGAAATGGAGCCGATGCCTGAAATGATGGGCATGAAAATGGTATCGTTCCCTGCCGAAATGGGCAATGGCAAGGTGTCGGGCGCATTGGCCAGCAGTCCGTACCATATGCCATCAGCCGAAGGTACAGTGGTTTATTTGAATGCCAACCCCTCCATCCAGGATGTGCTCGACCGCATTGAAGAGTGCGATGGCCAGATACAAATGCCAAGGACATTAATCAGTCCCGAAATTGGCTATATGGCTTTCTTTATCGATACCGAAGGCAACAGGGTAGGCTTGCACGCGCAGAATTGATTCAACATTTTTCAGCATAAAGCATATCCCCTAACGCTTTGTTAGGGGATTTTTTGTTTTTTAGCTTATATTCAACACAATTATCTAAACCAATGAATGACAGCATCACCTCCGCCATCGGCAACACGCCACTTGTAAAGCTCAAAAAGGTAACGCCGCCCAATTGCGCCGAGATTTATGTAAAATTGGAGTACTATAATCCCACAGGTTCGTATAAAGACCGCATGGCTTTGGCTATTATTGAGAATGCCGAAAAGCGGGGCGATTTGAAACCGGGTATCGGCGTGGTTGAATGTACCGGCGGCAGCACCGGCTGTTCACTGGCGTTTGTTTGCGCGGTTAAAGGTTATCCGTTTATAGTGGTCTCGTCGGATGCTTTTGCGAAAGAGAAGCTAAAAACCATGCAACTTTTTGGCGCTAAACTGGAGTTGATACCCAGCGATGGCGGCAAAATAACACCCAACCTTATCCCAAGTATGATAGCGCGTACCAACGAAATAGGCACGCAACCCAATACTTATCTCACCAAACAGTTCGAAAATAAAGACGCGATAGATGGCTACAAGGTATTGGGCGAAGAAATATTACAGCATTTTGGTAGCCGGAAAATTGATGCGTTTTGCGGCGCGGTGGGTACAGGTGGGATGATGGCAGGTGTATCGCAAGCGCTTAAAGCGGCTAATGCAGCTAACCGTGTAGTGATACTGGAACCGGCATCGGCACCATTGGTAACACAGGGCGTAAAAGGCACGCATAAGGTGGAAGGTATTGGCGTGGGCTTTATTTCGCCTTTATTTAACGAAATTGTTTACGACGAAGCCCGCACCGTTGATGAAGCCGAAGCCCGCCAAACGGTAAAACGCTTAGCTGCCGAAGAAGGTATATTTTGCGGCACATCGAGCGGCTTAAATGTGGCGGCCGCCATTAAATTGGGCATGGAACTCGGCCCGGGCCATACCGTAGTTACGGTAGCCTGCGATTCGGGCATGAAATATCTGAACGGCGATTTGTTTGACTAAGGTAGGACGTTATTTCAACGATATAAAAAAGCTAAATATCTCATCCTCGGCCTTAAAATCGCGGCATACCTTGCCGATGATAAACTTAGGTAAATATTGGGGTCCGCCGGCCCAGGTATGCCCGCCGCCGGTTATTTTGATGAATATTACGTCGGCATTGGGCCCGGTATAGCTGTATTTGGCAGCCGTGCAACCGTCGGATGGATCTGCATCGGGTATATTGTATACTGTTGCCTGTGCATTGCAGCCATTTAGGCCCACAATCTTTTTAACCAGCTGCTCGGTGGGCAACATATTAAACTGGACGCCATTGTTATCGGGTGTAAACCGCCCTTCGCCGCCGTTGTATAATATCAGCGGGTCGGCAGTTCCGTTTATCATCAATACCGGCATGGGGTGTCCGAAACTGTAGTTATCGCTAATTGATAACGGAATGCTTGCGCAAACCGGTGCGATGGCCTTGATACGATTTGACAGGTGTTGGGCCAAATAGAGAGAGAATATGCCTCCTCGTGATATGCCCGTACAAAAAAACCGTTTATCGTCCGCTTTATAATACCTAACCAGGGTATCCATCAACACGCTGATAAAATGTACATCGTCAATATCCTCGCTGCCTCCGCCGCGTACACGGCTGCTTACGCCTTTCATGCTCCAGCTTTTGTTTAAAGCATTGGGGTAAACGATTATAAAGTTAAACTTGTCGGCGGGTGCATTCAGGTTGTATTGCTTTGGTGTGCCTTTGTACTCACCGCCGCCGCCATGCAAGGCAAATATTACCGGTAGCTGTTTGGCAGCAGTATAACCCGGCGGCAGGTGCACCAGATATTGGCGTTTCAGGCCATCAACAATAATGGTTTTATCAATATCTGTTGCTTGCGCGCTGAATGCAAACAAGATGAACAGGATTACTATCGGGACGTTTTTCCAATACATTGCCATGGATATGAGCTGCAATATAACTAAAGTGGGAGCATTTTGCACAAAAAAGCCCCCCGATATTGCTAAAGGGGGGCTGATTTAAGATTGGGCACCGACCTACTCTCCCACGTATTACCGCAGTACCATCGGCTCTGGCGGGCTTGACTTCTCTGTTCGGAATGGGAAGAGGTAGACACC